>JBLIOD010000053.1:0-18534 GCA_047639475.1 Gammaproteobacteria bacterium
ACTACGCCTGCAATAACTATGTTGTTTAATCCGGCGGATTAATCAGCCAACTTAATCAGTAAGGGCATCTGGGCGAATATTCTCTCGCTCATAATGAATCGGTAAAGCACGGCCGTAAAACTGCTTAGCGCGTTCAGGGCGGTTAACCGAAGTCGGATCTAGTACATAAGTGGGCAAAGCGATGATACGTTGTTTCGCTCCTTTCACTGGCGTCACTCTGTGCAGAGAATAACGCCCTTTAAATAACTGCAAATCTCCTTCTCGCAAATCTAACGAATGCGGTCTATCAGATTCACCCCTTAGCACTTTGCCGACTTCATCAAAGTTCTCTTCTTTGGGTGAACGAATATCGGGCGCGTATTGAAACGTACCGCCTTCTTCTGCCTCTTGAACCAAAATGCTAACCGTGAATTCGTTGCCATCAAAATGCCAAGGAAAGTACTGGTTGTCGCCCATGATTGAATAGGGATTACAACCGAGGGGATCAGCCCATTGGTATATCGGCCACGCCCCAACGCACTCACCCACAAAGCGTGTCATCACAGCATTATGGTAAATGGTGTTTAAGTCGGAATGCCCTTCGAGTAAATCAGAGTTAATAAACCCGCTACTGCGATCTTGAAAAAAATGCTGCGGATGGTCGTTAGGCAAACTGTCCACATCCATGGTCATATACGGGTTATGTCGGTCTTGTGACCAAAAGGTTTGCGGCATCAAGCGGTTGGCTTCGTCTTGCATTCTATCAAGTGATTCTTGACGCATGAAGTTCGGTATTAGCGCGCAGCCCACCCTGTCCAAATCTTTTCTACAATCCTTTATCAATTGCTGAGTCACCGGGTTATCTAGCTCATGAATCGGGTACTGGTCTAGGTCAACCATTTGGGCAAGCGGTGGCGCGTTGTTCATTAGTAATGAATTAGTGAAACGATGATCAAATTGTAAAACCTAAGCTTAAACCAAGCAAATGGATATTAATGGATGGTAATATTAATAATATCGATTTGATTCGCTCACAAAATGTACATTGACCACATTAAAACCTTCCTTGAAGTAACCACTACTGGCAGTTTTCAACTGGCTGCTGAAAAGCTGCACGTGACGCAGTCCAGCGTCAGTGCCAGAATCAAGGCACTTGAAACACAGCTAAACCGCACCCTGTTTGTTCGCAAACGCAGCGGCGCTGAACTAACCGCGGGCGGTCAACGCTTTCACCCTCATGCGCTCAATGTGGTGCGGGCATGGGAGCGGGCAAGGCAAGAAGTGGCGCTGCCCGAAGAATTTACGGCGATTGTTAATCTAGGCATTCAGCTAAACCATTGGTCGCATTTAGCTGCCCCTTGGCTGGCGTGGATGGAAACTAACGCCTCAGATGTTGCAACGCAAATAACCGCTGAATACTCCGACGCGTTAATGCGCCAAATGCGCGACGGCACTTTAGAGTTGGCGGTATTGTACGAGCCCCAACATTGCCCAGGCGTAAAAATAGAGCCCCTATTAACAGAAGAAGTCATCTTGGTTTCAACCGAGCCTAGAACATTAAGCACTGGCCGTAGCTCTGGCTACATATACGTAGACTGGGGTGACACCTACAAAAGCCAATATAGCCTCGCTTTCCCTGACGCCCCCACCATCAAACTTTCGGTGGGCCTAGGCTCTGTTGGGCTTGAGCATATTTTAAACCGCGGTGGTTCCGGCTATTTTATTGCCAGTATGGTTGGACCCTTGCTAGATCAAGGGAAGCTACACAAAGTTAAGGGCGCCCCAGTCTTTGAGCGCCCTTTGTATTTGGTTTATCAGGAAGAACCGCTTAATGCGGGCTTATTGAGTACCGCTATCCAAGGTTTACAAAAGATTATTCGATAAGCTGCTACACAACAACTAAATACAAAGTGTTTTGCGTCGCCTTAAAATTCGATACTATAGGCAAGTTTCATGCCCCGCAAAATAGGGTGACCTTAAATTTTCACCTACTGAGGGCTAACAATGGCACTGTGGTTTGATCATCGAGAGTTTGAAGAACGCCAATTAAAACTTAGAGCGCAAATGGCGGCGCAAAACTTGGACGGAATGCTGCTTTTCAAACAAGAAAGCATGTATTACCTAACAGGGTATGACACCGATGGCTTTGTTCTATTTCAAACTTTGTTTATGGGGGTCAATGGTGAAGTAACCTTGGTGACGAGGTCAGCAGATCACTACCAAGCTGAAGTCACTTCGACTATCAAAGACATTCGTATTTGGGTCGACTCTGGCGATCAAAACCCCGCTTTAGACGTGGCAGATATGTTGCGTGGGCACGCCATGCAGGGCAAAAGAATTGGCGTCGAATATGATGCCTATGGACTATCAGCAAAGCGAGGTAAAGACTTAGATGCCACGCTGATTGATGCGTTTCAGCTTATTGACGCCTCAAACCTAGTGAGAGAAATTCGCTTAGTAAAGAGTACAAAAGAATTAGAGTACATCCGCACCGCAGGGGAAATTTGTGATGAAGCGCGTGATATAGCGTTAAAGATGTCTGTTCCAGGCGCACGTGAAGGGGACATTCGCGCTGAAATGCATAGCGCCATCTGGCGCCGTGACGGCGATACACCGGCACATGTCTGGCCAATGGGAGCAGGAGTTAAAGCGCCTTTGGTTAGATACCATTCGGGCAGCAGCACTATTGGCAACAACGATGTGATGTTTCACGAATTCGCCGCTCCGTTCAGACATTATCACGCCGCCACAACGTTGGCGGTTGCTATCGGTAAGGTCGACCCAGAGCTACAGCAGATGTTTGATACCTGCAAGCACGCGCTTGAAGCCGTTGAAAATACGCTGACGACTGGGAATACCGTCGGTGATTTATTTGAGGCACATAGCAAAGCCTATATAGAAGCGGGCCACGGAAATCATTATCTCAATGTGTGCGGTTATTCCATGGGAGCGGTATTCCCACCGACTTGGATGGAAGACCCATTAATCCGAAAAGGGGATACTCAAGTATTGCAACCTGGCATGGTATTTTTTATGCATATGTTAATGGTTAATCGTGAGCAAAGAATGATGATGTCGCTAGGGGAGCAGGCTATCGTAACGGATGGGCGCTGTGAACTTGTCACACATGCACCAAGGGAGTTACCACGCAATTAAATAAAAACCGTTTCCGATTAGCACTACAGAGGTAATGCGGTAAAACACTACAGGGCCTAGCCATCACTTGCTAGGCCCTGTTTAAAGTTAATTAACTCACTCCTAAGCTGCTTTTGCCACAGGGCAATCGCTTTCTGCGATACCGCAATCTGCATCAGGGTTTTGCAATGGCATATTTGGCAAGTAACATATCTCACATGATTGTGTTTCTGCTTTAACCGCCACGATTGGCTTCTTGTAAGTACCTAGTTTCAGGTTTTGCAAATCTGTTGGCACAAAACCGATGTCATCTAATTGATCGCGACTCAACTTTGCCATGATCGCTAGGTTTTTCTCAAAACCTAATCTCTGTTTTCTTGCCTTTAAATAATTTTGAATTTTAGTCACTTTACGCATGATAGCCTCCGCTTTTGTTATTTGTTTCTTTGCGCCTTGTGTTGGTTGAACCGCAACATAGGTATCTTGTCTGTTTAAAAAAACTGTGTTGTACCACCAAATCATCTTGACCTCCGTATGGGTAATTGTCTAAATAACGCTTTAGAAAATATTTAGTTACGAACAACTAATATTTCCATAGGTGTTAATTTAATGCCATTATAAGACGCTTACAAACGACAATACTTTAAGTGATAACCCAGTTTTTCTATTGTATGATTATACCAACACATGCCTAGACGTCTCCCCCCTTTAAATGGCTTGCGTTCGTTCGAAGCTGCCGCGAGGCATTTGAGCTTCACGCTCGCGGCGCAAGAGCTCAACGTTACGCCTGCTGCTGTTAGCCAACAGGTAAAGCTATTGGAGGAGTATTTTGGTGTGCGCTTGTTTAACCGCCTGACTCGCGCATTGTCGTTGACCGATTCAGGAAAAATTATTCTGCCAGCGCTGACCGAAGGACTAGATCGCCTCGGAGAAGTAGGTGATTTACTGCGTAGGCGAGAAGATGAACAACACCTTACGGTATCGGTTGCGCCTGCCTTTGGTATGAAATGGCTATTACCGCGCTTAAATAGCTTTAGAGAATTCGCACCGGATTACGAAATTCGCATTGATGCCACTGACATTAAAATTGATTTACATAAAGAGAATGTCGACCTCGCTATTCGCTATGGCTCGGGCGAATACGAAGGTTTAATTTCCGAGTGCTTAATTGCGGAGCACGTGGTGCCGGTTTGCAGCCCAGAATTACAATCTGGCAAGTACCCCATTAATAGTATTGAAGATTTACAACACCACACACTACTTCACAGCAGTTGGCGCAGAGAGTTCAGCGCCGCAACGGACTGGCAAATGTGGCTAAAGGCGGCAGGCTATCAAGGACCTGCTCCCGATAAAGGCCCGCAATTCAATCTGGATTCTTTAGCGGTTCAGGCCGCCATTGAAGGACAAGGCGTTGCGTTAGTTGATGTTGCGATGATTTCTAAGGATGTTGAGCGCGGCAATTTGGTTAAGTTGTTTTCAGAACACGTTAGCGAAGAAACCAAGTTCTGCTATTTCCTCTGCTATCCAGAAGAACACCTACAAAGGCCCAAGGTAAAAATATTTAGAGACTGGGTTTTAGCGGAACTCACGAATGATGCGGCGCGGGGATAATTTCTATCATGCGGTTTAAAGAACACTAAGTTAGCTAATACGATACTACCTATCACTTATATTCATTGTACTTGTTTAACTCACTGAGGTTAAATTGGTCTCATCTAATCACGTGCTAGCTTTCCCAATGAATATCGCATTTTTCGGTCTTGGTGTAATGGGTGACCCCATGGCTGCCAATCTCATTACTAGCGGGCAACATTCCGTTAGTCTGTTTGACCTAGACAGTGAGAAAACCAACAAGCTAGTAAAGCTGGGCGGATTGGCCATCACCAATATCGGTGCAAGTATCGCTGAAGCAGATATAGTGATGACATCACTACCGGGTCCAAAACAGATAGACGCATTCGCTTTTGGTGACGAAGGGGTGTTTGCCAATGCAAAGCCGGGCAGCACTTGGATTGAACTGAGCACCAATAACTTGGCCACTTGTCAGAAGATGACGGAAGCGGCAAAACAAAATGGCGTTGCCTTGCTTGATTCCCCTGTCTCTGGCGGCGATGAAGGCGCCACTACTGGCACCTTAACCATTATGGTGGGTGGTGATGAAGCTGCATTTATGCAACACAAACCGATCTATGACCTTATCGGCAAAGACATCCGCTTCTTGGGAAAATCAGGTGCGGGTTATGCCGCTAAGATTTCACAAGTGGTGCTATGTTACCTACACAGTATTGCGCTGGCTGAAGCCATGATGCTGGGCGTAAAGGCGGGCGTGAACGCAACTGAAATGCTGAGTATCATCCAAAACAGTACTGGTCGCAGTTATGTGGCTGATCGCTATGGCCCGCCAATTTTGAATGGCGACTACGATCCTTCATTTACCTTAGGCATGGCCTTAAAAGACATGAAGCTCGCGCTGGAGCTTGCACAAACCTTAGAGATTAAATTACCCATGTGCGATATGGTCACTGATATCTACCAACAAGCTTGTGACACCTTCGGACTAGACGCCAACCATTTAATGGCCGTACGCGTATTAGAAGAAGATTCCGATACTTATTTACGCGCCTAAACAACAAACGCATGACCTAACACTATGACAGCAAAAGACACCACGGTATCTGCCGACGACTTTAAAAACGCGACCGCCGCCAGCCAACAAGAATGGGACGTGCGGGTTGACCTTGCTGCGATGTTTAGACTGACTCAAATGATGGGTTGGGACGACACCGTATGGAATCACATTACCGCGCGAGTGCCCGGTTCGGATCACAGTTTTTTCATGCATCGCTTTGGCTTGTTGTATGAAGAGATCACCGCTTCTAACTTAATCAAAGTGGATGAGCACGGCAATGTGCTAGAAGGACCGCCTGACGTGAACACTGCCGGGTTTGTTATTCACAGTGCGATCCATCTAAATCACCCCGAAAACCATTTTGTATTTCACGCGCACCCGCCCACAGCAATTGCCGCCTCTGCTTTCAAAGAAGATATTCCGCACTTAGTGCAAGACTCCTCTATGCTGTACGGCAAAGTGGGCTATCACGAATGGGAAGGTTTGTCGGTAGATCTGGACGAACGCTTTCGCATTGCTGAAAACTTAGGCGATAACAAATGTTTGGTGATGCGCAACCATGGCTTCTTAACTGTCGGCAAAACAGCGGGCGAAGCCTTTATGAACATGTATTACTTAATTCGATTATGTGAAGTTGCGTTGAGCACTGCGGGCAGCGATCTAGCATTAGAAACAGCTGATCCGGCGCTATGGGAAATGTCATGCAAGCAATATGCCGCTTTCTCGCCAGGCGTACACGAATGGCCCGCGTTGAAACGCCGCGCAGACAGACAAGACCCTTCATACAAAAACTAGTCATTAGCCAAGTATGAAGATTGCCCAACTAAATACGCAGCTGATTGAACTGCCACTAGATAAACCGATTGGGACGGCTATTCACAGTATTCATTCAGTGGGCTGCGTTTTAGTAAGTCTAGTTAGCGATGAAGGCTTGGTAGGCGAAGGCTATTTGTTCACGATTAACGCTGTTCGCCTTAAAGCGTTTGATGAGACGGTGCGCAGCTTTGCCCCTTTAGTAGAAGGCCAAGACGCTGAATTCATTGAAGCCATTTGGCAAAACATTTGGCAGTCATGCAACCCGATCGGACAAAAGGGCATGACCATCGGCGCGCTCAGCGCCATCGATACCGCGCTGTGGGATTTGCACGGCAAAGCGCTTAACAAACCCTTACACCGTTTATTCGGCGCCTGTCGTAGTCGTATCAAAACGTATGCCAGTGGCGGCTTATGGCTGTCGCAAAGCATCGATGAACTGACCGCCGAAGCGCAGTTATTTATTGCTCAAGGCTTTAAGTCAATGAAACTCCGCTTGGGCAGCGGTGATTGGCGCGACGACGTACAGCGCGCCGCCAAACTACGTGAAGCAGTCGGCCCAGAAATTGAAATTCTTTCTGACGCCAATCAATCGCTGAATGCCAAACAAGCAATTCGCCTAGGACGCGCATTGGAAGCCTTAGATATTGGCTGGCTAGAAGAACCCACCCCCGCACATGATTTAGTAGGCCATGCAGAGGTGCGCGCAAAGCTCGATATGCCCATCGCCTCAGGCGAAACCGAATACACCCGTTTTGGCATGCGCGACATGATCAACGCCAAAGCCTGCGACATACTAATGCCCGACTTACAGCGAATGGGCGGCTTAACCGAGTTTAGAAAGGTCGCTGCGCTTGCCGCCAGTTACGACATGCCTATCTCCAGTCATATATTCACCGAACACAGTTTATCCATCGCCGGTAGCGCACCTAATTGCATTTCAGTGGAGCATATGCCTTGGTTTGCTGAGTTGTTTAATGAAGAAATGGAGTTGATTGACGGAGAGTTGGTCATTCCGGAAAGACCCGGCTGTGGGTTTACATTCAACCCAGCCGCTATCAGTAAATACCGCCTTAGTTCATAAAGTAAGGCTCATCACCTTCATGCCATTGGGGCAACTTATCCATCACCGATAAAAACAAGTCGCTTTGTAGGTGCTCGGCTAGCCACTTTTGCACGTGTTGCGGCGCCTCAGCATCGAACCACGCCTTATCCACAAAGGCAAACTGGCGCACGAAAGGCATGACGGCCACATCTGCCAGGCTCATCTTACTGCCTAGTAGATAAGTGCATTTAGATAAGGATTGTTCTAATTCATGGATAAAGTCCATCGCCTTATCGCGATAGAATTCTTCAGAATAGCCTGGATGTCGATCAGCATATTTATAGCGATCTAACCAGTGCTTGAACTCTCCATCATTGGCAGCAATCCACGCCAAAGACTCTGCCAGAGTCGATTCGCCTTCGCCTAACCAACCATCTGGGTCGCGTTGCTCTAAGGCCCAAAGCATGATGGCCAGACTCTCTTCTAACACTTGCTCCTTCGCCGTTAAATGTAAGACGGGTACAGTCGCTTTAGGTGAAAGCGTCAGCATCTGCTCTGGTTTATCTTTCAACACCACTTCACGTAGCTCCAGCGTCTGGCGTGATACCCGAACCGCCATGCGCGCACGAATGGCATAAGGGCAACGCCGAAAGCTGTATAAGATCGAACTGGGGCTTTTTAGGTCAGGCATGGGCCAATCCTACCAAAATAGAGGATGGTTTGGAAAACATTAGACACAGCCTAATTTTCGCTCTAATCCATCAATTACAAATCACCGAGGATTGCGCTATGTTCAGCTTAATTGCATTATAATCGGCTGCTCAATTAATTCCCTAGCAAACATGTCTTACAGCGAAGACGGCCAACAAGTTTTAGATATAGAGATTGAAGCGCTTACCGCGTTGAGAAATCGCCTGTCTGAAGACAAAGCCGCTGCAGCTCTGTTCAATCAAGCCTGCGAGACGATTCGCGCCTGCGAAGGACGAATAGTGGTTATTGGGATGGGCAAATCTGGGCATATTTCAAATAAAATAGCGGCGTCATTGGCCAGCACCGGCACGCCCGCCTTTTTTGTACACCCTGGTGAAGCCAGTCATGGCGACCTTGGTATGATTACCCCGCAAGATTGCGTCATCGCTTTATCAAATTCTGGCAACACACCAGAGGTGTTGAACATAGTGCCGATCGTAAAGCGCATGGGCGTTAGTCTGATTTCGCTGACAGGCAAGCCTGACTCCGAATTGGCCAGGGCAGCGGATATTCATATCAACGTTGAAGTTGCACGCGAAGCTTGCCCCCATAATTTGGCCCCTACTGCCAGCACTACCGCCGCGTTAGCGATGGGTGATGCTTTGGCTGTGGCCATTTTAAAATCTCGCGGCTTTAGCGCAGATGACTTTGCCCGCACTCATCCAGGCGGTATGCTAGGCAAGCGATTGTTGATGTATGTCAGCGACATTATGCATATTGGCGAAGCGCTTCCGATTGTTACTGATTCAGCCTCTTTCGATGACTTGCTCACCGAAATGACCTCAAAGTCATTAGGCATGGCCGGCGTCGTAAACAGTCAAAACGAACTCCTCGGTATTTTTACCGATGGCGATATACGCCGAACTTTGGCTGAACCCATTGATGCTCAAACTACCTTGGCTACCGAAGTTATGACTAGCTCACCCTATACGGTGGCGCCTGATTTATTGGCCGCCGAGTTAGTTAAAACCATGCGAGAACACGCTAGAGAAGGAAAACATGCTATCAATGGCGTATTTGTAACAGATGAGCACGCCAAGGTATTGGGTGCGCTCAATACCCACGATTTGTTGCGGGCAGGCGTGGTCTAGATGATTCAATTTGATAGACATAATGTGGTAGTCATAGGCGTTTTAACGCTGTTAATTTTACTCACTTTATGGATGCAGTTCATCTTGTTCGAACGGATCAGCGAAGATGAAAAGGAGCTCGCCAGTAATGACCCAGATTATTACATCGAATACTTCTCCTCCTTCGGTGTCGATGCCGACGGCAAGCAATACGAACTTGAAGCCGATAGAATGGTGCATTATCCCCTCGATAATAAGGCGCTACTTGACCGGCCACATATCACTCAATACGATGAAAATGGCAACCCATTCCATATTTATGCAGATTCAGGTTGGTTATTTTCAGATGGAACTGAGATACTACTGACGGACAATGTGAAACTCATTCAAAGCCAAGGCACGGGTCTAGGTGGCGCTTCAACAGCAAAGAGAATGAGAATTAAACTTAAACCAAAAGACGACAATTAACATGCTTCAATCTGTCATAAAAAAAACTATCCTTGCTACCTTGAGCTTGGGCTTGTGCCTCTTTGCGTTTAGCTTCCCAAGTTATGCCCTTGATAGTGACCGAGATCAACCAGCCACTTTGGATGCCGATGAGTTTGATATTGACCTTCAAACGGGCGTAAGAACTTACCGAGGGAACGTGATATACCAACAAGGCTCTATCAAACTAATGGCTGATGAAATTGTAGCGTACCTCAAAGATGGTGCGTTAGAGCGTGCCATTGCGAGGGGCAATCCAGCTAGCTTTAGCCAGCGCCCTGAAGGTCAAGACACCGACACGATAGGCACCGCTTTACGAATTGAGTTAGACGATGTCAAAGGGTTTGTCGTGCTACAAAACAAAGCTAAAATCACTCAAGACAATAACCAAATTACTGGCAAGAAAATAATTTACGACATGGATACTGAAAAAGTAAAAGTAACCAGTGGACCACGTAAAAAGCCAGAAGCAGATAAAGCCACGCAGACTGTTGGCAGCGAGAGTACCAAAGGGGATAGCATCGAGGCTGACCCTCAAGCGGAAGAAGAAGTATCACGTCCGCGATTGGTTATCCCTCCACGCAAAAAGACAACGGCAGAATAATGAATCAAGCTGCCCCAGCCAAACCCGCTGGAAAACCTAGGGCTAAAAGCACTTTACAGGCGAAAAATCTGGTTAAGAAAATTCGCGGAAAAACGATTGTTGATGGCGTGAGCTTGCATGTCAGTAGTGGCGAGGTAGTGGGTTTACTCGGCCCAAACGGCGCCGGAAAGACCACCAGCTTCAATATGATGATCGGCCTGATTCGTCATAATGAAGGGCAAATACTTCTAGACAATACCCCGCTTGACGATATGGCAATGCACGATCGGGCAAGAAAGGGCATTGGCTACCTACCGCAAGAGCCATCCATATTCAGACGGCTCACTGTAGAAGAAAACATTTTAGCCGTATTAGAAGCCACTAATAAAGGCAACCCAGAATCACGGAAGAAATTTGCGATGGCCATGCTCAAAGAGTTTGGTGTTGATCACAAGCAACATGCCATGGGCGTCACGCTATCGGGTGGAGAACGCAGGCGTGTTGAAATAGCTCGAGCTGTTGCGCTTGAACCTTCGTTTATCTTGCTCGACGAGCCTTTTGCTGGAATCGATCCACTATCGGTTAAAGACATCCAACGAGTAATACGAATGCTGCAGCAACGAGGCATTGGCGTATTAATAACAGATCATAATGTTCGCGAAACGCTGGGGATTTGTAACCGCGCCTACATACTAACTGCGGGCAAAGTGCTGGTGGGCGGAACCCCCTCTGAAATATTGCAAGACGAACGCGCGCGGTCTGCCTACCTAGGAGATGACTTTAGGCTTTAGCATAAATTTTTTACCGCCCACTATATCGAACCAAAGCGCCATGCTCCATTAGTAAAAACCCCGATAAGTCCTCGGGACTTTCAACACAGGCCAATAAAGCTATAGTAGCCACTCTATTTGCCATCTTCAACTACAAGATAAATAGCGCAAATTAAGCCTCTTCAAAATTAAGCGCTGCGCCATTAATGCAGTTAAGCATTTTTTTATTCACAATTAAATATGCCCTAAGTGACTGCCACAACGACGGCAATGCGCCTCAACCAAATCTTTCACCTTATTGCCATCATAGTCTGCTGCATATTCCGGACGATCGCGTTTAAACAATTCTGTTAGAGTAAATATCCTAATCGAATTTGGCACAAGTCCTTGATTTAATGGTGGCTATGCATGTATACAACCTATGTAACATACCAATTAATGCTTAATTTGCTCTAGTCTCGTCCTTAGGTTGGCATGTTTAGTTGGGTTGCCTCTTTTCAATCTACCAACACTACAAGCTGCTTTTCTCCAGTTGTGTTCAAACACGTCAGAGTGATGAGCGCCCATTTTGTATTCTTGTTCTAGCTTGTGCACAATAGCTCTAATTTGATCTCGCTTCTGTCTATCAAGACCAACTGCATTGTTGACTAACAACCCATTTACAATTTGCCGTGAAGAGCCAGTCATAATTGAGTGTTTTGTTCTTTTTAACGTAAAGCCCTTTTTTTAAAACATGTTCTGAACAAGTGATATCGATTCAGTAAGTTCATCTTTATTGTAATCGGCTTTTTTTGAAAAGGTGATGTTTTATATGGCCGAGCATTTCGTCTTTGACATTTGTATAAGTGCGGTATAAATAATTACCTGAAGTTTCAGTATCTAATTTAAGAGTTCGGGGGAGTGCGGCCGAACATGCATGACGAATGAGCCGACTCATCTGCTGGTATGAATAGTCACTCACCTTTATCAAGTACTGAGTCACGATCACCTTACTTTGATGATTTAGTGTCAGGTAGCTCAATTCGACTAGCGGATCAGTATTTTTACATCTTCAAGTTACGTAATGGTTTTCAATCCGGCCATGAACGAACTCATACCTGCTGTAGACTCATTTCAATTGGATAAGACTGTGCCTAGGTTTTATCCCTGTTTGTGTGTAAAATCTTGCGCGAACCAAACACTTCTATAAACAGGGCAGGATATATAACAGTCATGATTGAAGTTAAAAACATCTCCAAACATTTTGGAGGTTTAAAAGCGGTCGATAATATCTCTATACAAATTGCAAAAGGCTCGATAACAGGTTTAATAGGACCAAATGGGGCGGGCAAAACGACATTATTTAATACCATCGCGGGGCTTTACGAGCCGACTGCTGGCAGCATACTTCTTGATGGCGAAAATATCACTGGGCTGAAACCTCACCAGCTTTTCGCCAAAGGTTTACTCCGAACCTTTCAAATCGCCCACGAATTCTCTAAATTATCCGTTACCGAAAACTTGATGATGGTGCCAGGCAATCAATCGGGAGAAAAGCTAATGAATGCTTTGTTCTGGCGCGGCCAAGTGAGAGAGGAGGAAAATCAGCTACATGACAAGGCGATGGAAGTCATCGACTTTCTAAACCTGTCTCATATCGCTGACGAACTGGCAGGCAATTTGTCTGGTGGCCAAAAGAAATTACTCGAACTCGGCAGAACCATGATGGTTGATGCCAAGATCGTGTTTCTGGACGAAGTCGGTGCGGGTGTCAATCGCAGCTTACTGCGCGATATTGGTGATGCGATTCTCCGTCTCAACAAGGATAAGGGTTACACTTTTTGCATGATTGAGCATGACATGGATTTCATTGGGCGCATGTGCGATCCGGTGATTTGCATGGCTGAAGGCGCAGTATTGGCAGAAGGTAGCGCTGAAGAGGTGCAAAACAATGAGGACGTTATCGAAGCTTATTTAGGCCGAGCGTTTAACGAAAATAAAAATGAAATTAAGTCTAAAGAGACTATGCCATGAGTTTTTTAATTGGCGATAACATGGTGGGTGGCTACGGTGGCGCCGATATACTCAAAGGCTGCACAATCGCTGTCGATAAGGGTGAAATAGCAGTCATTGTCGGGCCCAATGGCGCAGGCAAGTCAACTGCGATGAAAGCGATGCTGGGTATGCTCCAACTCAAATCGGGCGTTGTCAAATTCAACGGAAAAGATATCACCCTCATGACGCCTCAGGCTCGAATTGCCGAGGGAATCGCCTTTGTACCGCAAACTAATAATGTTTTCGTTAGTATGAGCGTGAGAGAAAACCTGGAAATGGGGGCCTTTTTGCGTTACGACGATATTACCGATACGATTGATCAGGTGTTCGAACTTTTCCCTATTCTGGCCGAAAAACAAAATCAACTTGCGGGTGAACTCTCTGGTGGTCAGCGTCAACAGGTGGCGGTTGGTCGGGCATTGATGTCTCAGCCTTCTGTGTTAATGCTCGACGAGCCTACGGCAGGGGTTTCGCCCATTGTCATGGATGAATTGTTCGAGAGAATTCTGGAAGTCAGACAAACCGGTGTTGCTATATTGATGGTCGAACAAAATGCACGTCAGGCACTCAACATAGCTGACAAGGGTTATGTGCTGGTGATTGGTGAAAATAGACACACGGATACCGGCAAGGCTTTGCTGGGTAATCCTGAGGTTCGACGTTCGTTCCTTGGTGGATAAAATGGGGGATAGATGGAAGCTTTAACTGATTTGGCGAATGCCATTATACTTTTACTGAACTTTGTTGTCGTTCCCGGTTTAGCCTACGGGTCGCAGCTCGCTCTCGGAGCCTTGGGCATTACGCTGGTTTTCGGCATTTTGCGGTTTGCCAACTTTGCGCACGGCGACACGATGGCCTTTGGCACCATGATCACAATTTTGATGACCTGGTGGCTGCAATCAATGGGGGTTAGTTTCGGGCCTTTACCCACAGCCCTGCTCGCCCTGCCTGTCGGTATTTTGGTGACGATCCTGATGTTGGTTTTTACTGACAGAATGGTCTATCGACATTATCGTCGGCAGAAGGCCGTCCCCGTTATTCTGATGATCGCCTCAATGGGCGTGATGTTCATGATGAACGGCGTCGTTCGTTTTGTCATTGGTCCGAATGACCAGCGCTTTGCTGATGGTGAGCGTTTTATCATGCGCGCTCGGGATTTTAAGGAGTGGTCGGGTTTAAGTGAAGGTTTAACCATCAAAACGTCGCAAGCTTTGACCATTGTGATCGCCATCATGCTGGTCGCTGCGTTGTTCTGGTTTCTACAAAAAACCCGTACCGGGAAAGCAATGCGTGCCTACTCTGATAATGAGGATTTGGCTTTACTGTCGGGCGTTAACCCAGAACGTGTCGTGCTTGTGACCTGGATTTTGGCCGCTACGCTCGCGACTATCGCAGGGACTCTATATGGCCTCGATAAAAGCTTTAAACCTTTCACTTATCTGGCGATGTTACTGCCGATGTTTGCTGCAGCTATTGTGGGCGGCGTAGGCAATCCGATTGGGGCCATCGTCGGTGGTTATGTCATTGCCTTTTCAGAAGTGGCGGTTACCTATGCCTATAAAAAGGTGTTTGTTTATCTACTGCCCACGAGCCTCGAACCCAATGGCTTACTACAATTGTTATCAACTGACTATAAATTCGCGGTGTCCTTCATCATTTTAGTTCTGGTATTACTGGTTAAACCAACGGGTATACTAAAAGGCAAAGTAATATGAGCAGCCCGATGAGTAGCAATCAAAAAACAACGCTGTGGTTTGCTCTGGTGGCCATGCTACTGGCGACTATTGGTTTTGCTCAGTCATGGTCGGTATCACTTGGCATCATGAACTTATGCCTGATATCCGCCATCATGGCGCTCGGTGTCAATATCCAGTGGGGCTATGCGGGATTAATTAATGTGGGTGTCATGGGTTTTTCTGCATTGGGCGGTATGACGGCCGTTTTGGTGTCTCAGCAACCCGTTGAAGAGGCATGGCAAGCCGGTTGGGGCCAGCTTTTACTCGCTGCATTATTTTTTGCTGCAACGGTGACCCTTGCTATTCTATGTTATCGAAAAATCGTTGCAGGTAAGCAGCGAAATAGTATGATGACTGCCATTGTGGTTATTGGCTTAGGCCTGACACGGTACTTTTTAGATCCGGCAGCAACGGCAATTGAGTCTGTCGACCCTGCCAGCACAGGTTACTTGGGCGGCATGAATTTACCTATTATTACCTCATGGATAATTGGTGGTTTTGTCGCGGCAGGTGTTGCCTGGCTGGTGGGTAAAGTAGCGCTCGGTTTGCGCGCTGATTATCTGGCGATAGCGACTCTGGGTATTTCTGAAATTATTCTCGCCGTCATGAAAAATGAAGACTGGCTTACCCGAGGCGTCAAGAATGTCACTGGTTTACCGCGTCCAGTGCCTTACGAAATAGATTTGCAATCAAGCGACTGGTTCATTCAATTCATTCAATGGTGGCATAGCGGCTTGTTAAATTCGTTAAATGCTGTCGACAAACAAGTGGCTCTGAAGCAATTTATCATTGAAGGGTCGAGTATCTTCGTGAAGCTCTGCTACGCCGGTCTTTTTACAACGGTATTGGTTGTTATTTTGATATTGAGCGTGAAGGCCCTTGATTCCCCATGGGGACGTATGATGCGCGCTATTCGTGACAATGAAGTGGCAGCGGGCGCGATGGGTAAGGATGTTATCGCCAGGCATTTGCAAGTTTTCGTTCTTGGCTCTGCCGTGATTGGGATAGCGGGCGCGATGCTCATTACACTGGATGGCCAATTCACACCCACTTCTTTTCGCCCTATTCGTTACACATTCCTGATTTGGGTGATGGTCATTGTCGGCGGTTCGGGTAACAACATGGGGGCTGTGTTAGGTAGCTTTTTAATCTGGATTGCGTGGATAGAAGCAGAGCCTGTAGGCGTCTGGATGATGCAGTTCGGTACTTCAGGGATGGCCGACGGCAATATGCTTAAACTTCATTTAGTCGAAAATGCACAGCACATGCGTTTGTTCTTTATGGGGTTCGTATTGCTGTTGGTGATGCGATTTAGTCCCGGAGGCATATTGCCTGAGACGATTAGGAAGCGTTGATGGTCTAAGCGTTGTGTGGAGCCATTGCTTGTCGAACTAATCTAGACTCGATTACGTTCTTTGTTATTTGCCAGATAAAGGGTGTCGTCAGCACTTTTCAACAGTATCTCTCTATGAAGCTGATACTGCAAGATAAGAACCAAACCGATGGCCGAATATAATTCGATACCGCCTTTAGTCCTGTTGGCCCGGTGGTTGATCGATCAGGCTCTGTTTTTTGTAATTGGTTAGTGTTGAAACTAACCCGCTAATATCGTCTACTTCTCGAACTTAGAATTACTTCTGATGTGAAATTCTGGGCTTCATTGTGAAGCCCAGATAAATAACACTAGTGCCTAGTGAACTTTAACAGTATTCCATTTACCATCACCCACTTCTAACTCTTTGTAGCTACCGAACACTTCACCCACGTCATTAAAATCAACATTAGTGGCGCCTTGATAGTTAACATCACCCCCTGCGGCAATGATTTCTAGTGCTGTAGCTAGCTCTCCTGGGCCAATTTCTTTACCTGGCGCATTAGCCACCGTGCTCATCTTTGACTGAATAGCTGCACGATCAGTTGATCCTGCTGCCTGCATAGCAAGCACAATGAGAGCCGCTGCATCGTATGATTCAGGGGCATACGGGCCATCGCCAGCAACGCCATTCTCTTTTGCATAAGCCAGAAATGCACCTGCACCCGAAGAACCACCCGGGACAGTCGCTATGGTGCCATTCATATCGTCACCAATGGCCGCCAGGATTGACTCGCCAACCATGCCGTCAGCCATGATGAAATTACTGAACGCATCTGAATCGATAGACGCTTGGACAATGCCCTTGCCGCCTTGATCAAGATAACCGAAAACAGCCAGATATTTGGAACCAGAGGCAGACAGTGCACCGACTTCCGCAGAGTAATCCGCTTTACCATCTTCATGTGCTGCACTGATAGAAATAGAACCCCCTTTCGCTTTGAAAGCATTGCTGAATGAATCGGCCAGACCTTTACCGTAATCGTTATTGGTATAAGTGAGTGCCACTTCCTTAATACCTCGACCAATTAAAATGTCGGTTAATACCTGACCCTGTCGTGCGTCTGAAGGTGCTGTTCTGAAGAAGAAACCTTTGTCATCGATAGTAGATAATGCAGGGGAAGTGGCCGATGGAGACACCATAACAACGCCATTAGGCACGGCGACATTATTTGCAATCGCTGTGGTAACACCCGAACAGTCTGCACCCATAATGGCGACAACGGCTTCTGAAGTGATAAGACGTTCAGCAGTCGATGTTGCAGCCGCCGCGTCGACACAGGTCGAATCACCACGAACGGGTACTATGTTTTGACCGCCGAGTAACTTACCAGACTTAGACGCCTCTGAGAACGCCATTTCAGCTGATGCTGCCATGGTAGGTGTCAGGGATTCAATAGGGCCCGTAAAGCCAAGAATGATACCGACGTTGATATCTTCGGCCGCAACAGGTGCCGATAAAGTCGCCAGCACAGCTGACGCTAGTAAGATGTTTTTCATTTAAATTTCTCTCGCAAATTTCAATTATAGTTTTACGTGCAAGAGTCAATATTAAGAAATGCTGTTTCTCACACGCTGTGCAATTTTATCACTAATTTTATCCCTCTGCATTCAGCCCAGGAATCACTTTTTGATTGATGTCCTAAGTACGGTGAATTCACCCATGGGTGGCATAATTAAGTATACCGTCCTACCCTATAGCGTTATTTACAACTAATCTGAATCAAGCAATACTTCGTATTATTGGATACTAATTCCCAGTCAGCGATGTATGAACCATTAATACTAATCACATAATCCTTTTTCCCAGTGGGCTTTTGTATCTCTCCTGTTATTGGTTGCTGATCCCTAAAGAGCCCGTAGATACCACTCGATTTCCCCGAATAAAACAAAGGGTCGTCCGCAACGGCGAGAAAGTAAACTGATTTAAATCCTGAATTTAATAGCCGCTCAAGGAATACTATGTCTTTGCAGAAGCTAAACTGATACGGCCTGAGTTTGCTGTACACTTTTTATAGTAAATAATGTTACTTAACTTAACTATGAGAGGTAAACGATGGGTAAAGGTATCCGCTATACGGACGAATTTAAGCAAGAAGCAGTTAATCAAGTCGTCGTCCATGGCTATTCAG
>JBLIOD010000054.1:0-18337 GCA_047639475.1 Gammaproteobacteria bacterium
GGAAACTCCATCATCACGTTACCAAGCGGATCAATTAAAAATGCCGAAAAAGGCCGATCTTCAGATCCTTGAACCGCACCAAATATCTGAGAACCGACTCCCCCTTCAGAGCCTAATAGAACCGTCATATCTGGGTGTGAATCCCACATCTTATCCATAGTTGAATTGGCTTCAGCATCGAGCAACACCGCAATACGTTTAACTCTTTTGATATTTTTACTGAGTAAAATACGCGTTTGCCTGGAATCGTATAGCATTCTGCTACAGGCTTCTTCACATTGACCGTGAATCAAGTGCACTAGCGTCCATATTTTCTCTACGTCTTTGTTGGCGTATGACTTACCCTCGATAGAAAGCTGATTAAATTCTTTAAGCGTATAGATGGGGCTGAGTAATTGTCCATTATTAGACATACTGTCAGGCTTATAACCTTCCGGCAGCATCTTATAAGCTACGAATGAAAAAGCCAGCGGCAGTAAAAACAAACAAACAATGATCACAAACTTTTTACGATTGGCGCTTCTAGACATAATTAACCTCTATTCTTGAACGAGCTTCTGAACCAGATAAACCCAAATATAATAAATGTAATGGCCAAGCCGAACCATTGCACGGCATAACCATAATGTTTGGTTGACGACATAGTGACCGGCAACCATATTTTTTTCAACGATGCTGTATCGGCTTCTTGCAGCACCAATACTTTTTCAGCCAACGGCCGTTCGAGCTGCTTTGAAAAAGCCGCCATATCAAAGTACAAACTATCCACGGGCCAAGTAGCGGTGTCTAATATTGATTCTCCAATGGTGACCCCTTTGCTCGGTTTATATACCGTGCCGGTGACAGTCGTCTCTTTCGACCTTGCGATGAACTCAAGTGAACCAAGCTCAGTCGCGCTTACCCAGCCACGATTAATGATAAACGGTTCACCTTCTTTAGGCTGGAACGGCGTGAGTACTTCAACCCCTACTTGGCCTTGGTGAATTCTGTTTTGTAATAAAAAGCTGTGCTGGTTTTGCCATTGCCCTTCTACACTAACTCGTTGATAATTATTTAAGCCGCCAAATTGAGTGCCTGATATCAATGTCGGTTCTTGCAGACCTAGCTCATAACGTTGCTCTAATTGTGCTTTATGCTGGCCGCGTTGTAATTGCCAAGCCCCTAAAGATAGCAATAAAGCCAAGCCAAAAAGGTACACACCGATTACAATCGCTTTTTTCATTCCGGTTAAACCAAACTTCGAACTATGCTTTTTAAAATCATCATCGTCATGTTGTTGCTGTTTATCGTTATCAGCCTATTTACCGCACTATACCGAATTAACAAAGACAAGGGCAATTCAACTAAAGCGGTTAGAGCACTGGGGATACGTGTCGGACTATCTGCTTTTTTGCTGGGCTTAATTCTACTTGGCGCACAACTAGGATGGATCGTCCCCCATGGAGTCGGCGGCTAATTACCGCTTAGCTGCCTAGGCAGAAAATAAAAAAAGCGCCCCTTAACCGCGGCGCTTTTTTAATGTTCTTATTGTCAGTTTATAAAATATAAACGAACACAAATAAGCCTAACCAAACCACGTCAACAAAGTGCCAGTACCAAGCGGCGCCTTCAAAAGCGAAGTGACTTTCAGAAGTGAAGTGCCCCTTCATAGCGCGGAACAACACCACGGTTAACATGATGGCGCCAAAACAAACGTGAAAACCGTGAAAGCCCGTTAGCATAAAAAAGGTAGAACCATAAACACCGCTGCCCATGGTTAAGCCTGTATGATACGCCTCTATATACTCAATGGCTTGTAGTCCAACGAATAAGAAACCTAAACCGACCGTTAATGCTAAGCCAATGATTAGCGACTTGCGGTTGTTGTGCTTTAAGGCATGGTGAGCCCATGTCAGTGTAAAACCTGATGTTAATAAGATAATGGTGTTGATCAACGGCAAGCCTTTCCAACTCATTGCTTGGTAATCACCGCCCACTGCGCCTGGTCCATTAGTTGGCCAAACAGCCTGCCAACCATCCCACAACAGTCGGTTAGTTTCCATTTCATCGCCTGCTCCACCTAACCATGGCACTGATAACATACGGGTGTAGTAGAGTGCGCCGAAGAACGCGGCGAAGAACATCACTTCGGAAAAGATAAACCAAGTCATGCCCAAACGGAAAGATTTGTCTTCCCAAGCTTTATAAGTATTAGCCTCACTTTCGCGAATAACTTCAGCAAACCAACCGAAGAACATATAAATCAATATAGCAGCGCCCACCATCATGACGTACTTGCCACTTGCAGACTCGTTCAATACGTTGATGAAGCCCCAGGCCAAGGTAGACAAACCAATAGAACCGATGATCGGCCAGTTGGTCCCATGAGGAACGTAATAGTTGTTATCAGATGAATTGGACATTGTTTGCCTCTATATAAGTGTTAACCGTTATTGTTATTCGCCTTTGTGAACAAAGTATATGACAAGGTCACGACATCTACATCTTCCGGTACATCCGGGTCGATGATGAATGTCAGTGGCATTGCCCTTTCTTCAAAGGCATCAAATTTTTGTTCCGTAAAACAAAAACATTCTGTTTTATTAAAATGCGCAGCTACCTTCGAGGGTGCCACACTGGGCACTGATTGACTAATCAGCGCCTCGCCTTGTTTATTACGTGCGGTAAACGACGTGGAATAAGGCTGACCAGGATGAACCAACATACTTGGCACATCAGGACCGAAGTCCCAAGGTCCGTTTTGGTTTACGCTTGAGGTAAATTCAACCTTGATAATGCGTTGTTCTTGTACTTGAGTCGCTGCCGCCGCTGCTGCGCTAATAGTGCCTGTTTTACCATTTATGCCCGTGATGTCACAAAACACATCATAGATTGGCACCATCAAATAACCAAACCCAAACATCGCCACTGGGATGATGAATAGTTTGGCTATAGAGCGCTTCTGTGGCATTTCAGGTACTGACACTTTAGGTTACCTGTGTATCCACTAAATAGAAAAACGCCGCCACTATGCACACCACCACCACTGCCAATATTATGGCAGTGCGGTTGATATTTTTTTGAGTGCGCTCGTCCATTATTTACTTAACGTCAGGCTGAATGGTGAACGAATGATAAGGAGGAGGTGAACTTAACGTCCATTCCAAACCTTCTGCTCCTTCCCACACTTGGTCAGTGGCTTTGTCACCACCACGGATACACTTGATCACTATAATAACAAACAAGATTTGGATTAAACCAAAACCAAATGCACCGATACTAGAGATCATGTTGAAGTCAGCAAACTGTACTGCATAGTCGGGAA
This sequence comes from Gammaproteobacteria bacterium, assembly GCA_047639475.1. Taxonomy (GTDB): domain Bacteria; phylum Pseudomonadota; class Gammaproteobacteria; order Arenicellales; family Poriferihabitantaceae; genus JAAELZ01. The sequence goes on from JBLIOD010000054.1 coordinate 3,305, forward strand.
TACGACGTGGCATACCGGCTAGGCCCACATAGTGCTGTGGCCAAAACAAGACGTTTACGAAGATAGTCGACAACCAGAAGTGAATCTTGCCTAATTTTTCGTCGTACATATTGCCTGTCCACTTAGGGATCCAGTAGTAAACCGCCGCAACAATAGAAAAGACAGCGCCGGGCACTAATACATAGTGGAAGTGAGCCACCACGAAATAGGTATCGTGGTACTGAAAATCGATTGGCGTCATTGCCAACATCAGACCAGACAAGCCGCCAATGGTGAACATGATAACGAAGCCAATGGCGAACAACATAGGCGTTTCGAAAGTCATTGAACCACGCCACATAGTCGATACCCAGTTAAAGACTTTAACGCCTGTAGGTACCGCAATTAACATGGTGGCCATCATAAAGAATAGCTCACCAACGACCGGCATGCCCACCGTAAACATGTGGTGAGCCCACACAATAAACGACAAGAAAGCGATAGACGCTGTCGCATAAACCATCGAGCTGTAACCAAACAAGGGCTTGCGTGCAAAAGTAGGGATAATCTGCGACACGATGCCGAATGCCGGCAAAATCAAGATATATACCTCAGGGTGCCCGAAGAACCAGAAGATATGCTGAAACATAACTGGGTCGCCGCCGCCTGCTGCACTAAAGAAGCTGGTTAGGAAGTATTTGTCGGTTAACAACATAGTCACCGCACCTGCCAATACGGGCATGGTGGCGATTAATAAGTAAGCCGTGATAAACCAAGTCCATACGAACAACGGCATTTTCATGTACGTCATGCCGGGGGCACGCAAGTTCATGATAGTCGCCACAATGTTGATCGCGCCCATAATTGAAGAGATACCCAATAAATGTACTGAGAAGATCAACATGGGGAATGACTTACCGCCTTGCAATACCAACGGTGGATACATAGTCCAACCTGCTGCTGGGCCGCCGCCTTCGACAAATAATGTACCAAGCAACATGGTACCAGCGAATGGCAGAATCCAGAAACTGAAGTTATTCATTCTAGGTAGTGCCATATCTGGCGCGCCGATCATGATCGGTAACATCCAGTTGGCGAGGCCTACGAAAGCCGGCATAACTACACCAAAAATCATGATCAAGGCATGCATGGTGGTCATTTGATTAAAGAAGTTTGGATCGACAAACTGTAAGCCCGGCTGAAATAATTCTGCTCGAATTATTAAAGCCATCGCGCCGCCAATAAAAAACATCACCAAAGAAAACAGCAAATACAGCGTGCCGATATCCTTGTGATTGGTGGTCCTAACCCAACGCATCAGACCCTTTTCTGGGCCGTGGTGGTCGTCGTGATCGTGATGATCTTCTGCGTGTGTACTCATGATATTTCCTCGAATGTTGTTTGCCTAAGTGCCGCGTCGCTTAGCGCTTGGCCTTAATCGTTGTAGGTTGGATAACGTGCTTGGCATCGCCTTCTGCGTTGTTACCCCAAGAATTACGCTCGTAAGTAATAACTGCAGCCAGATCGGCGTCGCTTAACTGCGTGCCAAATGCTTGCATCGCTGTGCCCGCTTTACCATTCATTACGACATCAATATGTTGGTCAACAGTGTCACCTATTGTTAGTGGGCTACCCACTAACGCTGGGAATACACCCGGAATACCCGTACCCGCTGCCTGATGACAAGCCGCACATGAGGTGTTGTAGACTGTCTCACCTTGCGCCATCAAGTCTGCTTTAGTCCACTCTTTACTTTCAGCTTCTTTGGCTGCAGCAGCTGAAGCAGTTTGTTCTACCACCCATGCATCATAATCTTCTTGGGTTTTAGCAATCACCACCACTGGCATGAAGCCATGATCTTTACCACATAGCTCAGCGCACTGACCGCGGTAGATACCTGGTTCGTTGATGGTTGCCCACATGTCATTAATGAAACCCGGGATAGCATCTTTCTTGATCGCTAAATCAGGGGCCCACCAAGCGTGGTTCACGTCGTTAGAGGTTAATAAGAAACGAACCTTTTTGCCGATTGGCAATACCAATGGGTTATCCACTTCTAGTAAGTAGTTATCAACCGTTGCTGGGTTAATGCCCACATTTAAGCCAGCTGCATCGCGGCTGGTTTGTGCTAAGTTACTGAAAAAGCGAATGCCTTCTTCTGGGTATTCATACTCCCACTTCCATTGATGGCCAGTTACTTTAACTGTCATATCAGAATTACTGGAGTCTTCAATTTTGATCAGCATTACGCCACCATAATATCCCATCACCACCAGAATGATCGCTGGCACGATGGTCCAGGCGATCTCAACGCCTAAATGCTCATGGAATTTGGCGGCAATGTAACCTTTTGACTTACGGTGAAAAACCATCGACCAAATCATCGCGCCGAACACCAATACGCCAATCGCAACGCACACCCATAGTACCGCCATGTGCAAGTCGAATATCCCTCGACTTATATCAGTTGCACCCACACGCATGTTCATATCCCATGCTGCTTGCGCAAATTGTGTGCTGCCTAGGCCTAATAGGCCCAATGCCACTCTGAACAGTTTATTCATTTAAGAATACCTCAATTAAAAATGTAATTATTTTTGTAAGTCTTCTATAAGGCGGCGTTTGCCCCTGCTTATATAAGCCCTGTAATTAAAATAGCCCGTGCTCTTTAAGGCCCTTTTATAAAGGTTCTGCCGAAAAAGCGTAACGGACTAGTTATTGGTTATAGTTTGTTCGCGGATAGTATCGAATTCTGATACCTACTGCAATCAATACACGATGAATGATCAAGCGTTGGTCTACAAACAGTCTAGCCGTGGATGAATTGTTTGTTGATTCGACGAGTCAACAATTTAGTGCACATTCAACTTCTTAACTTCGCCAGTTTATTAACTATTTTGGCGTACTTCTTTCCTATGTTTTGTCAAACTATCCAACTCTGACATAGAAGTAGGCTGTTCATCGGCCGCAATTTTACGCTGTATTTTTTGCATTTTTTCAATGACGGCCTCCAAGGCTTGCGTTAGTTCGCCAACTGTCTTCTTTGTCATGTCGTACTTAATATCAATAGATTCACTGCAAAATAAACGCTGCCTAAAAACAACAAGGTAACGATGATTCCCGCTATAAAAAAGTGCCAAAACTTGCCGCTTTGAAAATCACGTTCACGGTTCGCATTACTCTGTACGCCCAACAAGCCTGAAAAGGCGCTTTTCAAAACAGAGAACAACCCCACTTCGCTTACTTGCTTATTCACTGTCGATCTACACATCAAAATTTTCTAATTTTTTTGCTACAATTTCATGACTCAACTGAATATACCTAGGTAGGCCATTTTTATATGGCGGATAAGCTTCACCTTCTATCAAGGGAGATAAATACGTCCTGCAGGCATCGGTTATACCAAAGCCATCTTCGGTAATATAATGCTCGGGCATCATTTTCTCTACATTGGCCACGTTTTCCAACGCCACAGATCCGATCTCCCATTTGTAGGGGCTATCGCTAATTCGATCTATAGTTGGCATCACAGAGTTTTTACCCTCAATTGCCAGATCAACTGCCGCCTTACCTAGTGCATAAGCTTGGTCGACATCCGTTCTAGACGCCACGTGACGCGCAGCGCGCTGCATATAGTCGGCGACGCCCCAATGGTATTTGTAACCTAATTCCTCACGAATCATGTTCGCCACAACCGGTGCTACACCGCCTAACTGCGCGTGACCAAATGCGTCGGTTAAGCCTTGATCAGCCAGGAATTTACCATCCGGGCCCTGTACCCCTTCTGAAACCACTACTGACACATAACCGTATTGTTCCACCTTTTGCTGCACCTTGGCCATGAAGGCCGCGCGGTCAAAAGTTACTTCGGGGAATAAAATAATAACAGGGATATCTAAATCACCTGAAGCCAATCCACCTGCTGCAGCGATCCAACCCGCGTGACGGCCCATCACCTCAAGCACAAACACCTTGGTAGAGGTTTTGGCCATTGAAGAAACATCCAAGCTGGCTTCCAAGGTTGAAATCGCAATGTACTTAGCCACTGAGCCAAACCCAGGGCAGTTATCGGTAACAGGTAAATCATTGTCGACCGTTTTTGGTACATGAATGGCTTTGATGGGGTAACCCATCGTTTCAGACAGTTGCGACACTTTAAGGCAGGTATCCGCTGAGTCACCGCCGCCGTTATAAAAGAAATAGCCAATGTCGTGCGCTTTAAAAACTTCAATCAAGCGGTCGTACTCTCGCTTATTTTCTTCAACGCTTTTTAGTTTGTACCGACAAGAACCAAAAGCACCCGACGGTGTATGTATAAGGGCGGAAATCTGTTCGTCAGAATAAATACGGGTATCTATCAACTCTTCACTTAATGCACCCATGATGCCGTTTTTCCCCGCGAGCACCGTGCCAATCTTATCGCTGTTTGCGCGCGCAGCCTCAATAACACCGGCAGCGGTCGCATTGATTACTGCGGTTACGCCACCTGATTGAGCATAAAAAGCATTTTGTATTTTACTCATGTTATTTTCCAGTTCCGTCGTCTGATTGTTGACCCGATGGGTGCGTTGAAACTTTTATAGCGGTTTCTGCTTCATCGCTTTCTTCACTGAGTTCACGTTCATGATCAGATTGCGCTTGTAGTACGCCGAGCACACAGTCTTCAATGGTATTAAAATGTTCTTGTAGGGTGCTAAATTGCTCATTGGGATTATAGAAATATCGAGCGAGGAACACTTCTTCATCTGTTCTTAGCACAATAAAATTGCACTCCCTTGCGGTCCAAAACAAGGCAGGGCAACTGCTTGCTTCCCCTGAATCGACATCTATGGGTCCATCACTATCCGCCAGCAATAGTTCGATGTGCTCGCCGTAGCGCTTATCGACTATCGCTTGCGCTGAGCTATATTGTTCCTCGGTGTAATCAGATACAGACATCACTTGTAGTAGGCTATCTTAAAGAGGCGGTATTTTACTAGCTAGGCATTCAACTTGCCATGCAGTTTACGCCCAAGCAATTTAATATGGCTATAAACATCGGCAATCGCTATCTAACTACGGATGTCAGATCGAGAGGTGAATCTTAGAGGTGGTCTAGTACTTGCTGTGGCTCTAGTTGATTCAGGCAATTTAAGTGCCCTAATGGGCATTGACGCTTAAAGCAAGGTTGACAGTCTAAATGTAATTTAACAATTTGACTGGTAGATGACAAAGGCGGCGTGAAGTCCGGCGAGGAAGAGCCATAAACAGCCACCAACGGGCGATGCAGTGCAGCGGCTATATGCATTAGTCCAGAATCATTTGAGACTACCTTGTCAGCGCTCGCGATTAAATCGATCACTTGAGGCAAGCTGGTTCGTCCTGCTAAGTTAACCCCTTGTTGATCAAGTAGTTGATTAATCTCATTACAAATTGGCTTGTCACCTGCTGAGCCCAATAGCGTCACCTTCCAACCTTGTTCAAGCTTGACTTTTGCCACACTGGCATAGTGACGAGCGGGCCACTGTTTAGACGCGCCGAACTCAGCCCCAGGGCACAGTGCCAATATTTTACTGTCGCCTAATTCGAATGCTTGCCGAACTGCTTGTTGGTCAGCCTCTAGGGAAACCAAAGCAGGTTTAGGAATTTCGCTGGGCAGTGCACCGCTGTCATCAGCCAGGACTAGAAATCGCTGCACGTTCATCGGCAACTGGGTCTTATCAATCTTGCGGATGTCATTTAACAGGCCATAACGTTGTTCGCCCAAGAAACCCGTTCGTTTGGGTATGCGTGCAAAAAATGGCACCAAAGCAGACTTTAAAGAACGCTGCAAAACAATCGCTTGATCAAACTGTTTGGTCTTCAACTGTTTTGCTACTTTCCAGCGCACTTTGAGATTCAGCTGCCCATGTGCAACAGGTAGCGCGATAACCTCATCGATCTCTGGCATCCGTTGCAAAATAGCTTCAGACCAAGCAGGCGCCAATACCGTGAGATAAAGCCCCTCATGGCGCCGCTTTAACTCAACAAACAACGATTGGGCCATCACCATATCACCCACCCAAGCAGGACCGACAACGAGACAACGAAAAGGCTTATTCATGATTCAAAAGGCAGTACTTGCCTCTCTACTTATACGAACGTTAACCAATCTAAATGTTTTTCACTGCGTCCGTAAACCACATCAAAATATAAGCTTTGTAGTTGTTCTGTAATCGGGCCACGCGAACCATTGCCAATCATTCTGCCATCTAAAGATTGTATGGGCGTCACTTCCGCTGCAGTACCCGTGAAGAATGCTTCGTCGGCCACATAAATTTGATCACGCGTGATGCGCTTTTCTTTCACTGGGTAACCGAGCTCTTCGGCCAAAGTCATAATTGTTTGGCGCGTTATACCATCTAATGCTGAGGTGATATCTGGCGTCAAAATTTCACCATTTTTTACGACGAAAACGTTCTCACCTGAGCCTTCCATAACATAGCCATTGGTATCCAATAACAAGGCCTCCTCCGCGCCAGAAGCAATGGCTTCTTGTAAGGCCAATATTGAATTAATGTAATTACCGCAAGCTTTGGCTTGGCACATAGTGGAATTGATATGGTGACGCGTATAAGAAGACGTGCGCACTTTAATGCCATTCTTCATGCCTTCTTCACCTAAGTATGAACCCCACTCCCACGCACTGATGGCGATATGGGTCTCTAGCATGTCGGCGCGAATACCCATGCCCTCTGAACCATAATAAGCAAGTGGCCTGATATATGCGCTCTGTAAGCCATTTTCTCTAACCACAGACATTTGTGCTTCATTTAACACCTGCGCCTCATAAGGCACTGGCATATTAAGGATTTTTGCAGAATTGAATAGACGTTTAGTGTGGTCTTCAAGGCGAAAAATCGCTGGCCCACGGTCAGTTTCATAAGCACGAACCCCTTCAAACACACCCAAGCCATAATGCAGGGTATGCGTTAGTACGTGGGTTTTTGCCTCTCTCCACTGGACCAATTCACCATCACTCCAAATAACTCCATCACGATCACTAAACGACATAATTTACTCTACTGTTTTAAAAAATAACTAGTCCAGTTTCTACACCAAACTTACCTGCTGAATTTCATCTAAATGACTAACGCACGATCTTAATAAGCTCACCAACGATGGGCTCACCATTTGGATAGTCATCATTTATTAAACGAAGTTGCTCTATTTCATAGGTTGAAATAGACGATTGTTGGGCGAGTTTGGCATAGGTATCACCTTGCTTCGCACGCACCAAGTGAATTTTTTTACTTCTCGCCAGCTTTTTATCCGAAGACGATAAGCGTTTTAACGATTTAACGGTTTGGAAAAAAACCGAATCAGGCATGGTTTGCTCACCAACCCCCATAAGAACGTACATATTATCACCGCGCTTAACTGCTGCAACTCTGCCGACCTTCTTTCCCCATGGCGTATCTAAAGCAGTCACTGCTGAAGCAGCATTCGCGTTGATACGTTTCTCTTGCTCCAACTCGGGAAAATTCTTCCGCAAAAATGCACGCGGATCTTGTTTATTATTACTTTCTAGCAAAAATTGCATCATTTGCTTTTGTGAAGGCGCAATGGATAAAATTTTGTCTGGCATGTTTCGTAACTGCCACTGATCAGGGAACGTTAACTTCAAATCCAATTCTAAATGGTAAAACTGATTTCCTTCAACAATGCCTTGAGATTCACTATTTCCGAACACCATACCATCAGTAAGCTTGAGATAGGTTTGCGGATCGGAGTGCACTGCATCTGGGTTTTGAAATTTTTTGGCTGCGCGAATAACTTCTTGTAATCGGGAATCATTATCTGGGTGGCTTGAAAAAACACCATGATAGCTGCTGGCCTGTTTACCGCTGTCTTGGGCTTTTTGCTTATTAAACTGTTCCTGGTCTTTAAGCACGCCAATCACGTTGAGCATTGACTCAGGATCGTAATTCACTTTTGCCAAGTACTCAGCGCCTAAGCGGTCTGCCTCTAGTTCATGGTTGCGGCCGTAACCACTGACTATCGCTGAACTTAACATGCTCGTGGTTTGAGCCACTTGCTGATTCCCTGTCGCGACTGCCACCAAAACACCAAAGAATCCTCCAGCTTGAGCTGCGCTTTGCTGCCTAACACCGTGCCGCGCGGTTACGTGGCCAATTTCATGGCCAATGACACCCGCCAACTCCTCCTCACTATTCAGGTATGCCATGATGCCGCGCGTTATGTAGACGTATCCGCCAGGCAGCGCAAAGGCATTCACTTCGGGAGAGTCGAGCAAAGTGAATTTGAAGTCTAAGTTGCTCCGATGACTTTGTTTTGCTAATTTTTGCCCCAAGTCATTCACATATTTGGCTAGCGCTGGATTATCGTAAACTTGGTATTGCTTAAGAATTTGCCCATGACTCTGCTTGCCCAACTGGACTTCTTGTTCTTCAGACATCAAGACAAAATCTTTCTTGCCGGTAACCGGATTGGTTGCACAGCCGCTAAGCGCTATGGATAAAACCAATAAAACGAGTGCTTGCGCTCGTTTTGATAAGCAAATCACAGTATTAAAGGCCATAGTATTTTGGAGGTTGAATATAACTATCGAGAATATGCCTAGCGACCAAAAGGGTCAAGAAAATAGATACAAATGAACCCTTAAAAATTGAGCGGCATTTTACCTTCAAAATCACTAGAACGACCTCTATCGCTTCAAATCGTCCTATATTGTTGCCTTTATGACTATAATGCGCGCTCTTTAACACTACATAAATTATCGATGATCGAAGAATTCAAAAAATTTATCTTGCGTGGCAACGTACTGGACATGGCTGTTGGTATTGTTATCGGCGCTGCATTTGGCGCCATCGTTACTTCATTCGTAGCGGATGTCATCATGCCGCCCATTGGGTTATTGATGGGCGGCGTTGACTTTACCAATGTATTCCAAGTACTAAAAGAAGGCAGCACTGCTGCCCCTTATGCCTCGCTAGAAGCGGCCAAAGAAGTGGGCGCTGTCACCATAAACTGGGGCTTATTCATCAACACTTTAATTAGCTTCATTATTATCGCCTTGGCCATTTTCATGGTGGTTAAAGCGGTTAACAAGATGCAAGGTGAGGCAGAAGAAGAAGCGGCTGCAGACCCAAGTCCTGACAGCAAAGAAGTACTGCTTACTGAAATTCGTGACTTATTGAAGAAGTAGCCTTTTCAGTAAACTATTCAAACGCGTTAGGCTTTTATGCCTAAATATCGCTTTTATCATTCTGCTCTGCTTGCGATTCACGCTTCACCCTAAGTTTATTTCGGCGCTTTTCCCATTCTCCAACGACCTCCATGCGCCACAATATTTGGACGGTGATATAACCGCCTGTTGCCATCGCGCCGCCAACGATTAAACAACCCACCCAAAGGGCCGACAAGTTTTGCGTCAGCCAAGAAATGCTCAATTGCTCAATTGAAATCTCCGGTTGCCCTAAAATCGCGGCACCGAGAATATATGGCGGCCCATACAGAATAAGCCAGGTAAAAGGATTAGATATCCAAATCAGCAACACTGAGATGGGCAGATTTGCTCGCACAACTACCGCCAGCAATGCGGCAACTAGCATTTGAAAAGGCATGGGCAAATACGCGACAAATATTCCCACCGCCACGGCTCTCGCGACACTGCGGCGAGTTACGTGCCAAATTTTCGGACTCTGAATCAAGTTCCTTATCGAACTCAAATGTTTTGAGTTTCGCAGTTGGTTAGTGACTAATAGCCTTTGACGTAGTTGTCGACGCATTTTCGAAATTTAAAAAATCCCACAGAAAGGGGATTATGAGCCAATTTAACCGACATTATTCACAGAAATACCTGAATTTTCTTTATGCAGCTAGATTGGTATGCCTCTCGCATTGTCAGTATACTGATAGATCATCCACAGAAATAATCAAACTTGTTCCTAATAGCTCTCGTTCTAATCCTGTTTTTCGTTTTTAGCGGCACGGTATCTGCAGTGCTGCCTATTACGCTTGCTAGCAGCTTATCCGCGGACGCTGTTCAAGCAAAAAACACCCAGACACCCATCGTTATCTTTACGACGGCCAGTGATTGCGAATATTGTGAAGTATTACGTGAAAATGTCTTTCAGTTCTTACCGAATGATAGGCGCTTCATTCTACGAGAAGTCATTATGGACTCGACGACAACATTCGAGAGTTTCAACAATGAAAGCTTAACCTATAGTCAATTCGCTGAGAGACACGAAGTCGATTTTTCACCTACCGTTCTTTTTCTTAGCGATGAAGGACACGAAATAGCGGCCCCACTAGTCGGCGTTTTAACCTTGGACTATTACCGTTACTACTTTGACAAAGCAGTCACTATCGCAACGAAAGCGCTAACCAGCGATCTATAAAAACTGACTAGCTTTTATTGCGAAGCCACTTTCTCACGTTGGTCGTCTGGCGACGACTTACTTCAATGGAATCTTCAATTGATTTAAAAAAGACATACCACTTGCCGTTGTCACTGTCCTTCTCAAGGCGATTGATATGTGATTTTGCAACCAACGAGTTTCGATGGACACGAATAAACTGATCGGCCAACTCTTCTTCCAGCCCATTCAACACCTCGCTGATAACATACTCACGTTTGGTGGTACGTAATCGAACGTACTTGTTGTCAGCCCGAAAATAAACAATTTTATCTATCGGTACCAGTTTGATTTTACCGCGCTCTGTTAAAGCGATGTGCTGTCGCGCCTCTTCAATGGGCAGCTTTAGTTTCTGTTCAGCGGTAAATGGTTTTATTTTCTTAAGCGCTTGCTGTAGACGTTCTCGTCTAATTGGCTTTAACAAGTAGTCGATTGCGTTAGCTTCAAAAGCGTCCAAGGCAAACTCGTTATACGCCGTGGTGAAAATAACCGCTGGAGGTGTTTCATAAGCCGTTAAATGTTGCGCAACTTCCATGCCCGAAATGCCCGGCATACGGATATCCAAGAAAACCAATTCAGGTTCGTAATCGTTACACTTGGCGAGCGCGTCTTTACCATTGTCGGACTCAATCACATTCATGGATTCATCCAAGTCTCCTAGAATATGTTTGAGCCTAGACCGTGCTAAACCTTCGTCGTCAACTATTAAACATTTCATACCAAAGCGCACTTTTATAATTAGCGTGGAGCATAGCTCAATTTAAGTTGATTTGCACAGCGCAAAACAACAGGGCACAGCACCCCGTTTTTGATTCTCGATACCACCAGAAAGGGTTTAAATTAGACCCAATGGGTTTTGCGGATCGATGCCTTTCATGAAAGGCGCTTTACGGTCTTTATCGGTGAGTTGATACACCAAACCCAACCAATTATTCACAACGGCTTTGCCCGTATCACTCCAAGTATTGTCTAAATGTGGCAATACTTGCTCCTCTGGGAACAAGGACATTGACACATCATTCGAATCGCTGGATAGCACTTCGTCGCGAAACTCACTTAATATTTTAGCCGCCTGACGGGAAAAGGTGTGCTCTGGAAAAGCCGGATAGGTTTCAATCGTTCCTTCGATAAAACGCCCTACCTCTCGTTTGTATTCTTTAAACAAACTAATCGCATCATATTCAGGGTGACCTTGGAAATAGACAAATCGAAAACCATCTTCGCTAGTCGCTAAGTGAAAGTCTGCCTCTTCACTGGCTGCGAGTACTTTTAAGTTCTTATCTTTTAATTGCTTCGCATTCACTTCGTACACGTGGGAATGTGGCGCATCGAACCGCGTATTAATATTGGCCGTCAGTGGATGGGCCTCCTGTGTGATGCGGTGTGAATAGACTCCCCACCGCTTTTGGGGCAGCTTATATCGCTCAATGCCATGAAATTGTTTCACCAAAGCATGGCTAGCAAGACACGAGCACAATACAGAACTCACGTTTTCTTGCGCCCAGTCAACCACTTCCAGCATTGAATCCCAAAAGGGTTCTTTAGTAATGTCAGATTGAGCAGGGTTGGCACCAGTCAAGATTAAAGCATCCAAACCCGACGCTTTAATCTGTTCGAACGGTTCGTAGTATTGCGCTATATGGGCTGCAGCTTGTGCGTCACGGGGAATACCCGGAGCACTAAACAGATGAATCTTGAACTGGGCAATTCGGTTACAGCTGCCTACCATGCGCATAAATTGTCGTTCTGTCGCCTGCAGGGCGGGATCCGGCATCAAGTTCATTATGCCTACGTGCAACTCCCGAATATCTTGTTGGGCAGCGCGAGATGCATCTAAAACTTCTAAACCCTCTTGCCGTAAACGGGCAAAAGTGGGCAGATCGCTGTTAGCTATTAAAGACATTAGTCTAACGCTGAGCCAATAAATTCAAGCACATCGGCCTGGGTTTTCAAATCAAGAACACCGCTAGCGTCAATGGTGTAGCCATGTTTATTTGCAATACCTTCATAGAGTGGTTTTCGGTAGGCCAACAACTTGGGGAATACCCACTGAACAAACTCATCTGGCACCATCTGCTCAACGTTAACCAGATTATTATTAACTAAAAACTCTTCGACATGCTGGTCAAGGAAGTCCGTATCATAATAAAGCGGTTTAGGGTCGGCTTTAGCACGCTCAAACATAGCCGTTTCCATGTGCTCGTCCGCCTTCAGATAGATAATGATAGAGCGCTGCGCTAGATCATCCCATGCTTCTTCATCGGTTAATTCACAAACGCTGCCACCCGTGTCATTGATAAAGTGGGGATAACCGTAAATTTCCTGTGCTTTATCAATAAAGTCTGCAACGTCTGTCATCGCATTGGCTTCTGCCGCTCGGTGCAGCGCCTGTCTGCGCTTGAATTCAAGCAGCGAAATTCCCCCTAATTGAGGATTGCCAATTTTGCCTAGAAAACTCGATATCGGCTTTAAGTTTTCAACCGTGATATTGTTACTGAAGTAGATAGAATCGCTACGAATCAAATCGCTAAGAAATGGCACCTGCATGGCTTGGCGTTTAATATTGTCTAATATCGGCTCCTCTAAGTACTTGGTGCCAATACGGTAATCGCCTGAATAATGAAACCATTGATCTCGATGCAGTAAAGCCGTCATGGTGGTCTTGCCCACACCTGACATCCCCATTAAGGTCACCGCCTTATTCGGGCTATCCAGAAACGCGTTTTGTGTGATTTTCATAATGTCCGCAGTCTATCAAAACACTGTTTACCAAAACAACATTAAAATGAATGCACCTAACAGTAACAAGTACGCTGCGAAGGGCGCCATGCTGTGCCGCTCAATGAAGCCTAAAAACCAGTGTATGCAGGCATAGGCAACCAGTGCCGAAATCACCATGGCAAACAAAAGCGTTGACCAATCTATGGATAACCCGGCTGCTAACAATTCAAATGACTTGAGTCCGCTAGCCAAGATGATGACAGGAATAGACATTAAAAACGAAAACCGCGCCGCACTGCCACGCTGCAAACCCATAAAACGCCCAGCCAAGATAGTCATCCCAGAACGTGAAACACCCGGGATGAGTGCTATTGCTTGTGCGCACCCAATCACCAGTACATCTTTACGGTTGATTTGGTGAATACCTCTGCCTACAGCAAAGCGGCGATCAACCCACCATAATAAAGCGCCAAAGCCCATTGAAGCACAACCTACCAGCACCGCATTGCGCAAACTGACAGCGATCCACTCATTCAACACTACGCCTACAATGCCCACCGGAATGGTTGCAAGCAGCACCGACCACCCTAATTTACTTTCCTTGTTGGCAGGCCTGCCCATCATATTGCCTACGGTAGCGCTCACAATCGCACTAACATCTTTCCTAAAATACAGCATCACTGCCATTAGGGAACCTAAATGCACCGCCACGTCGAATGCCAACCCCTGATCTGCCCACCCAAATAACTTGGGCACCAACACTAAATGACCAGAACTGGAAATAGGTAGAAATTCAGTCAAGCCTTGTACAAAAGCCAATACCGCACTTTGAATTAAGTCCATAAACGATTTCCATGATTAATATGAGTAAAGCCCAGCAAGGGCTCATCAAAATTTTTGGTCAATGCCAATACCTTAAACAACTCTCCCATCTCATGTGGCAAAGTGAGTTTTTTTATTTCCTGTGCTGCCTTCATTTGGCTTTTATCATCTAAGCCATCAGCCACATTTTCAAGCAAACCCAGCGCGAGCAAAAAATGGGCTTGCGGCGCAAACCCTGCCACCTCAAAGCCATTATCCAGAGCACTGTCTGCCAACGCGGTAAAATTTACATGGCTAGTCACATCTTGCAAGCCCGGCATGTATAAAGGATCATCGTTACTGTGGTGTTGGAAATGACACATCAAAGTGCCCTCGCTGCGATCAGGGTGATAGTAAGTCGCCTGATTAAAACCATAGTCTATCAGCAACACCGCCCCAGTATCTATCGCTTCTGACAACGATGCCACCCAAGCTTCGCCTTGCAGGCCTATCTCTGAACGATAAGGCCTTTGTCCACTCATTAGCCCAACTCTTTGCGCGATGGTTTCGCTTATTGGCGGTGACATTGATTGTTGGCTGATAATCAATTCACCCTCGCCATTCAATTGAACGCCAAGCTCTTCAACTCGCTCCTGCTCCTCTATGCTAAACAGCTTAATCGGCATTGCATCCAACACCTCGTTGGCAACAATCACACCATTAATAGGCTTATCCGGCAAGCGATTTAGCCAGCATAGTCGGTTGGCGTCCCCACCAAGCTGTTGTTGTGCGAGCTGCTGTTGACGGTCTCGGAGCTCTGCGCTTAATTCAACTATATAATAACGCTCTGGCAAGGTTTGCTCCTGCTTCAGTGCCAGCATAATAGTGACCATCAAAGCGCCACTACCTGCGCCAAACTCAATAATACTGCCACCACAACCACCTAACACCTGCGCGCATTGTCGTGCAATACATCCACCAAATGCCTGCCCTATTTCTGGCGCAGTAATGAAGTCGCCGCCTTCACCAAATTTCTTTAGTCCGTTTCGGTAATAGCCCAACTCAGGCGCGTAAAGCACCGCCTGCATGTACCGATCAAAGGGCAGCCAGCCTCCTGCGCTACTAATTT
>JBLIOD010000055.1:0-17875 GCA_047639475.1 Gammaproteobacteria bacterium
ACGCGGCAATCGGCGGCAGCACTTGTGTTGGCTGCGGCGAATGCGTACAAGCTTGCCCAACCGGCGCGCTGATCAATAAAGTAGAAGTCCCTGAAGAAGTCAAGAAAACTGATTCGGTGTGCCCTTACTGTGGTGTTGGCTGCTTGTTAACCTACCATAGCAAAGACAACAAAATTGTCAAAGTAGAAGGTCGTGATGGCCCCGCTAACATTAGTCGTTTATGTGTAAAAGGCCGTTACGGCTTTGACTATATTCACCACCCAGAACGCTTAACCCAGCCCATGATACGTAAAGAAGGCGTACCCAAGGGCATGAATGAATACTTTGATCCCGCTGATCCTAGCAAAATGTTTCGCCCTGTTTCATGGGAAGAAGCGCTACAAGCTGCTGGCGGCGGGCTAAAAACCTTGCTCGATGAGCACGGTGATGAAGTGCTAGCCGGCTTTGGCTCAGCCAAAGGCAGCAACGAAGAAGCTTATCTGTTCCAAAAAATTGTTCGAACTGGCTTTCGCAACAACAACATCGACCACTGCACTCGTTTATGTCATGCGTCTAGCGTGATGGCTTTGCTTGAGGGCATCGGTTCTGGTGCGGTATCTAATCCAGTCGAAGACGTTAAGCATGCTGATTTAATTTTCATTATCGGCTCTAACACTACAGGCAACCATCCAGTTGCGGCGACTTTCGTTAAAAACGCACAAAAAAATGGCGCTAAGTTGGTGGTACTTGACCCGCGACGCATCGATATCGCGCGTCATGCTGATCACTTTTTACAGTTCAAGCCTGATACCGACGTAGTACTGCTAAATGCAATGCTACACACACTCATTGACGAAGATTTATTAGATCACGAGTTTATCGCCAACCGAACCAATAACTTTGAGCAAGTTAAAGCCAATGTTGCGGATTTCAGTCCAGAAGCCATGGCCGATATTTGCGGCATTGATGCGCAAACTATTCGTCAAGTCTCTAGAGAATATGCCAACGCCAAAAACGCCATCATCTTTTGGGGCATGGGTGTATCACAACATATTCACGGCACCGACAATGTTCGCTGCCTAATCAGCTTGTGCATGCTAACTGGTCAAATTGGCCGCCGCGGCACAGGACTGCACCCATTACGCGGACAGAACAACGTTCAGGGCGCCTCAGATGCGGGTTTAATCCCGATGATGTACCCTGATTATCAGCGCGTAGACAACCCAGAAACTCACGCCAGGTACGAGCAAGCGTGGGATACCGTGTTAAGCACCAAGCCAGGCTTAACCGTTGTGGAGATCATGCACGCGATTGACGCCGGCACCATTAAAGGCATGTACATCATGGGCGAAAACCCTGCGATGTCTGACCCTAACTTAAACCACGCCCGCCACGCTTTGGAAACGCTTGAACATCTAGTGGTGCAAGACATATTTCTAACGGAAACAGCCGCCTTTGCGGATATTATTTTGCCTGCAACCGCGTGGCCAGAAAAAGATGGCAGTGTAACCAATACTGATCGCCGCGTGCAGCGTGGCCGTAAGGCCGTCGACGCACCCGGTGATGCGATGCCTGATGCTTGGATTATTCAAGAAATGGCAAAGCACCTAGAATGCGGATGGCCAGAGCAAAGCATTGGCGAAGTCTACGAGGAAATGCGTAGCATGATGCCAAGCCTTACGGGTATTACCTGGGATCGATTAACAGAGAATGACTCCGTCACCTATCCTTGCAAAGACGCAAACGATCCAGGCCAACAAGTGGTATTTGTCGACAGCTTCCCTATGCCTGACGGCAAGGCCAAGTTAGTTCCGGCTAAGCACATCACTGCCGATGAGTTACCTGATGCCGAGTACCCCTTTGTTCTAATGACAGGCAGAAAGCTTGAGCATTGGCATACCGGTTCAATGACACGACGTGCTGATGTACTAGATCAAATTGAGCCGTCACCTGCCATCGACATGAACCCGGTCGATATTGTCAAACTAGGCCGAAACAATGGCGACATGGTGACCGTGCAATCCCGTCGCGGCGAAATCTTCGTCGAAATCAATAGCAGTTTACAAGTACAGCCAGGCGAAGTGTTTATGCCTTTCTGCTTTAACGAAGCAGCGGCCAACTTACTGACTAACGAAGCCATCGACCCAGTTGGTAAGATACCTGAATTCAAGTTTTGTGCGGTTAGCATTCAATAGCATTCGGTACTTCCACCTTAACTAGATTTGCAACTACCCCACTATCTCAGGGTAGTTGCAATATTCGGCCTAGAAACACTGGCTTTACTAAACAAGATTTTCATCGCGATTATTCCCAAAAATCGCTGTTACATAAGCGCCAATTAGCACCACTAACCAAGACAGATAGATCCATATCAAAAATACCGGCAAGATAGCGATAGCGCCATATATTTTTTGATAAGAATTGAAGTTCAGGATATATAGCCCAAAGCCCCATTTTGCTAGTTCAAATAGGACAGTTGCCACTATTCCGCCCACCACTGCATGGCGAAATTGAACATCGCAAAAAGGCACAACTGAATAGAAGAAGATAAACCCTAACAGTTCCAAGGCAAACGGCAGACTGCTGAGTAAGTGGGATTTAATGCCTATTAGTACCGCCTGATCATTAATCACTGATAGGGATAGCAGGTAAGACGAAATCGACAAACTCACGGCAATAATAATCGGCCCCAAGGTCAACATCGCCCAGTAAACCAATAGACGCTGCACCGGCGAACGACCCTCCTCAACCTGCCAAATATCGTTAAAAGTATCTTCAATTGTTGCAAGCAAAAATAAGGTGCTGATCATCAAGAACACCAAACCCCAAATCGTAAGTTTCCCCGCGTTGACGCTGAATTCTTGCAAATAAATCTGTATTTGATCTCCCAATTGGGGAACAAAGTTACGATACAAGAAAGCTTCTATTGCCCCCGACCATTGCTCAAATACAGGGAAGAGTGAAAGCGTTGAAAATGCCACGGTAATCAAAGGCACCAAAGCAAGCAAAGTGGAGAAGGACAAGGCAGATGCCACACGAAAATACCGGCCTGCACTCAGACTCTGCGGCATGGTACTTAGGACGCGTCCTAATCTTTTGCTATATCGTATCAATCGGTTTGTCATTTTATTTGTATGTAAGTGTAGTGCATTAGACATAATACCTATATCAGCGAGACAGAAATCACTTCAACTTAAATCATTCCATTTATGAAAAATAAAAACTGTCAATAGCTTTACATTCGCTACGCCCAAAGGGAACCATACAAATAATACAATCCGTCGTTTCAGTCTCTACCAAGGGAACAACCATTGGCAAAAACTGCGCCTTGACTTGGAATATTTAGACGATTCTGATACAAGCATTATATCTAATGCACTACACTAACCGCCCGACACTTAACATTCGTTGAATCCGTTAAACTATTTTCATCATGACCACTATATACCACAATCCCAGCTGTTCCAAATCTCGCGCAACCTTATCTGAGCTACAAGAGCGCGAACTAGATTTCAATATTGTTAAGTATTTAGACACGCCGCCAAGTGCTGTAGAAATTTTGGAATTGATTTCACTTTTAGGTGACTCTGCCTCTGAAATCATACGCACAGGTGAGCCAATATATAAAGAGCTAGGCCTTAACGATAAGAATTTAAGCAATTTAGAGTGGGCGCAAGTCCTCGCAGACAATCCTAAACTAATAGAACGCCCCATCGTGGTTCACAATGGCAAAGCCGCCATTGGCCGACCGATCGAACGCGTGATAGATATCCTTTAAATCCATGGCCGATATTCTGGTTTTATATTACAGCCGCCATGGCTCGGTAAAGCAACTCGCCAAACTCATCGCACGAGGTGTGGAGAGTGTTGTAGGCTGCAACGCCATCATCCGAACCGTGCCACCTGTTTCCACCGTTTGTGAGTCAACCGATCCGAGCATACCCGATGAAGGGGATTTATACGTTACCGCTGACGACCTTAAAAGCTGCGACGGCTTGCTATTAGGTAGCCCAACCCGCTTCGGTAATATGGCAGCGCCGATGAAGTACTTTATCGATCAAACTGCCCCCAGTTGGATGGCAGGCGATTTGGTAAATAAACCCGCAGGCGTATTCACCTCCACATCCAGCATGCACGGCGGACAAGAAAGTACCCTGCTTTCTATGATACTGCCTTTAATGCATCACGGCATGGTGATGGTAGGCATTCCTTTTGCCGGGTCTGCCTTGTCTACTACCACCAGTGGCGGCACGCCTTATGGCGCTAGTCATGTAGCCGGTAGTGACAGTAAAAATGGGTTCTCTGATGAAGAGAAATCTACGACTACCCTGCTGGGCGAACGCGTGGCGCAGTGCGCTTTAAAACTGAAGTAAGGAGCGCTCTCGACCCCGGCGCAAGCTATTCGGCGAGGTAGCAAACTTGGCCCTAAACGCGCGACTAAATGCTTGAGGAGAATTAAAACCGCAGCGACTAGCTACTGCAGTAATGCTGAGCTTTGTTTCTGCAATCAGTCGCCTCGCTGCTTTGAGACGCAGTTGCAAATAATATTGACCTGGGCTGATGCCAATATGTTTTTGGAAGCTGCGATTCAATGATCTTAGCGACATGGAAGCATGTTTGGCAATATCCTCTAAGGGCAATGGGTTTTCGGCGCTGCCTTCCATCAACTCAATTGCCGAATACAGTTTTGGCGCCGCTTCTTTAGCCAAACCGTGACGCTGTTGGCTGCGCTCAGCTGGCTGTGAGACGTCATACAAAAATAAGTTACGCATGTCGAAAAATAAGTTCTCGCCACCAATGCCTCTCACTAACTCAAGCATTAGGTCTAAGGCCGCTACCGCACCGCCTGCACTCACTCGCTGACGATCAACGACGTAGCGTTGGTCACTGGGAGTAAGCTGTGGAAATTGCTCTGTGAATAGCGCCAGCTCTTGCCAATGAATCGTCGCTGTGTAGTTTTCTAATAAGCCCGCGTGCGCCATTAACCAACTACCGCAATCTAAGCCGCCAACCACTTTAGCATTGCGCGAAAGCCGACGTATTAACGAGCTGATTTGCGGGTTAGCGAAATCTTGATAGTTGTAACTCGCGATCACAAATAACCAATCTAATTGCTGGGCTTCATCCCCTTTATTATCGGCGTTCAAAGACAAATTGCTAGAAGAATTTGCCGACTCTCCATCTAGTGTAATAACCGTCCTCCTAAACAACTTTTTTCCCAAAATCATATTGGCCGCGCGTAAAGGTTCAACCGCATTCGCAAAGCACATCATCGAAAATCCGTCGACCACTAAAAAACCTACCTCAATGGGCTTTTGGACGCTGGCTAAACCAGCATTGAGTAAAGATCGAGAAAACTCCATTTTGGCATAAAAAGTAAACAAGTCGGCCATTATCGTTAAACTCTTGGCTCCCGTCGAGCATAATATTAAGGCAGTTATCAACAGCCAGATCTATCATCATGCCAATGCAACCCAGCCAAGACCTATTTATCACCTGCGCCGTCACCGGAAGCGGTGGAACCCAAGACCGTTCACCGCATGTCCCGCGCAGCCCTGAGGAAATTGCCAACTCAGCCATTGACGCTGCTCGCGCTGGCGCAGCCGTAGTGCATTGCCATGTACGCGACCCAGAAACGGGCGCTCCACGACGCGACGTAGCCTTATACCGTGAATTGACCGATCGTATTCGTGACAGCGATGTTGACGTTGTTCTAAACCTAACGGCAGGTATGGGCGGCGATATGGTGTTTGGCCCTGCAGAGCAACCTTTACCGCTGAATGAAGCGGCAACTGACATGGTCGGCGCAACAGAGCGCATGGCGCATGTACGCGACTGCTTACCCGAAATTTGTACTTTAGATTGCGGCACCATGAATTTTGCTGAAGCCGACTACGTGATGACCAACACCCCAGGCGTACTGCGCGCCATGGGTCAGATGATGACAGATATGGGCATACGCCCCGAAATAGAAGCCTTTGATACAGGTCACCTTTGGTTTGCCAAGCAATTGGTTGAAGAAGGCATTATCGAAGATCCAGTAATGATTCAACTCTGCATGGGCGTACCTTGGGGCGCGCCCGATGACTTGAATACCTTTATGGCGATGGTGAATAACATTCCTGCAAGTTGGACCTTCTCTGCTTTCGCTTTGGGCCGTCACGAAATGCCGATGGCCGCCGCAGCAATGCTAGCGGGCGGCAATGTTCGAGTAGGCCTCGAAGACAATCTATATCTAGAAAAAGGGGTATTGGCCACCAATGCCCAATTAGTAGAAAAAGCCGCAACCATCGTCACCAATATGGGCGCACGAATCATGAGCCCGCAGGACGTGCGCGACAAGCTTCAATTGACCAAGCGCGCACCACAGAGCTAATTGCAACTAGGAACAAATCATGAGCATTAATATTACCAAGGCGGCCGTTGTCGGCGGCGGCGTTATCGGCGCAGGTTGGATCGCGCGATTACTAGAAAACAGCATCGACGTACACGTCTATGATCCAGACCCGGAAGCACAACGCAAGATAGATGCCGTACTCAGCAATGCAGAAGCAGCCTATGAAAAATTGACTGCCGCACCACGCCGAACAAAAGGTAAATTAACGCTGGAAAACAACCTTGCCGCAGCGGTTAGTAACAGTCAACTGATTGTGGAATCAGTGCCTGAAGATCTAGCCATCAAGCAAACTGTTTATGCTCAGATCGAAGAAAGCGCACCGGACGACGCCATCATCACCTCGTCCACTTCAGGCATTATGCCCAGCGACCTTCAGGCCAGGATGCGTGCGCCAGAACGTTTAATCGTGGCACACCCATTCAACCCGGTTTATCTATTGCCAATGGTAGAATTGGTAGGCGGCAGCAAAACATCCGCTGCCACTGTCGACCGCACTGACGCCATTTGCAAATTCATGGGCATGCGCCCATTGCGCGTTAAAAAAGAAATTGATGCCTTTATCGCCGACCGTTTACTTGAATCCGTTTGGCGCGAGGCCCTGTGGTTAGTGCGCGATGGCGTAGCCACCACAGAAGACATTGATGATGCAATACGTTTTGGCTTTGGCCTACGGTGGGCGCAAATGGGTTTGTTCGAGACCTATCGCATTGCCGGCGGCGAAGCAGGCATGAAACACTTTCTTGGCCAGTTCGGCCCCACATTAAGCTGGCCCTGGACCCGCTTAATGAACGTGCCTGAGCTGACCGATGAGTTGGTTGAGCTCATCAGCAGTCAATCAGATGAGCAATCTGGCAAGTACGGCATTCGCGAACTAGAACAAATTCGTGACACTAACTTGGTGTCGATCATGCAGGCATTGAAAGACAACGAGTGGGGTGCGGGTTTGACCTTAGATAGTTATGAGAAAACCCTATTCTCAGAAGCAGATAACAACATCGACAACGCCGAGATAGATGTTTCTAGGCCGATCGAAACGGTTAATCGCCGCGTCCCAGCAGATTGGACTGATTACAACGGCCACATGAATGAAAGCCGCTACTTACAATGCTTTAGTGATGCCTCTGACTATTTAATGCGCTTAGTCGGCGTCAGCGCCGAGTACATCAAAACTACGGGCTCTTATTTTACCGTAGAGACACATATTCAGAACATCGACGAAACCACCGCAGGCGAGCAAATCAACGTGCAGACGCAAATAGTTGACCTTGCCGGCAAAAAGCTCCACGTGATTCATTCCATGTACCACGCCGATGGCCGTTTACTCGCTACAGGTGAACACATGCTGCTGCACGTTAGTCTTGAAACGCGCCGCGCTACTGAACCTGCCGAAAGCGTTCTAAACAAAGCCACAGAAATAGCGACTGCCCACAAAGCGCTCGAATTACCGAATGGCACCGGCCGCTTTGTCGGCCAAGCCCGCTCATAAACAGACTAGAAATATGCAATTTGGATTAAGCGAAGAACAGACCATGATTGTGGACACCGTCCGCAGTTTTGTTGAGAACGAAATGTATCCTCACGAAGAGGAAATCGAACGAACGGGGGTTGTCCCACCCGAGCTGGGACAAGAGATCAAACAAAAAGTCCTTGATTTAGGTTTCTATGCGGCCAACTTGCCCGAGTCCGTCGGCGGCGGCGGCCTAGGTCATTTAGACTTCACGCTGCTTGAGCGAGAACTGGGCCGAGCGAGCATGGGCCTAGCGGTCTACTTTGGTCGCCCTTCTGGCATTCTACTGGCCTGTAATGACGAACAAAAAGAACAGTACTTGCTACCCGCCGTGCGCGGCGAAAAGTTTGACGCCATTGCCATGACCGAACCCGGCGCTGGCTCAGATGTACGCGGCATGCGCTGCAACGCCAAGCGTGATGCCGGCGATTGGGTAATCAATGGCACCAAACATTTCATTAGCCATGCCGATATTGCTGATTTTGTGATTTGCTGGGTCGCCACCGGTGAAGAAGAAACCCCTCGCGGCATAAAGAAAAAAATCACCTGCTTTTTAGTTGATCGCGGTACCCCTGGCTTTGAAATTCGCGATGGCTATGAGTCTGTTAGCCATCGCGGTTACAACAACTGCATTCTCAACTTCGATGACTGCCGTATTCCTGATGCCCAAGTGTTAGGCGAAGTACATCGTGGTTTCGAAGTAGCCAACGACTGGCTGTACGCCACACGCTTAACCGTAGCAGCATCAGCGGTAGGTCGCGCTCGTCGCGCTTTTGATATTGCCCTGGGTCATGCTGCAGAGCGTGAACAGTTCGGCCAGAAGATTGGTCGATTTCAAGGCGTTTCTTTCAAGCTGGCCGACATGATCACTGAGATCGACGCCGCAGATTGGTTAACCTTGTCATCGGCTTGGCGTTTAGATGAAGGCTTACCCGCCAACCGCGAAATTGCTTCAGCCAAGGTCTATGCCACTGAAATGTTATCCAAAGTAACGGATGAAGCCATTCAAGTTTTGGGCGGCATGGGTTTGATGAGTGATTTACCTTTAGCGCGCTTCTGGAAAGATTCTAGAGTGGAACGCATATGGGACGGCACCTCTGAAATACAGCGTCACATCATATCAAGAGAACTACTACGCCCCCTCGGCTGCTGATAAGTTCTTATGCCTGCAGCAATTGATGGCGGTAAGTTAATCCGCTTAATTAGGCCTCGTTCAGTGGCCATCTTTGGAGGCCATTGGGCCGCTGAAGTGATTCGTCAGTGTCAGAAAATAGGCTTTACCGGTGACATCTGGCCGGTACACCCCAAGCACGAAACCATCGAAGGCCTAAAGGTCTACAAAAGCGTAAAAGACTTGCCTGCTGCCCCAGATGCGAGCTTTATTGGCGTTAATCGCGAAATCACCGTACCGATTGTCAAACAACTTAGCGAGTTGGGCGCAGGCGGCGCAGTGTGTTTTTCTTCGGGTTATACCGAGACACTCGATGGCAAGGGCGACAGCAATCGCGGTCAAGAATTGCAAGATGCCCTAATAGAGGCCGCAAGCGATATGCCCGTATTGGGCCCCAATTGCTACGGCTTCATCAATTACTTCGATGGCGCACTACTCTGGCCTGATCAGCACGGCGGCCATGTTCTAGGCAATGAAGAGAAAGGCGTCGCGATTATTGCCCAATCATCCAACATGGCCATCAACATGACCATGCAGCAGCGTGATTTACCCATTGGTTATATGATGACCGTGGGCAATCAGGCCAAAGTCGGTTTATCACAGTTAGGCTTGGCCTTATTAGAAGACCCTCGAGTTAGTTGCTTAGGCCTGCACGTCGAGGGGTTCGACTCTATCTCAGGGATGGAGGCCCTTGCGCAAAGAGCCTACGAACTGCGCAAGCCTATTGTGGTGCTTAAGGTTGGTAAAAGCGAACAAGCACAAGTAGGCACCTTCTCACACACCGCATCTCTGGCAGGCGCGCATGCCGCCTCACAGGCCTTTATTGCAAGACTAGGCATGGCTGAAGTTAGCAGCGTGCCCTCCTTCTTAGACACCTTAAAATTTATAAATTGGTTTGGTGTACTGCCTGGCAACAAATTATCTGCCATGGTTTGCTCTGGCGGCGAAGCCAGCTTAATCGCTGACATGGCAGTGGGCAAAAACATTGAATTCACGGCACTAAGCCAAGCAGCCAGAACAGAAACGGAGACCGCCTTGGGCCCCATGGTGACGGTGGCCAACCCCTTAGATTTTCATACCTATATCTGGGAGAACGCCGAGCAAACCACCGCTGCGTTTAGCGGCATGCTAAGCGGCGGCTTTGATCTGAGCATCTTGATACAAGATTTCCCACAAGCGCCGCTGAGTGATCGGGGTTGGCAAACAACCACTGAGTCACTCATCGCCGCCAAGCAACATATTGAAACGCGGCAGAATAAAAAACTAAACGTGGTGATGGTGTCTTCCTTAATCGAAAGCATGCCAAACCCAGCATTGCGCGAGCAATACGCCAAGCAAGGCTTGTTGTGCTTTGGCGGCTTTGACGAAATTCTTATTGCGGCGGAAGCGGCGGCGAAAGTCGGCAGCTATTGGCAAAATTGGCAACAGCACGGCTGCCCTGCTGCCTTGGTTGCGCCCGCTGCTAGCAGCGACCGGCCATGGACAATGGACGAGCACCAGGCCAAGCAGCAATTACAGCTAGCGGGCTTGAACACACCCAAAACGGTTACCGTCACCAGTGTGCAAGATTCTCTCATTAAACAACAAGACATTGGCTTTCCGCTGGTTGCCAAGGCCTTGGGCATCGCCCATAAAACAGAACAAAATGCGGTTCGACTAAATATTCAATCTAACGATGAACTCGAACAGGTAGCCACCGAGCTATTCGAACTCACTGACACCATCTTGCTAGAAAGCATGGTCAGCGATACACTTGGCGAGTTAATCATTGGTGTCACTAACGACCCACAGTATGGCTTATTCTTAACCATTGGCCTTGGCGGCACCTTGGTTGAGTTACTAAAAGACAGCACCAGTCTGTTGTTACCTGCTACCCCGAATGAAATCGAGACAGCGATTGACACCCTCAAAATTGCGCCCTTGTTTGATTCCTATCGCGGTCAGAAGGCTTGGAGCAAATCTGCCGTACTCAAAGCGGTATTAGCGGTACAATCATTTGCATTAAAGTACCAACACACTTTGTTGGAACTCGACATAAATCCTTTATTGGTTAGCGATACGTCAGCGGTTGCCGTTGATGCGCTTGCTCTATTTAATCAGAACCTACAAAACAACTTGGAGACTATCTAACATGTCCGAAACTATACAAATTCGCCGCGAAGGCGCTATTTTACAAGTGACTTTAGATCGCCCTAAAGCCAACGCGATTGACTTACATACCAGCCGCGAAATGGGTGAGGTGTTTGCCGAGTTTCGTGACGATCCCAAATTGCGGGTTGCCATTATCAATACCGCAGGCGACAAGTTCTTCTGCGCAGGCTGGGATTTGAAAGCGGCCGCAGGCGGCGATGAAGTCGATGGCAATTATGGCGTCGGCGGCTTTGCCGGTTTGCAAGAACTGCGCGACCTCAACAAGCCGGTACTTTGCGCCGTACACGGCATGGCAGTCGGCGGCGGTTTTGAACTCGCCCTATCAGCTGATTTAATCTACGCCAGCGCCAGCTCAAGCTTTGCTTTGCCTGAAATCTATGCCGGCACTTTGGCTGACGCCGCCACCATCAAACTACCCAAGCGTATTCCTTACCACGTGGCGATGGATTTACTCTACACCGGACGATGGATGGACGTAGAAGAAGCGCACAAATGGGGCTTGGTCAATGAAATTTTGGAAGATGGTGACGCACTAATGAAACGGGTATGGGAAGTGGCTGAATTATTGGCTTCTGGTCCGCCACTGGTGTTCGCCGCCATTAAAGAAACTGCCCGTGAAGCCGAAGGAGAAAAATTTCAAGCTACCATGAACTCGGTCACTAAACGTCAACTTGCTAGTGTTGACACCTTATACGGCAGCGAAGATGGCCTGGAAGGGTTCAAGGCTTTTGCTGAAAAACGCGCCCCCGTCTGGAAGGGGAAATAGGCGTTTAACAATAAAATCAACTAGTGAGCACACAACTCGATCACCTCGTCATTGGCGCCGCTACCCTTGAGCGAGGCGTGGCTTACGTTAAGCATACCCTCGGCGTTGATATACCCTACGGCGGCGAACACAAAACCTTGGGCACCCATAACCAGTTAATGCAGTTAGGGCCTGAGCTTTTTCTAGAAGTGATTGCCATTAACCCTGCCGGCGAAGCAATCAACCGACCTCGTTGGTATGGACTAGACGACCCTTATATTGCTGAGCAATTACGAATTGAGCCTCGCTTAATCGCGTGGGTGGTAAACACCGATAACCTAGGCCAATCCCTGCAATCGGCAAATCAATCATTCGGGCGCAGCACGCCGATCAGCAGAGGCAATTTAAACTGGTTATTTGGTTTGCCAGAAGATGGCCGATTGTTAGCCGGGGGAATGCTGCCCTATATTATGCAATGGCAAACTGACGAACACCCTGCAAGCAAAATGGCCAACTGCGGTTGTGCGCTTGAGCAACTCGCCATCTATCACCCACAAGCCGATTGGCTTCGTACGGCATTGGTTTCTATTAATGCTGATCACATAGTATCTGTGCATGCAATCGCAGTCGACAAATCACCTTATTTAACCGCAACGCTAAAAACGCCCTTGGGTTCGGTGACTATCTCTAGTCTTAACTAACCAGGTCGCCCAAAGCAAATTCCAACCTATAAGCGACTAACTACTCTCTGCTGCTAATGCCTGTTGTCGAGATATTGATGTTGGTTAAGGTACGCTCGTCATTTTGCATACGCCAAGAAAGCATCTTTTGTGACAACCTCAACATTTGAACCGCGTAATTAGGATCATTGGCTAGGTTTACCACCTCTTCCGGGTCAGACTTTAAATCGAAAAACAGCGGCGGTAAGTTACTGAAGTGGACGTATTTATAGTGCTGGTCACGGATGACATTCATGTGGCAATCATCCATCGACAACCCCATCGAGTTTTCTAGTTCCGTATGATCCACTTCACGAAAATCATACTCCCAATGTAATTCAGTCCTGATCGGTTCACTACGGGTTTGGTGAATAATTGGCAATAGAGATCGGCCATCACATTGACGTGGGATTTTCTGACCGATCAAGTCCAGCAAGGTGGGCATCACATCAACGGATTCGGTAAAGCCAGACTCAATGCGGCCCGTTTGTGCTGAGCTTTGGTCCGAGATTGCGTCCACGCTTTGCTGTGGTTCTTTAATGATTAACGGAATATGATAGGCAGAATCAAAAAAACCTCGTTTACCAAACAGCCATTGATCACCCAGTAACTCGCCATGATCGGAGGTTAAGACGATCAAGGTATTATCGTATTGACCCAAGTCTTTGAGATGCTGAATTAACTTGCCAAAATAATGGTCCACCTTGCTAATCAAGCCGTAATAAGAGGCTCTAATTTGCCGCATCTCTAATTCAAAATCTTCACTTTCTAGCGCGTGTTGAATCCAGTTCTCAAACCAATCTCCCTTCAACGATAACGCAGCTTCCATCCACGGATGCAGATCTATATAGGCTTGTAAGTCAGTCGCTCGACTAGGAGTCGGCACAGACTCAGCGGTGTACATGCTGTTCCAAGGTTCTGGTGCGATAAAAGGCGGGTGCGGCCGTAGATACGATAGATGCACACACCAATCGCTTTCAGACCCACCGATGAATTTAATCAGCTCGTCAGTAAGGAAGGCGGTTTGTGAGTGCTCTTCTTTAAATATGGTAGGAGCATAACAGCGACCTTTCGGCTTGTTGCCACTTTCAACTAGCTGTTGTTGATAGGCATCCCCAACAGTGTCCACCGCGTAACCGTTGTCGCGTAGATGCTGCAACCACGGCTCTGGGCATTCGCTTTTCAGCAGCAAGCCCTCCTCAAAACCCGGCATAATGTTTTCATAGCCATGCGCCAGCACTTCTTCGGCACTGTAAACACGGGGATCAAGACTGGTGTCGGTATAACCAAATAAGGTGGGTGTATAACCTGCCAGCCTGAGCTCCTTCGCCAAGTTGGTGTGCCTGGCATCTAACGGGGTACCATTGCGAACCACTCGGTGATTTTGCTGATACATGCCCGTCAGTAAGCTCGCTCTGGCAGGCGCACAGGGCGCGCAAACAGAATAATGGTTTTTAAACAGCACGCCATCCACCACTAGCTGATCGAAGTTGGGGGTTTTAACGCATGGATGATCTAGTGCGGAGAGACAGTCTCCACGCCATTGATCCGCCGTTACCAATAATATATTCATATTCGAGGGTGAAATTGCTTACTTACATCGACCATCTCCCTCTTCAATTCGGCAAATTAAAGACGGCGCTATTTGAACCGAATATTATGACTGGGCTGCTGTTAATGCAACTCAATTACTGCGTAAAATAGTTAGAAAAGAAAGCGGGGGCAGGTCTTCCAATCGAGCATTTGTAATTTCACTCTGGTTACAAAAATCACGTCAATGCTGCCAATGGCAATAAAATCATCCGCGATTATGAGATGACTTCAGCGCAGGTGCATGACAGCAATGTGTTGGATGACATTTTGAAATAAAACACATCTAAAGATGTTTATGTTGACAGTGCTTACAGAAGTAAGGGTCAAGAAGAGAGGCTGGAGGAATCTGGACACAGAAGCCGGATAATTAAGAAGGGTCACAAAAACAGGCGATTGACGACACGAGATAACGCAGCAGGTTTGACCATGTTTTTGGTTCAATCACTAATGAACAAAATAGGCTTTATTTCAAAGTGATTGGGTATCCAGAATCAAGTGTAAGATCGGTTTAATCAACTTGGTATACAACATGCGCCGATTTGTTCAACTAGACAGGATGAATCCGTCGAAAATATAGAAAAAGGGGAAGAAAAGGGCCTAAAGCGCATCAAAATGGGGTGAAAACGGCGCTTTTCCGTAAAAAATGATAAATAAAGTCTATTCACTCGCTATCGGTAGATTCACACCGTAAAAATGGATTCTCAGAGGTGCCCTTAAGTCTCAGTTTTTACAGTGTAGCCTTGTTCACCTTAATCCACTTCGACTTGGTCTAGTTCAGTTAAAGCCCTTCGCATGGTCTTAAGAAAAATTTCGGCATGTTGCTGAGTAAACACCATCGGTGGCCTCACTTTGAGTACGTTCTGAAAGTTGCCATCTAAGCCAGTCAGTACGCCGTGCTCCCTTAGCTTATTTGCCAATTGTTTGGTTTCTATAGTCGCGGGCTCAAGTGTGTCGCGGTCTTTAATCAGCTCCACGCCAATAAACAAACCGCTGCCCCGCACATCGCCAATAACCGGGTACTGCTTCGCCATGTCGCGCAGCTCTTTCATCATGCTCTCGCCCACCGTATCGGCATTCTCCATCAAGCGCTCATTCTCAATCACCCCGAGCATGGCCAAGGCGGCGGCGCAGGCAACGGGGTTGCCGCCGGTAGTGCTAAAGAAGTCTCCCTGACTTTCAAATTTCTGTGCAATTTCTTTACGCGTCACAACCACGCCCATCGGGTAACCCCCTGCAATGGGTTTACCGAAAGTGACAATATCCGGCGCCGTTTCGCCGAATTGAAAGCCCCACAGATGCTTGCCCGTGCGGCCAAATCCAGACTGCACTTCATCGGCAACACATAAACCACCCGCGGCTCTAACAATGTCATAGGCGTTTTCTAAGTAACCCTTGGGCGGCGTGAAAACGCCGTTTGAGCTCATAATAGAATCGATGAAAAACGCTGCAGGCTGATAGTTTCGAGCAGCCAGATCATTAATGGCGCCGCTGATGTATTGTGCAAAATGCTGGCCCCGACTAGGGTCATCTCGCTTGTATTCACCGCGGTAATCGTCCGGCGCCGCAAACAACCCTATATGGGCAAACTGATGTTTGCCGAGCTTTGATTCAGCTGGCGATAAGGCATAGGTGGCTTCAGTAATGCCATGATAAGCATTATCCATTACTAAGCCGCCTCGGTTGCCTGTCCAGGCCGTTGATAAGCGCCAAGCCAAATCATTCGCTTCACTGCCAGATGACACAAAGTAACAAGTATCTAATTCATCCGGCAAGGTGCTTAGAATTTTCTCAGCATACTCGGTTACCACGTCCACCATATACCGCGTATTGGTGTTTAATAGCGCTGTCTGTTTAACAATGGCTTGCGTAACCCGCGGATGGCAATGGCCAGCATGTGGGACATTGTTATACACATCGAGATAACGGTTGCTCTGCGAATCTTCAAGCCAAACGCCGGCGCCTTTAACCAAATGCAGTGGCTTGTCATAGGCGATATAGTTGGCATTGCCCAAGGTCTGCTGTCGGCTCTGCCAAGCTGTGTCCGCTGCCGAATTAATGTTCACACCCGCGGTTGAACCTAGGGTCGAATTGTTGCAAATCGAATCGTTATGAACAACAGGTTCGCCGCAAGCACTGCGGATGAGGTTTTCAAAGTGATCGGGTTCTGCGCTTTGAATGTCAGATAACATCGAAACACTTTTATCATGCCAGCCATCTAGATGGTCTCGGTCATCCTCCCACTCTACTTCTGAGGCCGCCCATGCTTCAAGCAAAATGCAAGCGGCCAAACGTGAAGCGATTAGATCAGGGAGTAATTTGAACTCCGCGTCTTCTAGTGGTGTAACAGCGTGAAACCCGGCCACAATCTCGACGCTGCGAGCCAGCGGATCACGACAGCCTGCCGGCAACTCCGCAGCGGGGTGCGACAAGTCTTGAATCAACGGCGCATACACCATGTCGCCGAAATCAAACATACCAGAAATCTGTGTAGGGTCCTCATGAGAGACCACCGTATTATGGTAAGTCACGTCATTATGAATCACCTGACTTCGACAACCCGCCAACTGGGGTTTAACGAACTGTTTAAATCGATCTAATGTAGTTTGAACCAACTGCTTTTCAGCAGCGCTATCCATATGAATGAGCAAAGGCTCAAGTTGATCCAAACGCTGGGTATCCCATGCCAGTTCATGTTGCGCGGCTGAGTGCATGAAGCCGTGCAGCGCTCTATTTAATTTAGCCACCGACCGGCCAACATTTTGCATCAAATGACTGTCTTCTGCAGCTTGCCCTATCGGCGTACCCGGTAGAAATGTTAGCAGTCGTGCTCGCATTGCCTCCCCTGCTTCATTAACAAAAGTGGCCCAGTCTTTCCCATCGCTGGTTCGAATCAGTCGTGGTGTGGGCAGTTCGGGACTATGCAATTCAATGTGCGCTAAAGCTTTGCACTGCATGTCTAGAATTTGATCTTCTTCAGAAACATTCGAAATTTTCAGCAGGCAGTTCCCTTCTGCGCGTTCAATCAGAAAGTTCCGGTCTCGCTCACCGCCCAATGGCTTGCAATGTCCGCCGACATTGAAGTGTTTCTGCGCAACGGTTTGCGCCTCACTCAATGAAACGTTAGGCGGTGAAACCGCTAGGGAATATAAAATGGACGTCACTGCTTTAAGCCCGAGTAACTAATAATTTAATGACAAAAGCCGAATTCAATTCGACTACATAGCAATGGCACTTAGCCATTCTCCTTAATGTAATTGGCATACACTTTCTGCACTGAAGGCCGCAGCATTACTTGTTGGGTAATCCGGTGAATATTGGGGAAATCTTCCACAGATGGGTGACCCAGCGAATCATCAAGCCAAGTGGTCAGCATAAACAAATAAAGATCTACCGCGCCAAATTGGTCACCCAATACCCATTTCCTATCCGCCATGGCATCATCCACCACCGTAAAGGTTTCGCGCAACCGCGATTGCGCTCTTTCCGTCACACTGGCTTCATCTTCTTTGCTGTTGCAAAAACGAAATGGGTAGTAGCTCATTTGAAAGGCATTCTGAATTGAACTAGAGAAGTAAAACAGCCACTGGTGAAACTCGCCGCGCATTTCCGCAAC
>JBLIOD010000056.1:0-17445 GCA_047639475.1 Gammaproteobacteria bacterium
TGGGGATCGACTTGGAAGAGAAGTCCTTCTACGACATCCTCAAAGCACTCGCCCATAAATACGACTTCGACTACCCCGAGGACAAGCTGATCAAGCTCGCGAAGGAGGTGAAAGTGGCGGTCGACGATAAGGCCAAATACACCGACTGGAGTCAGCGCGCCGACATCAAAGCCGAGCTTAAGGTGGATCTAATCATTCTGCTCGCTGAGAACGGTTATCCGCCAGTGGATCGAGATGAGGTGTATAAAGAGATTTTTGAGCAGGCAGAGAACTTTAAGAGAAATAGGAATTAGAGCTCAGTACTTGATGAATTAAGGCTAGAAGTGTGAGAACCCAGGACAGTGTTTTGATATCAGTCAACATTTGGGGGCAGATGTCAATGAACCTCCTAGAACCTTAAAATACCCTAGGCATAAAAAAACCACCCGAAGGTGGCTTGTTTATTGAGTTCTTAGAACTTTAAGGCACGTTCTAGAACTCTCTTATGGTGGAGGTGGCGGGGATCGAACCCGCGTCCGTCAGCCCTACACTCATCGGCGACTACATGCTTAGTCTATGCCTTAAGTTAACCTTTCCCAACGCCGATAGACTAGCGCGGAAGCGGCGAGCCTGCTTTAGTTTAACTCGCGCAGCACAGACAACTTTGCGAGCGATTTCATCTTAAGTGACCTCCTGATGCCAAGTCAATGAACGAACCGGGCGGGAGGACTAGCAAGCAATTAAGCTGCTAATGCGTAGTTATCGTCGTTTGCAACTATAACAAGTTTACAGCTGGATTTACGAGGTAATCTGCTCCTCGACATGCTCCGATGGCTTCGCGACCAGCGTCAAAACCAGTCACCCCCGTGAAACATCATTATGGCGCTTTTATATTTAAATGCAAGCTTAGTTTGGGCTTAGTTTGGGCGTTTATATGGGTTAATAGTTCGCAAATTGAATTGATATGGCGGGTTTGATCAGTCATATTTCATCTACTTTTTGACCTGATAGTAATAGCCTTATGAAGCCAGCCTTAGTGAAACCAGAACGAGGATTTCCCGTAGCCGAGTTTGAGCAGCGCACTGAAAATGCTCAACGCATGATGAAACAACAGGGCCTAGATGCTTTGCTTTTCACCACAGAGCCTAACGTACGGTACTTCAGCGGCTTCTTTAGTCAGTTTTGGCATAGTCCCACACGCCCATGGTATTTAATTGTGCCAGCGGCAGGTAAGCCGATAGCGATCATCCCCAGTATTGGTGAAGTGGGTATGGGTACCACATGGATAGAAGACATTCGCACTTGGCCTGCACCGCAGCCAGATGACGACGGCATGTCGTTGTTGATACAAGCGATGAAAGAACAAATAGGCCAGTTTGGCAAAATAGGCATGAAGTTAGGCCATCACAGTCAGTTGCGGATGCCAGCGGCACATTTTAAACAACTGAGTGATGCACTGCTCGGCACTGAGGTTGAGGACTGCACGCAGTTGATAACAGATTTGCGCAACGTTAAGTCAGATAGAGAAGTGGCGAAGATCGAATATATATGCCAGATGACCTCTGATGCGTTTATCGCCCTGCAAGACAATATGTTTATCGGCGAAACCGAGCGAGAGATTTGCCGCAAGATGCGCATCGATTTATTGCAACGTGGTGCAGACGAGACTCCCTTTATGGTGGCGGCGTCAGGCGGTCAGAGTTATAGCGATATCATCATGGGGCCGCTGGATAAAGCTTGTGAAGAGGGCGATATCCTTATCATTGATACAGGCACAACCTATGATGGTTATTTCTGTGATTTTGATCGAAATTGGGCATTTGGCTCAGCCACCGATCTAGCTAAGCGCGCTTATGAAGTGACTTATGCGGCTACAGATGCCGGTTTTGCCGCTGCTAAGCCTGGCGCAACCTGCGCTGATTTATACAATGCCATGTCGGAGACGTTAATTGCGGGCGGTAGCTTGGGCAATAACATTGGCCGTGTTGGGCATGGTCTGGGCATTCAGTTAACTGAGGGCCCTTCCAATACACCAACTGACCAGACTGTGTTAAAACCCGGCATGGTGATGACACTAGAACCGGGTATGGAATTTGCGCCGGGGTGTCAGATGGTTCATGAAGAAAACATCGTGATAACTGAAGAGGGCGCTCGTTGGTTGACTAAGCGGGCTGCGCCAGAGCTTCCAATCGTATAAAGGTTCCCAAGTTAGCCCCGCTTACTCGTCGGCTTTATTCCATACCCTTAAATTTGTATAAAAATGACTTCAGACATTCTTTGGCAACCGAATAAGCAACAAATAGAAAGTAGCTTAATGTGGCAGTTCATGCGCTTCGTTGAGCAACATCACGGGGTGCAAGTTGCCAACTATCAGCAGTTACACCAATGGTCGATAGACGAGAAAGAGTTGTTTTGGTCTGCGCTGTGGGATTACTCAGGGGTTATCGGTGACAAAGGCGAGAGAGTGCTTGAGCACGGCGAAGACATAGAGAAAGCGCGTTGGTTTCCCGATGCGCAGTTGAATTTTGCGCAAAATCTGCTTCGGCAAACTGGATCCGAAACCGCTATTTACTTCAATGCTGAAGATAAGCATCGGTCGAATTTAAGTTACGATGAATTGAATGCTCAAGTGGCCAGTATCGCGGCTTGGCTACGCTCAGTGGGCGTTAGCAAAGGTGATTGTGTTGCTGCTTATATGCCCAACATGCCCGAAACTATCGTGGCAATGCTTGCTACGGCTAGTTTGGGGGCGGTGTGGACATCAACCTCCCCCGATTTTGGCGAACAAAGCGTGATAGAGCGTTTTGGCCAGACAAAGCCCGCCGTGTTATTTACCGTCGATGGCTATTTCTATAATGGCAAAACCATTGATATACGAGGCAAAGCTGCCAAGGTGGTCTCGGCGATTGATAGCATCGAACATTGTGTTGTCGTTTCTCTGGCAAACCTAGGGGATGTCGAGCAGTCTGAATCACTCCATAACTGGTCATCACTTTTAGCAGCGCACCCAAGCGCAACCTTGGTGTTTACGCCTTGTGCCTTCAACGATCCGCTGTATATTCTTTATTCATCGGGTACCACTGGGCAACCGAAATGCATCACCCACAAAGTGGGCGGTGTTTTGTTACAACACTTGAAGGAACATCAATTGCACAGTGATGTGCAGCCGGGTGATCGCGTGTTCTATTTCACCACTTGTGGTTGGATGATGTGGAATTGGTTGGTGTCAGCGCTGGCGGCCAAAGCATCGGTGGTGTTGTATGACGGCTCGCCATTTTACCCCAATGGCAATGTGCTTTGGGATTATGCTGATGAAGTGGGTATGACTTTGTTTGGCACTTCCGCCAAGTATATTGATGCGCTTAAGAAACGCCATTTCGACATCAAGGCATCTCATCAACTAAGCGACCTCAAAACCATTTGCTCTACCGGATCGGTGCTGGCGCCCGAGAGCTTTCAGTATGTTTACGATTCGATTAAATCGGATGTTTGTTTGGCTTCAATATCGGGGGGGACGGATATTGTGTCTTGTTTCGTATTGGGTTGTCCAATTTTGCCAGTCTATAAAGGCGAGAGCCAGTGCTGCGGCCTCGGGCTTGCTGTTGAAGTCTATGATGACGATGGCGAGGCGGTGCTAAACGAAAAAGGAGAGCTAGTTTGCACGCAAACCTTTCCGAGCCAACCTTGTTTTTTCTGGGGCGATGACGATGGACAGAAATACCATGATGCCTATTTCGCGCAGTACGAAAATAT
Source organism: Gammaproteobacteria bacterium (assembly GCA_047639475.1). GTDB lineage: Bacteria > Pseudomonadota > Gammaproteobacteria > Arenicellales > Poriferihabitantaceae > JAAELZ01. The sequence continues at coordinate 3,733 of JBLIOD010000056.1, forward strand.
TTGGCATCACGGTGATTATGTTTCGATTAATGACCATGGCGGCATTGTTATCTATGGTCGGTCAGACGCCACCCTAAACCCAGGAGGGGTGCGCATCGGCACGGCGGAAATTTATCGTCATGTTGAACAACTCGATGAGGTGATCGAAAGCATTGTGATTGGCCAAGAATGGAAAGATGATGTGCGCGTGGTGCTGTTTGTTGTGTTGCAAGAAGGCATCTTATTGGATGATGCGCTGAAGGAAAAAATTCGTAAAACCGTGGTAACCATGTGCACACCGAGGCATCGCCCTGCGAAGATTATTCAAGTTGCAGAAATCCCGCGGACTAAGTCGGGAAAAATAGTCGAATTGGCCGTTCGCGAAGCGGTGCATGGTCGGCCTATCAAGAACACGCATGCTTTGCTCAACCCTGAGGCATTGGAAAATTTTAAAGCGCTTTCCGAATTGTGCTAAAGCACTTACAATATTAATTCAGGAAGATAACTGACACAGCGTTATCATTTGTTGTTTGTAAATACCTAGGAGAAGGAGAAATGATATTAAAAATTCAAAATATGAAGTATGCAGCATTGATTACAGCCATTGCTATGATGAGCGCCTGTGGCGGTGGTGGCAGTGATTCTGGTGGTGGCAGTGATTTTGCAGGAACTTATATTGGTTCAGGCGCAGCTACCGTTTCTGGCCTTGGGGGATCCTTTACCGCAGATGGCGGTTTTACCTTAGTGATAATGGCGGATGGCACAGTTCAGTACTTTGAGGGCGGCCAAGTACTGGGAACGGGAACCATTTCATCTGATCAAGCCAGCTGGGTGATTCCCGGTTCTGTACTGAATGGAGATGGGATCACGTGTAGTGGAAATGTAAATTATTCTGGTACGGCAGATGGATTGATCATCACCGGTTCACTGGCTTCAACAAACCTTGTTTGTAACGGCGCGAACCTGTCAATTGGCGGCACTTGGGAAGTAGTAAGAGCAGCAGCAAAATCTCGTGTTTCGTCTTTGACAAAAAGCATCGGTAACCTAATACCAAACGCTAAATAACGCTAACTGATCTGGTTTATATGGCCCTGTTTTTGCAGGGTCATTTTATTTGGTTAATGCAGTAAACACGTTGGTTAATCGCGAAGGCAAAGCTTCTACGTCATCAACGATGGTGTAGTTATTGGCGCCAAATATATCTGAAACATAACGATCAGCCTTAGGATCTAGCGTTACACAGTAGGTGTTAACATTCTTGCTGCGCAGTTCTTCCACCGCTTTCTTGGTGTCGTGGCGCAGGGTTTCTGGGTCTTTCTCGTCAATGTCAGATGGCGCGCCATCTGTGATCAGCAACACCACTTTCTTGGTTTCAGCTGTTTCTGTTAAATGGGCTCCTGCATGACGCAGAGCAGCCCCCATTCTTGTGGAGAAGCTGCCGCGCATGGCAGCCAGTCTTGCCTTGGCAACGTGATCATAATCATCGTCGAAGTCTTTAAAGCGAAAATATCTTACGTCGCTGCGGCCGTCAGATGAAAAACCGTGAACAGCGAAGTTGTCGCCGATTGAATCAATGGCCCACGACAGTAAACCAGTGGCTTCACGGGTTAAGTCGAGTATGCTTTTGGCCTCTCTATAACCGGGCTGACCGCGTTTGGTTCCATCTATCCTGTCGTTGGTAGATTGAGAAAGATCGAGTAGCAGCAAAATACTAAAATCCCGTTCGTGATGGGTAATCCGAATGTTGATTTTAGGGTCGGGCATGATGCCGCGGCGAATATCTATCATGGCCTTGATAGCGGCCTCAATATCAATTTGTTCGCCGTCCTCATAGCCTCTTTTGCGCAATAAACCCTGGGGTTGCATTGCATCAATAAGGTGGCGTAATCGCGTAGCCACGCCTTTGTGTTGGCTTAATATTCCGTCAATGGTAGCAGGGTCACCCACAGGCAATTCACGCTCTATGACGGTTGCCCACTTAGGCCGCATTAATTGCAAGGCGTAGTCCCATTCGTCATAGTAGTGTTCTAAGCCGGGTTGCTGACTACTGATGCTGGCTTCTTGATTGATGCCCAGCAACTCAAAAGGAATTGGCAATGGATCTTCGCTGCTGTCGGCATTAGCCGCTTCTGCGCCTTCTCCTTCCAGCGGGGAAGATTTCTCTGAGCCCGAGGCGCCGTCACGCGTGCGTGACTCATTGCTGTCGTAGACGTGGTCTGCGTCGATAAATTCACGTTCTTCCGGTGTGAACTCCCATAAGTGTTTATGATCGGTTCGATAGGGCAGCGGCATGTTCTCAAGATCACGCATAGAGATGATGAGCGTTGTTTGATTAAGCCACTGATAGAAGGCCAGTCCTTGTGACTTTGTTGTGTCACCGTCTAAGCTTAGGTGTGTGACAGCGTGGTGTTGTTTTGCCAGTTGATTGATTTCAGCATGTTCATCCTGGTATTTTGAGTCAACCAAGGCGTGGCCCATTCGCATGCATAAATCTAGCATGCTGTTGGGCTTAATGGTCTCGTCGCCTGTTTGCTGATATTGCACAAAAAACACGCGCCATAGACGTTTTAAACCGGGGAAGCGCTGAATGGCGGTTGCCTCTATTTGTGCATCCGCGAACAAGGCTATGCAATGCAATTCGGCTTGGGTTAAATCGTCGGCCAATATTCGCTGCGTGGCATACATCAAATTGGCCGCAGCGTGCACAGTCGACGCCATATATAAATGCGCGCCATCTATTTCACCGTATTCATCATATGAATCTGGCACCTTTATGGTGGTGCCCTCAAGCGCAGGGCGCACAGCTCTTCGGCCTTTACCTTCACCGCTAATAGAGCGAAGCTGGAACTGACAGTTCCATAAAGCGCGCGTGTAGTAATGCAGCTTACGTTGGTGATCTACAAACAAGCTGCCGCTGCGCTCTTGCTGGAACATCGTTTTAGCGGGCTCAGATTCAAGCCTGAAATAGGCAAGTTGGCCATAATAGTTGCCGCTATAAGCTTGTGCCCCCCAGCGAGCCCAATGATCTAAGCCACCAATGCTAAGATGCTCCAGTAAGTACTCAATGTTTTCTATAAATGGGTTTAAGCCACTCGGCGCTTTTTTAGATACGTCGACACAAAGTTGTAAAAAGCTTACCAGTGCTTGTTCCGACGTTAAACGACTGGCGATAAAGGGCAGCCTTTGCAGTAGTAAAACCAAAACACTGCGGGCAGCATTGGATAACTGCAGCAAGCTTTCAAGTACCACTGAAATAGTGTTAACTCCTAGCGCGTTAGCGATGCCGGGCATGACTTCCGCGAACACTGCAGTAATTTCTGCTCGTCTCGGGTCGTCGGCTAAGGTAGCAATGGCGTCACAATATTCTTTCCATGCTTGAGGCGTAAGAATTTCCACGGCTGCGCTTTGGGCGCGCTCTTTTCGGCTTATCAGCGCTAAAGAGTCACTAAAACTGTTTTCAGCTTTTAAAGGATTGGAACTAGATATGGCCATGTTAGCGTTGGAAGAGAAAACAATTAACGATTATGAAGGCCTTATATTAACGAAGAGCGCCACATGAACTTTGCCGTCAGCGAAGGTCTTGTTTCATCAAGCGTTGCTTTTCTCTGTCCCACTCTTTGCGTTTTAGTGTCTCGCGCTTGTCATGCTGTTTTTTACCTTTGGCTAATGCAATTTTGGCTTTCACTTTGCCGCGTTTCCAAAATAGGCTTAACGGAACAATAGCATGGCCATCTATTTTAACTGAGCCAATCAACTTGTCAATTTCTTTGCGGTTGAGTAGCAACTTGCGTTCACGGGTTGGGTTGGCAACCATGTGCGTTGAAGCCTGCGTTAGCGGTGAGAAATGTGCGCCATATAAAAACAGCTCATTATTCTTATGAATTACATAGCTTTCTTTCAGCTGGCCTCGACCCTCACGTAAGCACTTTACCTCCCATCCTTGCAAAGCGACGCCCGCGTCAAATTCTTCCACAATGAAATAATCATGTGTGGCTTTTTTGTTACGAGCGATGGTGCTGCTAGTAGTGGTTTTTTTAGGTTTTTTAGCCATGTCTATACGGGATCTAAGCTGGCGGAGTATACTCTGCTTTTAATCGGTTTTTAACGATAGTCTCAACACATTACGCTCAACCAGATGTATACGATAAATCGCTCTGCTTTAGTCGCTTTTAGTGACCAACAAATGTACGACTTAATCAATGATATTGATAGCTATCAGCTGTTTTTACCGTGGTGCGGCGGTTCTAACATAATTGAACGTATGCATACGGAAAAGGGTGATGATCACATAATTGGGTCCGTGACCATCGCATTTAAAGGGGTAAATAAAACCTTTACGACTAAAAACACACCTACGCCATTTAATGAAATACGCATGGAGTTGGTTGATGGCCCATTTAGTGAGTTAACCGGTAGTTGGCAGTTCAAAGCTTTAAACGAATCGGCTTGTAAGGTGAGTTTGAACTTGGAATTCGGGTTTGCGAATCGAATAGTTGGCGCAGTGATTGGGCCGATATTTTCTAAAATAGCCGATTCGATGGTGGAATCCTTCTGTGAGAGAGCCCAGGTTATTTATGGCGAATAGGTAAATAATTACAGACTAGATAAGCAAAAAATGGGGCGCATAATGCGCCCCGAATAGGGGTTGAGTCTCGTGGTAAAACTGGGGTTGGTTATACTGGTTTTAGTTCTCAGTGTTTAACAGCGATTTTGGGGTGTCATTAAAAGATTTTTATTTGATGGCGATATCATAATAATTTTTAATCAAAAACACAACTGTCAAATATTCGAGTTATTTGTCTTTCGTTTGAAGCCCACTTTTTCGATTATTTGTCGACGTATACCGCTATGAAATCCATTAACAACTCGCACTCGAAATTTGCAGGGGTGGATTACCTTGGCTTGGCGTATGCTATTGGCGCCGCCTTGTTGTTTTCGTTCAAACCAATACTGGTAAAGTTGATTTACCAATATGACGTACCAACGATGACAGTGTTGGCCTGGCGTTCATTGCTAGCAGCCCCTATTTATTTGGTGGTTGGATTGGTCATGTTGGCTAATAACAATCAAGGACTGAGTTTACTGCTGCGTCAAAAGAGTCTGTTGATCCCAACGATGCTTATTGGTGTAGTTGGGTATTATGGCGCGGCATTTCTTGATTTATATGGTCTCAATTTCATATCTGCACAACTAGAAAGGTTAATCCTCTTTACCTATCCAACCATCGTCGCGGTACTGGCCTGGGTGATATATAAAAGGCGCTTAACCTCCACCGCGATAGCCGCCCTGTTGATCTCTTATATAGGCATCGCGGTATTGTTTATAAACGATTGGCAATCAGCGGGAGATCACGTGGTGATTGGCTCGATAGCCGTGTTTCTGGCTGCAGTCGCATTTTCGTTATATGTGGTATTAGGCAAGCCCTTTATAGATAAAGTGGGCGGAAAACCGTTTACCGTGTTGGCCATGCTTTCGAGCGGCGTGGTGGTGCTGCTTCACTTTTTGTTACAACACTCAATAGAACACTTGATTATTCCGATGCCAGCATGGTGGTTAATACTGTTGATGTCGGTGTTTTCGACGGTACTCCCGTCGTTTATGTTGGCCGCCGCGATAGGGCGGATTGGCCCAGATCAGACGGCTATTACCGGTACTTTGGGGCCAGTCGCTACTTCTGTGCTCGCGGTGTTTTTATTAAACGAAGCTTTTGGCGTGCCCCATGTGATCAGCCTGGTTTGTGTGCTGCTGTCGGTGTTTATTATGCAACGCAAGCGCAACCGGTTGCCTATATAGCCTGCCTATATGGTTATGGGCGTTCTGGTGGGCTATCTTCCTCTTCTTTGTCGAGTGGCATGTGGATAATTAGCGGTTCAACATCAATCTCATCACCATGTTTTTCCTTGAGCACTTGTATTGCAGTAATGCGTTTATTGAAGAAGTGATCTTCGCCGATTTTGTCAAACAAACCAGATCGTTTGAGCACATCGGTGACCATGAACTTGGCCCTGGCTATATAGAAATCAATACCCGCGGTGCGTATCCGCTCTGATAAATGAGAAAGCATTTCTTCGCCAGTGGCGTCGATATGTGCGACCGCCTCTAAATCTAGAACCACCACTTTTAGTTTGGGTTTGTCTGCGATGGTATTAAGGATTTGTTTTTCTAGGTAGCCTGCATTGGCGAAATACAAATCACCGTCATACCGAAAAACAGCCACTGTTTCGCTGGTGCTGAGGCCAAATATTTTCGCATCGCGATAAGAGCCATCGTGGTACAACGACACTTCGGCGAAGTGGGGGCGCATGGTGTAGTAAATGTAAAACACGATAGACATGCCCACACCAATAAAAATACCCTTTTCCAAGTGCGGCGCATACCACAGCGTGGCTAAAAATACCGTCACGGCCACAATGCCATCATGCTTGGTCACCTTCCATGCACGTAGTATCGCCTGTGGGTGTAATAAGCCTATCACTGACATGATAATGACCGCAGCCAAGCTAGCGATAGGTAAACTGTAGAGTAGGGGCGTGAAAAATAACAAAGTGAGGCCCACTAATATGCCGCTGACTATGGCGGTAAAGCCCGTTTTGGCGCCCGCCTCAAATGCCACTGCAGTGCGTGAAAAAGATCCCGATACGGGATAGCCGCTCATAAAGCCAGCGGTTAGGTTTGCCAGCCCTTTTCCCACCATTTCTTGGTCGGCGGATATACGCTGCCGGGTGCGCGAGGCGACGGCTTTGGCTATGGAGAAGGCTTCTACAAAGCTCAATAACGCAATTAGAATGGCAGGCACTACCAATTGCGGTAGATATTTAAGCTCAAAATCAGGCACCGAGAACGACGGTAAGCCTTTGGGTATATGTCCAACTACCTTGCCCCCCATGTCTTCAAATCCCAATAACCAAGAAGCCAAAGTTGCCAATACCATGGCCACAATCATGCTCGGTAGCTTGGGTGTTAACTTCTTAACTCCAATCAAAATGGCCAAGGTGAACAAACCCATTAGCAGTGTCGGCATATGGGTTTGACTGGGGATGGCTTTCACCAAGACGATTAAGCTATCAATTAGATGATCGCCGCGTGGGCTCTCAACCCCAAAAAGATGGCCTAATTGGAGGCTAGCAATAACCAGTGCCGCGGCATTGGTGAAACCGATAACTACGGGGTGGGATAGAAAATCAACCAGTACGCCTAAGCGTAAAAAGCCGAGCACCATTTGTATCATGCCTGCCATTAGCGCCAGTACCGCAGCGTATATGATCATTTGTTCAGGCTGTAATCCTAGCGGTACCAGTGCGGCCGCTGTCATTAATGAAATAATGGCGACGGGGCCATTTTGAAGCTGTCTAGATGAACCAAAGATTGCCGCCACAATGGGCACTAAAAATGAAGCGTATAAGCCGATGTAAGTGGGTAAACCGACCAATTGCGCGTAAGCCATGCCTTGTGGAACCAATACCAATGCTACGGTAATGCCGGCAACAATATCAGCGCGCAGTATCTTGGGGTTCTTAAGGTCACCTATCCAGGCTCGAAACGGCACAAATCGACTGGCTGAGTCGAGTAAAAAGTGTTTCAGATAATCTTGCATAGGTTCGTTAGAAGAGTCTTTCGAAGAGCGCAATTATAGGGCAATACAAAGCTGGCTACGAAGCTGATTATACGCCGGCGTGTTCCTCGGCCCGCTCTGCTTTCATGTAACTCATATAAGCGTTTATTAAATCTGTTTCGACGATGACGCCTTGCAGCGTTCCCGAGCTTGAATTAATCACCGGTAAACTTTCACCGACAAAATTGCCGATGGTGTTCATGGCTTCCCATAGCGATAGTTCGCTGTCGAGCGTCAGCACATTCTCAAGCAGTTGGTGTCTCGCTTGTGCCACTCGAATGTCAATTAATGCCTCTAACTTTAATATGCGATTGATATCCACTGCCCCTAAATATTGTTCGTCCTGGTCCACTACATACGCAATGGTGTTGTTGTTTTGGGTTAAGAGTTGTCGTGCTTCGAATAAAGTGGTTGTAGGCGAGATGACTGAAGTGGCTCTTTGGGTTAATTCACCCACCGATTTTAGGCTGAGCATCAGTTGGTCGTGGCCATCGCTTAAGTCATATCCGCGTGCCTTAAGCTGATAATCAAATAGGGAACGGCCGAATAGCCGATATGCCACCACGTTAGAAAATACCACGCTGGCCATTACGGCAGTGGTCAACTCATAGCTGCGGGTTAATTCGAATACGATTAATATGCTGGTTAATGGGGCGCCGATTATTGGACTGCTGATTGCCGCCATGCCGCAAATTGCGTAAATGCCGATGGCAGAATGCTCAGGCATAAATAAATCAGTTATTTCGCCAAACAAGGCACCAAATAGCACACCAATGAGCAAAGCGGGACTGAATACGCCACCCGCTAAACCAAAACTGATACACAGCGCCGTTGCTGCTATCTTTGCCAGCAACAAGGCGCTTAGTTGACCGATGGAGTGATTCGCTTGGTTCACCACATTTTGTAATAAATCCCCGCCAATGCCTAGCACTTCAGGTACTTGCAGGGCAAATACCCCCAAAGCAAAACCGGCGAGCATGGGTTTCAGCGTGATAGGTATATTGAGTTTTTCAACTTGTTGCTGAGAGACCAAAATGATGCGCATGAATGCCACTGCGACCAAAGCACCGATTACCCCAATCAACACGAACATAAAGAATTCAGGTGCGAACTTAACTTCTAGCTGCGACAGTTGGAATAAGGGGGGGTAGTTAAAAACGTGGTTTGATAGATAATACCCCACCGATGAGGCCACGGTTATCGGTGCGAATGCGCGCAGCGAGTAATGTCTTAGTATTACTTCATGGGCGAATAGCACTCCTGCGATCGGCGCATTAAATGCGGTGGCAATACCTGCTGCCACGCCGCAGCCAATGGCGATATTCACCTCTGTCTTGGCTACCCGGTTTAGCCAATTTCCCAATGTGGCTCCCATATGCACGATAGGGCCGTATTGGCCCATTGAGGCGCCTGCACCCAAGCTGATAATGCTGGACAGATAGTTGATCAGGCCGTCTTTGAAAGAGAGTTTGCTGCACTGCAATTTAGATTGCGCCGCCAAGATCACGTCGCTAGGGTTTCTAGGCCGATCCATTTTTCCGTGGTTCAATAACAAACCGACGACCAAGCCTGCCGTTGTTAGTATTAAGACACTAAGCCATTTTAAAGAAGGGTTTTCACTAAAGGCTTCACGCGAAGTTGTGCTAACAAATAGTTGGTTATTTAAAAGCTTAACGGACTCAATGAATGCGACGGCAAGTAAAGACGCTAAACCGCCTACAATCAGTCCGATTGCCAGTACCCGAATAATTCGGCCTACTAAATCAGAACTGAGTGTTAGGCCGGGTGAGTTCAATTAGCTTACTTAAATAAGGCCTAACGTGAGCGATACCAGCCAATGGTAAAAGCCAGTGCAGCCAAGGTCTGAACGGCGTAACTCAGGAGCGCCGCTTGAACAAAGCCGCTGTTAGCGGCTAATACGCTGACAAATAGTAATAAGCCAGTCAGTATCAGGGTGTTCTGACGGGCGCTACTGTTGGCCATCGCTTCGCTCAATTGTGAAATTTGCGCCGATTGCGTTTTAACCGTTAAATTTTCGTCCCGCATTCGCCGTAATAACTCATGAGACAGCGCTGGTATTTCTGGCGCTAAAGTAAACAGCTTAGGCAACTCTTGTTTTAGAGTTCTAATCGCGGCTTTAGGGCCAATTTGGTCCGACATCCAACGCTCTAGAAATGGCTTAGCGGTATCCCATAAATCAAGGTCGGGGTTGAGTGAGCGGCCCAAGCCTTCAATGTTAAGCAAAGTTTTTTGTAGCAATACCAATTGGGGTTGCACAGGCATATTGAAACGTCGGGCTGTTTTAAACAGCGACATTAAGAATCGGCCAAAAGAAATATCTTTAATCGGTCGTGCGAAGATTGGTTCACAAACCGTGCGAATGGCGGCTTCAAAGTCGGTTGCGCGAGTGTCACTGGGTACCCAGCCAGCCCGTATATGTGCATCGGCCACCGCGCGATAATCTCGGTTAAAGAAAGCAAGGAAGTTCTCGGCGAGATAACGTTTATCGCCATCCGACAAACTGCCCATAATGCCAAAGTCGACGGCTCTGTACTGTCCGTTGAGGCCGACAAATATATTTCCTGGATGCATGTCTGCATGAAAAAATCCATCGCGAAATGCTTGGGTGAAAAATATCTCGACGCCTTTATTGCTAAGATCAACCAAGTCGATCCCGGCTGCAACAATTTCGTCAGTATCACGAATAGGGATGCCGTCTATTTTTTCCATCACCATGACACTTTCACGGCAGTGATCCCAATAGACGCTCGGGACGTATATCAGCGGTGACCCTTCAAAATTAACGCGTAACTGACTGGCGTTGGCCGCTTCGCGCATTAAATCGAGTTCGTCGTGGATGGTGTTGTCGTAGTCTTGTACGACTTCGATCAGGTTTAGCCTTTTGGCTTCTTTCCAATGCGTATCTAGTAGGGTGGCGATGCGGTAAAGCAAGGCGATATCACGGTCAATGACGGGTCGAATATCGGGCCTAATCACTTTCACAATGACTTCTTTGCCATCGTGTAAGGTGGCTTCATGAACTTGCGCTACAGAAGCTGCTGCTAAGGGTTCATCATTAAAGCTGGCAAGATGGTCATCCAGTGTATCGTCATAGGCCGCTTCCACTAATTGTCTAGCCTGTTCGCCGCTGAAAGGCGGTACTTGATCTTGCAACTTGACCAATTCGATAGCGACGTCCGGTGCGATTAAATCAGGGCGGGTGGACAGTGTCTGTCCAAACTTAATAAATACCGGGCCCAATTCTTGTAGCGCCAAACGCAGGCGCAGCCCTCTAGGCTCTTTAGCAAATTTTCGCGAAGCCGGTATACAACGAATAATCCATGTAAACTTTCTATAAAAAGAAGTATTCGCAAAAAACTCATCGAGTTGATATTTCTTGGTAACGCGCGCGATGCGCAACAAATGGCCTATATTTTGCATAATCGTAACTTAGCCTTGCTTGGCGTTAAGCAGCGCTTGAATGCGCGCTTCTAAGCGGTCGGCATCCGCGCGTAATTTCTCAATCTCATCGGTAAACTGTTCAACCTCCACCGTTGCTGGCACAGTTTTCCATTCTTCTTGTAGCACTTCACCAAAATTTTGTTTGAAATGAGTAGCGCTGCTGCCAAACCAAGATTTAACTTCTGACATGACATTATGTAACTGTCGTGAGGCAAAATCTCCCACGATTTTTGAAGTGATCTCTTCCCAATCAATATCGAGTTGCATCATCACTTTTTGAAAAGCTTGTCCTAGTTCCGCGTCGCCTTGCATTCTAATGCGACCGGTATGAAACACCTCGCTGTGACTGCCTTCTCGAGCCAGCTTCATAAACGACCACAAAGAACCTGAGAGGGTGACGTCAGACTCTTTTGTAGGGGCAGTATTCAGTGTGAAGCCATCCGTGTCTGGCGTCAAATAGACGGTATAGGTAGGCTCTAGAATTTCAATGCAAAATTCTTTGCCTTTGAAGTCTGCTAATGAAATTAGGGTTTCTGGATCCAGTGACAACACCAGGTTGCCAGCGCGTTCAATAAGCTTGATGACAGACATTAGACTAAATAGTGACCACTAATATTTGTAACCAATATGCAAAGCGACAATGCCGCCGTGCAAATTATGAACTTTAACTTCATCAAAGCCCGCTTCGCTCATCATGCCTTTGAGGGTGTCTTGATCAGGGTGTTTGCGAATGGATTCAACCAAGTATTGGTAGCTGTCACGGTCATTGGCAACGACTTCACCGATCTTGGGGATAACATTAAAAGAATAAGCTTCGTAAGCCTTTCTTAGTAAGGCACTGGTTGGCGTTGAAAACTCCAACACCAATAAACGGCCGCCGGGTTTGGTGACGCGGTGCATTTGTTTTAAGGCGATATTTTTATGGGTAACGTTGCGTAGGCCAAATGAAATGGATACGCAGTTAAACCGGTTGTCTTCAAAGCTGAGCTTTTCGGCATCTTCAATGCCGTACTCAATATTACCGATGTAACCTTCATTAATCATCCTGGCTTTGCCTTGTTCTAGCATCGCAGGGTTAATATCTGTCATGACGACTTTGCCGCTTGCGCCGACAATATCGGCAAACTTACGCGATAAATCTCCCGTGCCCGCAGCAATATCAAGCGCTTCGTTGCCAGGGCGTAAACCGCTACGTTTTACTGTAAAACTTTTCCACAAGCGGTGCTGTCCCATCGACATTAAGTCATTCATAATGTCGTATTTGCTTGCCACCGATTTAAAAACCTCTCCAACTAAGCCCTCCTTTTCTGATTCGTTGACGGTTTTATATCCGAAATGGGTTTTTTGCTCTGCTGACATGATGAAGGTTATCTGTTGGTGTTAATCAAATGAGATTAGTGAAATAGCGCTAGTGAAATAGCGCCCGTGAAATAGTGTCGGCTAGTTAACGGCCTTACGCTGATGGCCGGCTTCTTCAAGCCTAGATAAGTAATCATTCCATAGCTCGTCGTGATTAGACCCTAGTTTATACAAACCTTCCCACGAGAAGATGCCTGTGTCGTGACCGTCACTGAACCGCAAAGTGACCGCGTAATTCCCCGTTGGCTCTATAGCATCAATGCCTACGTCCTCTTTGTCTAATTGCAGAACTGCTTGTCCAGGGCCATGGCCCTGCACTTCAGCTGAAGGCGAGTTAACACGTAAAAACTCAGCTGACATATTGAAGGTGACTTTGTCATCAAAACTCACTTCCAATTGTTTACTTTGCTGGTGATAAATGATGTCAGTGGGTTTGGGGGTTGCCATGAGAAATGTTGACTAAAATGGAAGGTTATTATAGCGCTCAGGATGGGCTTCGCCTAGCGATGGTTGCTTATGTATGCCCTGTAGTGGATAAAACATCAACTCCTTTTAACGCACTAAATAGACCGTTCACGAGTTTGTTTTGCGTGAGTATGGTAAAATGAACTTGTCAGGACCCGACGGATAGCGCTACAAAATGCTCAAACTTTCTTACTGGGTAAACAGGTCATTCACTTTTAGAGAGCCCAGCATAACTCACAGTTTGTCTCAATATTTCCGAGATAGTCGTTTTTTGAATCAACATTCTTCAATATCGTGTTATTAATCATGATTTAGGCGCATTTATGTTGATTTCAGCGCCAATTGGCCAATTGAAGGCGCAACTATCCTGCATAGTGCCAATCTGGCAAGCCATATATACTTAGGAATTTAGCTCCCTTACGTCTATTAGCGGCCATCGCCGCTATTGCGTAAACTGTCTTATTCTTGGCTAAAGCCATGAACCTAGTCTGGGCTAAGCCATAATGCTGTTTATAGGTTGCAAAGGGACGTTCACCTCCTGCTCGTGTTACCGCAATAACTGCATTGCGTACTCGGTCTGCTTCCGATAATAGATTATCTCTATAACCCTTACGTTGAACTTGGTCATCAATCCCAAACTGTTTGAGCTTGTCTCGGGTCTCCTCTGAGCTATACGCCGCATCGGCGTAAAGAGCGGTTTCATCGCTCAGCAGTAATTCGACTCAATTCTTTAACTTTCTAACCGAGCCCAAACTGTTTGATCAGCTAGAAGAGCTACTACCTGATCATCGAGAGCGATTATTCCCTCCAACCGAAACCCTTTCTATGTTTCTGGC
>JBLIOD010000057.1:0-17019 GCA_047639475.1 Gammaproteobacteria bacterium
AAACAACGGACGGCTTGTTGGGCGCTCAGCGCTCAAGACCATTCAAGACGAAAAGCTAATAGTAAAAGTATGTCTGAATCCTGAACAAGAAGATTAGGCTAACCAGTGTTGGCAAACGACCTCACCACCTTGGTACACATACTAACTAGGTAATACACCAGATAAAATAAATCTGTCCCCTTTGTTTTTTGTCCGACAGCAGCCACTTGTGTACGCCCAGCATGGGCATGAACTAATGGGGTTAAAGTCCCCTGTAGGAAGATCACCGTCGAAAACCATGTTGTGATTAGACGATAACTACTAGCGAAAGGCAAGGGCTTGACCGTGAGGTCTGGTCTGGAGGAAGCCGGACGCAAAACTGTGAGCTGATGAACAAAAACATCATATGAGGCGTAGGCTGGAGGCGAGTTGGCACAAGACGACGAAGCCATATGATCTAACGGCCACCGTAAATGATGCAGTTGTGTGGGGACAGTTCATGTTCTTATCTGGGGAGATCTGCTTAACAGGCGATCGGTAGAAAACCAGTGAGGCTCTGGTTAATAAGTGCCTTGGCTCTTTGGGGTGTATCGTCCAAAGAGAGCGAATGATATGCAAACCGATAGCGCTGTGCTGGGTAACCGGTGCAGTGATTAAGCAGAAGTCAGCAGACGGCATAGTAGCCAAATGCCCCGCGTAATGGCTGGGACACGGTGAAGGCCTGAACCTGAAGATCAGTGAGGAGCCTGTGCAGCTCAATTTTTCGTGCCCGACCGGGTTTAGGAACGTTGGCGCAAAAGCAGTAACCAGCATTGGGGTAAGTCGGAGCTAATCGGCCAGCTTGCTTTAAGCGTCTTTGGGAAACGCCCTGTGCGGATCCGCATGCAGGGTGTTGTGGGGGCTGGAGGTTAGAGACCTCCGGCTACCCGATTAGAGCGTATTTCTTACTGAGCGACTTTTATGTTTCCGCGCATATAAATACTGCATTGAGTTTCTAATTTTCGATCTGCACGTCGAGATTCACATTCGGCTAAAGCACGATCATCTGCTAAGTTTTGAGTAGGGAAGTGGTAGCCGAAACCGTACACCCAGCCTTTTGACCCGAAAGACACTGCGAGTGCTTTTCTGGCTGCTTGTTGTTCATATTTCTTCACTGCAACTTCAAATTTAGATTCTTCGTTGCTTTTAAAAGTGGAGCAACCTTGAATAATAAAAATAGTACTTACTAAAGAGATAGTAGTTATTAGCTTCATGTTCTAAATTCTTTGTATAAATATTAACGTTCGATACTTGAGTTATGACTATCAAATTCAGCTCAAGGCTAGATTTTTTGGAGCTCTAACGTGTGAAGGCCTTGTTAAGTGTGTACGGTGCTTTCAATATATCCTCCATCTCTTTGGCTCCTCTTTCAGTGCAACCCCCAAGGGTTGATAAAGATCATTACCTGAAGGGAAACATCTGTAAGGATCAACGCAGGTTATCCTTCAATGTTTTCCTTCAGGAATAACACCTATTTTACTTCTTTTTAATGCGGTCCGTATCGTATTGAATTTGCTAGATATTTCTCAGTGACGTACAGTCACATTTAACAATGGTTAGACTTCATATTGACGTGTTTCTCCGTTTGCTTGAGTGACTCTAATGAGTGGTGAGTTCAACGGGTCGATGCAACACTTTAATCTTTAGAATAAATGATAGGGTGTAAAAATGAAACAGCGAACAAGAATATATTATTCAGCAGAGCAAAGAGCATTAATGTGGGACCGCTGAAATAAAGGTGACTCCTTGCATGATATAGGTCGTTTTTTTACCGAGGCCATTCTTCAATACAGAACATCATCCAAGAGACGGGAGGGTTTCGCCCTAGAAATAGAAAGCGTTCGTATTTATCGCTGACATTAACGGAAAGAGAATCCATCTCGAGGGGGCTTGCAATGCAACTCTCGTTGAGAGTAATTGCCACTCAGATTGACACCTTCTACAGTCAGTCGTGAAGTTAAAAGGAATGAGGGACGTGGCAATTACCGAGCTACTGAGGCAGAGGGAGCAGCGTGGCAACGAACGTTACGCCCCAAACTCTGTAAGCTTGCAGGGAATCATAAATTGATACGAAAGATTAGCCAGAAGCTACAATGCGAGTGGTCACTAGAGCAAATAGCAGGATGGTTAAAACGGGAGTATCCAACAAATAAGAGCTACCACGTGTCACACGAAACAATATACAAAAGCCTATTCATACAGACCAGAGGCGTATTAAAGAAGGAGTTGTTAGCTTGCTTGAGGAGTCACAGAGTAATGCGGCGTTCACGCCATGCCAGCTTTAAGAGGAAAAGTCTCAGCAATATTGTAGATGCAATTCCTATTAGAGAGAGTCCTGCATCAGTTGAAGATCGAGCGGTTCCAGGGCACTGGGAAGGTGACCTGATTGCTGGATCGAACAATAGCTATATTGCCGCGTTAGTTAAAAGGCATTCTAGGTATGTGATGCTAGCAAAGGCAGAGAGTCGCCGTATCGACACGGTTATCAAAGCATTAGTAAAACAGTCGCGGAAACTACCTAATGAGTTATATAAATCACTCACGTGGGACCGTGGCTCTGAATTAGCTGGACATAAAGAGTTCACTTTGGCGACAGATATTCAAGTGTACTTCTGTGGCCCTCATAGTCCTTGGCAACGTGGCTCTAATGAAAATACTTATAGATTACTAAGACAGTACTTCCCTAAAGGAACTGACTTAAAACCCCATTCACAAGCTCAACTAAACAAGGTTGCAAGACGACTTAACGAGAGGCCAAAAAAAACGTTAGAATATGAGACACCAGCCGAAAGGTTTAATGCGTGTGTTGCGTTAACCGGTTGAGCTCACAGTATATAACGGACGTCCCCTACCTTATTGCTTAACCAAACTGATAGTCCCGGTCAAAGTCGCCTTCTTACTATCTACTAATAGTGTTTTACACTCTGCTGAGCCCGTAACCGGTCCAGTAATACTTTCTCCACTAACCGTCCCTCGAATCGAAGCGGTGCCTTTGCATGAGATGCCACTTTCTTTTTGAATAATCTTTATATCAATAGACACGCTGTTCGCGCGGATAACCCCGTTTACATCAATATCATCACCAGTCAGTTTGACGGTGCCGTCTGCTGCAATCACGAGCACCATGTCTAATGTATCGTCTTTTTCAGGGATGCCACTGCCAGAGTACGTTAACGTAAGCGTGCCAGAATAAGTGCCTGCGTATTGAGCGGAATCTGCGCCGCCGTCACTCATGGCGGAAGAGTCAGCCCCACTATCTGAGATACTGTCTTCTGTTGAACAACTGGCCAGTATGAAGGTTAGTGTTAGGGCGAAAACGGCGGTAAGTATTTTTTTAAACATTTTTATAGACTAATTTAATTCAACGGTTAGGGTGATAGGGTAGTTATTGTCTTCTAGGGCTTTGTTGAGTGCTTCACGGTCAAAGCCGTTGATGAGGGTTTCACCTATGGTTACGACGGGCACTTTTAAGTTCGTCGGTTAATTCCAGTAGTGCGGCTTGTACTTTGGCATCATTTTCTACGTTAATGATTTCAAAAGGCTGTACATTGCGTTCTAGAATATTCTGCGTTAGCTTACAAGCATCGCAATTCGACGCGGTGTAGAAGTTAATGGGGGCTTCCTCTGCTGCTTCTGCAATAGCGCGTTGCTTATCAATTTTGCTACCAGATGCAGGCGCCTGCAATATTTTTTCTTCAAAAGACTGCCCTTCGGTCGGTGGATAATCTTGATAGGCTATTTTTCCGTCCGCCCCAACCCATTTATAAAGAGTCGTTGCCATTGCCGAGTTTTGCATCGTTAATTGCGTAGAGAGTAAAAACGCGAAAGCGATCAATTGCTTTAATTTCATGGATATATATTAATGCAGGCCACAATGTTTTAGCAAAGGTTCTATCGATGGTTCTCGGCCGCGGAATTGGGCAAATAGCTTTGCGGGTGGCTCGCTACCGCCCTTTTCCAATATGTTTTGTAAAAAGTCCTTGCCTGTTTGTGGGTTAAATAAACCTTCCTCTTCAAAGCGACTGAAGGCATCAGAAGACAATACCTCAGCCCACTTATAGCTATAGTATCCAGCGGCGTAACCGCCGGCGAATACATGACTAAAGCCATGTGCAAAACGGTTAAAAGAAGGGGTTTCAGTCACCGATATTTCTGTGCGTACGTCGTCTAAGGTTTGGCCTATATCAAACTTGCCCTTGGCGGCGTGCAGGCGGATGTCAAATAGCGAAAATTCAATTTGCCGCAACATTTGCAGCGCCGCATGGTAATTTTTGGCAGCCAGCATTTTGTTGAGCAAGGCATCGGGCAACGGTTCGCCCGTTTCAACATGGCCAGAAATAAAATCCAACGCTTCGCGTTGCCAACACCAATTTTCTAGAAACTGGCTGGGCAGCTCGACGGCGTCCCAAGGTACGCCGCTGATGCCGGCCACGCTGGCGACATCTACCTTGGTTAACATATGCTGTAGCCCGTGGCCAAACTCATGAAACAAGGTGATGACATCGTCGTGGCGTAATAACGAAGGTTGGTCGCCTTCAGGTGCGCTAAAGTTGCAATTTAGAAAGGCAACGGGCTTTTGATTGAGTGAGTCAGTCACGCGGCGATTAGTGCAATCTGCCATCCATGCGCCGCCGCGTTTGTTGTCGCGAGCATATAGATCGAGATAGAAAGCCCCTCGCAATTCGTTGTGTTCATCATAGATCTCAAAAAACTGCACATCGTTATGCCAAACGGGCGGTTTGTCCGCAGTGCGAACCTGTATCGAAAACAGCTTTTCAACGGTTTTGAACAAACCGCTTAAGACGCGCGGTAAGGGAAAATAGGCGCGGAGTTCTTCTTCTGAAAAATCATAAACGGCTAGCTTTTGCTTCTCGGCATAGTAACTACGGTCCCATGCTTGTAAATCATCAGCGCCGTCTAGCGTTAGCGCAAACGCCTTGAGCTGCGCGTCTTCGTTAAGCGCGGCAGGTTTGCTGCGCTTGGCCAAGTCTAGTAAGAAATTTTCTACCTCTTGGACGTCTTTGGCCATTTTTGTTTCTAAGGAGTACTGTGAGTAATGCTTAAACCCCAATAGCTTGGCTAGCTTTTGGCGTTTACGCACAATATTTTGCATTAGCTCACTGTTATCCCACTCACCGGCGTTTGGCCCTTGGTCGCTGGCGCGGGTTACATAGGCGGTATACATTTGTTTGCGTAGTTCAGTGTTATCCGCATAGGTCATAAACGGGATAAAAGAAGGTGCTTGTAGGTTAAATGCCCAGCCTTCGAGTTTAGATTTCTTGGCCAGGGTTTTTGCGGCACTAATCACTGAGTCGGGCAACCCAGATAGATCACCTTGTTTGGTAACATTCATCGACCAAGCTTGCGTCGCGTCTAAGATATTTTGCGAATACTCATTGCATAGCTTAGATAAAGCGCTACTGAGTTTTTTGTATTTCGTCTGGTCTTGTTCTGAAAGCGCAATGCCGGACAGTTTGAAGTCTCGTAGTTGGTGCTCTATCACGGCTTTTTGGGCGACATTGAGCTGGCTAAACTGCTCAGAGTTGGCAAGGGCTTCAAATTTAGTATAGAGGCCTTGGTTTTGCCCTACCTCAGCAGAATAGTCGCTTAAAATCGGCAGTGCTGCTTCCACTGCATCGCGCAATGCTTCGGTATCTTGGATTGAATTGAGGTGACTAACGGGTGACCAGAGTTGCTCTAGTTGATCGTCTATCGCTTCTAATGGTTCTACGAAGTTTTCCCATGTGGGTGGCTGTGGTGCGTCGGCCAACTGTTCGATTACGGCCCTACTTTGTGCCAAGACATCTTTTAAAGCAGGTAAAATGTGTTCAGGTTTTATCTGGTCGAACCTTGGATAAGGTTTACAATCCAATAGCGGGTTTTCATTCATTAGGTTTTAAATATGTCAGTATCAAGTTTTGATTTTATCGTGATTGGCGGTGGAAGTGGAGGAATTGCGTGCGCACGTCGTGCAGCGAGTTACGGCGCAAAAGTTTTGGTGGTGGAGTCAGGGCCATTAGGCGGTACTTGTGTCAACGTGGGGTGCGTGCCAAAAAAAGTGATGTGGATGGCGGCGCACCTTGCTGAGCAAACACATTTGGCCAAAGATTATGGCTTTACAGTCGGCTCAACAGATTTCGATTGGCCAACGCTGAAAGCCAAGCGGGATGCTTATATTGGTCGGCTTAATGGTATTTATGCAAAAAACTTAGGTAATTCAGGCGTAGAAACCGTATTGGGGCAGGCGGCATTTGTAGATGCCGACACCATTAAAGTGAATGACCAAACCTACAGCGGGAAACATATTTTGATCGCGACGGGAGGTTACCCGTGGGTGCCTGATTTACCTGGCGCAGAATTGGGCATCAGTAGCGACGGCTTTTTTGAACTCGAAGATCTACCGAAACGTGCTTTAGTAGTGGGCGCTGGCTATATTGCTACGGAGCTGGCCGGTGTGCTAAATGGCTTGGGCTCACAAGTTACTTTGGCCTTACGGAAAGACAAGGTGCTACGAGGTTTTGATTCTGACTTGCAGGAAGTGCTCACGGAACAAATGCTTGCGGCAGGCATTGATATTAAAACGCAGTTGCAGCTTGGTTCATTGACGAAGACAGAAACTGGTTCGATAGTGGCTAAAGATCAACAGGGTCAGGTTATTGGTGAGTATGACAGCGTCGTCTGGGCGATTGGCCGCCTGCCTAATACGGCAAGTTTAAATATAGAGTCAACGGGCATTGAGTTAAACCAGGGTGGGTTTATTGAAACCGATGGACAGCAAAGTACGCCCGTTGAATCAATTCATGCAGTCGGAGATGTCACCGGGCGGGCAGCGCTAACCCCGGTGGCGATTGCTGCAGGTCGCAGGCTCGCGGATAGATTGTTTAACGGTGATGCTGATGCCAAGTTCAATTATGAATTGATTCCTACCGTGATGTTTACTCACCCCCCAATAGGTACAGTGGGCCTAAGTGAGTCAGATGCAATTGCCCAATATGGTGAAGACCAAATCAAGGTATATAAAAGCCGTTTCGTGAATATGTTGTACGCGGTATCAGACCATAAGCCCCCTACTTTCATGAAACTAGTTTGCCAAGGCGGAAATCAAAAAGTGGTGGGCTGTCATATTATTGGTGACGCAGCCGATGAAATTCTTCAAGGCTTTGCGGTGGCGATAACCATGGGAGCTACTAAGCAAGACTTTGATAATACCTTAGCGATTCACCCCACTTCAGGAGAAGAACTAGTGACTTTGGTTTAAGAAAATGTGTGCTGGGTTAACTGTGTGTTTCTCCTAAAATTAAGTAGAGAACTGCAAATGGCGCTGGAGGGAACCCCTTTAGCGTCTTTTTTTCAAAACGTTAAAGAACATTTATATCCTGATTTCGGCATGAATTTATTGACAGAGTGTCGTAAGGTACGATAAATTCCACGCCCATTTTTTAAGCTGTTTCGGTAAAAGACCCATGAAACGTACTTTTCAACCAAGTGTATTAAAACGTAAGCGTAGTCACGGTTTCCGTGCTCGTATGTCAACCAAGGGTGGCCGTGCTGTTATCCGTGCTCGTAGAGCAAAAGGTCGCGCACGTCTAAGCGCTTAAGTTTCTGCTTTTTAAGCATTAACCAAGCTCTAGTTTAGGCCCGTACTTGTTGCCTTGAACGCAATCACTGCGGAGTTTACAAGGCAACAACGAATATTAACGCCGTGGCAATATAAAGCGGTGTTTGATAAACGCCAAAGCCAACATGATTCGTTCCTTGGCATTTATGTGGCTAAAAATGATCCATCACTCGCTCGTTTGGGAATGGTGGTTTCAAAAAAGGTCAGTAAAAAAGCCGTTGTACGCAATAAAATAAAACGGCAATTGCGGGAGTATTTTCGTCATCAAGCGCCGCTATTAAAGTCGATCGATTTTGTGGTGGTGGCCAAAGCCCCTATAAAAGACCTGACAACCGCCCAAGTGCATAGTGCGCTAGCGGGCTTAATCGATAAAGTTCAGGTTCGATGCAAAAAATAGCCATTGGCTTTATAAAGCTGTATAGGTTATTGCTCAGCCCGTTATTAGGTCAAAACTGTCGTTTTGAACCGACCTGCTCACGCTATACCCAAGAGTCGATAGAAAAGCACGGCTTTTTTAAAGGCAGTGCTTTAGGCCTAAAACGTATTGTAAAATGCAATCCTTGGCATGAAGGGGGTTACGACCCTGTTCCAGCCCAGCCCCAAAAATACGACAACACCTGTAATAAAAAACCAAACTAAGTGAATTAAGCCCATGGATACCCGCCGTATTATTTTATTTGCCGCTTTTGCCCTAGTAATAATGATGTTGTTCCAGAAATGGGAGCAATATCAATATGATAAAAATCCGCCGGTAGTAGAAACGGCAGCGACAGGCGAGCTATCCGTGCCCTCCAGTCCAACGCCATCAGCGTCGGATGTAGATATCCCTTCAACGCCGAGCACACAAGCGGTGGTGGCAACGCCTTCAGTATCAGAGACCGTTGTGACAACTGGCGAGCTAATCAACGTGACGACGGACTTGGTGCAAGCCCGCATCAATACTTTGGGCGGCAGTATTGAATACGTCGGTTTATCAGCCCACCCCTTGAAGTTAGACCAACCCGCTGACCCAGTGGTATTAATGCAAAACAGTGCGCGGGAACGCTATGTTGGCCAGAGCGGTCTGACTGGCGACAGCAGCAATTTGCCTAATCATAATACCCAATACACCGTTAGCCAATCTGATTACGTTTTAGGTGATGCAGATTCAAGCCTTGAGGTGAATTTAAACTGGACCAGCACAGAAGGGGTGGATTACATAAAAACGTATACTTTCAGCCGTGATAGCTATCGAGCGGACGTTAAGTTTTCGGTGGTTAATAATAGCGCTGCGGATTGGTCAGCGTACTTTTACGGACAATTACAACGTACAGACCCTGAAAGAACCGAAGGGGGCAACATTTTAACGCGGCCCATGCCAAGCTTTACTGGCGGTGCTTATTACACGCCTGAAGAACACTATAACAAAGTGAGCTTTTCGGATATGGAAGACGACCCACTGCGTTTTGAAGCGGAGTCAGGTTGGGTAGGCATGTTGCAACATTATTTTGTTAGCGCGTGGTTACCGAAAGATGATGAAAAAATTCAAATCTTTTCTAGCAGTAGCAGAGGCACTACACGAGAGAATTACAAGATTGGCTTTTTGGGTTTAAGCGAGTTGCGCTTAGCGCCAGGCCAATCTGGCGAATTGGGTGCAGCATTATATTCAGGCCCGAAAGAGCAAGTACGTTTGGATAAGCAAAACAGTGAAGGCTTAAAACTCACCGTCGATTACGGTTGGCTAACGGTTATTGCGCAACCCTTGTTTTGGGTGATGAGCAAATTATATGACCTACTGGGCAACTGGGGTTGGGCCATTATCGGCGTTACCGTTCTGATTAAATTGGTGTTCTTGCCGTTGTCAGCGAAAAGCTACAAGTCGATGGCAAAAATGAAGAAGCTAGCGCCACGCCTGAAAACACTTAAAGAACGCCATGGCGATGATAAGCAAAAGTATCAGGCGGCCATGATGGATTTATACAAAAAAGAGAAGATAAACCCCGCTAGTGGTTGCTTGCCAATCTTGATTCAAATCCCGGTTTTTATCGCATTGTATTGGGTGTTGTTAGAAAGCGTAGAGATGCGTCAAGCGCCATGGGCGCTGTGGATACAAGACTTATCATCGAAAGACCCTTACTATATTTTACCCTTGTTAATGGGCGGCTCAATGTTCGTTCAACAGCTACTGAATCCTGCACCGATGGACCCAATGCAGCAAAAAATCATGATGGCGTTGCCCGTGGTGTTCACTGTATTTTTCCTAAGCTTCCCTGCAGGCTTGGTATTGTACTGGGTGGTCAATAACTCGCTGTCCATTCTTCAGCAATGGCTTATTACTCGGCGTTACGCATAGCGCTTAACACCTGCTTATTGCGGCGATACTGCGGTAGTGTCGGCAGTGCCTAATTAGCCATGGCCAATTCCATCAGAACGGCAACCAGTGCAGCCACCATTGTTGCTGTCGCCACACCACCAGGTCAAGGTGGCGTGGGTGTGGTGCGACTGTCAGGCGCCGATGCTTATCCTATTGCGAAGCGATTACTGCAGCGAAAGCTTAAACCCCGTACAGCTCACTATAGTTCTGTAATCGATGCAGAAGGTGAGGTGCTGGATCAGGGAATTGCCTTGTATTTTCCCGGCCCGAATAGCTTTACAGGCGAGGATGTGGTGGAATTTCAAGGCCATGGTAGCCCCATATTGTTAAAGCTGATAGTCGATCGCTGTGTAACTTTGGAGGCGCAACATGCGAAGCCAGGGGAGTTTTCAGAACGTGCCTTTTTAAACGGCAAGATGGATTTGGCGCAAGCCGAAGCGATTGCGGACTTAATAGAAAGCAGCACTGAACTGGCTGCTCGCGCAGCGATGCGCTCACTGCGAGGCGAGTTTTCAAAGTCGATAGAACATATCAGAGCGCAGCTAGTTGCTTTGCGCGTGTTTGTAGAGGCTTCTATTGATTTTCCTGAGGAGGAAATAGATTTTCTGGAAGAACACGATGTATTAGGACGCACTAAACGTGTGTTTGAGGAGTTCCTAGCGCTTAAAAAACAGGCACAACGCGGCACCCTATTGCGCGATGCTGTGCGCATAGTATTGATGGGTGAGCCCAACGCAGGTAAATCAAGTTTACTCAATGCATTGTGTCGGGACGACAGAGCGATTGTCAGTGACTTGCCCGGCACCACTCGAGATTTACTGGACCACGCGATTCAAATTAAAGGGTTTCCTGTGGTGCTAACCGATACAGCGGGGCTACGTGACAATGCGGACAGCATCGAACAGGAAGGTATCAAACGCGCGCGCAACGCCCTGGAACTAGCGGATATCACCCTTTTGTGCGTTGATGAACAGCAAACTTCGCAAGCGAAACTCAAGGGTTTGTTGGATCAAGAAGTTCCCGAAGGTTTGGGCGTGCTGATTGTGCGCACTAAAGCGGATTTAACGGGTCAGGCTATTGGTTTAGTCGGTGGTGAGTACGGGCAAGAAATTCATATCTCAGCGAAAACAGGTGAAGGCATTGAGGCACTTTGTGACTGGATAGGAAATTTGTTAGGCGCTAGCGATCATTCTCAAGGCGATATTCTAGCCAGACAACGTCACCTAGATGCGCTGAATCGTGCAGAGCAGCACTTGCAACAAGGTATGCAGGCGTACGAATTTGATCGTGCAGGTGAATTATTGGCCGAAGAGCTACTATTGGGTGCAAACGCGTTAGGTGAAATTACCGGCACCATGACATCTGACGATTTGTTGGGTAAAATTTTTGGTTCGTTCTGTATCGGCAAATAAATAGACTTTAGGCTATACTTAAACAGTATGGGCTTCAACATGCGCCTGCTCTCCGCGTCTGGTTGAGCTTGTCACCTAATAACTATACATGAACGTTTCAATGGGGAAACCAGAGCTGAATAAAATGGCAGAAGTAACCACTAACCAACACTATACCCGCAATGTGCTTTGGCAATTTTTGATTGCCTTTGGGATTTTGCTGTTCATTATTGTCTGGCAGTTAGATTTTTTCAAACAAGTCTACGTCGCCAATCAAGTCAGTTCAGTGGGTTGGACTATTAATGGTGGTATCGTATTATTGTTTTTTGCTGGTTTGGCGCGCGTGGTGCTATTGCTGTTTCGTTATATGGCAGAAGAAGCTTCGATCAACCGTTTCGTATTAAACGTGCGCATGGGGGAGGACCCCTTAAAGCAAGTGGGCCTTGGGTCAATGATAGCGCATCGCTACGAAACACTAAAAACACTGCACAGGAAACGGGCCAGCATCAACCACAGTGCTTTAGCAGCGACATTGTTAGCCAGTGAATCCAGCTACAATTCTTTTCCTAAGTTTGTGCACAGCACGCTGATTCTGACGGGTGTTTTTGGCACCATAGTTTCGCTATCTATTGCATTACTGGGCGCGTCAGACCTTATTGAAAATGTTAACCAAATAGACAGCTTGGGTACGGTCGTGAACGGTATGTCTACCGCGTTATCGACCACGATGACAGCCATTATTGCCTATTTATTTTTTGGCTACTTTTACTTGAAGCTAACCGACTCTCAAACTTATCTCATCAGCCGAGTTGAAGAGGTGACGGCCACTACGTTATTGCCGCATTTACAAATTAGCCAAGATGCGTTGTTAAAAGAATATGGCCAAACTATTGAGGCTACCAATGCCTTATTGAAAAAGCTCGATGGCTCGCAAGCGGGTTACAGTAAATCCGCCACCGAAATGGCTTTGGCTGTGACTCAATTAGAGCGCAATCTGCGTGCAGATCAAGAACAGACGCATAATCTTAGAGAGGTGTTGCTGAGTATGACAAAGCAGCAGGCTGATATTATGGCTAGGAATACCGCAGCGATCGAGCAACTAACAAAGTTGTTAGACAAACAAGCAAACTAGTTGGGCTAACAAAAAAATGAGCGGCGGCAACTTTGTAGATTTAAGAATTACCCATGCTGGAACGGGTTCTAACAGCGAAGAAAGCATATGGCCCGCTTTTACTGACATCATGACAGTGATTGTGATGATATTCTTAATGGTGCTATTGGCATTTCTCATTAGGAATGCGCAACTAGTTGAAGAACTAAAAAGCACTTTAGAGTCAAAAGATGCCGCCACCGCTCAAGTACTGTTAAGCGAAACTAAAAGTAGCAGCCTGGAAGGACAGTTAGCGCATGTCAGAGCGAGCATTCTAAGTATGGAGGCCGATTTGAATGTGGCGGATGACGAGAATCAAACCCTACAAGGTGCGCTGGAAACCAAGCAGCAGATCGTTCAAGAATTAGGCCTAGAAGTCTCTTTGTTGACTAAATTGCGTGATGAGCTAACGGCTGAAAACTCACAAATATTGGGTTCCTTAAATTTAACAAACAAGAAGCTGTTAGATTTCGAATCGGAAACCGTAACAGCTAAAAACGTGCTTAACGAAAAAATCAGCTTATTACTCGCTGAGAAATCAGGTTTGCTGGTAGATGTTGAAAAGGGTGTTCAAACCATCGAGCAAAAAGAAGCAGATAGATTGCGATTAACCAGTCGGGTCATTAGTCTAAGTGAGCAGCTGAGGTCGTTAAAAACTAAGCTGACAACAGAATCGGAAAAGAATGAAACGCTGACCCAAGATGTTGCCAATAAGAGCTTATTGTTAGAAGGACTACAAACCTCTAAAGCCGACCTGCAACAAAAGTTAGATACCATGCTGGCTGATTTACAAAAGTTGCAGTTGCTATACACCAACCGAGGAGAAACGGTGGCGGCGCTAGAGTCTCAGGTCTCTACAGCCTCAATCCGCTATAAAAGCCTGCAAGAGGAGTATGATTCTTTGGAAGGGCAATATCGTAAACTGATCCGGCCTGCTCGTAGTACGGCAGGTAAAGTAGTGGTTGATGTAAGATATTCATTGGAAACCGGGGTGGAAGCCTATCATTTGAAAACAGCTGAAGACGTAAACCAACGGCGCCTCCTCTTTGCGGAACTACATGCTCAGTTGGCAGCACTAAAAGAACAACACGGGCAGAAGCTCTACACCAAAGTAATCATAGATGACGACAGCGGAGTAAGCTTTAATAATGCGTGGAAGTTTACTCAGAGTATTTTGTCGAAATATGATTATTACGCAGAAGATTTTGCTGATGGCCAATAAGCCATGAGTGTATCGGAACAGTTTGATGTTATTGTGGTCGGCGGTGGACATGCCGGTGTTGAAGCGGCATTGGCCTCTGCGCGAGTGGGAGCGAGTACATTACTGATTACTCAAAATATAGAAACCATTGGCCAAATGTCATGCAACCCTGCTATCGGGGGTATTGGCAAGGGCCACATAGTTAAAGAAATTGACGCGCTAGGCGGTGTAATGGCTTGGGCAGCAGACCAATCGGGCATCCACTTTAGAATTCTTAATTCACGTAAAGGGCCGGCTGTACGTGCTACCCGCGCGCAGGCTGACAGAGCACTTTATAAGCAGGCTATTCGCCAAAAGGTGGAGACGCAAGTTAACTTGAGTACCTTCCAACAAGAAGTGGCGGGAATACTGGTAGAGAACGCAAAGGTGATTGGGCTAAAAACAAAATTGGGTGTTAATTTTTACGCACCCAAAATTATTGTGACAGCGGGTACTTTTCTAGGGGGCTTGATTCATATTGGGCTTGATCAACATAGCGGAGGTAGAGCGGGTGATGCTTCATCAGAGCACCTAGCAACGGGGTTGAGAGATTTACCGTTTAGAGTGGATCGTCTAAAAACAGGGACACCGCCGCGCATAGACGGCAAGACGATTGATTATTCACAACTAGATTCTCAGCCGGGTGATGACCCGCGGCCAGTATTCTCGTTTATGGGATCACGTAGTGAACACCCAGATCAGGTGCATTGTCACATCACCCACACTAATGAAAAAACCCACGAGATTATCCGAGGTGGATTAGATCGCTCTCCTATTTATAGTGATGAAGGCAAAATAGACAGCACGGGTCCCCGCTATTGTCCGTCTATAGAAGACAAGATTATTCGTTTCGCGGATAGAAACAGCCATCAAATTTTTATCGAGCCAGAAGGTTTAAGAACCACCGAGATTTACCCCAATGGTATTTCCACAAGTTTGCCCTATGATGTACAGATTGATTTAGTGCATTCTATTTTGGGCTTTGAAAACGCGCGAATTACGCGCCCGGGTTATGCCATTGAGTATGATTTTTTCGACCCACGAGACTTAAAGCCATCGCTAGAAACCAAAGAAATTGAAGGCCTATATTTTGCGGGCCAGATAAATGGCACCACCGGTTATGAAGAAGCAGCTGGACAAGGCCTTATTGCGGGGATGAACGCAGCACGTAATGTACTGGGCAAAGATGGGTGGTCGCCTGCGCGAGATCAAGCCTATATCGGCGTAATGATCGATGACTTAATCAATCGAGGCACCAAAGAACCCTATCGCATGTTCACCTCGCGGGCAGAGTATCGACTGCAGTTAAGAGAAGACAACGCGGATATGCGTCTAACCAAAATTGGTTACGATCTTGGCTTGGTTGGCGAAGAACGTTGGCAAGCTTTCGATCAAAAACGTGAGATTATCGAACAAGAAACGCAGCGCTTAAAAACCACTTGGCTACGCCCAGAAACAGTGGATAGGGAGAAAGCGACAGCAGTATTAGGCGAACCGTTAAAGCGAGAACACAATTTATATGACTTGCTGATTCGCCCAGAAGTAGACTACAGAAACTTAATAACCCTAAATGAGGGTGACCAAGGTATTGAGCACATCCAGGCAGTGCAACAAATAGAAATTCAAGCTCGATATGGCGGCTACATTAAGCGTCAGCAAGATGAGGTGGCGCGGCAGTCAAAGCAAGAAGGCACCGTGCTGTCAGAGGCGATAGATTACGAAGGTGTGCGCGGTTTATCGAACGAAGTGCGGCTAAAATTACAAGATCACCGACCTGCGACCATTGGTCAAGCGTCGAGAATTCCGGGTATGACTCCGGCGGCAATTTCTTTGTTGTTGGTCCATGTAAAAAAGCAGGCAGCCTAAACAGTCACCTGCTTTCTGGCTTATAAGCAGATAACAGCTATTTTGGCGCTCGGTGTTTTGATGGGTATGCAAATGCCATCTTCTACCACTGCTAGGGCATAGTTTAGTATAACAACACCTTCCTCACCATTGTTGCCGTCAACCGCTATTTTGTACACTTTATCTTTTTCCACTTCGATAGTAACTTCACTCACTACTGTCCGGTTAAGCAAAGCCAAGGTTTAAAGACACTTGTTTCCCCTTTCACTTCGAGCTGGAGGCCATGCTGTCGAAGGATTCAACCATGCTAAAATAGGCCTACGACTGGTCAGGTTAAGGCTTACTAATCTGGCTATTTTTTGTAGAGATAAGCTGCTATATCCAGCCAATTGAGTAAGCCGTAGTAATAGGTAGGCAATCATCGCAACCAACACCTGAATCATCACGGCGTTCTCCCTGCGTCCGATAAATCGCTTGATCTTAAGGTTTTGCTTTATCCACTTAAAGAACAGCTCAATTTGCCAACGTTGCTTCTACAGAGCGGCAATGTCTTCGGCGGATCGTTTCAAATCATTGGTGATAAAAACCAACTGTTTTTGGTCCTCCAAGCGCGTGAATGTGACGCGTCTTAACGTAATTGGGCAATCTTTCCAAGCCTTCATGCTTGATAACTGAATCAGTACATCACTCATTATTCCTTCGCCTTGGGCGGCCAATTCTTCGACAACCTCATAGCAAGCATTCGTTTTCATTCGGCCAATATAAACCGAGTTTTGCTGGCCCAATGAATAATATCAACTGTAATCATTATAAGCACGATCAACAACATACGTCATGCCAGACATCATTGGCAGCTTATTCAACGTCCTCCTGTCATTCACTTTAGCCGTAGTTGTTTCGAAGTAAACAGGCACCTGAGCCTGAGGGGTATAGATGGTATGGAACTTAATGCCGGCTTTAGTAAAACGGAATTGAGCCCATTCAAATTGATTAAGGTTTGAGTCGATTGTGCTTGAATCAATTAACCGCACCATTTCATTGGCATCCTTGCTAGGCAATTGATCGCGCACCTGCCCAAGTAGATAGTAAAACGTTTCTTGAAAAATCATTCTAGGGCGTTTGCTATTTGCCTCTGCTAAGGACGAACGGTTTATGCTGCGGGTGGCAAGATGGTAATGGTGTGATTGTTAACTAGAGACCTCAGCATAACTGACGTCTTTTGATGTGGTTTTCTGTAATTGCATTTTTTGAGAGGTATTTAGTGCATCAAGTGCGAATATTTTTTAGTTTTGTTGGCGTTTTTGCCAATACTTCGTATTTTTGACGCAGCTATCCTGTACTTGCCGGGTCCGGTAGGCCGTAGAGCGTTAAAAACTTAGCGCCTTTACGAACGTTCGCCGCAAT
>JBLIOD010000058.1:0-16873 GCA_047639475.1 Gammaproteobacteria bacterium
ACTTCTCGGGTACTGCGGAATTTGATATTCGGAAAACGATCTTGCACCAAGCTCAGGTTTGCTCGGTTGGGCGCGATATACGTTAAGTACCCTGCACCGTCGTAGGCTAAGTTGGTTTCGTTCTTGCGCATGAATTCCGATTCATCAGCGTCTTCACCAAACTCGACCCATCTCGCGGCTACCACTGGCACCGCTTCAAATGCACACTCCACTGCATATTCATGTTTTAAGCGATGGGCAACTACATCGAACTGGAGTATACCGACAGCGCCCAATACTAAATCATTGCTGATAATCGGCTTGAATACCTGCGTCGCGCCTTCTTCACTGAGTTGAACCAAGCCTTTTTGTAGTGCCTTGGCTTTTAGCGGATCACGCAAACGTACGCGGCGAAATAACTCCGGCGCGAAGTTGGGAACCCCAATGTACTTAAGGTCTTCACCTTCGGTAAACGTATCACCAATTTGGATGGTGCCGTGATTATGCAAACCCAGTATGTCTCCCGCGAATGCTTCTTCAGCATTTTCCCGTTTGGCTGCTAGGAAGGTGTGAGCGTTATGGATAGCCAAGGTTTTGCCCACGCGTACATGCTTTACCTTCATGCCTTTTTCAAACTTGCCCGACGCGATGCGTAAAAATGCCACGCGGTCATGATGAGCTGGATCCATATTCGCTTGAATCTTGAAGACAAAACCCGTGAATTTGTTTTCAGTCGCCTTAACAGAACGCGATTCTGAATCACGCCCTTGGGGCGCTGGAGCGTGCTCAACAAACATGTCCATCATTTCGTCGGTTCCTAGGGTGCCTAAGGCCGATCCGAAAAATACCGGTGACAGCTCCGCATTCAGATACGCGACTTTGTCAAAACTATGGCTCGCGCCTTCTACCAATTCAATCTCATCTCTAAAGTCGGCTGCATCTGACCCTAGGTATTTATCCACTTCAGGATTGGCCAAGCCCTCAATAAATATATCTTCTTCCCCTGGTGCGCCTCGTCCCGCAAACAAACGCACGGTATCATCGTACAAGCGATAGATGCCTTTTAGGTTTCTACCCATGCCAATCGGCCAGGTCATGGGCGCGCAACGTATTTTCAATACTTCTTCGAC
The DNA here is from genome assembly GCA_047639475.1 of Gammaproteobacteria bacterium. Taxonomy (GTDB): domain Bacteria; phylum Pseudomonadota; class Gammaproteobacteria; order Arenicellales; family Poriferihabitantaceae; genus JAAELZ01. Next base: position 1,110 of record JBLIOD010000058.1, read on the forward strand.
TTCATCCATTAACTCAATCGGGTCTCGGCCTTCTCGGTCGAGCTTATTGATAAATGTCATGATTGGGGTGGTGCGTAGGCGACACACTTCCATCAGTTTGATGGTTCTTTCTTCTACGCCTTTCGCCACGTCGATTACCATTAACGCGGAATCAACCGCCGTCAAGGTACGGTAGGTATCTTCAGAGAAGTCCGCGTGCCCTGGGGTGTCCAGCAAGTTAATCGTGGCGCCTTTGTATTCAAACTGCATCACCGATGAAGTAACCGAAATACCGCGCTGCTGCTCAAGCTCCATCCAATCTGACGTTGCCATCTTGGTGTTTTTTCGCCCCTTAACCGTGCCCGCAGTTTGAATCGCACCGCCGTAGTGCAACAGCTTTTCGGTTAAGGTGGTTTTACCCGCGTCTGGATGAGAAATAATCGCAAAAGTGCGGCGTCGACTTATTTCCTGTTCAAGAGTGGCCATGTGGCTTTGAGTGTATAACTATTAGGGCGCGCATTATAAAGCAGCCTAGGAAGGCTTGCAGTATTTACCCATTTTGATTTCACAAGATCTCTAGCTAGAGCCTTGCCTTAGCGCCTCGATAACTGGCTTGGTATCTGGGAATTGTTTATTCCAAATACTAAATGCCTCGGCTGCTTGTTCTACTAACATACCTAAGCCGTCACTGGCTTGCGCTGCCCCGTCTGCCAGCGCCCATTTCATAAATATAGTGGGTTGTGCAGCGTACATCATGTCATAAGCCAAGGCCTGATTCTTACATAAGCCTTTGGGTATTTCCGGTAACTCGCCACTTAAGCTTGCGGCGGTGCCATTAATCACTAAATCAAACTGACTGCCTTCTAGTGCCTTTAAACTACTGGAGATGATAGTGCCCACTCCTTCAAATAGCTCAGCCAACTCTATCGCCTTACCTTCTGTGCGATTGGCCACGGTAAGGCTTGCTGGCATCGCTTCCAGCAAGGGTTCCAATACACCTCGCACCGCGCCGCCCGCACCGATCACCAGCACGTTTTTTCCGGCAACATCAAAGCCAATGTTCTGGGTAATATCTCGTAGCATGCCAATCCCATCGGTGTTGTCGCCCTGAATTTTACCGTCGTCTGAAAACCACAGTGTATTCACTGCCCCTGCTAATTCCGCGCGTTGACTGAGCTGATCACATAAAGCAAACGCATCTAATTTAAATGGCACTGTGACATTCAAACCCTGACCGCCTGACGCTTTAAAATGCTGCGCAGCCTGATTAAACCCGCCTGACTCGCCTAAGGTGGTGTTGTATTCAATATGCATACTGAACTGGCGCGCAAACATCTGATGTATCTGTGGAGACTTACTGTGCGCAATGGGGTTACCAATCACGGTGAATTTTGGCACTTTAGGGGCAAAGTCGAATGGGTCTTGCATGGCAGAAACTTTAAATAAAAGGCGATTGTAGCCGACACCCATTGCACTTGCATTGTTTACCACCCGCCTAGAACACTTTAAAATGGCAACATCTATCTGACTCTTTAACAATGCCAAATACCCACCCTCATCGCCGATTTATTGTCTTTAGCGGGCAACGCACCTGGTGCAACACCCGGGTTAAGGAATTGTTGATGCCCATAGAAGAAGCGAATCAAATTTGGATAGGTGAAGGCGGCGTTGCGCACAAGCAGGTGTCAAAACTCCTTGGGCAAGAATTCGACGCTGTCATTTACGATGCCTTTTCCGGTTTGGACCTAAACGTGTTCGCAGCGGTTTGTGGTTCTATTGTGGCTGGGGGCGCACTGATATTACTGTGCCCTGATTTTGAGGAATGGCCTACTTTTAACGACCCGCTCAATGACCGGTGGGCGCCATATCCTTTGAGTGGCACTGACCTTACGGGGTTAACTCAGGCGCGATGGGCGCAGATTCTGAGGAATACACCGACTGTAGAGCACCTTAGCGCCGAAACAAACATGGTAGTTGAACCCATCATTAGCCAACGCGTTGAAAGCGATCAAAATCTGCCGCTGACCGAGCATCAATCCACCGCCATTAAAGCGGTGGTTCGAGTGGTAACGGGGCAACGGAAACGTCCGGCGGTTATCACAGCTGATAGAGGTAGGGGGAAATCTGCTGCACTCGGTATGGCTATTGCGCAACTCGCAAAAGCCGAGTTAGTCAATCATGTTGCGGTTGTGGGCGGACAAAATCAATCACTAGACACGCTCTTCAAACACCTTCGAGCAAGCCTGGAACTCGATGTTAGCGACGAAACAACCATCCACTACCAGAATATAAACATTGAGCGGATTACTATCGACGAGCTGCTCAGCAGCTCCCTTCAATATTGCTTAGTTGTCGTAGATGAAGCGGCTACTATCGGCTTGCCTCGTTTGAGTTCACTACTGCAAACGTATAGCCGGGTTGCTTTCGCTACTACAGTTCAAGGTTATGAAGGCTCAGGCAGGGGGTTTCACTTAAAGTTAAAAACAGCCCTAAAACAACATAGCCGTGGAGCCAGGTTCACGCAGTTAACACAAGCTATACGTTGGTCAGAGAATGATCCATTAGAAGCTTTAGGTGAAACACTGCTGTTACTTAATGGTGAACTCCCAGCGTTAGATGATGAGCTATCGCCGGATGTTAACTACTCTAAGGTTCGCCCTCAAGCACTGCTTGAAGATGAAGCCAGCCTCACTGGCGTAATGTCTCTGCTAGTGGCCGCCCATTATCAAACTACTCCCAATGATGTCCGTTACTTGTTGGACGGCCCAAAGCACCAACTCTATTTACAAAAGCATGGAGAGCACATAACGGGCGTAATCTGGATCAATATGGAAGGCGGTTTCGATGCAGACACTGCGCAGGCAATTTGCCTAGGGCAGCGCCGACCTAGAGGACACCTAGTCGCCGAAGCGCTAGCCGCACATATGGGGTTAACCAGTGCAGCACAAAGCAACATCGCACGCGTGCAACGGATCGCTGTTCATCCTGACTTACAACGAAAGGGCTGTGGCAGTGCATTTTTAGCTTATGTCGAAAATGACTTAGCCAATTCTTGCGACTTAATCGCCAGCAGCTTCGGCGCGGATACCGAAGTGCTCCCATTTTGGCGACATTCTAGCTACTCGCTGGTGCGTGTCAGCGATAAACAAAATGCAGCGAGCGGTCAGTACTCGGCGATTGTGCTTAAAGCACTGAATACACTCGGTGGCGTATTAATATCAGAAGCGACGCAGGCTTTTTCAACACAATTTGTCGCCCAGTTATCTGCTAGCTTAAGCAATCTTGACTGGCCACTAGTGAGAGTGCTGCTGAGTAGCTATTCGCCCACTAATAACCTCACCCTAAGCAAATCTCAAATAAGAGACTTACAGTATTTTGCAAATGGCGCTCGACCCTATGAGAGCACCTTGAGCGCTTTAAGGGCGCTCAGTTTATTTGCATTAAATTCTGGCGATGCTGAATTAGGAGTGTTTATTAGCAAAGTCGCTCAGAGTCAATCTTGGGAGCGAGTGTCTGAGCAGTTTGGTATGCTGGGCCGAAAATCGGTCGAAAACAAGCTGCGCGAGCAAACGAACAAACTGTTACAGATGCAAACTAAACCATAGAAACTACGCCAAATGCCGACTTGGCTACAGCCGAAGAAGTATCGTGATTCAAGGTGGACTTGTTAGCACCGAAGTAACGATAAATACTGGCGGCTATTTTTGAAAATTGACTCTTGCGCGGCTAAAAAGAAGGCTTAAAAAGTGCGAATTGCCCTCGTTTTAAAACCGAAGTTGACGGCCTTGTCTTCGTCGCCTTCAACGCCACTACTGCCAAACAGTTTCCAATCAGCGATGGTTTTGAAGTCGGGCGACAAACGATTGAGCAACCATATCAACTCAAGATTACGATTAGCTTCACGCTCTAGTTTACGGCTTCATTGAACTTTATTCAGGTAGCCATAAATATAAAGCTTGAGCATCATCGCTGGGTGATAGGCTGGCCTTACTGTGGCTTGCGGCTGAGCTGATGAAAAGCCTAGGTCAATTAATATCAACCCATCAACAAAGGCATCGATAAACTTAACTGGGTTATCGTCGCAGATGTAATCTTCTATTCGAGCAGGGAATAAAGTCGACTGGGTGCGCGATTCTCCTTCTATAAAACGACTCATAGTTCAATTCAGTAACTGACTGAATTTATTTTACCTTTTATGCCGTTTTCACACAGCCTGAGTATACAAGGGACTGTCACACTTATCCAAAATACAAACTAAACCCAACCCTTACCAGTCCCCTACACTCTCCATCGAAGCCCAAGGCTCGGCTACTTCCAGGCTTCCTCCTTTTTGCAATAACTCGATAGAAATATTGTCCGGCGACCGAACAAAGGCCATGCGTCCATCTCTGGGAGGTCGATTAATCGTAACCCCTGCATCAGCTAAACGCTGACAAGTGGCGTAGATATCATCTACCTCATAGGCCAAGTGACCAAAGTTTCTTCCGCCATCGTAATCTTCTGTATCCCAGTTATACGTGAGTTCGATGACGGGCGCTGCTTTTTCTTTGGCCGTTGCAACGTCTTCCGACGCGGCTAAAAATACCAAGGTGAATCGGCCACTTTCATAATCATAGCGGCGAGTTTCGACTAAGCCTAAGTGATCGCAGTAGAATGCCAAAGAAGCGTCGAGGTCTTTCACTCGAACCATGGTGTGCAGGTATCTCATAGGGGCAAAATTGTAAGTTAGGGAGGCTCTAGCTTAACTCAGATTCTACTGCTATGTAATGTGCAGCTTATGAGCGCATTCTCGAAAATTTAGGATCAAACAGGGTTTCGGAGTAAAGCGTTGCTGGGTAGCGCTCGCCTAAAATTTCAATGTCGACTTGCTTGCCTTCAGTGGCGTGCTCTAGGGGTAGAAACCCATAAGCCACGCTTTTCTCACTGTAGTGGGCATAACCGCCTGAAGTGACAAAACCCACGACTTCATCGCCAATCCAGATCGGTTCATCTGCCACTACATCGGCATCATCTACTTCTACTGTAAAGGTGCACAATTTACGTTCTGCGCCCTTTTCTTTGTCTGCAATGGCCGCGGCTTTGCCGATGAAATTCGCTTTTTTGTTATAAGCCACAAACCGACCCAAGCCCGTTTCTAGCGGCGTGTAGTCGGGCTTGAATTCTCGCATCCACGAACCGAATGATTTTTCTAATCGTAAGCTCATCATAGCGCGCATACCAAATGGGCGAAGGCCAAAGGCTTCCCCTGCATCGGTAAGCAGCTCATACAATGCGACTTGTTGCTTAGCCGGCACATATATCTCGTAGCCCAAGTCACCCGTATACGACACTCTTTGCACCAAGGCGTCTAGCGTGCCTAATTGCAGATACTTAAGCGTCATAAACTTAAACGTTTCATGTGATACATCTTGGCGCGACACTGCTTGTAGTAATTCTCTGGCTTTAGGCCCCGCTATTTGAAACCCAATGCGTTCATTAGAAATATTTTCAATGTGAACACCGGACTCGGGCAAATATTGCTCAAACCAACGCTGGTGATACGCCTGTGAACCATATGACGCCGTTAGTTGATATGCTTGTTCATCCAACATCGATACAGTGAAGTCGCCCACCATTTTCCCGCTGGGACTGAGCATCGGACACAATGTTAAGCAATGCATTTTGGGCATTCTGCCCGCCATAATTCTATCTAGGTAAGCTTTAGCGCCTTCTCCTGTTACTAGGAACTTGCTAAAGTTATGTACTTCATTAATACCCACTGCCGTGCGCACAGCTCGACATTCTTCTCCCACTCTGTCAAACGCATTTGAGCGTCGCAAGCTGGGGATTTCGTAGGGAGTCTCTCCTTCTGCGGCGAAATAGTTTACGTGCTCCATGCCGTAACCTTGGCCAAATACCGCGTTTTGCGCTTTCCACAGCCCGTAAGCAGGGGTGGTATTAAATGGACGACCTGCGGGGAGTTCTTCATTCGGGTACGTCATCGAAAACCGTTTCTGGTAATTCTCGGTAACTTTTATTCTTGTATAGGGCTTGGTGCAGTAGTCACCATAGCGCGCGACATCCATTGCCATCACGTTGCTAGATGGCTCGCCGTGAATCATCCACTCTGCCAAGCTTAAGCCCACACCGCCGCCTTGGCTAAAGCCAGCCATCACACCGCAAGCTGACCAATAGTTTCTTAAGCCCGGTACAGGCCCTACTAATGGATTGCCATCTGGTGCAAAGGTAAACGGGCCATTAATAATGGTTTTAATCCCCGCTTTTTCTAATACGGGATAGCGCTTAAAAGCGATAGCCAAAGAATCGCCTATGCGGTCTAAGTTATTCTCTAGTAGCTCATGGCCGAATTCCCATGGCGTGCCGTCCACAGCCCAAGGGTCGCATTGCTGTTCGTAAAAGCCGATCACTAAGCCTTGGCGTTCCTGGCGTAAATAGCTTTCTCCGTCAGGGTCGAGAACGTGGGGCAGTTCTTTTTCCAAGCTAGCGACTTCATCGATAGTTTCAGTCGCCAGGTATTGATGCTCCATCGGGTGTAGCGGTAGATTGATGCCCACCATTTCGCCGACTTCACGAGCCCACAATCCCGCTGCGTTGACCACGTGCTCCGCTATCATGGTGCCTTTCTTGGTGATGATTTCCCAACTGCCATCAGGGCGCTGGTTTAATGCATTCACCGGGTTACGTAGAATAATTTCCGCGCCGCCCAGTTGTGCAGCTTTTGCGTAGGCGTGAGTTGTACCCGAAGGGTCTAGGTGTCCGTCTAAAGGAACGTACATTCCGCCCACAATGCCGTCGGTATTGGTAATCGGTGATAACTCGCGAATTTCCGCTGGCGTGACTAGGTGCGAATCCACTCCCATGTAATTGTGCTTGGCGCGCTCTGCAAGTAAAAAATCCATGCGGTCACTGTTGGCCGCGAGGGATATTCCACCGACATGATGCAGTCCGCAGTTCTGCCCAGATATCTTTTCGATCTCGTCATATAAGCCAATGGTATAGCTTTGTAATGCGGCGATATCAGTATCCGAATTCATGGTATGAAAGCCTCCGGCTGCATGCCATGTTGATCCCGAAGTCAGTTCAGAACGCTCGATCAGGCAAACGTCTTTCCAACCCAGTTTCGTTAAATGATACAGCACACTACAACCGACAACACCGCCGCCAATCACCGCAACTTGAGTATGAGATTTCATAGTTAGTTTTCTCCTGCTAAATTTCTTTGATTAATTTTTCTAAGGTGGCTTTTACTTCGTGTGGGTGCACCACTGCATTACGAATGAGTTCGTTAAATCGTTTACTCAATAAACGAATATTTTCAGCGCTGTTTAGCACCAAATAATGTTGGCCTAAAAATACCACCGCTCGAATAGGCCCAAATATAGTGAACGGCACGGTATAGAACTCTCGTTCGTCGAACATAAACCAGCGGAATCTGGGATACAGTTCATCAATTAATTCTATCGCATGCTCCAGTTGCTTCTTACGCATCTTCGCTGGTAGATCACTCCATACACCCTCTCCTCGTGCGAAGCCCTCCAGCACTTGCAACGATTGCACCGCTTCGAGTTCACCTTTGTTTTGGCGAAGTTGCGCTAACAGCAATCGGCTTTCCGTCACAATTTGATCTGTCTTGCCCGTACCATAACGGCGAAATTCGTAACTTGTGACTGCCGCAATTTTAAGCAAATCGGGCAAGGTGCTAGGTATATATCGCACCTTGTAATCTTGCGCTTCTCGGTGCCAACGCAGAAAGCGTTTGTTAAATCCGGTGTCGCGGTATTCTTCTATTTCTAGTGGGCCTGCCACCAGCTTGGTGTCAACAGGCCCTTCTTCTGTTAGCCCTAATAACCAGTCGACACTGACACTATATTTCTCAGCGATTGAGGCAATGGTATCTGCGCGAGGCAGTCGCAGGTTTTTGTCCGACAACAATTGTGACAGTGTTGATCGGTCAACACCGATGGACTCCGCAAACTTCGAAGGATTGAGTTGGCTTTGGGTAATGACTTGCCCAATTCTGTCGCGAAACAGCACCACTCGCTCTGCGTAATTCATTGCTCTAAGATTATTTTCGAATTTGGTGTAGGAAGTTAACTGACACCATATTCCTTGCGTCGACGTTCAACATAAGCATCTAGCTCTTCACTCGCTGCTTCATCTAGATGCGGCTGCTCGTATTGCTGTAACACTTCTTTGTATATTTTGTTGGCGCGCTGCGTGGCGGTTATCGAACCGTTCTCTTCCCATGTTTCAAAGTTACTCCAGTCCGTTACAAATGGCGTATGGAATGCCGTTTCATATCTGGCAAAGGTATGGTCAGTACCAAAGAAGTGACCTCCCGCGCCCACTTCTTGTATCGCCTCAAAAGCCAGTTCTTCATCGTTGACCTCAATGCCTTTCAAGGTTTGCAGCATGATCTGTATCATCTCTATATCAATGATGAATTTCTCAAAGGAGGCACATAAGCCCCCTTCTAACCAGCCTGCGCTGTGTTTGATCATATTGCCGTGAGACATCACCGCCGACCACAAAGAAGTTTGCGCTTCCCACGTGGCTTGCGCATCAACCGCATTCGACGCATTGACCCCCGACGTTCTATAAGGAATGTTGTAACGGCGCGCTAACTGACCGCCCGCCATTACCGCTTTAGCGTATTCCGGCGTGCCAAAAGCAGGGGAGCCGGTTTTCATATCCACATTGGAGGTGAAGCCGCCATACAATGCGGGCGAGCCTGGATTGATCATTTGCGTTATCGCGATGACACCCAGCGCTTCCGCATTTTGCTGCGACAAAGCACCTGCTAACGACACCGGACTCATTGCACCTGCCAAGGTAAACGGCGTCACAATAACGGGTTGATTATATTCCGCCAACAACATCAAACCATCGAGCATCGGCTCATCAACTTTGAGCGGCGAATTGGTGTTCACCACCGTCATGATACTGGGTTCCCGCTTTAGCTGCGCATCATCAATACCACGCGCAATTTTTATCATTTCTATGCCATCTTCAACCCGTCCCTCGCCTAAACTATAGACGTGCCACGACTTTTCAGACAATTTAATAAACGCTGAATACGCATCCAAGTGGCGAGTAGAGGCATGTAAGTCGACAGGTTCCACCGGATAGCCAGAGAACATGTCCATGCAATCAAAATATTGACCGAGGCGGATGAAGTTACAAAAATCTTCATAATTTCCCATGCGTCTGCCACGGTCTAGGTCCGAACTATTGGGGGCACTGGCAACCGGCGTGAAATTAATATGGTTGGTGCCCATCTTGCGGTTGTACTTCGGATTGCGCGCATGCTGTGTGAACTCACTGGGCACGGTTTTTATCTTCTCCATGACCATTGCCCGGTCCATCAGCACGTAACCGGTTTTAGGGCACAAGGTTGCGCCATGTTCGAGCATCAGCGCTTTGCTACGCTCATTAACAATCTCTAGACCTATCTCCTCCAATATGCGCATCGACGCATTGTGAATCTTGTCGAGCTGCTCTGGATTCAGTACTTCTAAAGGAGTGAAATTATTCTGAGATTGCTCGCAAGGAATTTGCGGCAAGGAAAAAGCGGAAGCGTCTCTGCGCTTTGAGTTGCGTCTGGCCATTGGATGAACAATGATGCTTAAAGGAAGCTTACTTTAAGGCAAGACTGTGATTAACTGAACTAATGTTTACAAATATCACCATAATGGTGACAAAACCCTTGTTTTTAAAATCCCACTGGCCTTGCCTCATCAAGGTGACCTACCTAAATTGGCGTCATGGCAAGTAATAATAAAAAGAGATCTCAAACAATAAAAGCTCAACCTGTCATGGAGTGGCAGACTCTATTGCTAGCGCTATTCAGTTACAGCCTTTGGATAGTCATCCTACTGCTTTTTGCGCAATTGCCTGCCCTTGTTTTTATGTCCGTGCTTTGCTTGCAGATGGTGCTTTTTAGTTCGCTATCTCATGAAGTTATTCATGGTCATCCATTTAAGGCCACTTGGCTGAATGATGCTTTAGTATCACTGCCGCTTACACTGTATCCGTATTACGAATACAAGCAATCGCATCTGACACACCATATAGACGAAAACCTTACCATTCCAAATGCCGATCCAGAAAGCTTTTTTGTCACACCGGAAAAATGGGCGAACAGTGGTGCTTTTCGCAAAATGTTAAAGTGGATTGATATGACGCTACTTGGGCGATTTTTATTTGGTCCCGCTAGTCATATCTTGCATTTGGCAAAAAAAATGCTGACTCAGCTTATGGCGAAAAATAACAGACTAAGGCTTCAATGGTTAAGCTATTTGCTCGGTGTCGCTGTCGTACTCTGGATAGTCAACTTAGCAGGCATATCCCTTTGGCTATATGCCATCTGTGCTTATTTTGCTTTGTCGATTATTGGCGTCAGATCATTTTACGAACATCGCCCCATGCCCAAGGCAAGTAATCGCATTGTGGTAGTGCGGTCTTGCGCTCCTTTTCATATTTTGTTTCTGTATAATAATTTACACGCCGTTCACCACAAACACCCCACCATGCCTTGGTATCACTTGTTCGCAGAATATCAAAGAGGAGAACGAGCTTACCTTGAGAATAACGGGGGGTTTTATTTTGCGGGATATCGACACTGGCTAAAGTATTTAATCAAACCCGTTGCGCACCCAGTACACCCTGGCTTTTCCAACATTGAACGAACCTAGCATCAATAAAACCCGATGGGTTCACGCTGGTATGTATGGCAATACGCCTGCGCACCAACGAGCTTGGCGGCATTGGTTTGAAGCTTTTAGTACAATTTGCGGAACGGAGTTTGCATTGAGCTTCGGGCACGGACAAAATGACGATACTTATAGAGCCAAAGATTTATTCATGGCACAAACTTGCGGCTACCCTCTACTCAAAAAATGGTCCCCCACCCACTATCCCATTGCAACAGCGACTTTTAATATAGCGGGCTGCGAAGAAGATCGATATAGCAGTTGGTTTGTTTGCCATAAGAATAGTGCGCACCAGCATCTCGACCAATTCGCCAACAGTACAGTCACCGTCAACGGATCAGATTCAAACAGCGGGTGCAACGTACTGCGCTATGCAGTAAGCCAACTGAGTAATTTTGAGCCAAACAAACCTTATTTCAAAAAGGTGACACAAAGTGGCGGGCATTGGAACAGTCTGCAACTAATCAGCAAAGGAGAAGCTGATTTAGCCGCAATCGATAGCGTCAGTTACGCTTTGGCATTGCAGCATTACCCAGAGCTAAAGCAAACCCTCAAAATCATCGGTCAATCTGAGTTCAGCATGGGTCTGCCATTTATTGCACCAAACACATTGGCACTAGACACCACTGAACTCACAGAAAAAATGAACGAAGCGGTTGAAACCATGGACGGCGACAGCCGGGCGCTGTTATTTCTCAAAGGCTTTGTTCCTTGCAAATTAGGCGACTATAATTCCATCCAAGAAATCGAAACAGCGGCGATACAAAAGGGCTACGCCGAGCTAAGGTGAACTAAAACTCTGTGTGAAAATTAATGACGCTGCGAAAAGAACAGGACTTAGACCAACACCCTATGGCGCACAATGTTGCTCTGGCGGATTCGGTGCCGATCATTGATATCAACGCGCTGGCGAACGGACAAGCGACACAACAGGAAATAAACGAAATAGCCCAGGCTTGTAAAGAATGGGGCTTCTTCCAAGTAGTGAATCATGGTGTGTCCGAAGAGTTAATTAAAAGCGCATGGAAACGCACCAAGCAGTTTTTCGCACTCCCCATGACCGAGAAAGAGTCGTTGTTACGCACCAAAGACAACCCTTGGGGTTATTACAACAACGAGTTAACCAAGAACCAACGAGACAAAAAGGAAGTATTTGACTACACACACTCTGGCACAGACCCGATTTATGGCGCAAAAAATCGCTGGCTGACCGAGCAAAAAGCGTTCAAATCTGCCATGTTGGAATATTACGCCGCCTGCTCCCATCTCTCAATGCAGTTATTACAAGCATTCTGTCAGGGCATGGATCTGCCCCCCGACTTCCTTTATAAAGATTTTGAAGGCAACCACACCGGATTTATACGGCTTAATTATTACCCTGTAGACGACCCGATGAAGGGTTCAAGGTTTGAACCTCAAGCTGAAGTTGGCCTGGGCGTACACCACCACACCGATGCAGGCGCGTTTACCATTTTGTTACAAGACGAGGTCGGCGGCTTGCAAGTGCATAAAGACGGCCACTGGCACGATATCCCACCCACTCCAAATGCATTCGTCATCAATACTGCTGACATGATGCAAGTGTGGTCAAATGATCGATATAAAGCAGCGGTACATCGCGTTCAAGCAATGACAACCACTGATCGCTACAGCATTCCCTTTTTCTTCAACCCCGCTGCGGGTGCAAAGATAAGCCCGCTGCCGACTGTTATCTCAGCCGATCGACCGAAGCGTTATCAAACGATAGAATGGGCGCAATTTCGCGGCAAACGATCAGAAGGAGACTACGCCGATTACGGCGCTGAAGTACAGATATCTCAATTTAAGATATAGCGACTGGTATTTGCAAGAACGCAGCCTAAATTGGGATAGGCACAGCAAATTGTTAAACATTTGTGATACAAAACTTGCCTGAATTTGCATAATAACCCGCTTAGCCAATATCGATGAAAGCAAATGAAATCAGCGCAGATTCGCCACTTACCCACTTTTCTATTAAACGTAACGCTACTCGGGTTTTATGCCTTTCCGGCACTGGCAGTTGAATACACGATAACGTTCAATGGCTCTTGGAATGCCAACGACATCTCTGTCACCTTTCCACCTTCGGCGCATTTCACTCAATTATTAACCCACGCGTCAAATACCGTCGAATAAAACATGACCACTTGAATCACTCAAGTTCTCTTGAATAAACTGCGCATTGTTATAAATAGAGAAAGTAGTATCTGTGATAGGTGTACCAGCGGCGGTTTTCAGTTGAAGACCTAAGCTACCCACCCTAGTTTGCATAACCGAAACAACGACTTCTAGCATTGCGCTGTTCACATCGATGAACAGGGACTCCGAAGACACTTGTTTGTAAGGGCCGTCTAATTTAGTTTAAGTAAATATCTTTCAAAAGGGATTACGCTGTCAAATACAAACTTCCCGTTCTCGTCGCTGATTGCAACCGCTCGCGAAGTATCCTTTTCATCGGCGCTAATTCGAAGTTGTTGCTGCGGTACTCCCCAGCCAGTTTCATCACAAACATACCCTACAACTGATATCCCATTATAAGGTGTAAGGGCAACTTTCCAGTTGCTGTTATCGGATTGGTTTATTGTAGAATCTCGAATTCTCAATACCTACGGCAAGAAATTTTCTTTAGAAAAATTTAATTTGATCACTGCAGGAACCACCGCATAAATCTCAAAATTAAACACACCAGCGCTGTCCGTGAGAGTAGACCCTAAACTACGCAGTTGACTATCAACAGTGACACTCCCAAGAGGGGAACCTAGATGGTCAAAAACCTGACCACCTAAACTATGTTTAGACTGGGTAATGCTTTTTGAGGGCCGAATAGGCTGAGTTGAGTTTTCTCCGGTATTAAGGGCTTTCATAGCAAAGCCACTTTCTTCACTGTTTGCTTGCTCATCACTTAAATCGGGGATATCTTTGCCGAAAGAAATCACTTCGAGCGAGTCAATTTGAATAATTTCTCGGGAGTCCGTGAGCACAAGAAGCTTAGGGGTTTTACCGGCTGATAGACTTAAATAAACGGACTTGGAATTTAAGTTGAATTGCAGACCAGAAGCGACCACGAAGGCAATAATAACCAGTAGCAAAAACAGCGCATTTCGTTTGTAACTCACGTAACTTAGCATAGTCGAAAGTTTAATATGAAATGCTAACAGGGTTGCCATGAATACATAACCACCAAGCAATCCTTTCGCAGGTCAAAAGCTTGAAAAGCTTGCACCAACTAATGCATTATTCCAAAATAGCGCTTATGAACGATTCGTACTTTACCGATAATTTCAAGCAAGAACCCTTTTGGTGGGAACGTTCACCGCGTCCAGCCGATGAGAACAACCCGTTGCCAAAGTCTGCCGACGTGGTAATTATCGGCTCAGGCTACACGGGCTTGAGCGCAGCCATTCAAACTGCCAAACATGGTTTACACACAGTGGTGGTAGATGCCGAAAGTGCGGGCTGGGGTTGTAGCTCACGCAATGGAGGCCAGGTTAGCACTAGCCTTAAGCCAAGCTTTCTACAGCTGCAGGCCAAATATGGTCGCGATAAAGCGGTGGCCATTTTAAGCGAAGGCTACAACGCCCTGAACTGGGTGGAAAGCTTTACGCAAGAAGCCAACATTGATTGCGACTTTAAGCGAGTAGGCCTTTTTTGTGGCGCACATAATAAAGCGGCGCTTCAAGGCTATCGCGACACAATTGCTAACACTGTGCCGGAATTCGAAACTCAACCGTTTATCGTTGAACCCAAAGATACTCGCAAAGAAATAGACAGTGATGACTATATGGGAGGCATGGTATTACCTCACCACGGCTCTATCGACCCAGGTCGTTATCACCTTGGTCTCTTAGCCCACGCAAAGCAATTGGGCGTCGAGGTGATTAGTCACTGCAAGGTCGACGATATCAGCAAGTCAGCGGGCAAGTTCAATGTAAGCACAACCAAAGGCAACATCAGCGCTAAAGATGTTTTGGTTGCCACCAGTGGATATACCGGCAAGTTAACACCTTGGCAGCAACAGCGTATTATTCCCATTGGTTCATATGTTATCGCAACCGAACCCCTCGCCGAAGGTCAGTTGGAAACATTGATTCCCAATGATCGTATGGTGATAGATTCGCGAAAAGTGGTTGTCTATTTTCGCAGCTGCCCAGAGCGTAAACGCATTATTTTCGGCGGCCGCGTTTCCCTTAATGAAACCAATCCAAAACTTAGCGGGCCAAAACTCCACGCGTTAATGGTGCAGCGTTTCCCTATGCTACATGACATCAAAATCAGCCATTCTTGGATGGGCTTTGTGGGTTACACCTTTAACGAAATGCCGCACCTCGGTAAACAAGATGGTATTCACTACTCCATGGGATACTGTGGTTCTGGTGTATCGCTGGCCAGTTATTTTGGTATGCGCATTGGCTTACAGATTGCAGGACAACCCGAGGGCGCTACCGCGCTTGATGATTTGAACTTCGAAAACAGGTTTTATTACCGCGGCAACCCGTGGTTCTTGGCACCCTCATTATTTTATTATCGTTGGAAAGACGCTAGATAACTATTGCTTAAGGTTGGGTAAAATTTCGCTTCACGATAGTCTCTAACAACTCACGTTAGCAGCCCGAAAATCCGCCGTTTTATTCAACACCTGTCTGGCCGTTAGAGAACACCAATGCTCTGAAAAACAGGAATCAAAAAAATGATCGCATAGCCTATCGCTGTAATACCGAAGCCAATAAAGTAGTGCTGGTATTCCTCGCTATTTTGTTTCGTCCTAGCGTGCTTCACCGAACCGTAAATGACTTGCACCAGCGCAACTACCGCCCCAATAGTAAAAACCCACACGCCTAAAAATGCGAAGAATATGGCACTGAGAACGTAAAGCATGCCGGTTTTATCATTCCCTTCTCCACCGTCT
Organism: Gammaproteobacteria bacterium; assembly: GCA_047639475.1. Classification (GTDB taxonomy): domain Bacteria; phylum Pseudomonadota; class Gammaproteobacteria; order Arenicellales; family Poriferihabitantaceae; genus JAAELZ01. Next base: position 16,728 of record JBLIOD010000058.1, read on the forward strand.
TGTGCCCCAAAGTACGCATAAAAAACCGCTGCCAATATCGTTACTATTGGATTGGTATAGCATTTAAGAAATCGCGAAACCTTCATTTATTTACTCTCCGGCATTTTTGTATTTTAAGTCTGTTATACCAGCGTTATTACCGGCAC
>JBLIOD010000059.1:0-16425 GCA_047639475.1 Gammaproteobacteria bacterium
GGTTGAAAGGTCTGGAGGTAAGATCGTCCGCGAAACCGATACAGTGCTTACCGCGCAATACACTTCGCGCTTATTTGGCTTTGTGGATGACTTTCAAGCGCGTGTAGATGTAAGTGAAATGAAGATTCACCTCCGGTCTGCTTCTAGAGTTGGGCGGTCTGATTTCGGTGTTAATTTAAAGCGAGTAAATAAAATTAAAAACCACTACCTAGTGGTATCTAAAGCCCAATAATTCTCTTCTGATTGAATTATGCCGGTAAGTGCGGGCATCAATGTCGCGGTGACTGCCTTACAGTGGGCCGAATGTTTTCAAAGTGCAGTGCTGCAGGGTCTGCATACACTGGCCCCGGTGCTGCGACAATTAAGATATGACTTGCCATCTCGGTAAAGTCATTGCGAAAGTGAACGGAGCTTTTTAATGCCACAATCGACTTAGTGGCAGAGTCTACACCTATATGTTTAAAGACTTCTTGGTCTGCCACTTGTATTGCGTGAGAAGAAACCACCACCATCACCCCGCTTATTTCTAGCAAGGCACAAAGGCCAATTTGGATTCGCGCGCCCTTATACATGGGACCGGTGGCCGTAAAACTGCCGTCGCTTAATCCAAGTACCTTAACGGCAGTGGCGTAGGGCTTGTGGCCTGGTAAGCCGGCCTGTTCCCCCAATAATGTATCAAAGCTGGCGCCGATGCCCAGCGCATGAGCTTGGCTTGCGGTAATAGAGTCGTTTATTACGCCTAACAGTGCATCGGTTAGATCGGCGTTCACCATTGCCTGCAGTAAACCGGTGGTATCGCCTGGTCCGCCGCCGCCAGGGTTGTCTTGTGTATCAGCAAGAATAATTGGGCCTTTGCCTTGGTTAGACTGAACCAGTTTTAACGCTTGTATAACCCCTTGATCAGCAGGCCAGATTTTACCGCCGAAATCGGTTTCGTGACTATGTGCCAACTGTAGCAATGCGTCAGCAGCAGCATCAGCCTTGGCTTGGCTATGTCCGTAAGCAACTACCGAAGGGCCGACGTCGTAAATATCAGATAGATGGAAGCCGCACGCAAAAGCGACACAAGGTGTTTGCGGATTAACCAATGAAGGCAGGTGTTCGTATATACTCTGGGTCGGCTGGATTAAGGTGCAGCCCCAGTTAAGTGGAATCAAAAAATCCAGTTGGCGATAGGCCTTGTATAAGGGCTGCTGATTTTCAACGAGCTGGTGTAAGTGTTCTGCAGTTCGTGAACCGGTTTCTCCCATGTCAATATGAGGATAGGTGCGAAAGATATCGATTATGCTGGCATGTTCGACCATTGTGGCCGTGACGTTTGCGTGCAGGTCTAGGCTGACCGCTATAGGTAAATCGTCGCCAACTAAAGCTCGTAAGCGTTCTAAAATTGCTCCTTCACCGTCCTCTAAGTGCTCACACACCATCGCGCCATGGAGATCTAAATATAACCCATCAAGCGGAAGGGCTAGCTCTACCTCGGTGAGCAACTGGGCCATAATCGTTTCAAACGCATGCTCGGTTACGTGAGCGCAAGGTGTTGCAGAGCACCATAACAGCGGCACGATATCGTGGTTTAGGTCACGTAAAGTATCAATGGCGCCATTGATCGGTAAATGGATGCCTGCAACCGTTTCGAATATGGCGGCTCCGGTTGAAAGCGGTGGCCATTCATCAGCACGTTCAAACGCGTTTAAATCCGCTTTGATAGTAGCGAAAGTATTGGTCTCATGTTGCCAGCCAGCAACGGCAATTTTAGCCATTTAAAAATCCTAATAGTTTGATTGAATTAAAGCAACTCTGGGCAATATTGTATCAACGCGCCGTTGTTTTCTTTTCGCCAAAATCCGGCTTTCCAGAATTCGCATTTACCAAAATCGCCGTGTTTTTGTGGCAGCGCGTGCGCTTTACTAGAGTAACCGAATATTTTGAAAAACATGCGGTCTCGAACGTCGGTGGGAAAAGCATGGCGTACATATTTAATATTGTCCCAGCGCCCAAATGCCCGATCTAAAAAAGTTTTGGGCGTGGTATACATATTATCAATCCATACTAGTAGACTGCCACTCGGTAGTATGCCGGCTAATGTTTTTTTCGCGATCTTCATTACCTGGGTGTAACATAAGGTTATAAAAACGAGCCCCAGGATTTTTTTGTAAATAGGGGCTGATGCCAACGATGGCATCACGAGTTTTTACCGCAGCCCCCATGTAGACAATTTCATCAACCTCAAACTCTGGTCTTGCCATCAGCATTTCATTCAAAACGATGGTTCCCATGCTGTGGCCAATGGCAGTAACGTGGTATCCATTTTCTTGTTGTTGTTTGATAAGCCAATCTAAGAATACGGACAAAGCACCGGTACCGGGACTGCAACTCGATTGATCATTATCGCCCGCCGCTGCGCGAAGCTTGCGTATTTCTTGGTCTAAGCAATAAGGCGATTGGTCAATTCTAAATTCAGCCGGCTTACGAAACTGGGTTTTAACACGACGAAGCATGATATCCCACGCCGGTTTCCCCATGGTATTGGTAAACGGCGTAGTGAATACCTTCACAGGGGAAGCCAGCGCCCACGCTGCCATGCTGGCGGCTTTTTGTAGCTTGGGCTTTTGCCCTCCCCCGATTAGTTGTACGTCATTTTGCGAATTAAAGAAGGCCAATCGACGATCAGGTAAACCGAGCGTTGCTTTATATAGGTGCCGGCCTTGAACACTCCACGCCTTAGGCGCATTAATGATGGCGTTGGCTAAATCGGTGGCCAAGTAAATGGGCGATGTAAACGGCGCGGTACTCGATACGCGACCTTCACGTACCCGCATTAAATGCGATGAGTAGGTGCTTATTGGCCCTGAGCGCCAGTTAATAAAAATAGGGTATTTGCCGCTGTCCAGTACGGATTGATACAGCTTAATCACCCGTGAAATTGTTTTCTTGTCGGTGTTTAAACCGCCATGAATAAAAAGCAAAATGTCCTTTTTGCCGGACTGTTTGATTTCGTCTTCGATTCCCTTTAAAAATGCATTCATCACGAAATCATTGACCACGGCAGACTCATAATCACCTGTCTTGATAGCCATCTTTTGCTGAAGCTCGAATATTTTCTCACCGCCTCTTCTGTCGTGCTTACCGGCGCCGATTGGAATGAAATTACCATCACGATCAATGTTGATCATGTGTTTAATGGAGCGTAAATCATCGGGCCTACCTGGGTCGATAATCACAGTTTTGCATCCGCTTAATAGCGTTATAAATACGAGCGCTGCTAGATAAGTTGATTTCATCCTTACTCTTCATGAAGGGTTTGGTTTTTAACTTATCACATTCTTTTTGCCAATGAAATTTCAATGGGCAATTGAATGGTTGTTAACCAGTATTTAGCAGGACGAAAAGCATAGACATTACCGTTAGTCGGTCTTATTCTCTATCAAACTCAAACATCCTAACAATAATGAAGCTAATCGATATTTTTGGTGCCATCACCGTGGCAGTCTTATGGGGAATGGGTTTTATTGTTGCCAAGGCAGGCATGGATCACTTCTCTCCCATCTTGTTGATGGCGCTGCGCTTTACGGTGACCGCACTTTGTCTGGTATGGTTTTTTCGTCCCCCCGCGAAATTGCTAAAACAGCTTTTTTTTATTGCCTTAATCAGCGCGACATTGCAGTACAGTTTAACTTTTACCGGGGTATCGGGTATCGATGCTTCAACCGCCGCACTATTGGTGCAATTAGAGGTGCCTTTTGGTTTATTGCTGGCGTGGTTGCTGATCGGTGAAAAACTAACCATGAGGCAGTTTTTCGGGGTTTTGATAGCCTTTATTGGTGCAGTCTTAATTATTGGAGAGCCCAAGTTATCCGGCCAATTGAGCTATGCATTTATGGTGATCGCTGGTGCGTTTACTTGGGCTGTGGGGCAGGTGATGATAAAGAAGCTAGGTAACGTTGATGGCTTTAGCTTAATCAGCGGTATCGCGGTGTTGGCTGCACCGCAATTGTATTTAGCGGCTTATTTACTTGAGGATGATCTTGTGCAGCAAATTCAAACTGCGCCCATGGAGTCATGGGCTGCAGTGGCTTACTTGGGCTTAATAATGACCGCATTGGCCTACGCTATTTGGTATCGCTTGTTGGGGCTTTATTCAGTCAATAAAGTGATGCCTTATTTGTTACTACTCCCAGTAACTTCAGTATTGGGCGGTATATTTTTCTTAGATGAGCAATTAACCACCAAGATTATTAGTGGCGGCGTATTGGCGCTTATCGGTGTGGCCGTTATCACCATTACGCCTAAATTTACAAAAACGACTACCGGTTAGTTCTAAAACTAACGTCGATGCTTTATAAAACTTGGGTCAGGGCTGCCTTTAAAACATCGGGGAATTTGTGGCCATTCATTGCTAATGAAATAAGCATAGTTGCCGTTTGGAAATTCAGGACTAACCGTAAAACGTCCGTTGCATTCATCTAATGTGCCGAGTCCGGCGATATATTCATAATCACTGATAAAAGTGCCATCATAGTATCCGCCAGGTTGCTGATCGCCGCTGGGGCGTTGGCCAGTTTTTATCGCATAACCAGAGGTCATTTCGCTGACATAAGAGAGGGCATCTTGGCTATCTGCAAAGCCGTATTGAGCATAAATAGGAAAGCCATCAGCTGCCCAACCCACCAATGGTGAGTGAATGGATGATGAAATACTCAAGGTAGAAAGTAGCCCAGTCGGCTTACCATGATAATGATAGGCGCCCGTGGGCTGCACATGGGCATGATTGTCGTTTAAGCCTAATGCTATGGCGCTGGACAAGGCAGCATATTGCCAATGTTGACTTCGGACGCCTAAATACCATTCACCAGCACTCGGATCGAACGGAACGCCATTAATCGCAGTGCCGAAAACATAACCCCGTGCAGGCCTGGATATGCTTCCTGCTTGGTACAGAGGATTTGTCGGTGTTGTGTACGTGTAAGCTTGTTCTGATATTCTATTCGGGTTGCCGAGTTGGGAAAAGCGCCGGTTAAGTGTTCGGCAATGCCGTTTGATCTAATGTGCTGCTGATTCCCGGATGAGCTGATGTCTACCAAACGAGTGCTTATGGACGATGTTGTAGCGGGTACGGTGGTTAAAGACGCGATAGTTTGAGTGGTAGTGTGTTCGCGAGCGGGCCTTGTTTGCTGTTTGTTTCCCCCTCCATCGGTTGAATTGAGGCTGGCGTTTTGATCATCATGTTTTAGTTTTTTCCGCGTCTTCATTCGCTCTGGACGACAAACCAATTGATCTTGATTGGGAGGCGTAACGCAAACACCTGACAGTTAGCCCTTAGGCGTGTTGACGGTACACGTGGCATTTAGGCTTTGGTTTTCGCAAGCCTCAAATACTTCGGGTGGTGGTTGACGTCGTTCTTGCGCAACAGCAAAGCTATTAGAAATAAAAAGTATCAACAGCAAGCTATGGCTTAGGGTGGTCCAGGCGGATTTCATTGTCTTGATCAGTTGTTACGGTACACAAATAATCGCATACCTTTATGAAGTTGCAACGGGACAAATGTGAAGTGATTATGAACTTGCGTCAAAATCAGATCGCCGTAACGCAATACTGGCAATGTGAGCAACGCTGTTGTGGAATCATGGCGCTTAACTTATAGTCATTAATCAATTATAGAATCTTCTGAGGCGACCTTTATGGCAGACTATCCTTCTTTAACAGAAATGGGTATAAGCAATCCTACTCAAATATCACGTTATTCATTGCAGACACTAAATGACGTGGATGTCTTACGCGTAGTTTATAAACGCGCAAAAGGCTCCTTACTGCCAACCAGTAAGAAATTTAAATTTGGTCGCGCAGCGAAAATGATCGTGGTTGACAGCGGCAAGAACGAGACAGCTACCGTACACGACATTTCACCTTTTTTGACCAAGGTAATCAACGAACTCTCACAGATTGTACAAAGCAAACACTCGCGTAGTGAAAGCAAGGAAATCATTTCGGACGAAATTTTTCGTTTGGAAGAAGAAATGAATACGCGTATTGCTTACTTAAAAAACTTAGTCGCTGAACTAGAGTAATATCTGTGCCTGATGAGCCCCAGCGTTTTGACACATTAGATGGGTATTCATCGCCAATATTAAATCCTGAGAACTTAAAGAAACTGGCGACTACGCAAATGCCATTTGGCAAGTACAAAGGTAGATTACTGATTGATTTGCCTGAAGCATACCTGCTGTGGTTTGTGAAGAAAGAGGCTTTTCCCAAAGGCAGTTTGGGAGATTTAATGCAGCTTTCACTTGAGCTGCATATACATGGTTTGGTTGGGCTAATACAGCCTTTAATAAAGGGGGCTCGTAGCGCCTTGGTCGACGTTGATACCTGACTGTTACTTCGAAGAAATGGGGTGATGTGGCAATCCATTTTTCGGTGCTAGAATTTGAGATGGATTGCTGCGCTCCAATGACGGAATGATATAAAGGTGATTGTCAGTCTGGGCGGTATTGCGTATGTGGTTACTGCAGTGGTAATGATAAGTATCTATCTAGTAATCTGCCGCCGTGTATTTGCTAGCGTCAAATGTTCAAGAACTAATCAACGCCTCCCCTAATTTCCCCGCTCCATTACGCACCACGTCCTCAACAGGTAAGCCAGTTTCATCTTCTAATCTAGCAATTTCCCGTGCAGTCTGATCATCGTCAAGCATCACAGAATTAAGTGCAATGCCCACCGTTTTCGGTGTGGTTAAAGAGCCGCAAACACTGGCCAAATTTTCGTTAAGGGCGATGAATTCACTCATTGGTGGAATTTTGATGTGGCCCGGCTTACGCAGTGTTTGCATATCACCCCTATGGCACATGATGAGTCGGTTTGCACAGCTACCGCGCATTAGGGACAAGGTGGCGCTGCTGCCCGGATGTAGCAAGGAGCCCTGTCCTTCAACAAATATATACTCATATTCTGCTGCGTTCATAACTGCCGTTTCAACCGCTCCGCAGGCGTGGTCTACTTTAAACGCATCAAGTGGTATTCCCTCGCCGGTAACAGTAATACCAATTTGTCCTGTCGCGATAAAAGCTGCACTTTGATTTTGTTTGCGAACATAGTCATAAATCTCTAGGCCAGCGGTCATCTTACCAATGGCCATATCTGTGCCAACGAACAGCACGCGCTTATTACTTAGGTTGGCAGCTTGAGCGGTGGCAATATCGGGCGTAAACGCCGGTTTGCGCGTGTCCCATATCCAGTGTGAATTGTCGCCGCTTAGCTTGTCGGCCAGTGTTTCGCTGAGCGGGTCATGTAAGCCATTGATCAAGCTCATGCCAAAACTCAATGCTTGTTCCAGTGGCGGATACCAGCTGTCCGGTACTCGGCCGCCAGAAGGCGCCGTGCCTAAAATTAGCACTTCAGCGCCCAACTGATAGGCGTCTTTAATGTCGGCTACTACCGGAATATCAGCGGGTACGCTGCAAACATCCTTGGCCTTTTTCCCCGCATGTGTTGAGTCAATCACACAGACAATGGGATTAGCAATATAACGCATCACACCATAACCCATTTTTCCGTAATCGCTACCCAGACTGCCTTCCATGTAGATCGCTATTTTTTGTTGTTTGTTTAACATCCGTTTTTCCTTGCTTGTTAAGCGATAAATTCAGGTTTAAGGGCGGCACCGTGACCCGGTAGCTCATTAGGCAGAATAACGCCCTCTACCAGCTCTGCGCCGGTACCAGGGTCTGGTGCTAAGTTTAGATGTGAATCTAAATCTATGTGATCGATAACGCCAGTTAATGCGGCTGCGGCGGCAATAGAAACAGAGGATTCACCCATGCAGCCAATCATGGTTTTTAAGCCATACTTCTTGGCTTGCTCAATAATTCGCAGTGCTTCGGTTACGCCGCCGCACTTCATCAGTTTCATGTTTACCCCGTCTATATGCTCTGCCCATTTGCCGACATCTTGGGAATAACGACAGGACTCATCTAAGTAAATAGGCAGGGCACGGTTTTTGTATATGGTTGCCAAACCATCTTCAGCGCCTTCTTTAAGGGGTTGTTCAATATAATCAGCACCACGCTCGGCAATCCAATTCATCATCATTTGCGCTTCACCCACATCCCAGCCACCGTTGGCGTCTACTCTCAACTGAACATTGTAATCACGCGTGCTCTCAACCACTTGCGCGTACATCGCTTTATCAGCTTCAACACCTTCGGGTGAACCCAATTTTATTTTAAGTGATTTGACGCCCGTGCCTTCAAGCAACAATGGCACGCGCTCTTTAATCACTTCTGGCGGATTGATACCGATAGTGACGGAGGTGGGAACACTGGGCTTGCCAAAGTTCAATAGCTTGTATAGTGGTAACCCCGCTTGCTTGGCTTTTAAATCCCACAGGGCGATATCTAAGGCCGCCAACGCGCAGGCAGGTACATTTTGCGTCCGCGCTAAGTCGTAGGCTTCGATTGGGCTTAAACTGCTGATATCATTTTCTAGGAAAGTTTCTAAAGCCCGTTGCCCTGCTTCGGGCGTGTTTGCCCCTTCAGTGGAACCTGGGGACATTTCGCCTAAGCCGGTAAACCCGTTTTGAGTAATGCAGACAAATAAGTTATCTGACGCACTTCGTACACCACGGCTGATAGCCAAAGGGAAACGTTTTTTAAGGTGAAGGCTTTGAAAAGAGACTTGCATATTTGAGGGCTAGGCCAAGCGGTAACTATACAGAAGCCAATATTCTAACCTGATTTGCTAGAAGACAATAGGGCATGATGATTAACGGGAGCACGTAAAACTAAAAACCCCTCTACTAGGAGGGGGTTTTAATGTCACATTGGGATAGGCTGGCTACTTTGTCGGCCAATCAGAAAGCGGAAAGGGTGCTTGCTCGGAATGAAAACTTAGATACTGCAAAATTTGATGCATATAGGTATTTAAGTTTCCGGAGAAATCCTTTAAGCGCGCGTTTTGGTCGCCGGTAAAAAGCGTTAATACCCACTGGACGACGAAAATAATCGGTATCGCGTAGCAAATGATAATACCCAAAACGAAGCACAGTAGCACCATGATGAGTAATCGTATCCAGTGTTTGGGGTTCAGCAATTTGGTTTTCATTTTAGAATCTGTCATGTTTTGTTCTCTTGTATAAGTGCGGTTAACTTGGAGTATTTGTTTAGGCAGATTTCGCTACCTCGTTTACACCAATATGGGGAGAGCTGCCTAAATAACAAGAATCGCACAATCAAAGCACATTTACAACTTGAGTCACTACTGTCCGGTTAAGAAAAACGAGCTCAAAAGACATTTGTTCTCGATGCAATAATTCAGTTGGCGGCTTTGTTGTTGAAGGGTTCAGCAACACGAAAATGAGCCTACGGCTAGTCAAATTAACACTGAACAATTGCGCTATTTCCTGTAGCGATAATGAGCTATGTCCAGCCAATTGAGTGAGTCGCAATAATAGATATGCAATCATCGCTACTAACACCTGAATAATCACTGCGTTCTCACTGTGACCAATAAAGCGCTTTATTTTTAGGTTTTGCTTTATCCATTTGAAGAATAACTCTATTTGCCGTCACTGCTTATATAAGTCTGCAATATCTGATGCAGACTGGTTTAAACAATTGCTTATAAATACCAATTCTTTTTGGTCTTCTTTACGCAGGAAGGTAACCCGCCGTAGCTTAATTGGATAATCTTTCTGTGCTTTTGCACCAGACAAGATAATCAGCTCATCGCTCAAAATACCCTCACCCTGCGCAGGTAGGTTTGTGTCTACTTCATAGCGCACATTGCTCTTCATTCTGCCAACAAAGTATGAGCCTTGTTGGTTTAATGAGTAGTACCAACTGTAATCATTGTAAGCGCGATCAACAACATACGTCATGCCTGGCATCATTGGTAACTTATTCAGTGCCTTCCTGTCATTTGTTTTTGCCGCTGTCATTTCAAAAAATACTGGCACTTGAGCCGCGGGGTCATATACGGTGTGTACCTTAATTCCCGCCTTAGTAGAGCGAAACTGCGCCCACTCGAACTGATTTAGGTTTAGGTCAATGGTGCTCGAATCAATCAGGCGCACCATCTCATTCGCATCCTTATTCGGCAATCGGTCGCGCACTTGACTAAGCAAGTAATAAAAGGTTTCCTGATAGATCATTTTAGGCCGCTTGCTGTTGGCCTCGGCTAATGATAATCGATTTTATGTCGGTCAACAGACGACTGAAAACGCTGTCTTGGTAGAAATTTTAAAAGTTGAGAAAAGATGATGTTAGTATGCTTCATGCCTGAGTTCTTGCTTAAGTGAAATAGCTGTCTAATTAACCTCTATTTTACCAAATGCCAATGAACTCGGGCACTTTAGGACACACTCATATTCTTAACCGGACAGTAGCGAACTTGAGTACATTAACTCTCGTGATGTTATGGCTAACATCTTAATCGGTGTTTGGCATAAAATAGCCCCTCAAATTATTGATACAATGGTTTCTTGACTAACTCTTTTTGCGAATTTCGATCTAATATTGCGAGCCTAAAGCTGGGCAATATGATGTTGGTGACCTTGTTAATAGCCGGGTGCGGTGGCCATGCCGCTGCGCCGGTTACTGATCGGTCACCGGACTCTGAGAATCAGGCGTTTTATAGCGTGCTCAGCGGCGATACCCTGTTCGCCATTGCTTTTCGTTCAGGGGTGGATGTCCAAGACTTGGCTCGTTGGAATAACATTAAAGCGCCTTACACTATCTATGTAGGCTCTAACTTAAGATTACGGCCGAAATCGACAAGCTTGACGACCAGTCAAGATAGTTCGGCTGATAATGAAACCCCTAAGCCAGCTCAAGCAATTACTAAAAAAGCGGCTTCCAAGCCATTGCCAAAAGTAGCATTGCCACCTAAAGTGGGTCAGTGGGTTTGGCCGGCTAAAGGTAAGCTAGTTCAAAGTTTTTCAATCAACAAAGGCAATAATGGTATTCAAATCGCGGCTTCAGAATCGGCGCCGGTTTCTGCCTCTGCAGCAGGTCAAGTGGTGTATGCCGGTAATGGCATTCGTGGGTACGGCCAATTGATTATCATCCAGCATTCGGATGCTTTTTTGAGCGCCTACGCTCACAATAAAACCATGTTGGTTCAAGAAGGGCAAAGTATTAAGCAAGGTCAAAAAATAGCGGAAGTCGGTAGCACGGGCACAAACGAAATAAAGCTGCATTTTGAAATTCGTAAAGACGGCCGACCGGTCAACCCCTTGAAGTACTTACCTTTAAAAAGTGCCTAGTAATCTGTAGTCATGGATTTACCGTTCTCTCAAGCCTGCGAAAACAATAAACACGCTATTTTAGCCGTGTTACGACCACTTATGGATTCGGTAAGCAAAGTGTTAGAAGTGGGCAGCGGAACGGGGCAGCATGCGGCGCACTTCGCTGATGCGCTGCCGAATTTAACTTGGCAAACCAGTGACGTGCTTCAAAATCATGCTGGTATCCAAGCCTGGATAGATCATAGCAGTTTATCTAATATAGCTTCACCCGTTGAATTAGATGTTCGAAACTTTGATTGGGCAGCGCAGTCATTTCAAGCGATATACTCAGCCAACGCTATCCATATTATGAGTTGGGCTGCGGCTCAGCAATTTATAGTAGGCGCTGCGACAGCGTTAGAGGTCGGCGGCTTGTATATACTTTATGGCCCGTTTAATTACGAAGGTCAATACACTTCTGCGAGCAATAAAAAATTTGACCAATGGTTAGCCGCACAAAATAAAGACAGCGCAATACGCGAGTTTGAAGCGGTGAGTGCGTTGGCCGAGCAAAGCAGCTTAAAGCTGGTTCGCGATACGGCAATGCCGGCAAACAACCGTTTGATAGTCTGGCGAAAAGCGAAATGAAAGTGGCAACAAATCAAGCCTTAGTGACTGTCATTGTGCCGACTTACAATGAGTCAGCGCAGTGCTTAGAGAGCTTAAAAGCGTTGCCTATTATGGCGGCAGTCGCACAAGTAATTTTGGTTGATGCAAGTGATCAAAATAATAGTCAACAGAACTTAACGGTTTTAGACGGTGTTGCTGGGCTGACTATTATCAGTACAGAGCAAAAAGGCCGCGGCGTCCAAATGAACTTAGGCGCTGCTCGGGCTACTACGCCAGTGTTATTGTTTTTGCATGCTGACAGTCTTTTGCATGAGGACGCGGCGATAACCGTCATAAGCGCTTTAGAAGCGGGGTATTATTGGGGTCGTTTCGAAGCCAAACTCACCGATGAACGTTGGCAGTTTCGATTGATCGAATGGGCGATGAATAAGCGTTCGGCCATAACCCATGTCGCCACAGGTGATCAGGCGTTGTTTATGACGCGTGAAGCGTATGACATTGTCGAAGGATTTGATGAAATACCGCTTATGGAAGATGTGGCGATGTCAAAAAAGCTTAAACGTATCGGACCTATATGTGCCGTACCGATGAAGGTACAAACTTCAGCTCGGCGCTGGCAACAACAAGGCATATTTAAAACCATGGCTTCCATGTGGTGGTTACGCTTTCGCTACTTCCTGGGGGCGCCGCCTTCGGAGCTGGCAAAGTCGTATCAAGCTATTCGCGCTGAGTTACCCATTTACTTATTTGCTAAAGCGCCAGAGCCAGGCAAAGTGAAAAGTCGCTTATATCCACCGTTAAATAATGAAAAAGCTGCAGCGGTAGCCAAGGTGCTTTTGAATATCATTACTCAAAAGCTAGCGGTCGACTGGCCGGGGCCTGCGGTTCTGGCGGTCACACCGGATGCTTCACACCCAGCCTTTGTCCATCTGCAGAATAAGTATTCGCTATCTCATATTCAACAAACAGGAAGCGACTTAGGAGAGCGTATGCTCAACGCCATAAAACTGGGTTTAAAGAGCGCGCCAGCAGTGGCCGTTGTCGGCGCGGATATACCCGGTATCACGAAAGAAATTTTGACTGAGGCCTACCAAAGTATGGAACAAGGAAAGGGTGTTGTTGGGCCGACGACTGACGGCGGTTTTTACTTGCTGGGCCTTAGTGCCGCACCGGAAGTGCTGTTTGCTAACATCGAATGGGGGAATAATTCTGTCTACCAACAGTTGATGGCGAATGCAGCTGAACTGGCAATGGAGTTAACAATTTTACCCACTTTGCAGGATTGTGACTATTGGCAAGATCTAAAAACCTTGGTCGAAGCGCAACCCAGTTTCGGCGTATTACTACAAACAGCGGGTGTCGATATTAGTTCGGATAGGCAAGCCTGATACGGGTTGCCTTTTATTGCTTTGATGTTTCGTCGCTGTCGAAAAAAATTCACGAATTATCGATTTTAGTGCGCTTACGCCCGCGCATGACCTTCGCCGATCACGATATACTTTTGACAAGTTAAACCATCTAAGCCAACGGGCCCTCGAACGTGTAGTTTGTTGGTACTAATGCCAATTTCAGCGCCCAAACCGTACTCAAAACCGTCAGCAAATTGGGTGGAGGCATTCACCATCACCGAGCTTGAATCAACTTCACGCAGGAAACGATTTGCTTTTGTTATGTTTTCCGTGATGATGGAATCAGTATGCCCAGAGCCATATTGCGCGATATGTGCCATTGCTTCATCGATGTCGTTAACGATTTTAATCGACAATATCGCGTCCAAATATTCGGTTTGCCAATCTTCCTCGGTGGCAGGCTTGACTTGAGTTAGGATGCTTTGAGTTTGACTACAGCCTCGTAGTTCAATGCCTTTGTCGGTGTAGAGTTTCTCAAGATTGGGCAATACATTTTCCGCAATGGAAGCGTTTACCAGCAAGGTTTCCATGGCCCCGCAAATACCATAGCGCCGAGCTTTGGCATTATACGCGACACGCACGGCCTTATCGACATCGGCTTCGTCATCGATATAAACGTGACAAATCCCATCTAAATGTTTGATGACCGGAACGGTGGCGTTGTGACTAATACGTTCGATTAGCGCTTTACCGCCGCGAGGGATAATGACATCTATATAACGATCAGCCGTGATCATACTGTCGACTAGAGAGCGATCAGTCTTTTCTAGCACTTGCACGCAGTCGCGCGATAACCCCGCTTTATCAAGTCCAAAGGCAATGCAGTCTGCGATGGCAAGATTAGAATGGATGGCCTCGGAGCCGCCACGTAACACGGTGGCATTGCCCGATTTTAAACATAACGCCGCGGCATCCGCCGTCACATTGGGGCGTGATTCGTAAATGATCCCAATAACGCCTAGAGGAACACGCATTTTGCCGACTTGAATGCCACTAGGGCGATAAGTCATATCAGATATTTGGCCGACAGGGTCCGCTAAACTGGCGATTTGCTGTAAGCCAGTGGCCATTGCCTGGACACCCTGTTTGTTTAACTCAAGTCTGTCTAACAGCGCCGAACTGAGGCCTTTGGCAGCGCCTGCCTCGAGGTCTTTCGTGTTCTCTGTTATCAGTTTCTCTTGGTTTGATAGCAGCTGCTCCGCAATGAGTTCCAAGGCGTGATTTTTGGATTGCGTGGAACTATTGTTTAGGGTAAGGCTTGCGTCGCGAGCGCGACTTGCCACACCTTGAAAGTATTTCTGTAGATCGGCGAGTTGGGTGTTTTGTTGTAGCATTCGAACAGCGAGATTATAAAGTTTGACGGTTGATATTTTTAGTATACCTAAATGCTTACACCGAAAACACTGCCTTCAATCAATTGTTCTCATTGGAAGAAGTAATCTCTATAGGTTTGATTTTAATGAATGATTAAAGGTATAATGATTAGGGTAAACGGCTGTTTCAGCGAAGGCCAAATAATTAAATATAATTAAGATGAACAGGTAATTATTATGGCAACAGGGCTGTGCGGTTTGGGCGCCGGAATATCGCGTGCAAAGTGGTGGTCATGGGCATTGCTGGGCTTACTGGTTATCACGATGTTGATGTGGTTTACCAAAAGGATTCCGATTGAAAATGATATTCAAACTCGAACCAAGGCAGAACTCTCTAGTCAGGGACATGATTGGGCAACAGTTGACTTAGACCGTAGAGGGCGTAACGTGGCACTGGGCGGTGCGGCGCCTTCCCTAGAGGCACGGTTAAGTGCTATTGATATTGCCGAAAATGTCTATGGAGTGGACGAAGTAGAAGATTTAACGACTGAGCTCGAATTAGGGTCAGCGACCTTCGGTTTGAATCATCGAAACGACAAAATCTATTTAACCGGCGCTTTACCAACGCAAAATCTTATAGATGCTAGTGTGACGGCGGCATCCAGAGCGTATGGCGCTGAGCATGTAGTGAATGGACTGAACGTAGATATCGCGGTTAAGTCACCTGGGTGGTTAGAAGGTGTAAATGTCATGATGCCTGACTTGGCCTCATTGCGTGAGTCAAAAGTTGAAATGTCAGATGAGGGAGTCATCCTTGAAGGGCTGGTTGACAGTGAGGAGGTAAAAAATAGGTTAATTGGTGCAGCGCAAGACGTGTTTGATCTCGGCGTTTCAGAATCTATTATAGTTCAACCCAATGTTATTTCTGCTGAAGAATTGGCGGTAACAGTCACCGCTGAAGCCAATGCCAAAGCAAAGGCTGCAGCTGAGGAAATCGCGATGGAACAAGTTGCGGTATATGAGGCAGAAAGATTGGCTATGGAAAAAGCGCAAGCAGAAGCAGCAGCTAGAGTAGTCGCTGAAATAAAACGGGCCGAAGCCGCCGCAACAACCGAATCACTAAGATTGGCGGAAGAAGAGATTAAAGCAGAAGTGGCACGATTGGCAGCAGAGCAAGCGGCAGAGCGCGCTGCTTTCATAGCCAAGTGCCAGTCGCAACTGAACGCAGTAATGGAAGGTGAGACCATAAGCTTTGCTACTGGCAGTGATAGTATTGGTGTTACAAGCTACTCATTGTTGGATCGCGTTGCAGGTTTGGTCGCTGATTGCCAAGAGGCATTGCGTGAGATGGGTTCAACAATTGAAGTGGCCGGACATACCGATACAATCGGTGACGCAGGTTTTAATATGGATTTGAGTGGTCGTCGCGCAAATGCAGTGCGGGACTATTTACTGACTAAAGGGGCACCGTTTGATTTACTCAATGCCAATGGCTATGGTGGAACCAAGACAATTGCGGATGATGCCACTGATGCAGGTCGTGCACAAAATCGCCGTATTCAATTCGATATAAAACAGTAAGGGTATTATTATGGGTTATTTATTTGGTCAGATGATTGTTTGGATCTTATTAGCGCTTCTATTTGGCGTGATGTTAGGCTGGTTTTTACGGGGCGTCATTTGTGGCCCGTGTACCAAGGAAGAAGAAACGGGTTCGACTACCTCAAGCGCTGCCAGTGCTTCAACTGAGAGCGTCGCGACGGATTCCATGGTAGCTAGTGAAACCAGCTTAGTTGCAGCGGCCCCCGCTAAAGCGGCACCAGCTAAGGCACCAGCTAAGGCACCAGCTAAGGCA
>JBLIOD010000060.1:0-16389 GCA_047639475.1 Gammaproteobacteria bacterium
CGTACCCGCAATGCAGTTATTGCGGTAACACGAGCAGGAGGTGAACGTCCCTTTGCAACCTATAAACAGCATTATGGTTTAGCCCAGACTAGGTTCATGGGTCTAGCCAAGAATAAGACAGTTTACGGGATAGCGGCGATGGCCGCTAATAGACGTAAGGGAGCTAAATTCCTAAGTATATATGGCTTGCCAGATTGGCACAATGCAGGATAGTTGCGTCCTCAATTAGCCAATTGGCGCTGAAATCAACATAAATGGGCCTAAATCATAATTAATAACACGATATTGAGCTATTTTTATTCAAAAAATGACTTTTCCGAAAATATTGACTCAAAGTTGTGAGTTATGCTGGGGTCTCATTAAAATAGTATCTATGATTGCTGCACCTGTCCGAATCCCAAATCCTGCGTACTCTTCATCATTCATCATTCCGTCCTGTTGTAGTCGCCTTCGGCAGTTGATTAATATCCAACACGGTACGCAGCGCCTCATCATCATGAATGTGGCGAACATCGTCCAGATGAAAGCCGCCTTCATGCTGCATTAAAATAAGCGTCTTGATGAACTCAGAAGGCTTATACCCACGCTTACTGTTGGGCCTGTTGGGCGATGGGAAGTGCTCATCAACACGCTCAGTAAGCTTCAGGGACTTCATTAACTGAGCAATAGCCAATAATCCTGCACGAGAGGTGAGTCAATCGTTCGTTGTGTCGAGTTTGTAAGATAAAATGATCGTGAGCCTTGAGTTGTTGCACCCATTGGGTGATGGAGTGATTTGTCTCAAACCTTTATACAGCCAAGGCTTTTAGCTTTTTATCAATCTCTATCTGGGATCAGGGAACAAACTTAAACTTGTTTGGCGTGTAAAAGGCTTAGATGTTCAGGCAATGCACCGAATTCAATATTATCACCATTGTATTTTTCGCTTTATATTAAAATGCCCAGCATCAAGCTGTAGGCCTATCGATAGTGGTAAATCACTTTTCATAAGCTGGCGTTCCCCAAACTCGTTAGTAAAAATTTAATATGACAGACCAACTAAAAATAATTGGCCAATACATCCTCCCGAAACACCTTTTAACCAGGCTGGCAGGTAAATTGGCTGAGACCAAGATGGGTAAATTCACGACGTTCTTAATCACCAAATTCATTAAGCAATTTAAGATTGATATGAGTGAGGCAAAGTATTCCGATCCCGCTTATTTCGATACCTTCAATGACTTCTTTACCCGAGAATTAAAAGCGGGGTTACGCCCGATAGTTGAGGGTGATGCAAACTTGGCCACGCCGGTTGATGGCTGTATAAGCCAGCAAGGCGATATAAAGCAGGGCCGTATTTTTCAAGCGAAAGGCCATGATTTTGGTTTACGCGAGTTACTAGGCGGGCGAGAGGACGTAGCAACCCCTTTTGAAGAAGGCATCTTCTCCACGGTCTATTTAGCCCCTAAAGATTACCATCGTATCCATATGCCACTCACTGGCAAACTAGAGAAAATGATTTTTATCCCTGGTGATCTATTCTCGGTTAATCCGCTTACCGCAGAGAATGTACCAAATTTGTTTGCGCGTAATGAGCGCGCAGTGGCCATTTTCTCAACGGCAATCGGTCAGATGGCAATGGTGTTAGTAGGTGCAACCATCGTTGGCAGTATTGAAACGGTTTGGGCGGGCACGTTAAAGCCGCAAAAGAACAAAGCAATTCAATATTGGGATTACCACGACCAATCCATCGTTTTGGAGAAGGGCGCTGAGATGGGTCGATTTAAATTGGGCAGCACCATCGTTGCACTATTTCCGAAGAATAGCATTGAATTTGACAAAGCAATGGCGCCGTCAAGTGTAACGCGATTGGGCGAACTATTTGCGACAGTCAAATAATAGCAATAGGCTAAGTATTAAATAATGATCGTGCACCGTAGGCAGACTGAATTTCGGCGTTAATTATTGTTTCTACACACTCGTCGGTATACTCAAATGCCGTTAGGTTGTAGACTCCGCGCCCTTATTTTTAATCCTCTTGGACACTGCGTTGATTTCCTTAGCAAACATCACCACCCAATTTGGCTCGGAGCCTCTATTTGAAAATATTTCGGCTAAGTTTGATAACGGCAATCGTTACGGCTTAATTGGTGCAAACGGCTGCGGTAAGTCGACACTGATGAAAATCATGAGCGGCGAACAAGAGCCAACCTCAGGGAACGTGTCGGTCACTGCTGGTGACAAGCTCGGCATCTTGAGTCAAGATCAGTTCGCTTTTGAGCAGTACAGTGTGATTGATGCGGTGATCATGGGTGACAGAGAGCTTTGGGCAGTAAAATGTGAACGTGAACGCATTTACGCTTTGCCTGAAATGTCTGATGCTGATGGCATGAAGGTGGGCGACTTAGAAGGGCAGTTTGCGGAAATGGACGGCTACACAGCAGAAAGCCGTGCGGGTGATATTCTACTTAATGCCGGGATTGAAATAGATTTGCACTTTGGCCTCATGAGTGAAGTGGCCCCTGGGCGAAAACTAAGGGTATTGCTCGCTCAAGCTCTGTTCGCAAAACCTGACATATTGCTGCTTGACGAGCCTACCAATAACTTGGATATCGATACCATTGGCTGGTTAACGACTGAACTCAATAAGCGTACGTGCACCATGGTGATTATCTCTCACGATAGACACTTCTTAAACACCGTCTGCACGCACATGGCCGATATCGACTATGGTGAACTGCGTATCTTCCCGGGTAACTACGAATACTTTCTTGCGGCGTCCGGCTTGATACGGGAACAACTATTAGCGGGCAATACCAGAAAGAGTGCTGAAATAGACGAATTACAAGACTTTGTTAACCGTTTTGGTGCCAATGCTTCTAAAGCGAAGCAAGCCAGTTCGCGGGCTAAAAAGCTCGATAAGATCAAATTGGATACAGTGAAGTCTTCGAGTAGAAAGACGCCAAAACTAAAGTTTAATCAGCATAAAAAGCTACACCGTAATGCTGTGATATTAGAAAAATTGTCGCATGGTTTTAATGGCGAGACACTGTTTACCAGCGATGACATGATCCTTGATGCAGGATCACGATTGGCGGTACTAGGCGACAATGGCACAGGAAAAACCACCTTTCTGCGTTGTTTAATGGGCCAACTCACACCAAACGACGGAAGCTACAAATGGTCTGAGAATGCCACGATTGGCTATTGTCCGCAAGACAACACCACCGATTTTAATACCAATTTAAGCTTATTTGATTGGATGATGCAGTGGTGCCCGCCCGGGCAAGATGATTTGAAAGTTCGCGGCTTACTGGGAAACTTATTGTTTACCGAAGACGACTTTAACAAGAAAGCCAAGGTTTGCTCAGGTGGTGAGAAAAATCGCCTGCTATTTGGTAAATTAATGCTGCAAAACTCCAATGTGTTGATCATGGATGAGCCGACTAATCACATGGACATTGAGGCCATCGGCGCATTAAACAATGCCTTGAAATCATATGAAGGCACCTTGATTTTTGTCAGCCATGACCGGGAGTTTGTTGCAACATTAGCGGATCATATTTTGGAGATAAAAGACAAAAAGATGATTGCGTTCGACGGCACTTACGATGAATACCGCTATAGCAGGGGGTTAGAAAAATAGGCTGCTCGTATCGACTAGCTTTTGCATTATTTTAAGCACTTTCAAATACTAAAAACACCCAGCGGTCGGTAACAAGGTAAATCATTTTTAAACTGCTTACCTATGAGTCAATATACGCATCTACTACAGGTCGGCCCACTTATCCGCTGCTAAGCTTGTTCTGCAGTTTGCTACTGGGTATATGGTATCCAATGTCAGATATTGGGCTAGCCAAATGTTTATACCGAGATTTATTGTTTCGTAAGTTTTGCCGCTATGAGTTAGGCGGTAATGTGCCAGAGGCATCAAGCCTTCGTATTCACGGCCACGAGTTAGCAACGACAATGCTTATATTGAATCGATGTTCCGCACGTTTAAGTACTGCCCTGCGTGGCCATCACAAGGCTTCGAAAGCATAGAAGCTGCTAGACAATGGGTGGGGAGGTTTATGCAGTGGTATAACGAAGCGCATCGGCACAGCGCAATTCGCTATGTTACTCCCGGCCAGCGCTATCGAGGAGAGGATGGTGCTTTGCTAGCAAACAGAGAGACTGTTTATCAGGCAGCTAAAGCGAAGAAACCCAACCGTTGGTCGGGGCAGCACTAGAAACTGGCGGCCTTGCGGTGCGGTTGCGCTAAATCCACAAAAAGAAGTATCATTGGCTACCTAGAAAAATGTGCAACTAGCCTGAAAATTGCCGGTTGGTAAAAGGAGAAACTATATTAAAAGACGCCTAGGAGACGCCCGCTAACCGTTATTTAATTATCGCCATATTAATATGCTTACAATCTATAGCCCCGACCATCAACTTCGAAGCCCTAAAACCGAACTGTATGGAGGCGAATTGGTTAAACCCTTCGAATGTCCAGAGCGAATGGAATATGTGTTGAGTCAAATCAACGCTGAGAAGCTAGGTGAGGTAAAGGCGCCCAGCGCCCACGGTTTGGATGAAATATACCGTGTGCATGACAAACAGTTCATCGAATTCTTGCAGACAGTTTGGGAAGAGTGGCAAGCAGAAGGGTATAAAGGCGAAGCGATACCCACGGTATTCCCAGCTAAGGGTATGCAGTTCAGAAAGCCTGAACATATTGAAGGTAAGATGGGTTATTACGCGATGGCGATTGAAACTTCAATCAGCGAGGGCACGTGGGAAGCAGCTCATACGAGTGCACAAGTCGCCTTAAGCGCGCAAGCCGAAATTGCTGCGGGTAAAAATACCGCCTTCGCATTATGCCGACCACCGGGGCATCATGCTGCGAGTGACTTATACGGTGGATATTGTTTTATCAATAACGCGGCCGTTAGCGCTCAGGCCTTTTTAGATCAAGGCGCCAGTAGAGTAGCTATTATTGATGTTGATTTTCATCACGGTAATGGCACCCAGTCTATTTTTTATGACCGCCCAGATGTATTGTTTACATCTTTACATGGTGATCCAAAGCATGCCTTTCCCCATTTTCTGGGTTACGCTGACGAAAAGGGCACTGGCGCGGGTGAAGGTTTTAATCACAACTACCCTTTGGCACCAGGCACGCCCTATTTAACCTGGGCAGAAGCGTTAGAAGACGCCTGTAAAAAGGTCACCGCTTTCGCGCCTGATGCCCTGGTTATCTCTCTCGGCGTAGATACGTACGAGCATGACCCCATTTCATTTTTTAAGTTAACCAGCGATGACTTTAAACGCTATGGCGAAATTATTGCGCAATTACGGTTGCCCACTTTGTTTGTGATGGAAGGGGGCTATGCGGTTGAAGAAATAGGCATTAACACTGTTAACGTATTAACCGGCTTTGAGGGGCGATAACAGCGATGATTAGGCCTAACAACATACAATCCTCAGCAGCTTGGTATGGCCCTGATATGGTAGCCAAGCCCGAGCAGTGGCGTTGGGAGTTATCATCTGAGGAAAGCGCGTTGTTGCTCGCCGTGGCGCGGTCTTTTATCGCTTCAGAAGAAGCCTTAGAAAACATCTCAAGTGTTAACTTTTCGCTCAATAGCTTAAATGACAAGCTGAACGCTTTTCGATTAGAGTTAATTGAAGGTCGAGGTTTTGGGCTCATATCAGGTTTGTCTGTCGAAGGGCTTACCAAGCAGGAATTAGCCGTCATATTTATGGGGGTAGGCGCCCATATTGGCAATGCACGCTCGCAAAACGCCGCTGGCCATTTACTAGGACATGTTCGCGACGCGAACAAAGACGCGTTGGACCCCAATGTGCGCATTTATCAAACGTCATCAAGGCAGACATTTCACACCGATAGCGCTGATGTGGTGGGCTTGATCTGTATCAAGCCGGCTAAAAGTGGTGGCGAATCTTTGCTGGTGAGTAGCGAAACCATATACAACGAGATACAAAAAACACAACCAGATTTAGTCGACTATTTATTTGATGCTATTGCGACTGATAAACGCGGTGAAATTGAAGAGGGTAGTCAGCCCTTCTTTTCTATACCTGTTTTCTCTTGGTTGAAGGGCAAATTAACGGCGATCTACCAACGTCAGTATATTGAATCAGCTCAGCGTTTTGCAGAGGCACCCAGGCTCACTCCCAAACATGTGGAGGCTTTAGATTTATTCGACCAAATAGCCAACGATCCCGCAAATCACTTTTCTATGCGTTTACAAAGTGGTGATATGCAGTTTGTACATAATCACAATTTGTTGCATGATCGCACCAGATTTGAAGATTGGCCGCAGCCGCAAGATAGAAGACACTTGCTTCGCTTATGGTTAAGTGTGCCGAAGGCGCGTGAACTGCCACCGGTGTTTGCACAGCGCTTTGGCTCAACTGAGGTCGGCAATCGGGGCGGGGTTATCTGTAAAGACGGCCATCTGCACGTTCCGCCCTTGGATTAATTCATGCTAAAAACGCTCGCTTTATTTAGCGCAACGGCGGTTTGCGAAATACTTGGCTGCTACCTTCCACTGTTGGTTATTAGGAAGGATAAAAGCGTGTTGTGGTTAATTCCAGCCGCTATTTTTCTAATGCTCTTTGTTTGGCTATTAAGCTTGCACCCACAAAGCTCGGGCAGAGTGTACGCGGCTTATGGCGGTGTTTACGTGAGCGTGGCAATAGCCTGGCTGTGGCTAGTTGATTCGGTAAAACCCACGCTGATCGATGGGGTGGGCGTTACTTTTTGTTTGTTAGGTATGTTGATCATTATGTTCGGTCAGAAAATTAATTAAGTTTTATGGTCTTTTATTCCTGATATGGCAAATAATAAATATTACGTTGGCGTCGCACTGGTGCTACTCGGCGGCTCGTTTTTAAGCCTGTCAGGCATTCTACTGCGGCACGTAGAAAGTGCAGACGGATGGCAAATCCTTTTTTATCGCTCGATCGTCTACTTTATTACTATCTTAGTCGTTTTAGTATCTCAATACCGAGGCGAGACGCTCAGTCGATTCAAAGCGATAGGCAGAGAAGGGCTGCTCGCCGGTGTGGTGCTGGGAGCGGGCTCGGTGTTTTACATTATGGCCATGCTCAATACCACCGTTGCTAATGTGGTGTTTATTTTAGGCGCGACCCCGCTCATTGCCGCTTTAGCAGGTTGGTTATTCCTTAAAGAAAAAGTCAGTAAAGCCAGTTTGGTAGCGATGTTATTTGCAATATTTGGAATTGGCATCATGTTGGCTGATGGTTTTGTGTCAGGCGGCATGTTGGGTAACTTTTTAGCGCTCATACTGGTGTTCATGTTTGTGGCTTATTTGCTTATATTAAGGAATAATCAAGGAACGGACATGCTGCCTGCCACCTGTTTGTCTGGATTGGTCACAGCGGGCATTGCCTGGACCATGCTTTCTGGATATGACATATCGCAACGAGACCTCACTATCTGTTTGTTGCTAGGCAGTGTGCAATTTGGTCTAGGATTTATTATGGTTACCTGGGGCACCCAATACATCCCTGCCGCTGAAGTGGCTTTATTCGCAATGACGGAAACCTTGTTGAACCCAGTTTGGGTTTGGTTAGGCGTGGGTGAAGTGCCGAGTCAGCTCGGGTTGATTGGCAGTGCGGTGGTGTTAGTGGCTGTGATTGGTTACACCTATATTTCCATCCAACGTGAACGCAGCACTCGTTTACGTAGCTAAAGGTGCCTGGAAAACTGTTGACTAGGCGCCCAAGAAAATAAACTCGGCCAGATTGCTTAACTTCTTTGTTAATTCTGGAGCGTTATCCGTTAAAATAACGAGATTGACTAAACTATAAACCCTGCGCGTTGCACGCGCTCAGTTAAAACATGAAAAAGCTTATCTCTCACCAGGCCATTAGCGCTGTTTACCATCAACCCTTGCTTGATCTCGTGTTTCAAGCGGCATCAGTTCACCGCGAGAACAATACTGCCAATGAAGTCCAAGTGAGTAGCTTGGTGTCCATCAAAACCGGCGCTTGCCCTGAAGACTGTTCGTACTGCTCACAGTCGGCGCGTTTTAAAACAGACATCAATATCGAAAAATTGATGCCGCTAAACGAAGTGATGGATAAAGCCCATGCCGCAAAAAATGCCGGGGCTTCTCGCTTATGTATGGGTGCGGCTTGGCGTAGTGTCAAAGACAACAAAGACTTTGATAGAGTCTTAGATATGGTCACCCACGTTAATGATTTAGGTTTGGAAGTCTGTGCCACCTTGGGCATGCTAACCGCAGAGCAAGCGGAAAAGCTGGCTGAGGCAGGTTTGTATGCCTATAACCATAATTTAGATACCAGCCGTGAGTATTACGATAAAGTGATCACGACGCGTACTTACGATGACCGATTAGAAACTATCGGCCATGTGCGTAAAGCAGGCATTACCGTTTGCTCGGGCGGCATCATTGGTTTGGGTGAGTCTGAAGACGACCGCATTAGCATGTTAGTTACCTTGGCCAACTTGCCAGTTCTCCCGGAGTCAGTTCCTATCAATGCCTTAGTGCCGATTGAAGGCACGCCGTTGGGTGACCAACCCAAGGTCAATGTATGGGAAATGCTGAGAATGATTGCAACCACTCGCATACTTATGCCGAAAACGGTGGTTCGTTTATCCGCGGGCAGAAATGAGATGAGCACAGTGGAACAGGCATTTTGTTTTATGGCTGGTGCGAATTCAATATTTGCGGGTGACATGCTACTTACCACACCAAATCCAGACTTCAAAGACGATACCGAATTGTTCGAGTTACTAGGTTTGTTTCCTAAGAAGCCCGATACTGTGTTACCTGCGTCAACACGACAAGTTACCGAGATCCCCGTTGCCCTTGGGTCGAACTAGGGTCAAACTAGGGAAGCAATCCAAATCACCCCACATAGATATGACCACGGTCGCTTCTAGCTCAATTGAGCAGCGAATAGGCGCCGAACTGACAGCGAGACAACAAAGCGATCAGCTGCGCAGTCTTGAATTGGTCGATGGGATAGATTTCTGCTCTAATGATTACTTGGGCCTTGCTCAGCAACCTTTATCGTTAAGTCTTGATGAGCATTTGACTCTTGGCTCTACGGGTTCTAGGTTGGTTAGCGGCAACAGTGAAAAAGTACTCTCCTTTGAGCAAAGCATTGCTCGATTTCACGGTTTTGAGCAAGGTCTGCTGTTTAGCGCTGGTTACGCGGCGAACTCGGGATTGCTTGCTTGTCTAGGCAAGAAAGGTGATCTAATGCTATTAGATTCCTTGGCTCACGCCAGTCTGATTGACGGGGCGCGATTAAGCTTCGCCAAACGAATTCGTTTTAAGCATAACGATCTGTGTGACCTAGAAGCACAATTAATTATTTTTAACGCCAATAAAACAGCCCAATCACAACAAGCATTCGTCGTAGTTGAAGCGGTGTATTCGATGGATGGTGATATCGCGCCACTAGAAAAACTAGCTTCTCTGTGTAAACGACTGAATGCGGCTTTGGTGGTAGACGAGGCCCATTCTATTGGACTGTACGGTAGGCAAGGTGAGGGTTTAATCGCCGAGTTAGGTTTGCAGCAAGACGTGTTTGCCGCTGTATATACCTATGGCAAAGCGATGGGCCATCATGGTGCGGTGATTGCTGGTTCTACTGCGTTACGTGATTATTTGGTCAATTACTGTCGGCCTTTTATCTATACCACAGCGCCTTCTGAGCATCATGTCGCTATGTTGACGCTGGCTTACGTAAACATGCAGGCAGCTGACGATCAGCGGTCGCGCTTGGCCGAAAACTTAACGTATTTTGCTCAAAAAGTGAAGTCACTGGCCCTTGATAATGCACATTGGTTAGCTAGCGATACACCTATACAAGCCTTGGTGTTGAGAAATGCTAAGCGAACAAAAGCAGTTGCACTGAGTTTGCGCGAAGCCGGTTTAGCGGTTAAAGCGATAGTCAGCCCAACGGTGGCTGAAGGCAGTGAGCGTTTACGCATTTGTATACATAGTCATAATAGCCACGCTAACATGGATTTGTTAGCCAATGAGTTGGCCAAGCAAGTAGGCATAGTATGAACCTGATTATGGCCGGTATTGGTACCGATGTGGGCAAGACCGTGGTATCAGCAATCGTATGTGAAGCATTACAAAGCGACTATTGGAAGCCGGTGCAAGCGGGAGCGTTAGACAATACCGACAGTCATGTTGTTGAGCGCCTCCTAAGTGCCGGAAGCACTGTGGTGCACCCAGAGGTCTATCGTTTATCAGAACCGATATCGCCACATGCTGCAGCCGCAATCGACGACGTTGAAATCACCCTAAACAAACTGACGGCTCCATTGTCATCAAGAGGCCACTTGGTGATCGAACTAGCAGGTGGTCTTATGGTGCCTTTGTCTGAACAACTCTCTACAATGGACTTGGTGCAGTATTTGAATTGTCCGGTTATATTAGTCGCAAATTACTATTTGGGCAGCATCAACCACACGTTGTTATCACTGCATTTACTGCGAGCACAGGGCGTGGAGGTGATGGGGGTTATTTTTAACGGTGAGCCAAATCACCAAAGCCGAGATATTATCTTAAAACAAGGCGCTACGCCCATATTGGCAGATATTCCATTTGCCGATAAGCTAGATGCGACTTTCATTCAAGCACATGCAAAAAAACTTCTCAAGCACCCAGCAATGGCTCGACTTTGATCGAGAGCACTTGTGGCACCCCTACACGTCAATGCATCAACCATTACCGTGTTACCCAGTTGTGGCCGCGAAGGGCGCTTATCTTGAGTTAGCAGACGGCAGGCAGTTGTTAGACGGCATGTCGTCTTGGTGGTGCGCCGCGCACGGTTATAACCACCCAAAGTTAACCGCCGCCATCAGTGAGCAAATGGCGCAGATGTCACACGTGATGTTTGGCGGTATCGCCCATCCAATGGCATCGGAGCTAGGTAAACGGCTGATTGACATGACACCCGCGCCGCTGCAGCACGTCTTTTTAGCCGACTCAGGCTCAATCGCAATAGAAGTTGCGATAAAAATGGCTTTGCAATATTGGCAATCACTAGGGCAGACAACAAAACAACGAATGCTCACCGTTAGGGGCGGCTACCATGGCGACCCTTTTACCTGTATGTCAGTAGGTGATCCAGAGAATGGCAAGCATGATTTATTTCGCGGGGTGCTGAGCCAGCAGATATACGTTGATCGCCCTGAAATTAGGTTTGATGAAGATTGGCATAATCAAGACATTGCACCGCTGCGCGCGGCTTTGGAACAGCAGCACAGTGAAATAGCCGCAGTTATCTTAGAACCCATCGTGCAAGGCGCGGTAAGTATGCGTTTCTATCACCCCACTTATCTCACTCAACTAAGAGCGCTGTGCGATGAGTTTTCGGTATTGCTGATATTCGACGAAATCGCTACCGGCTTTGGCCGTACTGGTGAACTATTTGCCATGACACATGCTGATGTATGCCCCGATATCATGGCCGTCGGCAAAGCCCTAACAGGTGGCATGATGACGCTTGCGGCTACTTTGGCCAGCACCAAGGTCTCTGAGGGCATATCCAGCGGCACTGTGCCGGTGTTAATGCATGGCCCCACGTTTATGGCGAACCCCTTAGCCTGTGCAGTGGCCTGCGCCAGCATCGATTTATTGATGAGCAGTGGCAGCGATTCACCTTATCCAGATGGATGGCAAACTACAATCAATACAATCGAACAATCCTTGCAAGGGTTAAAGGCAATTGAAGGCCATCCCGCGGTAGCCGATGTACGTGTATTAGGCGCAATCGGGGTAGTCGAGATGAAACAAGTGGTTGATGTCGCGAAAGTACAAGCGTCATTAGTAGAGCAGGGCGTGTGGGTAAGGCCATTTGGGCGCTTGATTTATGTAATGCCACCGTATATTCTGACCGTGCAACAGCAGACAAAGCTCTGTGACAGCATCATTCAAACCATTAACTCTTTGTATTAAATTCAGCCACTATTCTCATGTCCATAGACTCAACACGCCTCAGCCGTATTATTGAAACCTTTGTAAGTGACGACGCGCTGCATTGCCGCTGGATCAACACGCTTTCTTTAATGGAGAATGTAGGCGCACAAAAAATTGTAAAAAGTGAACACCCATTGGCAGTAAACGAGTCAATGCTAAAGCATGCCGCGGAAGAAACCCGTCATGCGTATTACTTAAAGCGGCAAATTAAAAAGCTACAACCTGGTGCCTGCCCCAGTTTTGCGCCGGAATATTTAGTGAACGCCAGAAGTAGCTATCAATACCTGAATCTATTAGATACCCGAATCTCTCGGTTGTTAACCGAGGAGTTGGGATTGCAAGGCCGCCATCTACGTCAACATGCCTATGTGTTAGTCACTTATGCTATTGAGGTGCGTGCTGACGAGGTTTATGGCGTATACGAAGGCCACCTAAAGTCAACAAACAGCCCTGTTTCCGTACGCGGTATCATTGCTGAAGAAGAACAGCATCTGGCCGAAATGGAAGAATCTATATCAGCTTTATTTGTGGATAACAGTGATACCTGGTGCCAGAAAGTTATTGCCGAAGAGCAAGCCCTGCATAACGATTGGTTAACAGGTATTGAATCTTCATTGTTCGCTACCCAAGCAGCAGCCTAACAAATTACTGTATCTACTGTGTAGCATTGCTCACTGGTTTATAAGTCAAAACCCAAGTAAGGACAGTTTAAGACAATATGAACTCCGCCCAAAAACAAGTGCTCATTGCTTGCATGTTGGTGACCTTTGCTTTTGGTTCGATTCACGCTTTCTCGGTATTTTTACCCCCATTAGAAGAAAGCTTGGTGCTGGCTAGAGCCAAGTTAAGTTTAATCTATTCGTTTTCTCTCATTGCGTTGACCATTATGGTGTTGTTTGGTTATCGAATCTACGCAGTGGTACAACCGAATTTAATGATATTAATATCAGCTATATGCGCGGCACTGGGCTTGTTCTGGTCGGCTAACGCGACTAGCTGGCTAGAGTTAGTTATTTCCTACAGTGTGATATTTGGCGCCACTAATGGCATCGCTTATGGTTACAGTTTACAGCTGGTAGGCCGCGCACTGCCCCGCGGCAAAAAGGCATTCGGTATGGCATTGGTGACAGCAACCTACGCAGTAGGCTCTGTAGTGTTTTCATTTGGCTTAGGTTATTTAGTCGACAATTTCTCCGCTTCGTTGGCGCTGAAAAGCTTAGGTTTATCTGTGCTGATGGTCGGAATAATAGCCAGTGTTTTACTAAAACGAAGCCAGATTCAATATACCCCTATTTCCACTAAATCCGGTAAAACCCCAGTAAATGATTCTATCGTTTCTTTCAAAGTAGTAGCGATGTTGTGGTGTTCATACTGCACTGCGGTGTTTGCGGGTTTAATGGCTATAGGCCATGCGACCGGTGTCATTCAATCGCTGGGAGGCAACTATAATCTTGGTGTGTGGGGAGCGGTGTTTATCGGAATCGGCAGCTCTATTGGCGGCGGCGTCATTAGTTTTTTGCTCTCTAACAAAAATACCAACCGGTTTTTAATCGGTTTGCCTCTGGTTTCCGCTGTTTTTCTATGCGCTTTGGTGTTTGTTGATGTGCCTTTGTGGGCGGTTGGTTTACTCAGCTTTGTGGGTTTGGCCTACGGTGCGTTGATAGCGGTTTACCCTTTTGCCATAGCCGAGTACTTTGGAGAAACCTTGGGTCCGAAAGTGTACGGACAAGTTTTTACCGCATGGGGTTTTGCTGGCTTAGCGGGTCCTTGGCTGGCTGGCAAATTGTATGACCTTACAGGGGCGTATCAATTTGCTTTAGCAACGGCAGGGGGTATCGCAATTATTTCAATGGTCACCTTTTATGGTTTTCTACAATATAAAGCTAAATATCCTTTGCATCTGACGCGCCTCGCAAAAGTTTAGCTAGAACGTGCCAGAAACACTATAGACAGGAAATCTTGGCTTTCCTGTCGTAAGAGAGGCGGTTGGCTGGCAATTCGTGATTCGACCAGCAGCCGTTCCAATTGAGTGCTAATAGACAAATATTGGTCTATCGCTAAGTAATTCTTCTGAAGGTGCTTCTCCATTTGCTGATAAGTGCTCGGAAATTCGGCCAATAAGTGCGCGTAGCTAGATTGGTTGTAAACAGGCGCATGGGTGCAAGTGGGTCCATAGGTGGGCACAATCACTTTCCTGGTCGATCTACCATTATCGATAAATGGGTGCAGATAGTCCCAACAAAGGCCGCCTAAATATAATATATCCCACTCTTTCTCCACTATTTCATCCACACTCAATCACAGGACTTCAGGGGTATCTACGCTGAAAAGGACATCATCTTCCAAGACTAGTACATTTTTGTAAGCGCGGTCTTGTGCAATCTGTATGATTTCACGGTGTGATAAAGCGCAGCCAATATGGTGATTTTCAGGGGTTTCAACGGCCGAAAAACGACCCAAACGATTTGCTATGTTTAGCCGTTTCGGTTGTGCTAGAACGAAATCCCATTTATGGGTTTGACAGTCTAGATTGATACAAAAGATAACATCGAAGTGGTCAAACGGATTTTCTTCTGGTGGGTTTGTTCTCAGAATCACTTTTACAAGGCTGTCAACAATTTCAAGTTGTTGAGATAATGCCTTTGAGTCATCGCTTGGTATGCTCAGCGTGCGTAGTAATTGTCTTGCCTCGTCAATTTTCCCCATTTAGCTACAATTTGTATGCGCAACAAAGGCAACCAAAGTGAATAAATGGCGTGCTGAACGAAGAGGTAATTCGTGCATATGTACAGAACCAACTAAGCGGGATGAATCAAAAAGAAGAGAATGCTCGGCAACTCGGGCTGTTATAAACTCGGTCGCTTGCGGCCGAGTAGTTTATTTTTAAGTGGGTTTTCGCTAAAGCTAGTTGCGCGTCTGCGGTTCGATCGTATGAGATAGTGGGTGACGTTAATTCTTTTGTTAACAACTTTATATCTGATGAATGGTGCTAGGGGCATCGAGGCTCATATCCATCAACGTGATGCTCGATCGTTAGCCAAGCATCTTTACGGTGTTCGATGACTCAGTGAAGTAAAGACTTTCATGTACGGCGCCAACAAACCGCAGGGCTGCAGTTGATTTGCTATTTATTAGGCGAACTTGTTGGCAGGTATCATTGCCCTCACGAACCCCAACGAAGCCATATTCAAATTCAGTAGTAGGGAGTATAAGTCGATTCAAACATGATAGTTCTTCATCGGCATCTAGTAGTAAAAGGTATTCTGCTTTACTAGATGCCTTGTTTATTAGTTGATGCCGTGCTCTGAGGATGAACCAAATGGGGTGTCACCTACCTTTCCAGGTAGGTGACCTAAGCAGTCATCAATGACCCCCAAATTATTGACGTTGGTGGTGTACCGAGTATAAACCAACTGTCTATGTAAGGAGCAACGCTTAACAAACATCGTGAAAGAGAAGCTATTTCACCTCTTACGAGCATACATAGACATGCAGTAGGTTTTGGCTTTGTCACTGAAATGTTTTACTATTATTACAGCCTCAAAAGAATTTAAGATGGTACTTAAAGATATATTAATTTGGGTTTTTGTCTTTCAGTTTGTTCCTGTGGCGCGGTGTTCTTCGCCAACCAGCTGACTATGGACACGGCTTAGGTGTTTGTTATACCTTTGTGGTTTCTTCAGGTGAACTGGGCAATGTTTAAGGTTCACCTCGGTAACGCAAAATGCCGGTTGTGCAGGCTATCGCCTGCCGACCGAAGCGCAGTGGGAACATGGCGCGGGCAGGTACCACGCAGGTTTATGCCAACGTGGTCGGCTTTGATGACTCA
Source organism: Gammaproteobacteria bacterium (assembly GCA_047639475.1). GTDB lineage: Bacteria > Pseudomonadota > Gammaproteobacteria > Arenicellales > Poriferihabitantaceae > JAAELZ01. Next base: position 15,808 of record JBLIOD010000060.1, read on the forward strand.
GACATGGAAATTGGCAACGATTTTAATGGCAATCTCAACGCCATGTGCTGGTATGGTTATAATGATGAAATGGTAAATAATTTTGCAATCGCTGCCTATGAATCGGATACTAAGCCCGTAGCAAAAAAGTAATCAAATGCTTGGGGTTTATACGATATGCGCGGAAACATTTTGGAGTGGGTTTGGGATTGGCCTTCATCTTATTCAGGCTACGTTACCTGCCCCATGGGGCAGCAACCGGCTCTAACCGCTGCGGCAATTTCGACAGCCATGCTGGGTTGCGTTCGGCGTCCCGTTTCGCTAATGCGCCGTTTGTTGACTTCATGACCCTAGGGTTCCGGCTTGCTCTGACTTCCGCTGTTAAGTCAGCAGGTAGTTTTCAGCAAAACTGAGCGAAGAGCATCACAGGGGCCCCTTTAGACATGGGGATAAATTAGAAATGCGTGATTGGGTCTTGTATACTCAAAACAGCCATTGCTGAAATGCAATCACAATACAAGGACAATACAATGAATGATAAGTCTGATCCCAATATTTTCGCAAAAGCATTCGCTTCGTCGGACAAAAAGTCACTTGAATCTC
>JBLIOD010000061.1:0-15804 GCA_047639475.1 Gammaproteobacteria bacterium
TAACGATTGTGACACCTGATCCCTATGTGGGAAAAGACTTAAGCAGAACCACCACTGATTTCCCCATACGGGCTGCATTGAAGAAACACGGTGCTATTTTCCACACTGAATGCGTGGTGACTAAATGACATGGTGACGGCGCAACGGTACGCAATATGCTGGATGGTGCTGAAGTTGAAGTAGCCGCATCGGCGCTCATATTGGCAACAACCAATAGGGCGTTTAATGACCTTGAACTGGAGTTGACTGAGTTAAACACCGAAACCCACACAGTGGGAGATTGTGTGGCGCCGCGTAATGCAGCCTATGCTTTTCATGAAGGGCGCAAGTTAGCGCGCCTGTTATAAATCCAAACCGAAAAAACTGAGGAATAAACATGGCTGATCTCGCCGGTATTAATCTCGCAATGCAAACGCCGTTTTTCCACGACGGGTCGGTAAACTATGTGCGCTGGGAAGAGCTGATCGATATTTATATAGATGCAGGTGTTCACGGGTTGGTATTGGGGTCTGGGACAGGGCAACACCCTTACTTAACCGAGGAAGAGTGCGACAAGCTATACACGCTGGGCGCAAAGCGTATCAATGGCCGTTGTAATGTCATCTGTCAGAGTTCAGCCTTGAATATGCAGGAAGTGGTGCGCCGTTCCCAAAAAGCAGAACAGCAAGGCGCTAATGCCATAATGGTGTTACCGCCTTATATCGAGGGGCCCACTGACGATGATGGCTTATTCGAGTTTTATCGTGAGATTGATGCCGCGATCACTGTGGATATCGTTGGCTACAATATTCCGCAAGCCACCGGTTTGGCTGTCTCTCCTGGGTTAGTAAATAAGCTCAGTGAGTTGCCTAACTTTAATTATATTAAAGACAGTGGCGGCGATATGAATATACACCAAGCCTATATTCAATCTGGCAAGGTAAGCGTGCTTAACGGCGCTGACCCTGTTGCTATCTATGCCTTTATGGCCGGTGCTGTCGGAGCGATATGGGGTTGCGCCAATTATATGCCGCGCGAATGCGTGAGGCTCTGGGCGTTATGTGCGGCGAAAGACTATGAACAAGCGCTGGTGCTTTGGCAGAAAATGCTGCCGTCCATTATTTGGATGTGGAGCAATGAATATATTTCTGCTATCAAAAATGCTGTACGAATACGGGGATATGAAGGAGGGGCAGTTCGCAAGCCATTAAGGCCTATTAGCAACGAAGATGAGCAGGCGTTGATTGTGGCATTAGCGTGTTTGGATCAGTAAAACAACGCGGTTACTTAAGGTACTAGGAGTGAACGACGAGTCTGGGTGCTTCATCTAACTCGCGACAGTATATTTAGTGACGCCAATAAACACATCCGTTAGTATCACGGGACTAATAAGGTGTTATCAAGATTGAATGCTTTAACATTGCAAGTGGGAAGAGCTGCTTACAAACTTGTGGAAGTAAATTCGATCTAGAATGACTTTTGCCATTTCATTATTTTTTAACGGGTCAGCAGTGAATGATTACGCGTGATGTCCTCCCAGATTCGTCTATCCAGCTTATATGATATCCCCTAGGCTCAAAAAGACACTCTATGTGGTCATTGATTTGGCACTGGTGCTGGTGTCCGTGATGCTGTCTCTTTGGTTGCTAGATGTAGATGTTGCTAGCTTGAGCCAACTCGAAAACGGAATACTATTTGCTAGCCCCGCTTTAGCGGTGTTGGTGTTTTATTGGCAGGGTTTATATGATACCGTTATTCGGTATTTGAGTTTCAAATCAATCTTTACCATAACCAAGAGCGTGACCTTATTCAGTCTGCTTTTGGGCGTGTTGCTCATGTTCCGCACGACTAACCTTTCAGGCAGCGTTGCCTTTATGGTTTGGGCTATCTGCTTGTTGTTAGTTGGGGCCAGTCGGTTCCTAAGGAGTTGGCAATTTGCTTATTTCGGTGACGGATACGGGAAACACAAAGATAAAAAGAACATTTTAATCTACGGTGCAGGAACGGCGGGTGTTCAATTAGCCACGCTGCTGTCTTACGGTAACAGGTATGTGCCCATGGGCTTTGTAGATGACTCTCCGAGTCTGCGTGATAGGGTGGTTGAGGGGCATCGTGTTTACGCGCTTGAGGAAATTCAACAGTTGATTGATAAGCTGAAAATCGATGAAATTTTGCTCGCCATTCCTTCTGCTTCACGTAGTAGACGTAAAAGAATATTGAAAGCATTAGAACCTTTTAGGGTTCATGTTAGGTCTCTGCCTAGCTTAGAGGAGATCGTTAATTGTGAGGTTAGTATTGATGATATTCGCGAAGTCGATATGGCTGATTTGCTAGGACGCGAACCAGTGCCCGCTAGCGACGACCTGATTCATGCGCCCATTCAAGGCAAGGTCGTTATGATAACCGGAGCAGCCGGATCGATTGGCTCCGAGTTATGTCGGCAGATTGCGAAACTCAGCCCAGCAGCAATTATTTTATATGAGCAGCATGAATACAGTCTATATAAGCTAAATAATGAACTACTCGCGTTAGGAGTAGAAGGTAACTTGGTGCCCGTGCTCGGTTCAGTGCTAGACAGCAACCGCGTAGCGCAAATCATCGAGCGTTATAAAGTCGCAACCGTATTTCATGCGGCCGCCTATAAGCATGTACCGATGGTTGAAGATAATCCTACGGCGGGTGCGCGCAATAACATTTTAGGCACTTATACTGTTGCCAAAGCTTCGTGTGATTCTTCTGTTGAAAACTTTGTGCTAGTTTCAACCGATAAAGCAGTGCGCCCAACCAATGTGATGGGCGCAACGAAGCGAGTGGCGGAGTTGGTGGTGCAAGCGATGGATGCACAGTGCCCCGGTACACGGTTTTCTGCGGTGAGATTTGGTAACGTCATTGGCTCGTCAGGCTCAGTAATTCCCAGATTCCGTGAGCAAATCAAAAGCGGTGGACCGGTAACTGTTACGCACCGAGACATTACACGTTTTTTCATGACCATGGCGGAAGCGGCTCAATTGGTTATTCAAGCTGGGGCCTTGGCCAAAGGCGGTGATGTGTTTGTGTTAGATATGGGAAAGCCGGTGAAGATAGATAAGATGGCAAAACACATGATTCGCCTGAGCGGTTTGACGGTCGTGGATAGTAATAACCCAGAAGGTGATATCGAAATTAGTTATATAGGGTTACGCCCAGGTGAGAAACTTTACGAGGAGTTACTAATAGGCGACAGCTCGGAGTCTACCGAACACTCACGCATTCTGCGTGCTCGTGAAAGCAGTTTGACGCAAAGCGAAATCGATAAGATGATGGAGAGGTTGATAGAGGCGGTTAAAACTGAAAGTAACGCAGAGGTTTTATCGATTTTACGCTCTACTGTTCCCGAGTATCAGCCCGCTGAAAATGGGCATTGATAGCTTAAGAACTCACATCATATAATAGATTACTATTCTTCGTTAAGTTGCTGTATTTTATTATTTAAATTACTAATTTATGGAGAAAAAGTAATTCATGTTGGTTCTGGCTTGGCTTGGCAGCTAGCAATAAAAAAGGGGCCATAGGCCCCTTTTCTCTTGGTTAAAAATAACCTTAGGTCTTTAAGTACGCCTCTAAAGAGTCATCCAAGGCATCTTTCCATGGCGTATGATGAGCCGGTGCCTCGGTGCCGGTTAAAGCAGATTTGTGGCCATTGTTTCTGAAGGTCATGATGCCTTTCTTTTTATGGCCCTTCCACTCTCTGAATGCTTGATTTGCGCCCTCGGTGTCAAAGTCAGGGTAGTCCGTCAACGACATCAAGTACATCGTGTAATCGCCCTGGTATTGAATCGCGCCATAGTCATCTTCGATATTGTCTTCGTCTTCGCGTCGCTGATCAATATCCGCATGCATTTCGCTCTGCGACGGTACTTCTAATCGTCCCATAACCACGTCACGTGCATACCAAGCTTGGGCATCGAACATGTTGAACGTATACCACTGGTCTTGCATGCCCAGGTACATCAGTTTTGGGTTATGTTCCCAAACAACGCCGTTGTACAGGTTTACAGGGTATAAGCGGTTATTGGTCTTTAGCTTTAAGTCTTCCGCCATAAAGGGGAAGTGATGCAAATAGCCTGTACACAGCAAAATAGCGTCAATTTCTTTGGTGGTGCCGTCCTTAAACGTCGCTGTGTTGTTTTCCACTTTCATTAAAAGAGGGACTTCTTGCCAGTTATCTGGCCAGTCATATCCCATTGGCGCCGTGCGGTGCGAAACGGTAATTGATTTAGCGCCGTACTTCCAGCACTGTGAACCAATGTCTTCTGCTGAATAGGAGGTGCCAACGATCAGTACATCCTTGTCTTTAAACTCGAGAGCATCGCGAAAATCATGTGCATGCATAATGCGGCCATTGAAACCATCAAATCCGTCGAAATGCGGCACATTGGGTGTAGAGAAATGGCCTGATGCGACGATGACATAGTCAAAATCTTCAGTGTACTCTACATCTTTCTGATGATCTTTCACTGTTAGGTGAAATACGCCTGCTGCTTCGTCATAGGCAACGTGTCTAACCGGTGAATTGAAGCGAATCATGTCACGAACGCCTGCTTTTTTAACGCGTCCTTCAATGTAGTCAAATAACACAGCACGAGGCGGATAAGAAGCAATAGGGTGACCGAAATGCTCTTCGAATGAGTAATCAGCAAACTCTAAGCCTTCCTTGGGGCCGTTAGACCACAGATAGCGATACATGCTGCCGTGAACAGGCTCACCGTATTCATCAAGACCTGTGCGCCATGTGTAGTTCCAAAGGCCGCCCCAATTAGACTGCTTTTCAAAACAAACAATTTCTGGAATATCAGCGCCTTTCTCTTTGGCCGATTGGAAGGCTCTAAGTTGGGCTAGACCGCTAGGGCCAGCGCCTATAATAGCAACACGTGTAGTCATTAATTTCTCCTCAATGTGGTTTTTTGAACGCAAGCAGGTGCAAGCGAGGTCATAGAGCGACTATAAAGCTCACTTAGATGCAATGGTATTGTGGAAATCCCGTAGGTCGAAAAGGATAGCTTAAAGCGGCTCTAACTCGATAGAAAGACGAACTAATTGCGCCAAGGTTTGCGCGTTCAGTTTTTCCATTACGCGTGCGCGGTGCACCTCAACGGTACGGTCGCTGATGCCCAATTCACTCGCAATTACCTTGTTAGCAGTGCCTTGCACCACCAAGTAAAATACCTGTAGTTCCCGCTGCGTAAGTGAGTCGATAAGTGATTGAACGTTTCGTTGGTGATTCACTACATCTTGCTTTGCAGCGTCTTGTTCAAAAGCAAGCTTGATGTGTTCTATCAAGTTTTGTTCTTTGATTGGCTTGCGCATGAAATCAATCGCCCCTAAACGCATCGCTTGAACGGCCATCGGAATGTCGCCGTGGCCCGTCATAAATATGATAGGGAGCGGTGCTTCAAGTTCTATCAGTTTTTGCTGCAAGTCTAGACCGCTCATTCCGGGCATTCGAATGTCTAGCACCAAACAGCCTGTTTGGGTGCCATCGTAAGCCTCGATGAATGCGTTAGCGCTTTGGTAGGTGCGATGTTCAATATCAGCAGACTCTAAAAGCATACTCATCGCGTCACGCACTGCTTCGTCGTCGTCTATTATGTGTACAAGCTGTTGCATTATTGTTCCGAAGGCTGCGCCGAACTTAGGTCGAAGTAGAATGTAGCCCCCTTGCTGGCTTCATTATTAAACTTAAGTTCACTGCCATGGGCTTGTATGATTGAGCGGCTTATGGAAAGGCCCAATCCCATGCCAGATTGTTTTGTTGAAACGAACGGTTGATATAAGGTTTTAGCCAAAGAGCGAGATATTCCTTTACCTGCATCAGTAATCGATAGGGTTACGGAATTACCAGAGTGCTTTGCTTTCAAGACTATTTTATTACCGCTTTTGCAGTTGATAGCTTGCATAGCTTCCATGCCATTTCGAAGTAAGTTCAATATAACCTGTTGAATTTGAACAGAATCACAGTGTACTTCAGGTAGCTCATTATCAAGGCTCAATACAATGATAATGTTTCTCGTTTGCGCTTCAACTTCGGCTAACTTATGCACATCTTTGATTAGTTGCAGGCAGTCAGTGGTTTTTTGATGACTTTTCCCCGGCTTGGTCATGTCTTGCATGCGCTCTATAACCGCGCCAGCACGATGTGCTTGCACACTCAGTTTTTCTAGCGCGTCAAATAATCGTTCAATTTTGGGTGGTTGGGTTTGTGCAAATTGCAAACTGGATTGCGCGTACATTGAGATAGCCGTCAGCGGCTGATTAATTTCGTGTGCGATACCTGCAGCCATTTCACCCAGCGTATTCAATCTGTCTACCCGGGCCAATAGTTCGCGTTGCTCTCTGACCTGCTTGTCGACTGCATGACGACGAGTGAGATCTCGTATTAAAATAACAAACCGCTGGCTTTCATGGTCAGGCACTTCGCTAATAGAAAGATGAATAGGAAAATGGGTGGCTGTTTTCGTAACCCCGATTAACTCAACGCCGTTAGCATGTATTGGTGTGTGGTTTTTGCAGGAGTTGAGATAAGTTTCTATCTCACGATAAGAATCTGTTGCCACCATTATGCGGCTATGAGCGCCGATCACTTCAACGGGCTGATAACCAAACATCTGCTGCGCCGCTTTATTGATGGTCATGATTTCACCCTGATCATCCAAAGTGATTATTGACTCTATCGCCGTTTCCACAACAGCTTGCGCATAAGCTTCCGCGCGCATTAAAGCGGTTTCAGCTCGTTTACGATCAGTAATATCTGTGATAAAACCTTCAAGAATGGCTATGCCGTCGTCACGCATCTCAACGACCCGACCGCGTTCCCAGACCCATTTTTCAATGCCGTTACGGGTGATAATGCGGTACTCAACCTCAAACGGCTCACCCACGATGGCAGCGGCGCGCACATCTCGGTCTACCTCATCAATCATGTCTGGGTGAGTAAAGTCGCCCCATAATACCGACTGGCTTTCAATTTCATCTCGATGATAACCGCAGAGGTCAAAGCAACCGTCGCTCACAAACTCCATGGGCCAACCAGACGAGTTCAGGCAGCGATAAGCCATGCCCGGTAGGTTTTGAAGTAGGGTGCTGAGCCTGTCCGCAACAGGATTTAATGAAGCTTCTGGCATAGCGCCATTAAACCAGTTTTAACTGTTTTGATAAACATCTATCGGTTTTGATTTAAACGCCAATACATAGCTATTTGAAAGTGATTGGATATAGGTAAGAAAAGCGTTTCTTCTTGCCTCTGTGCCAACGACTCTCGTGATAATCTATCGCTGTCCAAATTTCACGAACAGATTCAGTAAAGGCCCTTAGGTATGGAAGGTAAATGCTTGTGCGAAGCCGTGCACTTTAAACTAAGCGGTAAAGTTTCTAAACTCTATCAATGTTATTGCTCTCTGTGTCGCAAGGTGTCGGGTGCGGCTTCAAATGCAGCCACAATTGTATCTGCTGAGCAATTTCAATGGTTGCAGGGCGAACAGTCTGTTGTGCAGTATGCCAAAGAATCCGGGTTTAAATCAGAGTTCTGTTCGCACTGTGGAAGCCCCGTGCCGAACAAAATTAATGGAGGCAACCACTATTGGGTACCGGTAGGCCTGCTAGAGTCATCAGAAGGGTTGAGCGTCGCCGCTCATTTGTTCGCGGGGTCAAAGATGCACTGGCAATCCACCGACAATAAAATCACTCAATACGATGAAATGCCAGAATTTAGTGACGTAATAGCGTTACTTGAGGGATGATTGGTGACGTTTTAAGTTTAGCCGTACTGTTTTTCGAAGTCTTGCATAAAGCCAATTAAGGCTTTTACGCCATCTATTGGCATTGCGTTGTAGATACTGGCCCGCATTCCGCCCACTGATCGGTGGCCTTTTAAATTTGCCAGCCCTCGGCACTTTGCTTCAGCTAAAAAGATTGATTCAAGTTGGGAATCCGTGAGGGTAAAAGGAATGTTCATTCTCGACCGATAAGTGACTTGAATTGGGTTGTGATAAAACCCTGATTGATCTATTGCAGAGTACAATAAGTTAGCCTTTTTGTTATTCAGTGTTGAAATTCTTTCTATTCCACCCAGGGCTTTTAACCATTCAAAGACCAAGCCTGCGATATACCAACTATAAGTGGGCGGTGTGTTAAGCATTGAGTCGGCTTTAGCGTGATGCTGGTAACTCAATATTGGTGAAAGGTTGGGATCGCCTCGTTCAAGTAAATCTTCTCGAATAATCATGATGGTTAGACCGGCTGGTCCAATATTTTTCTGTGCGCCCGCGTAAACAGCGCCGTATAGACTCACGTCTATGGGTTTCGACAGAATGCTCGACGACATATCACTGATTAAAGGGATGGATTTGTCGATAACAGGGCAGGCGTCAAACTCTAGTCCGCCGATGGTTTCATTGTCAGTGTAATGTAAATACGCAGCATTATCACTCAGCCTCCACTGTGCTCTAGCTGGAATGCTATAAAAAGAGGTGCTTTCAGCGCTAGCGGCAATATTGACCTTCACCAGTGACTGTGCGTTGGTGCTGGCCTTCTTTGACCATATACCCGTATTCACATAGTCAGCAGTTTGCGTTGGACTCGCCAAATTCAAGGGAAGTAGCGCAAACTGCGCAGTCGCGCCTCCTTGGAGGAATAACACCTTGTAGTTTTCTGGTATCGACAGCAGGGCCCTAATATCTGTTTCAGCGGTGTGCGCAATAGACATAAAAGCATCACACCGATGACTCATCGACATCACACTCATGCCCGTTCCTCGATAATCGAGAATTTCTGATTGCGCTTGCTTTAGGACACTTTCAGGCAGCATCGCTGGGCCAGCGCTGAAGTTATAAAGCGCGGTCATGATTCATCCTCAAATGATTGGCTTATGATGCGACAGCGTATGGTTGCTTCCAAATTCTTTAACTTTTCGCCAATCACATTACTGGCATCAGAGTCTAAGCCTACTGAGACAACACCGATGGTGTTAGTGGTTTGTAATACCTGTGAGCGAATATTGACTTTTTCGGAAGCGATAATGTCGTTAATAGTGGCCATTACGCCAGGCTTGTTTTGATGAACCACCAAAAGCCGGCAACAAGATTTCGGTTCGGACAAAGACAGGTGAGGGTAATTCAGCGCGCTGGATGAATCGCCGTAAAGGGCGTTAGCGATCATTTTCCCTGATACTTCCACGCCGAGCTGAGTTTGAGATTCCAGCGTTGCACCGCTGATGTGCGGCGTCAGAATGACGTTTGAGTAGTTTGTCAGTGGAGATTCGAAGGGGTCAGATTTAGACTTTGGTTCGTTTGGAAAAACGTCCAGTGCCGCACCTGCTAGTTTTCCACTATCCAAGCAAAGGCATAAAGCATTGATATCAACTACTGTTCCCCGAGACGTATTGATCAAATAACTCCCTGGCTTCATTTTCTGCATTGCTTGCTCATTAAATAAATTGACAGTGGAAGGGTGGCCAGGCACATGAATTGAAACGATATCAGCACTATCTAACACTTGCTTAAAGCTAACTTGCTTGGCGTTACCAAGCGGCAGCACAGCTCTAACATCACTGTATATGACGTTCATTCCTAGGCTTTCGGCCATTACTGACACTTGCGCGGCGGTATTTCCATAGCCTATCAATCCCAATGTTTTTCCCCTTAATTCAAAGCATCGGTCTGTGGTCTTATCCCAGATACCCTGATGCATCTGCATTGATTTCTCGCTGCTACGGCGCAATAGAGAAAACGCCAAACCAATCACCATTTCGGCTACCGATCTGGTGCTGGCATACGGGCCGTTAAATACCGGTATGCCGATTGCTTCAGCCGCTTTCAAATCCACATTATTTACACCAATTCCGTAGCGACCAACACACAGTAATTCGGGCGCGCTTTTCAGTATTGATGCGCTTAGTTGCGTCTTCGAACGAATGCCAATGATGTGGGTGTCTTGCAGTTCTTTGATTAACTCATCATCAGGAAGAGAAGCAGGAAACAGGTGAATATTGTTGATGCCTTGATTACGAAATGCTTGAATGCCAGAGTCAGAGACCCCATCCATCAAGCAGACTTTAAGGTCTGACTTAGCGTGTTTCATTGTGCTTTGCCCTAGGTAAGGGAGGGTTGTGGTTTGAGTAGGGTGTCGAGTAAGGTGCGCAAAGCCGCTACGCTGTTTGCATAAAGCGGTGATTGCCGTTCAATGTTTGCCCGTCGTACGTTGCCGCCAAACCCAATAAAGTGATCACAGGCGTCTTGAAGGTAAACCTTCAGGTCGTTATAACCATCTCCGATCATGATGATGGGGTAATCTGGATTTGCTACAAGGGCGATCACTTCTGCTTTTCCATCACTTCTAGTTAATGAATTAGCAGTATTAATGCCGACAACTTGTTCTCCTTCGAAAACAAATTGATTGGCGTGGAAGTGAGTGCTGGGTAAGCCTAATTGCGCGCTACTAGGCGCTATAAAGTCGTCGAACCCCCCACTGATAAGGTGCACATTATGTCCATCTGTGAGCAATTCTTGAATCAGCTTATCAATGCCCAGGGTGAGTTTCGAAGCCAAGTTTTTAGCAGTGACATCAATCTGTGACTTGGTCAAGGGGATCAGTTCGAGCCGAGCAAGGATAGATTCACATAGATCGATTTCCCCCGACATGGCTGAATCGGTGATGCCGTTGATTTGCGCTTCAAGCTGGCTTTTTCCAGGGTGGTTTTTAAGCGCGTCGAACAACGCTTGGTCTAAAGACTCCAGACGACAGACTGTCGAATCGAAATCAAAAAACAGGTTTGCCTGCATAACTTAGGGCTAATGATGGTCGCTCATCGTGTTTTGTAAGCGACCTATTATAGCTGATAAAAGACATATGTTTGCTGATAATGATCCAATTTGTTACCAAAATTAGTGCAAACGCCATAATTATGCTGCCCGCGAGAGCTCTACACTGTCGAAACCACTCTGTTTCGCTATTTTGGCAGACTGTTGATTGACGTTTATAGCCCTAATTTCACCTTTGAAGCCCAATGTTTCCTTCAAGTTTTTGACCAGCGATGTATCAAAAAATGAATCTGAATCTGTAAAGCCTATCGCTATTAGGTTCAAGTGCTGCAGTTCTTCGGGTTGTAAATCTAGTTCCTCATTACAAGCTAATACTATTGCGTGAAAGTGCGCTCGTAATGGCAGCGTTAACTTTTTCCAAAGGTTGTAGTCTAATACGATATGTTCAGCTTCTTCACCATCAAACTCACTGGCGATGGGGTAGCTGGCGTTTGGGTTAGAGTTGACTGTTAGAAGCCATGGATCATTTATAATTTTTTGGTTTACAATTGTTTTCATATTTATCGGTGTAATCAATGGTTAAGAAAGAAGCTTACGAAGCAAAACCCAGGTTTTGCGCCACACGGTGACTCATTTTGGGAAGATTTAAGGTATAAAAATGCAATGCGTCAACGCCTTCAGATAGCAATTTGCTGCAAAAGCTCGTAGCATGTTCCACGCCTATTCTCTGTTGCACTTCTCTATCTTTAGTCGCGCCCGTAAATAGAGCAGTTAAAGAGTGTGGTACTTGTGCACCGCACCTGTTGCTAAAGGCAATAACTTTTTCGATGTCGTGTACGGGCAGGATGCCAGGGATAATGGGTTGTTTAATGCCCGCTTTGACTGCTTTATCGCGAAAGCGAAGGAAGACATCAGCGTCAAAGAAATACTGCGTAATGGCTCGGTTAGCCCCTGATTCCAATTTGCTTTTTAGGTGAAATAGGTCAGCTTTCGGGCTTAACGCTTTTGGATGCACTTCGGGGTAGGCAGCCACGCTAATATCGAAATCGGCAACAGATTGAAGCAATCTGATCATTTCAGGAACGCTCTCAATTCGACCTTTCACCGTATCGGCATCACCTCGTAAAGCGACTATTCCTTGTATTCTCTTGGCGTGCAAGGTGGCAGCCAGCTTGACTAACTTTTCTTTACTATGGCCCGTGGCAGTGAGAGGCGCTGTGATTGGAACCGCGTAATCTTTTTGCATGGCCTTTAGCATTTTTATGCTGATATCCCTATCACTTCCTAAAGCGCCAAATGTCATTGAGTAGAAAGCAGGTCTCATAGATTCCAATTGGCCCATGGTTCTCCAAAGGGTCCGTTCTGATTTCGCAGTCTTCGCTGGATAGAACTCAAATGAAAGAACCGGTTTGTTCTCTTCGTCAATCTGTGGTTCCAGTAATAGAACATTGCTCAAACTCATAGGGCTTCGTTGTAATGATTTATTGAAGTAGTGATTGTCTTAGTTAATGTAATTCATTACAATTTCAACATTATCAAATATATATTGAAAGAAATTCAATAATGTATATACAGCGAAAACACCTCAGTCTGATACAGGCTTTGGACGAGAATGACACGATGGTAGAAGTAGCAAATCAACTGCATATGACGCCCTCGGCTCTGTCTCATCAGTTGGGCGAGGTGGAAAAACGGATTGGTGCTAAAGTAGTCAACCGCAAGGTCAAACCATTACGCTTAACCGCTGCAGGGTCGCGCATGTTAGACAGTGCCCGAGAGATGATGCCGCGGTTTCAACGTTTAGAGCGCGACCTAGATAAAATGCTAAATGGCGAAGGTGGTCGCCTTAATTTAGCAATTGATTGCCATTCCTGTTATTTGTGGCTATTGCCGACTTTAGATCAATATAGACGCCAATGGCCAGCTGTTGAATTGGATATTCTAAGCGGATTTGCATTCAATGGTTTGCAGGGGTTAGCTGACGGAGAGTTAGATTTGGTAGTAACGGCTGACCCTGAACCGCTTAATGGCATCAAATATATTCCCTTGTTTGATTACGAAACAAAGTTGTTGATGCCGCAAGATCACCGCCTAGCTAACGAAGCGATCATTGAGGCAAAAGCGTTAGCTAACGAAACATTGATTATGTATCCCGTGCCCAAAAGCAAAATGGATATATTCAGAATGTTCTTGATACCGGCGGATGTAGAGCCCGGTCAGCTACGTACGATTGAGTTAACTGTTATGATGGTGGCATTGGTTGCTAGTGGCCGGGGTTTATGCAGCCTACCGAGTTGGGCAGCTGAAGAATACACCAACCACAGTTATGTCATTGCGCGGTCGTTAGGAAAGGGCGTCTTCAATACGCTTTATGCGGCGGTCAGAGAAGAGAGTTTGCAAAACACCTATATGCGAGAGTTTCTGCTATTCGCCAAAGATATACCCTTAGCAGAACTTAAGGGCATTGCTAAACCAACTATAAAGCAAACTATATAAACTCGATAGTAATGGTCTTTTTAGCGAGCCCTATTTTTCTACAAAGGCACGTTCTATGGCGTAGTGACCCGCATCGTTTTTCACCGTTTCTTTAAAGCCTTTCTCTTCCAAGATATCGCATAAATCCATAAGTAGGCTTGGGTTACCGCACATCATAAAACGATCATTCTCCAATGATAAAGGCGGGAGGCCGTTGTCACTGGCTAATTGCCCTGACGCCAACATCGTGGTTAAACGGGCAGTGGTTGTATAGTCTTCGCGGGTAACAGTTGGGTAATAAATCAGTTTTTCTTTTACGTCGTCGCCAAAATATTCGTTGTTTGGCAAACCGTTAAGAATTTCGTCTTGATACGCCAGTTCTGATTTGTAACGCACGCTATGCGTCAGGATGATTTTATCAAACGCGTTATAGACCTCTGGGTCTTTGATAATGGCCATAAATGGCGCAATGCCTGTACCTGAGCTAAGCAAGTATAAGTTCTTGCCTGGCAGTAAACGGTCTTTGGTTAGCGTGCCAGTGGGTTTGGTGCTGACGTATACACGATCGCCAATTTTGAGGTTTTGCAAACGTGAAGTTAATGGGCCATCAGCTACTTTAATGCTAAAAAATTCGAGGTTTTGCTCGTAGTTAGCACTCACGATACTGTAAGCACGCATCAGTGGCTTGCCTTCCACTTCAATGCCCATCATGACAAATTCCCCGTTCTCAAAACGGAATGAATCGCTACGGGTGGTTTTGAAGCTAAAGAGTGACTCGTTCCAATGGTGGATGTCGGTCACAGACTCGGTAATTAAGTTGGCCATAAGTAAAGATTAAGAGGCCTCAGCATAACGTCGCGAGCGACGAAAAGACTAGGCAAAAATGAGTGAGAAAGCGCAGTTTATGTGTATAAATAAGCATTTTGAGTGATTTTTTAACGACGTATTTTCTAGCGCAGTAGTTATGCTGAGGTCTCGGTGGGTGAAAGATTAGGCGTGAGCCCGATCAAGATTAAGATCAAGTTCATCGAAAGCCAGTAAGGCTTCTGTAATATCTTCTGATTCGTGAAGGTCAAAGGCGTCAAAGCCCACGTCTTCAAGCAATACTAAGTTATCGCGATAAACGTTAATGGCGCGCAATTCTCCATTAAAATGAAGCTGATTACGTAAAATAGCCGCCTGTGTGTAACCGCGCCCTTCCGTAAAGGCAGGGAAATAGATACCGATGATGTCAACATTTGCTAAGGCGCCGTTTTTAAGGGCTTCACTGGCTGCATCAATATCGACATCAGGCTGTAAAACCAAACCTTTGACGGCCGCTTTAGTCGCTGTGTCTAGGCGTAGCCAATCTCTGTAATCGTGTAAAGTGCCATCGACCACTTGCGGTTGTTTTTGCGCTTCATCATTAACTGCGTCCTCAAAATCAGGATATTGCCAATGGCTTTGCGCTAGCGCTCTGTTTTTAATGAGTTGCATATATTTGCTCCTTAAAAGGCTCAATCCCTATGCGTTCTACGCATTGAATGAAGTGTTCACCGACTTGGCGCTGGGCAAGGTAAACATCTACAATGGTACTAATAGCGTCGGTAAGCTTTGCTTTAGCAATGGCTGGGCCAATGCGTTTACCCACCGTGGTTTGGTTATCTGAACGGCCACCTAAAGTAAGCTGATACCACTGCTCACCTTTCTTATCGACGCCCAGCACACCAATGTTACCCGCGTGGTGATGCGCGCAAGAGTTCATACAGCCCGAAATCTTCAGCGTCACTTCGCCGAGGTCATGTAATTTTGACAAGTCGCTGAAGTGTTGTGTTATTTGGTCGGCTATATCTAAGGTAGTGGTATTCGCCAGCGAGCAAAAATCAAAGCCAGGGCAAGCAATCATATCGGTTAACGTACCGATATTGGGTGTTGCCAACTGCTGCTCATCTAAACCGCGCCATAAGGTGTAGAGGTCTTTTTCTTGCACATGGGGCAGTACCAAGTTTTGCCCGTGCGTGGCGCGAATTTCGCTCAGGCTATACTCTTCCGCCAAGTTAGCCAAGTGATGCATTTGGCCAGACGTAATATCACCGGGGGCAACGCCTTTACTCTTAAGCGATACCATGACAATTCGCTCGTTCTGGTTTTGATGCTCAACTGTATTGTGCTTTAACCAACTGGCATAAACAGGGTCAGTGATAGGCAACTCGACGGCCCCAATATTTTGCTCAGGAGCAGGGCGCCTAAAAGCAAACACCTTCTTCAAACCTGCTAGTTTCTCAGTATCTAGCTTAGGCGCATTGGCCAAGCTGTTTTGCAATTCTTCATCTACACGCTTGGTGAATTCTTCAACACCCAAGTCATTCACCAATATTTTAATACGTGAACGATACTTGTGGTCACGGCGCCCATATTGGTTGTATACACGGATGATGGCTTGCAAGTTATGCAGCAGTTCTTCACCCGGCAAGCTGGCTTTAATAAGCTTGGCTATAATGGGCGTGCGGCCCATCCCGCCGCCAACGTATACGTCGAAGTAGGTGCCCGTTTCGTCGTCTTTAACAATTCTTAAACC
>JBLIOD010000062.1:0-15355 GCA_047639475.1 Gammaproteobacteria bacterium
GTAGTGTGGCGCGGTTCATTATACTGAAAATTTCTGACTATTCATCAAGCAAGGAAATCAATATTGGGCAACTCTCTGCGCTTTTTGACGACCCGTCGCAATGAGCTGATAATTTGCTCAATTGCGATTTAAGTTTTTGTAGGTCTTTAATTTTTAGTGAAATTTCTTCAATATGATCAGCGGTAACAGATTTAACTTCTGCGCGTGTATGGTTGTCTGCTGTATTAGATAACTCCACCAAGCTTCTTATGCGCTCCGCCGAAAACCCCAAGGCTTTGGAGCGAAGAATAAACTTAAGTTGTTTAACGTGCTCGTCGCTATAAATACGATAGCCAGCAGGTGACCGATCAGGCTCAGATAATAAGCCGACTTTTTCGTAATAACGAATCGTCTCGGCATGGCAGCCGGTTTGTTCAGCCAATTTTCCGCGAGTGATAGTCATTGTGTCTGGGTCATTGTTGATTTTTCTTTTCCCAAAACGAATAGATCTCGTCCGGCCACAGCGAGGTTAGCCAAACGATAATTGACAAGCTTTCGTCTTGAGTCAGTTTATCTTTCCACGCGGGCATGTTGCCGCCAATGCTTTGGGTGCCGTTAGAAATTGTATTCATTAAACCTTTGAGCGGATGATGCCACGCATGGGCTGAACCATTTAGTGGTGGGGCAGGGTATTTCCCATCGGCATCGGGTGTTTGCCAATTCTTCTCCGCACCCTGGGCTTTATCCCCGTGACAGACCGCGCAGTTTTCTATGAATAGTGTTTGCCCAGCCTGTAATATTTTGTTGTCTGTGATCCGTTTTGCGTGCACTGCACCAACAATGGTCAATAGGCTCAATACCAGTATTCCAATTTGTAATAATCTCATCTGTCTCAACTTTCTGTTTTGCAGCAAGACTTGCCCCATTTCTGCAAGCGCCAGTAATTATATGGCCACGGTACCACAAAGCCCGCCAATAGCATTAATGGAATTGCCCACCAAGTGAGTAGAGCGCCTCCGGTTAACCACCAATCGGTTAGATTCATCGCGATTTCCATACTGATCATTGACACCATGCTCATGCCAATAGCGGTTTTAAATGAATTCCCTAAATCCATGCCATCTTTTAGCAAGATGCCGGTCTCTAGCGCAATGCTAGTGATTAGGCCATTAACGATTGCCAAACTCATAATAGCGAGAGTAGGCCACGGAATTTGCGTAACCTGAAAGAACGCAATGGTGCCGAAATCCCCTATAGAACAGCCCAATAGACACCAGAAGGTGTTTTTGGCACTCTTGCGCCAAGTAGTGATGTTGCTCCAAAAGCCAGAGCCGAGTAACTCGATAGTGGTGCTCTCCATGTTCATTTACCATTGAATTGAGTCTTAATGGTAACCCCTGTAGTTAATACAAGGTCAAGATATAAATTAAACTAAAAGGGTGCTTGACCTTGTTACCGCTGCAGGGCCTAGAATAAGGCCATATTAATTTGGATAGATCGATTTTAACTAGAAGCCTCAATCAACACCTGAGAGCACTCTGTAGCGCCTTAGTGGCAGTAAGCATGGTGCTTTCGCCGTTGGTGCATGCTTCTATGTCCTCGATGTTTAACGAGCATAGCGCAATATGGCCGATCAATTGCGCTGACAGTTGTGAATCAATGATCCCAGCATCCACACGTTCTGTTAGACGAGCCACTGAAAACTCATTGAATGCACGCGAAAATGTAGATCGACTCGGAACCTCTCTGATTTTCTCCCATCCGCAAATACGGCGCAGCTTTATGTCTGAATCCAAACGATCAAGCAACATCTCGGTAGTCGGCATGTTGTAAATCGCCTTAGCAACGAAGGCGCGAGCCATGGGTAGGCGACTGTTACTGGGGCGACCTACATAACCCGAGATCTCGGGCAAGAAAAGCTCAAATTGTGCCAATTCAATCACTTCAATGAGTTTTTGCTGCTTGCTCGTAAGCTCACCAACTTCTTGCTGTAAGCGTGGAAAAGACTTTTTTGAAAGTGACGCCAAATGGTAGATAATTGATCGTGTGTCTGGTTCATCGAGGTACTGTCTGCACGCAGATTAGATGTTGTTCTATAGCACTTATTTTAACAAATAGGGCCAGACATGCCTCTCCATTTTGCTTCTTCCTACGCAATAAATTCGATCAATCAAAATAACATAAGCATTTGATTTTAAATGTTTAATTATTACATTAATGATTAACGTTATATTTTCATGGATGAGAGGTTTATTTTTACAAACAAGAGCATAGAAAGAGAGTATTAGTAAAACTTTCATCTATATCGATAAAAATTGTACTGTTATCGTGTTGAAAAACTATACTATACTGTCGTTCTTTTATAGCAATAATAGTGAGTCAATTTTACTAGGGTGGGTTACTATGATCCTTGTAAGATCGATAGCTTTCGAATTAAAAGTCCGCTTTGCCATTGGGCAAAATTAAGATCGGAAGTTTAGCATTTCAGGTACGTTAAAAGCTCAGGATTCAATCCAATCGATTCTATTAACCGATCAATGCTAGTTTTTCATAAACGCCTTTAACAAACAGCATAGTTTTAAGCAGTTTTATAACTCAAATCACCAAGTTGTTCGGAAGTATCTAGCGAGGCGTAATTACGCGAATATGGTCACATTAGCTAGTCGCGCTCTTGCGTAAAAATTTGGGCATCAGTGGTGTCAATAACCAAGGGTCATGTTTTTAAAAGCATTCCCCCTCTTGGACTTATTCAACTATTTAGACGCTCGGTTCAACTATTTTGAATAAATGAGAGACGACTTTTAGCTATACTCTCTCCTGATTTTTTGGTTGTATTTGACGATTCAATCGCACCCGGATACGCTCATTCATTTAAAGATGATTACGCGAACACTTAATATTAGACCTACGGATTCTATTCATTCATGAAAACTCAAAACTATATTGCTGGGCAATGGCGCGATGGCGCTACCACTGTTACTAACGTTAATCCTTCTGACTTAAGCGATGTGATTGGCGAATATGCCCAAGCGACGCATCAAGATTTAGATGATGCCTTGGCCGCGGCAGAAGCAGGGCAGATTGAATGGGCTAAAACAGGATTAGAGCACCGCTATAACGTGTTGATGGCCATTGGCAATGAGATGATTGGACGTGCAGCTGAGTTGGGCGAAACCTTGTCTCGCGAAGAAGGCAAGACCAAGCCAGAAGGTTTTGGTGAAATGTACCGTTCAGGTCAATTCTTTACTTACTACGCGGCTGAAGTATTACGTCAAATGGGCGAAGTATGTGATTCAGTACGCCCAGGTATTGAAGTTGAAGCCCGCCGTGAGCCAGTAGGCGTTGTTGCTATAGTAACGCCGTGGAACTTTCCAATGGCTTGTGCGGCGTGGAAAATTGCGCCAGCACTTGCCTATGGTAACTCAGTTATTTGGAAGCCAGCTAACATCACACCTGCCACTGCGTGTAACTTTGCTGAGATCATGAGTCGTCAGGGATTACCTGATGGCGTATTTAACTTGGTTATGGGTGCAGGCGCGACTATCGGGGATGCGATGGTATCTTCCCCTATAGTTAAAGCCGTCACTTTTACAGGTTCTTTGAACGCAGGTAAGAAAATCGCCGCCAACGCCGTTTCTAACTTAGCGAAGGTTCAGTTGGAAATGGGCTCTAAGAATGCATTGTATGTTGATGCCTCTGCCAATATGACCACTGCGGTTGATTGCGCAGTCAATGGCGCTTACGGTAGCACAGGCCAAAAATGTACGGCTTCCTCACGTTTGATTGTGCACAAAGACGTGCATGATGAATTTGTAGCAGCAGTGACGGAACGCGTTAAAGCGTTGAAAGTTGGTCCAGCACTAGAAGAGGGCAGCCAAATTGGCCCTGTTGTAAGCGAAGCACAGATTAAGCAGAACGAACATTACCTACAAGTGGGCCAAGATGAAGGCGCAACCTTAGTCTGTGGCGGCGAACGTCTAGAAATGGGCACGGCAGGTTACTACATGGCGCCAGCCTTGTTTGTTGGTGGCAAGAACGATATGACGATTAACCGTGATGAAATTTTTGGCCCGATTGCTTGCGTTATCAAGGTTGATTCCTATGACGAAGCCTTAGAAATGGTGAACGATACGCAGTTTGGTTTAACGGCTGGCATCATTACAGAGTCTTTGGCAAATGCCAATCATTTTAAGCACAACGCAAAATCAGGTTGCGTGATGATTAACCTGCCTACAGCGGGAACGGATTACCATGTGCCTTTTGGTGGCCGTAAGAATTCTAGCTACGGTAGCCGTGAGCAGGGTAAATATGCCGCTGAGTTCTATACAGTGGTTAAAACTACTTACATGAAGGCGTACTAAGTCGCTTATTAGGAGCCAAGCTATGAACCAAGAAAACATCGTTATTGACGGCCTCCAGTATTCACACTGGAGCCGTGAAACCTTTGAACAAATGCGGGCCGGTGGTGTGGACTGCGTTCATGTCACCATTGTTTATCACGAGAATACTTTCGAGACGATAAGCAATATTGGTGATTGGAATCAACGTTTTCAGCAGTTCAGTGATCTCATTATGCCGGTACGGACGGCAGATGATGTGCTGTTAGCGAAAGAAAAGGAGCTGACTGGTATTATTTTTGGTTTTCAAAACTGTTCACCGATTGATAACGACGTTTTCTTGGTGGAGATATTCCATCAATTGGGCGTGCGTATTATGCAGCTCACTTATAACAACCAAAGCCCATTGGCTACAGGTTGTTATGAATCTACTGACAGTGGTGTTACCCGCTTTGGTAAACAAGCGATCGCAGAAATGAATCGCGTGGGCATGGTGGTTGATATGTCCCATAGTGCTGAACAATCTACCTTGGATGCGATAGAAATTTCTACGCGACCCATTGCGATTACGCACGCCAACCCAACGAGTTTCGAACCTGCCTTACGTAATAAGTCAGATACCGTATTGCGCGCCTTGGGCGAGAGCGGTGGCATGTTGGGTTTCAGCATGTACCCGTTTCACCTTAAAGATGGGCCTAACTGTAAGTTAACTGACTTTTGTGAAATGATTGCCCGTACAGGTGATTTAATGGGCATAGATAACATTGGTTTGGGTTCCGATTTATGCCAAGGCCAACCTACTTCGATTCTGAGCTGGATGCGCAATGGTCGCTGGTCGATTGATAAAGACTACGGCGAAGGCTCAGCAGCGAACGCAAATTGGCCTGCTCAACCGACGTGGTTCGAGAACAACCTACACTTTAGCAACATCTCGCAAGGCCTTAAGGATTTTGGCATGCATGAGGATGAAGTTGCCAAGGTCATGGGCGGTAACTGGTTACGCTTCTTTAGGGATTCGTTCGGGCCTGCACCACATTAGTAAGGTTAGTGTTACTGGGCTTTATTCAATATAGCCTATAAAACGATGTATAACGCGCCGATCGTTCCTGATGATTTTGACGTACCCGAAACATTAGAAACCGGTCGGATTCGATTGCGCCCGTTAGTGCATAAGGATGTGGAGCTAGATTTCAACGCGGTAATGAGCAGTGAAGATCGCCTAAAAACCGTGTTTATGCCAGGGGAAGCGTGGCCAACAGGTCTTACGCTAGAGCAAAGCATGATTGAAGTCTGCTGGCATCAGGCCGAGTTTCAATTGAAAACGTCTTTCGCCTATACCGTGATTACTTTAGATGAAAGTCAAATACTGGGTTGCGTGTATATATACCCTACTCACACAGATGCTCACGATGTTGAAGTGACGCTTTGGGTTCGCGAGTCAGAGAGTGAAACGGCATTGGACGCGCACCTGTATGAAACTGTGAGTGCTTGGATTGCCACTAAATGGCCGTTTGTGAGTCCCGCTTACCCTGGCCGCGAGATTTCATGGGAAGCGTGGAATTCACTAAATAATTGAACTTGATAAGTGAATGGGCCAAAAGATTGATTTGTGCCTTAAGCTATACTCTACGGCATCTACTATGACAGTTTGTTGTTTTATACATGACCTCAGAAAGCCCAGATGCCAATGGCAGCCAATTTGACCCCTACGACAAAGAAAAGCAGTTAAGAGCTGAATCCAATACTTGGGATACCTCGGCGCCAGAAATGGCGCTGGGAAGTGATATTCCAGTGATTGACTTAGCGCCTTATTTTTCTAACCCCACTGCCACTAATCTTAAGTCGACAGCCTTGCAGCTTCAGCAAGCTTGCGAGGAAGTGGGTTTTTTCTCCATAGTGGGGCACTCAGTTTCGTCTGAGCAAATGCAACAAATGTTTACTGCAGTGCGTGCGTTTCATAACTTGCCGATTGAGTCAAAAAGAACGTTGTTGATGGATAGGCCTGATTGGCCACTAGGCGGGGTAGGGTATTTGCCGGTTAAAAACAGGAAGCTACCCACGAGAGACAAAGGCAACTTGAATGAAGCCTTCTTGGTTAAGCGCGACCACACCATTGGGATGGCAGATAACCAATGGCCAAGTAGCGCCGACTTACCTGAATTTAGGCAAACTGTAGAAGCTTACGGCGAGGCAATGGAAGACCTAGGCAGGAAGCTCATGCCTTTGTTCGCGACTGCGCTTGATATGCCTAGTGACTATTTTGAGAAGGCATTTGAACAGCCTATGTATCGCTTGCGCATGACGCATTACCCGCCAACCAGCTCACAAGTCGTTGATGAGTTTGGCATTGCGCCGCATGTAGATACCACCTTCTGTACATTGCTGGCGCAGGACCAAGCTGGGTTAACTATTTATAGCGAACGGCGTCAGAAGTGGATAAAAGCGCCTTTGTTAGAGAACGCTTTTGTCGTGAACTCGGGTGAATTGCTCAGGCAGTGGACCAATGATCGGTTTTTAAGTGTTAAACATTTTGCCAACAACAATACGGGCGACACTTCCCGTTACTCAATACCCTTTTTCCTGAACGCGAATTCGGACTACGTAATGAGTTGTATTCCCAGTTGTTGCGGCCCTGATTATCCCGCCAAGTATCCACCAATTTCTTATGCGCAAAGTCAGGCGGTCGCGCAAGGAGAGTAATGCTAAAGCGCGGCCTAGTTCCTCGCTAATTAGCTGGCGCATAACTGCCATCTTCGGGATGGACCTCAGCCCAAGTTACCGGTGGATTGAATAAGCGGACTAATCGCACTTCCCCTTTGGTTGCATGAAAAGTATGACGATCATTTTGGTCTAAGGCATAGATTGTAAATGGTTTGATTAGCTGCGTCTTACCGTCTGAGTGGTTGGTGATTTCCCCTTCGCCCGAGATACAATAACCGGCTTCTAAGTGGTGCTTATATTCCATGGTCAATGAGGTATCAGATCCAACCGCAAGCAAACTCATGCCTTGCTCAACTGATATCGCACTGCCTGACGTAGAGCCACCTGCAATCAGCCCTTTACCAATCGGGGATAATGGGGTGCCGAAGTGTTTATTAATGCCGAGTCCCGAGTAAGCGAACTCGGTCATGTTTGTTCTGCCAACGATTATGGTCCCCGCGTGCTGAAGTTGAGCGAAGAAGGGCGCATCTTGCACGGCAGGGGCTTCGCTAGAAAGCACTTTCGAAGCGGCAGTAGTGACGTTTCCCTGCATATCAAAATTGTCTTTTACACAGAGTGGTACGCCGGCTAACGGGGGAGAACCTTTCCCTCAGACCGCATTAAGTCAACTGCCTTTGCTTGCTGAAGCGATTGTTGCTTATAGGTGACTAAAAAGCTATTAGAACCTTGCAAGTGACTTGCTTGGATGTTTGAAAAAGCGCGTTCAAGCAACTCGGTAGCAGTGATCTTTTTCTGCGTAAGTGAGAGTAGAGTAGAAGTTAAGTTCAGCACAATAATAATGGAAGCGGTGCTAGAGAATATTTTGTCGTAGGCTTAGTATTGAACAGTAACTCCTTTTGCGGTGCAAGGCTAGATGGAACTATCCCTCTTCGGCTTTGCCTAAGACCCATAATTATTAATAAGTAATCATTATGTCTCAATTGTTTTCTCCTAACCTATTTCGGTCTTTGGCTTTGTTGTTGGCACTTTGTTGGTGGCCATTCTCGGCACAGGCGAAAGAGCCCAATGGCGCGGATTCGTTTACAGGCCTTATCATTGGTGGTCATGACACCGTCGCGTATCATCAACCCGAGGCGATCGCTAAACATAAGCGGCAGATCGGGAATAAACAGTTCAGTGTGGACTACAATGGGGCTAAGTGGAATTTTGGTAACAAACAAAATGCCGATGCCTTTGCACAAGACCCTGAACGTTACACGCCTGCTTATAATGGCCATTGTGCTAATGCCTTAAGCTTAGGCGAAGGGCTTTATAAAACCAATGGTAAAACATGGGAGATATTCGATGACCATCTTTACGTATTCTACGCACCAAGAGGGCAGAAACGCTGGAACAATGGAAACTGGTCAACTTATAAAGGTCAAGCTGATGCAGCATGGGCTGAATTGAGTAAGGATGATTAGTTGTTTTGTAAAGTGAACTTCATTGAGTAAGATTTTTCAAAAATCAAATAGGGGAAATAATATGAGTCGAGAAAGAAAGATAGTCAATGCAACCCAAATGGGCGGGCACGGTTTTCGATTGATAGGGACGACCGATATTGATGGCAATGGTACAGCGCATGAAATCGCTGACGTCGATCCCATTTTGCTGTTCGATTTTGCAAAATTCAATACTCGTTCCCCTTTGCCATTTCGACCACACCCTCATATTGGACTGACTGCGATGAGCTTTCTTCCCAGCAATGGGGCAATCATGGCATGGGATAGCCTAAATGGTGACGAGAAAACCCAGCTAAATCCGGGCGGCTTGTACTATGTTCATGCTGGCTCTCCCGCCTTTCACCATGAGTTCGTAGCGCCGGAAGCGGTTGCGACTGAAATGGAGATGGAGGCACTGCAGTTGGTGTGGAATGCGACTGATGAAAATCGCGTAGAAACCGTTATTGTTCAACCTGAAGATATTCCTGTTGTCACTTTTGACAATGCTACCGTGCGTGTATTAGCAGGTGAATTTTGCGGTGCTAAGTCAGTCCAGCCATTTGCCCATCGAAAAATAATCTATGGCTATATTCAGTTAGAGGCTGGGAAATCGATTGAGTTAGCAGTGCCGTTAGCAATGAGGGGCATGCTATTTCCATTGCAAGGTAACTTGAACGTCAATGGGGTTAGCGTAAACGAACACCAAATGATGATTCTTGGTGAAGATGACCACAATCTAGTTATAGCCGCTAATGACAGCGATAGCCGGTTCGTCATTGCTGCCGGCGAGCCACTGAATACCACTTTTTGCAAGATGATCGGGTTGGGTGGCTTTATCATCGGAAAAACCGAGCGTGAAGTGAGAAAAAACATGGACGCACTAACCGTGCAGGCTGAACAATTGAAGTTGGAAATTCCTCACTATTTCCCTAAAGATTGAAGCTTGGAACAGGTCTAGCTATTTTGGTTTAACTTCCTTAGTGCGCGTAAGTCTTTGAGCATCAGAATGGGCGATAGTGTAAATAACGCGGTTTGCCGTTGCGCCATAACTCTATAATGCACTTTATGATTATGCAACAGCTTCGAGTTCAATGACTAATCCGCTACTCTTAAAAACAGGTATTGTCGGCACAGCTCTAGCGGCATTATGCTGCTTCACGCCGATCTTAGTGGTGCTTTTCAGCGCGATTGGGCTGTCTGCTTTAGTGGGCTATTTAGATGCAGTGCTTTTGCCGTTACTGGCTATTTTTATCATCATAACTTTATACGCACTATGGAAGAAAACAAAAGCGTAATTGCTGACTCCATCATCACTTGTCCTGAATGTGGTCATAGTGAGAGTGAAACGATGCCAACAAATGCCTGTCAGTGGTTCTATGACTGCAAAGGCTGTGGAGTTTTACTAAAACCCAAACAAGGCCATTGTTGTGTTTATTGTTCTTATGGAACCGTGGCTTGTCCGCCTATTCAGTTAGACTCCCCGTGTTGTACTTGATCTAGTTAGCAGAAATTTCAACTCATTCATCACTAAATTCGATATCCTCGATCGCTTGTTCCCCAGAGCTTAAAATTTGAAATAGACCGTCTTTGCATTGATCACTGTATCGCGCGCAAATATTATCTGCTTTTTGGCCGTCTTTGCTGCTAATCGCTTCATATAAATCATGGTGCTGTGCTTCAATCGCTTCATTAGCCGCCTGATTGCCCGAATCTATATTATGTTGGTACCATAGTTGAGCGACCCGTTCGTGATCGGCTAAGATTCGTCTATAGCAGTCATGCAAGTACTTGTTTTGAGTGGAAGCGGCCATTTCCAGGTTAAAGAGGGTGTTAGCCTCAGCCATCACCCCCACGTTTTTTAAACTTAAAGCGGCGCTAAAAGCGGCTTTATGGTGCTGCATCTTTATTAAATTATCCTCCGTACGTCTTTTACAGGCCAATCGAGTCACCGCTTTTTCGATGAAGCTGCGAGCTTCAAATATCGATTTCAACGTATTTAAGTCTAAGTCAGCAACTGTAGCACCTCGGTTTCTACGTGTTTCCACAAAGCCTTCTGCGCCGAGCTTTATCAGTGCTTCTCTTACTGGTGTGCGAGAGCCACCAAACTCCTTAACCAAAGATTTTTCATCTAAGGTTGCTCCAGGTTTGCGTTCCATCGAAATAATTTGCTTACGTATTGCGTCGTAGATATCTATTTTATTATCCATTGTGTGTTTGCAAAATGCACTTTACATATATCAGGTTATAATTGTATATTCTATGTATACAATTAACAAGCTGACCTACGAATGAAATTTAAAGGCATTATTCCACCCGTCATTACGCCTTATAACGGTGATGGCAGCATCAATGAGAAAGAGTACGCCGTAATGTTGGAGCATCTCATCGACTCCGGTGTACACGGAATTATTGTTGGTGGAACCACGGGCGAATATTATTCTCAATCAAAAGAAGAACGGTTTTACCTCACCAAGGTGGCGAAAAAGGTAATTAACAAACGCGTTCCGCTTATTGTAGGGATTGGTGCGATTCGTACCGAAGACTGTATTGAATATGGCGTTGAAGCGCGCAAGGTGGGCGCTGATGCTGTTTTGATGGGTGCACCCTATTATGCGGTGCCCACGCAATTGGAATTAGCCAAGCATGCGCTGGCTATTGATAGGGCGGTTGACCTTCCAATTATTTTGTATAACTACCCAGGCCGTACTGGCACCACCATGCAGAGTGAGTTTTTTGATCGCGTCGGCCGAAGTGCGAATTTTTGTGCTATTAAAGAGTCAACTGGCGATATCAATCAGCTGCATATGCTGGCTAGAAATTATCCGCATATTGATATTTTGTGCGGTATGGATGATCAAGCGCTAGAGTTTTTTGCTTGGGGCGCAAAGGGTTGGGTTTGCGGCGGCGGTAACTGCTTGCCCAAAGAGCATATCGCCTTATACCAAGCCTGTGTGATTGAAAAGGACTATGATAAAGGTCGGCGCATCATGTCGGCTTTAATGCCTTTTATGCACACGCTTGAACAAGGGGGTAAGTTTATCCAGACAATCAAATATGGCTGTGAGTTAGCTGGCTTACCTGCAAATGGTTTGCGATCACCGCTTGGCCCGCTCAATAAGGAGCAAAAGCGTGAGGTCTCCATGGTCCTTAACAGCTTAAAACCTACTGTGGCTGCCATTGTTGGCGCTTAACGCAATCTAAAAAAATCACATCATGTCATCACTATTAACCAGAGAAGAATACGCAGCTATCGCAAACTCACTGAGCTTGCCCACAAATGCTTTTATCAACGGCAAAGCTTGTTCAGCCAAAGACGGAGCGACATTTGAAAGTACTAACCCAGCGACCAACGAAAAGCTAGCTGACATAGCCGCTTGTGGCGATGTAGATGTTGATCATGCCGTGGTTAAAGCGCGCGAAGTATTTGAGTCAGGCACCTGGGCGAAACAACACCCCACTGAGCGCAAGAAAGTATTGATTCAGTTAGCCAAGTTAATGCGTAGAAACCAACGTGAACTGGCAGTAATGGAGAGTGTTGAAAGCGGCAAGCCGATTCACGAAATTGAAACAATTGACTTGCCTGAAACCATCAACTGCATTGAATGGCATGCTGAAACCACAGATAAAATATACGACCAAGTCGCGCCTACGGGTGATGATGCTTTGGCCATGATCGTGCGTGAGCCTATCGGTGTGGTAGGTTGTGTATTGCCTTGGAACTTCCCGATGTTGATGTTGGCCTGGAAAATAGGCCCAGCGTTGGCGGCGGGTAATAGCGTCATTATAAAACCCGCTGAAGAAACCAGTATGACGGCGCTTCGCATAGCGGAATTAGCACAAGAAGCGGGCTTGCCAAATGGCGTTTTAAATATTCTTCCCGGTTTGGGAGACGTCACTGGCAAAGCCATTGGACTGCATCCAGATATCGATATGGTGTCGTTTACTGGCTCAACTGAAGTAGGGCGTTATTTTCTCGAATACTCAGCGCGCAGCAACCTCAAGAAAATTGTCCTTGAGTGCGGCGGCAAAAACCCTTGCGTGGTATTGAAAGACGCCGATAACCTGGATGTGGTAGCGCAGCACGTGACTAGCGCGGTGTTTTGGAATATGGGCGAAAACTGTTCATCTAACTCACGGCTCATCGTGCATGAAGATGTAAAAGAAGCGTTATTAGAGCGTATTTTACATCGCACACGCGAGTGGAAAATGGGTGACCCACTAGAGCCCAGCAATGTACTCGGCGCCATCGTTTCAAAGACGCAGCATGAGCGCATAATGCATTACATTGAACTAGGAAAAAAAGAGGGCGGCAAATTGATCTTGGGCGGCAATGCTGTCAAAGAATCAAATGGTTACTTTATAGAGCCCACCATTTTCGACGATGTTACGCCGATGATGACGATTGCCAAAGAAGAGATATTCGGCCCCGTATTGGCCATCATTACGGTTAAAAGCAGTGACGAAGCGCTTAAAGTCGCTAACGATACCGACTACGGCTTGGCAGCATCGGTATTTACTTCGAACGTCAAAACAGCGCACCGAATGGCCAGAGCGATTAAAGCGGGCACAGTCACTATAAATTGCTTCGGCGAAGGGGATGCGACTACGCCATTCGGCGGCTATAAGCAGTCGGGTTTTGGCGGCAGAGACAAGTCCATTCATGCCCACGACCAATATACTGAAATGAAAACAATCTGGTTAGATTTGTCAGATAACGATATCGATGAATCACTCGACTAATTAGCGATGTTCGACGCCAAAACAACACGAACGCCCAAGGATAAAACCGTTTCTGGCTGGTTTGACATCGCACCAGATCGACAAGCTACTCCAGCGCTATCTGGAAACATCGAAACGGATTGGTTAATCGTGGGCAGCGGCTTCACAGGCTTGGCTGCGGCCTATCGATTAAGTCAGCTAACTGACGAGAGTATTACCGTTATTGATGCACAAGCGTTGGCATGGGGAGCATCAGGGCGTAATTCGGGCTTTATGATCGACTTACCCCACGATATACAAAGTGATGACTACACTGGTGGTTTAGACAAAGATAAAGCGACCATTAGGCGTAATAGGGAAGCCATTGCCTTTGCGGGTGAAGCGGCTAAACAGTTTGGTTTAACCGAATTTTATAGCGAAACAGGCAAGTATCACGGCGCTGCCAATGAACAAGGCTTGTCCGGCCTAACGGGGTTTCAGCAACATTTAACTGCCCTGGGAGAAGATTTTACCGTTCTAGATCATCAAGCCATGCAGGCAGTAACCGGCACCGATTATTACATTGGCGGCTTGTTTACTCCGTCATGTGTCATGATTCAACCGGCGGCATATACGCAGGGCTGGGGTCAGGGTTTAGTTAATCAAAAACGTATTCGTCTGTACGAGAATACGCCTGCACTATCTATTAAATCTGGTACACCTCATACAGTAACCACGCCCGCTGGCTCGATTAAGTGTCAGAAACTGCTGTTAACCAACAATGGTCATATTGAGTCCTTTGGCTTACACAAAAAACGTTTGGTTCATCTGCACTTATTTGGCAGCATGACCCGTAAGCTATCAAATGCTGAGCAAGCGACCTTAGGCGGTCAAGCACAATGGGGCCTCATACCTGCCTTGCCGATGGGCAGTACAGTGAGGCGCTATAAGGACCGTATTGTCATGCGCAACCATATTTCTTATACCCCAACGCAGAGCGAGTCAGTCCGCGCAAATCAGCGTAGCGCGCAGCGACACAAACAATCGTTTAAAAATAGATTCCCCATGCTTAATGACGTCGAGATGGAATATCAATGGGCGGGGGCATTGTGTTTGTCACTGAATTCAGTGAGCGCATTTGGTGAAGTTGAAAAAGGCGTATTTGTTGCGGCTTGCCAGAATGGTTTAGGCTTAACTTCAGGCACTTTGGCCGGTAAAGCGATTGCGGAACATGCCTGCGGAGAGAGCAGTGACAGTCTTGATTTTTTACTGACCCAAAATCAACCGAAGCGGATTGTACCAGAGCCCTTCATGAGTATAGGCGCCAAAACCCGACTATGGTGGGGTCAGCGAGCGGCTGGCCTTGATTTATAAAAACTGATCGAAAGCAACAATGAAAATCTTCGAAAACCAAGTAGTGCTAATTACGGGGGCTGGGGGCGGTATCGGTCAAGCAATCGTCAAACAAATGGCACAAAACAGGGCAGTCATTGTGGCCTCTGATTTTAGCGAGGAAGGCTTGCAGGCGGTTCGTAACATCGCTGCGAAGCATAATGCTGATGTGCACACGATTCAGGGAGACCTCACTGATAAATCCCACTGTGCGGGGTTGCCGCAACAAGCGGTAGAGATGGCGGGCGGCTTAGATATCGTGATCAACAACGCGGGCATCATCACGCGCGGCAATATACTCGATGCAACCGACGAAGATTGGAATCGGTCTATGCAGGTTAACGTTGAGGCGGTGTTTCAAATCTGTCGCAGCGCGATTGCTCATATGCAAGATAACGGCGGCGGGGCGATCGTCAATACGGCTTCGTGTTGGGGTTTGTATCCTGGGCCAGATCACGTGGTGTATTGCACCTCAAAAGCGGCAGTGGCCGCGATGTCCAAATGTCTAGGTCGGGATCATGCTCACGCTGGTATCAGAGTAAATGCAGTTTGTCCAAATGAGGTGAACACGCCGATGCTACGAACTGGTTTCGAAAAACGCGGGTTCGACCCCGATACGGCGATTGCTGAGCTGGGGAAGTCGGTGCCGATAGGCCACGTGGCAGAGCCAGAGGAAATTGCTGAGGTGATTTGTTATTTAGCGTCTGACGCTGCACGTTACATTACTGGCACCACGGTTGAGGTAAATGGCGGCAAGCCTGTTTTCTAAATAGTGACCGACTTCAACAACAAGGTTATCGTGGTTAC
>JBLIOD010000063.1:0-14867 GCA_047639475.1 Gammaproteobacteria bacterium
AGTGATGATTTTAGAGATGATGTTTGATTTTGCCGCTCGTTCCATTGGTAGTTTCGTCTTTTAACGTATGAAGAAAGAAGAGGTTTCATCACTAAATGTTTAGTTTAACGCGAACCCTTTGTTACGCTGCAGTTTATACTTGGCTTAAAGGGGACGGTACCCTTTAAATTGAACTATTAAGGCACTATACTGTAATCTATGCCAAGACTAGCCAGAACCGTATTTGCACACGTCGCGCGTCATACCACGCAGCGGGGTAATCGCCGCGAAGATGTCTTTTTTACGGATGAAGAGAGAGAGAGCTTTTTAGGGTGGCTAAGTGAATATTGTAATAAATGGTCTGTTGAGTTGATGTCGTATTGCTTAATGACTAATCATATACTTTGGTGTTGCGGCCCACCACTGAAACAGGCATGCAAGCGGTCTTAATACACTTGCATATGCGCTACGCACAGCACATTAATAACCGCTCTGGATGGAAAGGGATTTGTGGCAAGGTCGGTACTTTTCTTCTGCTTTAGATGGTGACTATAGGTGGGCCGCAATACGCTATGTTAAGCACAACCCAGTGGCAGCTGGCATGGTTGAACGCGCACACGATTACCCTTGGTCTAGCGCAGCTGCGCGATGCGGCTTGCTAGAGGACGAGCGATTGGTTACGCACCGTGAGCTAAAGATTGGGGTGCAGCCAGAGGATTGGGCAGGGTGGCTGTCGCAAGGTGACAAGCCACATGAAGTAAAAATGTTGGAAAAGCATGTTGAGAAAGGCTTGCCTTGCGGAGAAGAACGGTTTCTAAAACGGTTAGAAAGAAAAGCAGGGCGATCTTTGCGGTTTAGAGCGCAAGGGCGTCCTTTTTTAAGGCAATAAAGGGTAGCGTCCCCTTTTGTACGAGGAAAACAGTTCAGTCGAGCGAGATTATTCTACCCGCGCCGCCTCTTAAGCAAGACAATCGATATCAGAGAGACAAGAAGAGAAAGTGCTGTCGCAGGCGAGCGGCGGTAGAGCCGATTATCGGGGATTTGAAGACAGATTATCGACTCAGCCGAAACTTTCTCAAAGGCGTGGTTGGCGACATAATCAACCTTCTTATGGCGGCGTGCGCCTAGAATCTTAACAAATGGATGAGGGCCATTTTTTTGGTTGTTTTGGGCGTGCAATATCAGGCCAAACTAGGTTCATTAGCGCTTGTTGCAGCTTCAGTGATTAGTTTGAGAGCAGTTCCTATACATGCGGTAGATTAATGGCTACGCACCTGAACATTATTAAGCCTTTTTCAGGGCTGACTACATAGCAGTTTATACAGAGTGAAATCAATTACAAGGATTAAAGGGGGGCGGCGCCCTTTGATGTCATAAAGCAACCCAAACATTGCGAAGTTACCCGCAGGCACTTTAGTAGACAATAGGTGAGTTTCCTATGTGCCATGCACAAAAAAGGGCCCTAAAGCCCTTTTCATGTCACAAGCATTTCTAACCAGTGCTTTAAGCCGTTACTCTGCCCAATTGTGCTTCTATGATGTCCGCGTAAAGGCTGGCGTCATCACCCGCGTAAACTAGGCCAGAAGCCAATTTACTGGCGAGTATGGCGTACTTCACTTTTTCAGGTAGATGGGTTTGCAAACGTTTGCCAAACTCTTCTGAATTTTGAATGATTTTCGGCATATGCGCGAGCATCGCTTTTCGCTGCTTTGGTAGTTCAAGCTGCTCAGGGTTAGCTTGAAAGTAATCAAACATTCTGGCGTAATGATTATTAATTTCTTGGCTTAATAAGCTGGATATTTCGGTGTAGGTTTCGCTGCCGCCCAAGTCGCGGTATTTACGTATTACTGCACGTGCTTCCACTTCCGCCATTTGATTGAGTATGTCAATAACATCGCTAACGTATTCATCTTTGTGGGCTAAAAACTCTTCATCGCTGAACACCAAGTTAGCAATGATTTCATAGGAAGACGAAATGACGCCGCACTTGTTTGCCGAAGCATCACGCATGATCACCACGCCGCGTTGCTGTAAAGTATGTCTCGCTGCAGGGGTGATGAAAGAGTTGGCGCCTTCGACAATTACCTTAGAGCTGGGTGTGCCATCTGCGCTGAAATAGCGATCGACATTGGTTTCGTCAATGGTCTCTGGTCGCCCGCCCGCAGGGATAAACAAATCTGTTTCAACGGTGAATATGGCGCTGTTAAAGGCTTTGTAGAATTTATCTGTTGAGATCCATTCTTCCTCTAAACCCGATTCAGTCATGGTAAGTTTTTTGTAGAGGTCGGCAATGCCTTCTTTGCGCGTTTTCATGCGGTATAAGATGAAACCGCCGAGGTGCAGAGCCTCTGGATCATAAGCTTCAATATCGTCGTGCAGCACGATCTTTGATAACGCCACTTTGTTTAATCCTTCTGGGTCAAACAAGGCACCTGTGCCATCAACAATCAACTTAATCGCCACTTTAGGGCACCGTTCAAGTAATAAGCGCATGCCGTTGCCAGCGACGTCGCCATTCGGGCCGCCAGTAAACTTAACGCTAAAGGGTTCGCTGTGCACATCGATGCCCATTTCTTGCATGGTCACTTCTGCAAAACGAATCACGCCGATTGAGGTGACCCCGTATTCCTTATGATTAATGCCGATTTCTTTGCTCGACATAATGCCCTTGCCCAGTAAGTAACCGCGGCGTTCAGCCAGTTTTGCCAAGCGCTCGATCATGACGTTATGCATGTTTTCGTCTGGGCCCAGTTCGATCGGTTCTTCTTGGCCGTAGTAATCTACCACTCTGGGGTCTTTGGCCTTGCCGCTCTCGTCGGTAACGAATAAATCTAAGAAGGCATTGCCGAAGGCGTGTTGTAATTTATATAGGTACTGGTCCCGCTGTTCGTGCGTGGTGCGAGAGTCAATATTGAGTATCGCCACCATTTTTGAGCCGCCTTCGTAGATGTCTTTGTTCTTTAAATGCTGGGTGTGCGCTAACACGTAGTTTTCTTTAAACAAGGTGCTGGCGTTATTGGCATAGTCATCGCTGTTTTGCGTGATAACCGTACGCCAGCCGCCGCGGGCGATATCTGAAAATCCGATATGAAAACCGTTGCCGCGTCGCCCAGAAAAGAAAGTGATCCTAAAGGGGCGTTGGGCAGGTAAATCATCGGTGAACTCTGGGCCTAACTCTTCAAGGTAATGCGGGTCTAAGCGAAAGCTTAGTGCGTGTTTTTCAATGACGAAGAAGTTGGTTTTCAAACAGTTCTTAATGAATGAAAGTGCACATCTAAATACAACGCGACGTAAGTTATCTAATATTCGGCGACCAGAGTTGAAGTTCTCTACCAGTTCAGCAACGCTCTCTAACTTCGCAGCGTAAACATCATTTCGATCGGTAACAGCGGGGTCGAAGCGCGCGTAAAAAAGCTCAACCAATTGCATGCTGACGCTGGGGTTATTGTGAAAGGCGCTGGCAATATTTTCTCGTTCGTAGATTTCAGGGGCGTTGTGTGCCAAGTTGGTATGGCAAAAGCCAATCAAAGCTGAAATCAAGGTGGAGTCTGGACCGCTCATGATGCCGCTTTTGACTAATTTGGCGTAACTCGGCGCGGTGGTAGAAGTAATTTGGGTGCTGTAAAGCTCCAGCTTTAAATTGGTAAAAAGCGGGTTGTCTTCGTTTAGGTCTGATTTGTCTCTGGGCTTTACGTAGAAAGTGGCTAGAAAGTAGGGCGTTAAGCCATTGGTTACGCTCAAGTGATAGGCGCGCCTAACGCCAATGTCGAGGCGTTGGAATACTTCTAATACCTGAGGCAAGAAACCTGCATGGGGCGGGTTTGTTACGCCAAATGAAACGCGTGTTTCTTTGTATTCTGTGGGTTCAACGTTAAGGTATATACCGCTATTCAATTGGGTCGCGATATAAATGCGCATCACTCGTGCCACGCGTTCGGGTGGTGAGCTAAGCACGTAAGCCATATTGCTGCTGCAAAATACCGAAATGACGCCATCAATTCTGTCATCACTAAAGTCGGGAAAATCTTGCTTCACATAAGCGGTGATTTCATCACGAGTGGCAGCCGGAAGGCCTGCTGGGGTGCTTTCGTCATCTGATTCGTTTTGTGGCTTGAAGTCGCTTCGCAGTACTTCCAGCGCTAACTCGCTAGCAGGCAAAGGGTTGAACGAAGTAGTGATCTCGGCATAGCTCAGCGGCTTGTCCGGCATGTCTTGAACCGTTCTATAAATTGAACCGGTGGTAGATAGCTGCGCGATCATCAAACGCTCTTCGCGATCAACCAGTGTCACTTTTTCCAATGACTCAAGCTTGTCTAAGCTCATTGTTAATAAAGTGAGCGCTTCTACTTCATCCTTATTTAAGTTCAGAAAATAGGGGCTCATTTCCTGTTTGATCCATTCGAGATTTGCATCCGCTTGGGTGCGGTACTCAGTAAGCTTTTCTAATATGGACTCGGCTACTGGCTGGCTGCTTGAACGTGACATAGGTTATTTATTCGCTGTTAAGCATCGCCAGTATAATTATTTTGGATACAAATTGGTATAACTTTGATTTACCTATTGGTTGTACTTGTTTGCAGCTTGTAGAATTCTTATAAAATCGAAGTTAAGCCTAGTGTCTTACGATCGCGATAGCGGCCAATATAATGCCGATGCCAAGCGCTTTGGAAATGTAATCACCTGCTTTTGAGTTTCTCAGGTATTTAAAGATGCGCTTACCCATAAAGCCGTAGGACGACATCACCACTGTTAGGCAGATCATTTTTAACGCACCGAAATACACCATGTCATGCATGAAAAATTCAGGACGCGCAAAGTTGGGAAATAACGCCAGAAAGAAAATAAGTGCCTTGGGGTTTGAAAGCGATACGAACACCCCCTTAAAGTAAGTTTGAAAGTGGTGTGTTTTTTTGCCGCTCTTGGCCACACGAGGTTGGCCTAAGCCGTTCAGTATAATCTTGATGCCGAGGTAGCCCAAGTAGGTGGCGCCACACCAGCGCATAACCTCAAAAGCCACTGCTGACTGCGAGATAACCAAGCCCAATCCAGTGGCCACTAAAGTGAGCCAAATCAAGTTGGCCGTTAGCAGTCCTGCTATCGCAGCAGCGCAGTTCCTAAACCCAAAGGATGACTGAAATACCACAAATAATACGCCAGGGCCCGGGGCGACTTCCAAAAATACGGTAATAAGTAAAAATTGAATCGTTGCTTCTAACATATCAGTGCGCGGATTGTTTTCGCTTAATTAGCAGAAGGCCTGCAAACACAATTGTTGAAATTCCTAGCCAGGTTTGCGAAGACGGAATGTCACCGAAAACCCAATAGCCCAATAGCGTGGCAGCGACTATTTCGATATAAACTATGGGCGCTAATAGCGTGGCGGGGGCATATTTACTAGCGGTGATAGCGAGCATATTGGCGATCGCAGAGCCTCCGCCAATGATCGAAAATATCCATAAATGTGAGGTATTGATTTCTAGCAGTAATCGCCATGCAAAAGGCGCCAGCACGATGGTGCCAAATATCGTTTGGAACATAACAGCCAGCAGCGGCGGAATAGACGAAGCGGCCCAGCGTGTGGCCACCAAGTAGGCACCGAAGCTAAATCCTGCTGCTAAGGCGAAGAGATAGCCGCTGTCCATGTTGGCACTTGGGTTGATGACAATAAGGGCGCCCGCAAACCCCAGTAGTGCGGATATGACCTTGAGCGGAGTGAGCGATTCTTTGAGTATTAAGATGGCTAAAATCATGGCCACAATAGGGCCAATCATATAGGCACTAAATGCATCCGCCAGTGGAATTTTTGAGATAGAAATGACAAAGCAAACAGTGGCAGACAAAATACAGATTGAGCGCACTATTTGCTCTTTGAATACATTGGGTTCAAATAGGGCTTTATTGAAGGAACGAGTCGTAAAGACGATACAAGTCAGTAGCAAGGCGCCAACGGCAAAGCGCGACCAAGCCAGGTAGATGGGGGAATACTCGTCGCCTAAATATTTTGTGGCTGCGTCTCCAACAGGAAATAGAAACATGCTCAATACCATAATGGCTGCACCAAGCAGGGGGCGATGACTTGACATAGTTTACTTAGGTTTGAGGGGTGGCGACTTGCTGGCGATGCTGGTCAGAGAGGCAAGGGTTTATTTGGATACTGGGCTGTGTTTTGAAATAGCCAGTGCCTTAGGCAAGGTCTACGGTCATTCCTGGTACGATCACTCCATCGCTCAAAATATCTGCGTATAAACCACCGCGATTTACCAAGGCTTTCACTAATTGTTTTTTTGCGATCGATTCGTTTTCGAGTAGCCCGCCTAAATAGGCGCAAGGTTCGCATAGCTCAACACCGCGAAATCGTACCTCACCAATGGTGAATTCTTTGCCGACTAAGTCATTCAGGCGCACACCTTCGGTAACGACATTGCGGCGTGTGTCCCAGTGATCAATGCTTTGGTTAAAGTCATTGTTAAAGCGTTGGATTTCTTCTGCTTCAATAAATGTAATATTTTGTCCTTCCCAATCGTGGCGTGCGAAATTCCTGTCTCCTTGTATGCCTTTGTTCGTGACACAAATAGCAGGATTGACTTCAAAAGGAGTGTTGCCTGAACCTTCGGCGATGTAGACGGCTTTTATCATCTAATGATTTTACTCTGGTTTTCACATAGGGCACCTACGAGAATTCATTTTTTACGTGTGAATCTACCGATTGCGAGTGAATAGACTTTATTTATCATTTTTTACGGAAAATCGCCGTTTCACCCTATTTTGATGCGCTTTAGGCCCTTTTCTTCCACTTTTCTATATTTTCGACGGATTCATCCTGTCTAGTTGAACAAATCGGCGCATGTTGTATACTAAGTTCATTAAACCGATCTTACACTTGATTCTGGATACCCCAATCACGTTGAAATAAAGCCCATTTTGTTCATTAGTGATTGAACCAAAAATAGGCTCAACCCTGACCCATACCTTTTATTTTGGTTGGTTGGCTGCTTTATCTCGCGTCGTCAATGGCCTGTTTTTGTGACCCTTCTTAATTATCCGGCTTCTGTGTCCAGATTCTTCCAGCCTCTCTTTTTGACCCTTACTTCTGTCAGCACTGTCAGCATAAACATCTTTAGATGTGTTTTCTGTCAAAATATCATCCAACACATTGCTGTCATGCACCACCGCTGAAGTCACCTCATAATCGCGGATGATTTTATTGCCATTGTCAGTATTGCTATTGTCAGCATTGACGTGGTTTTTGTAACCAGAGTGCGTCTCATTATTTTTCTTTGTCCAGCGCGCATCCGTGTCCTTCTGGCGTAACTTCGCAGCGTTCTCTTTGAAGCTATCAGGCATTTCTCCTTTCTTGATTTGCTTGTCGAATTGCTCGAATCATTTCTTTACCAGATCATGATCGACTAAAGACTGCCTGAAGTCCCAGAAGGGTTTCGCATCAGGTACCGTCTCCTCTAGTCGTAGACCTAGAAATGGGCAAAAACTGTAACGGTCGCGTATTTGAAACTCAAGTTCATCGTCTGAGATGTTGTACGGATGCGGCAAAACCTGGCCTTTAAACATCATGACTATGTCTTTACGTTTTCTGCCAGCATTGCTTTTGCGGTTCACCTTTTCTATCCCTTTAAGCACTGGCCGAAATGCCTCCCAGTCGATTAGGGCATTGAGCGCGACCAGCTTATCCTTCTCGTCTATCTTCTTACAAGCGATCTTCAAGGGCAAAAAAGACTGCTTGCAACATGATTTCATAAAGGTTTGTGAGTTTTCTATATTATAACATTCTGTAACCTATTTTCGGAGATGCCCTTAAGTTTATCAACTAAAAGTAATGACTTACTTGAAGAGGGGTCTGGTTAGCGTGTAATGTTCAGTTATCAGCGCCAATTGGGCCTGTTGTTTAATCAAGATGAAGCAGCTACAAAAGAAAAGAAAGACCGCATTTGCACTGGCGCATTAATCGGCGGTGGGGCAGTAGCGGTTGCGCTAATCAGTAGTTCTGGTTCAGATTCTCAAGACAATGTCCCGCGCTTTGCTGCTCAACACCAAGCAGCCAGAGGTGTGTTAAACGGCATTAATCCCACGTCGGTTAAGCATATCGTGAATACGGGGGCTATGTTTATCGCACTTCTGATGGGCGCTATATTGCCACCAAGCCTATAAAAGGAGACGTAGCCACGTATCACTCTCCCGCTTTCACTGATCCCTTCAGGAGGAACGACGGCCGCCAGTTACCATACTCACGCTGGGCCTGACCCGCGTTTTGACAACGAAAACTTTTCGTTTGCAGATATTCAAGGTGATCAATCCTTTGGCATAGATGGTTACCTTGGCACGCCGGCGGGCCAAATGCTATGGCACGATCAACGTAATAACTGAGTGGTCAAGATGGGCACTATTGCTAACTAAAGCCCGTTAATTTTCGGCTCTGAATTTAGCTAGGCCTTTAATTAGCCTAGGCCAATAGTTAGGCCCTTAAAATAGCTACTTGAGTTTTAAGATATTTAATCGCCTGACCGGTATTCAAGTGATATTCGTTGAATATCACGCTGCCATTCGGGTCGATTAAAATTAACCACGGCGTACCACTAGTTTTATAGTCAGCCATGGTGTGCGGTCGACTATGCGGGTTAGCTTTGCCGTCGTCGTGGCCCATTACAATAGGCAAATCATAGCGCAACAGCATCTCCCGTACTTTATCATGGGTATTGCTACTAAACCCTTCAAAGGTGGTTTGAATGACGAGCGTTTCAACCAGTGGTTCATCGATAAAGGCGCTTGTTATCTGCTGTAAAGTGGGGAACCCCATGCTATGACCCCCCGGGCACCAAGCTTGCCAACATTTGATGAATACAAATTTTACGCGTTTTTTTAGCAAATTAAACTGAGTTTCATTGCCTTTTGCATCAATCCAATAAGGCACTTTAAGCTCAGGCGCAATTTGTTCTTCAATGCCATAATATGCTTGTTTGCCGCTTGCGTATTTCCTGCTACGCCTAAGGAGCCCAGTGCAACAGCACTTAGACTGTTTGATAAAATACGGCGACGCTTGGTGCTTGATGGCATATTATTAGGCATAATTCTTACAGGTTGCTGAATAATTAAGTACTGATTAAGAGTGTAGATAACCGGGTAAGTCCCCAGTAGTTTGCTTGCCTATTTAGGCGGGGCCTTCGGATTGTATTTATGGATAAACTTGTGAGAACTCTGCGGTAAATGCAGGCTAAAATAGGGGCTTTTGCTAGGAGCGGTGCCGCTGATTCATCAAACCCTCAAACAACTAAGTGTTGCATAATTAATTGGATCAATTTGAATTTCGACTAAGCTGACCGATAGCTCCATGATCTCGCCGACTCCCACGGTTTTTTCGATGAGATTGATCCCTAGTCAGGTGCATTGTTAACAGTAATTCGAGACTAATTTAGCGGCTTTTTATGTTGCTTAGCCGCGACCTTTCTCGGCCTTTCTATTAAAAGCTACAACGAAACGGGCATGATGGGACGTGACCTGTTGCCAGACGTGCATTGGCACATAATACGATGATTTTATCTAACACTACACTAACTGAATACTTTTCACGTAATGAAACGATTCGTGGCAAGCGCTATTTCCAACAAAACCATGTTCAAGCCGTTGAAATAAAAGCAATTGAATTCGGTTGGTTTAGTATCGCTTCAGCGGTAAAAGGGACCCGTGCTAGGCCCTATGACCAAGAGATTGAGCTGTTTATCGCAGGGGAAGGCGAAAATACTTTCGTTGCTGATGTTGTTGGCAATTGTAGTTGTTACGTGGGTTTTAATTGCAAGCACGTGCTGGCCGCTTTATATGCTTGTGAAAAAGGGTTAATGACTGAGATGGGTATATCTGTGAGCGCTGGAGAGAACCAAAGCGTATCTACAGATATATTTAGCTGGATAGATAACAACGCTGCTAACCTCAAAGGGTTTCAAGTCATAGAGGCGTCAGTGCCAGCTGCCCAATCTGCACTTTTGGTGTATGAGTTGCACTTAGACGGAACGCGCCATGTTGTGAGGTGCGAGAAGACACGCAGGCTTAAATCAGGCGAGCTATCTACGGCGGCGTCAAGTCGAGTTGACCCGTTTAACGTTTATGGTAGCGAAGGGTATTTAGGCGCAAACGATAAGGAAATGTTATCAATGCTGTCGGTAAGTGACAGAACAGCGCGCTCTTTTTCGGCTTCGGCCTATTCTGGCGCCATGCTTTCAGGGCATGTTGGTGCAACGGTGTTGGAGCTGTTGGCCAAGTCAGGCAGGCTATACTTAGGCGATTATC
Source organism: Gammaproteobacteria bacterium (assembly GCA_047639475.1). Lineage (GTDB taxonomy): Bacteria > Pseudomonadota > Gammaproteobacteria > Arenicellales > Poriferihabitantaceae > JAAELZ01. The sequence continues at coordinate 10,273 of JBLIOD010000063.1, forward strand.
GCTCGAAACAGTCGTTAAGCTTAGGCGAGCCAAGGCTAACTGAACTGAGTTGGAAAATGAATGAGGCGGGTGAGCAAAACCTGTCTCTGTTAGAGCAAGGTACAGTTGACGAATTGATAGAAGTGCAGCCGGTAATGGCGTTAGAAAAGTCGACTGGCGAGCTGTTCCCGATCAGCGATGAGTCTGACTTCCTGCATCTCGTCAGGCTACAGCAAGTACCGATGATTAGCGCAGAACAAAGTTTGCGCATTGGTGCCGAGGCTAAGCAGAAATTACTCAGCAGTGGTTTGCCGATACCTTTGTCTGTTCAGTTAGAGGATATTACCGATACAGCGAAGCTTACGCCAATATTGGAAATTGGCTTGGCCTTATCAGCTAAAGGTGAATATTGTCAGGAGGCTTACGCAATGAGCCTTGAGTTTGCATACGGAGTGATGCCCCCTATCTTAGCGGCACAAGAACCCGACTATATACTGCATAATAGTGATGGGCATATAACGCGATGTAAGCGTGACCAAGGCGCAGAGCAGCAACATGAATTAGCGCTTAGAGAAGGGTTCAATATCATTAGCCTTGTTGATTATCTGCCCGCCAATCTGCCTGCCAGTCTAGCCGGCCATTCTATTTCTAACGCTGTTCCAGCGCCGCATTACTGGGGTTTTACGGCGGTGGTGGACTGGTATGATTTTTTAGAGCAACGGGTTCCAGAACTTGAAGCGTTGGGCTGGATAGTCAAGGTTAACGAAAATTTTCAGCTCAGCTTTCTTGAGGCAGATGAAGAAGATTGGTATACCGATATTGATGATCGGTCAAATTCAAATTGGTTTGATTTGGAGCTGGGCGTACAAATAGACAGTGGGCGCGTTAACCTCTTACCCGTGTTATTGGATAGCTTTAAGTCTGCAAATTTCACTAAGGCCTTGGAAACATTGCGCCAGGCGCCTGAGGCGAAGAAGGCGATTGATATAGGCGACGGCAAGTTAGTGCTGTTTCCAAATCAAAAACTCATTCCCTTACTCGAAGTATTTGTGGAACTGTTTGATTCAGATACGGTATTAGACAAAGGCAAGTTAAGGTTAAGCGTAGCGGAAACTGCCCGTTTGAGCATTATTGCCGGTGAAGAGTGGCAGTGGCACGGGGGTGAAGCACTACGTAACTTAGCCCAGCGCTTGAATGATTTCAGCGGTATTGAGCAAGTGACCGTGCCCGACAGTTTTAAAGGCGAGCTACGCGACTATCAACAGCAAGGAGTTAACTGGTTGCAATTTTTAGGGGAGTTCAAATTTAACGGTATTTTATCTGATGACATGGGCTTGGGGAAAACCGTGCAAACCTTGGCGCACCTATGCTGCGAGAAACAACAAGGGCGTTTAGCTAATACCAGCTTGATCGTCGCGCCGACCAGTTTAATGAGTAATTGGCGCAATGAAATAACGAAATTTGCCGCTGATTTGTCGGTCATTGTTTTGCAAGGCTCTGATCGTAAGCAGTGGTATGGCCAAATTGATTCGGTAGACATTGTGCTGACAACCTATCAGCTCGTCGTTAGGGACGCTGATGTGCTGATGAAGCACAGCTACAGCTATTTAATTTTAGATGAGTCACAACGCATTAAGAACCCGAAAAGTAAATCGGCTCAGCAATTGCGCAAACTACGTGCGCAGCACCGATTATGCCTTACCGGTACGCCGCTGGAAAATCATCTAGGTGAACTATGGGCGCAGTTTGATTTCCTAATGCCCGGCTTTCTAGGTAATGAAAAAACCTTTAACAAACACTACCGCACCCCGATAGAAAAACAAGGCGATGTTGAGCGCACTGCAGCCCTACAGCGAAGAATCGGCCCTATGTTGTTGCGACGAACCAAAGACTTAGTGGCGTCGGAGCTACCAAAGAAAACAGAGATCACTCGCACCGTGCCATTATTGGGCGCACAGCGCGACCTGTACGAAACCATTCGTTTGATGATGCACGATAAAGTGCGCGGCGAGATTGCCAAGCGTGGTATGAATCGCAGCCAGATATTAATTTTGGATGCTTTACTGAAATTACGCCAAGTATGCTGTCATCCAGATCTGGTTAAATTAGAAGCAGCTCGAAAAGTAAAAACATCCGCCAAGTTAGATTTGTTGATGGAAATGCTGTCAGAGTTAGTGAATGAAAGGCGGCGTATTTTAGTGTTCTCCCAATTTACCAGCATGCTGGCAGTCATTGAAGCACAGCTAAAAGATGCTGACATTGGCTATACCAAACTAACTGGTCAAACTAAAAACCGTGAGGCGGTGATTGATCAATTTCAGCAAGGTGACGTGCCGGTTTTTCTAATCAGCTTGAAAGCGGGCGGTATCGGCTTGAATTTAACCGCAGCGGATACCGTGATTCATTATGACCCATGGTGGAACCCAGCGGTTGAAGACCAAGCCACAGACCGCGCGCATCGAATTGGCCAAGATAAGCCTGTATTTGTGTATAAGCTAATCACCGAAGAAACCGTGGAAAGCAAGATTGTCGAATTACAAGAACGTAAACGACAGCTTGCTAAACGCGCCTATGGGCAAGTTGAAAAGAAGAATTTAGCGCTGACTGAAACTGACCTAGAAGAACTGTTTAAGCCGCTGGTGACAACGCCGGTTGTTTCTTGAAAACAAAGAGGCCTCAATTAGTAAAACTTGAACGTGACTTGTGCCCTGATTTTTAGCCTGCAAGGCTAAGCCAAGTACTTATTAGGCACCTGCTCTAGTTTAAAGCCGCTATTCGGTAGCGCTAGCGCCGCCTAATGCATCTACCAATGCTTTGGTGAACGCAGATAACTCTAAAGTCATCATCGCAAAATCAGCATCAAACTGCGCTGCCATGTCATCGGCATTTTCTACTTGCTCTTGCACTACATCGGTAAAACGTAAACGCTTGATAGCGAGTTTCTCGTCCAAGACACACTCTATTTTCTCGTTCCAGCTTAAAGCTAATTTGCTGACTTGCATATTGGCATCGAGGAGGTTTTGGATTTCGCTGGAACTTAAATCTTGGTTTTTGCAGCGGATAACGCTGGCTAAGTCGACGTTGTCGCGCAGATCGCATTCTCCGCCTAGTTCAAAATTGTTGCTTAGCGACCCTTGTTTTACCCAACTGGTCATCGCGTCAATCGGCACGTTGTTGGTTGCCAGCGGGATAACCGCTAAGGAACCGATGGCTTTGCGCAAGTCTTGTATAAATTCGTCTGCCTTTTTAACCGAAGCCGCGTTTAGCACCAAGGTTTGGTCTGCCAGTGAGAAGTAAGCAAACTGTAAACTTGATCTTGCAAAAGCTTGTGGAAGTAAGGTAAAAATAATCTCCTCCTTGAGTTCGGTGCGTTCTTTGCGAGATACGCTACGCGCGTCGGTTTCTTCAATGTGGGCCACCTTTTCGGCCAGCTCTTCATTCACAACCGATGCAGGCAGCAACTTGTCTTGGCGCTTGTTGCAGAGCATGATATAGCCGTTGGCAGCATGCACAAATTCCTCGCTTAGTTTACCCAGCGGTGAAACCCAGCCCGTAGTCGACAGTTCTTGGCTGCTGCAAGGCGTAAACGCTTGCTCTGCTAGCAGTTCGCCAATTTTTTGCGGGTCGAGTTCGAAGGGCTTGGTAAGACGATAGACTTGTAAATTTTTAAACCACATAAGATTGTCGCACTGAGCGGTGAATTAAGACTTATTTTGGGTTGCGCATTCTACCAATATCTGCGAATGAGAGAGGTGGGTTTGTTAAATAAAGAACTCGGCAGCAAGCTACCGAGTTTTAGAATAGACCCAACTGACGAGTTTTATCTTCATGCTGATCCAACTTAACCAACTGGTTCTGTACATACGCTCTAATTGTATCTTCATTTGCGTTTCCTATCGTTTCAACGAAATAGCTTTGGGTCCATAGCTTACCTCCCCAAAAATACTTCTTTTTAATTTCCGGATAAAGATGAAAAAACTCTCGTGAAGATATACTTTTGATTATTTGCATTACCTTACTCGGTGATAGCTTTGGCTCTCCTCTCATAACCATATGTATATGATCTGGAGGTATTTCCAACTCCACTACCTCTATATCGTAATCATAGCCTATCTTTTCTATGATGCCTTTTAAGCTACTGCGATACGGCTCAGCAAAAACCTTATGCCGATACTTAGGTATCCATACGAAATGATACATAAGTCGATATACATGATGCGTATTTCTTTGAAGTTCCATGTGTGCAATAGCCAAAAATGGGGTAAACCCCATTTTAAGCTATTCAGCACGGGGGCGAGCCGCGAGATTTTCGCTCTGCGAGTTAAATTACTAGCTTAATTTATCTGCGCTCGATGATGTAAATGAAAGCAAACATAAAGATCACAAAGCGGCTCTAAATGCATTATGGGCGTGTCGGATAATTAGTACGAATACGAGATAATAGGCAAAATTTAAATCGGCCTGTTATTTTGAGCAAACGACACCAAAGCCAGTTGTTCTTAACCCTAGATTCTCTGGTTAGTTCAACGCATCCTTACCGCAAACTTGATCAGCTACTGTGTTTTCGCACACTGAGTCAGCCCTTCGCTAAAATATACGCTACCCGTGGTCCGAAA
>JBLIOD010000064.1:0-14291 GCA_047639475.1 Gammaproteobacteria bacterium
GGGACGCTACCCTTTGTTTTCCTTAAATGGCCTTCCTTGTGGCTTATATCTTAGGCTCTTTCCTACTCTCTTCTCTAGCTTTTTAATAAACCTTTCGCCGCCACAAGGCAGCCCTTTCTCAACATGCTTTTCAAGCAAACTTATCTTTTCTGGATTTTCTACCTGGCTAAGCCAAGCGGACCATTCAGTAGGCTTTACGCCAATTTTAAGTCTATAATTCGACACCAATAGCTTATTTTCAACTAAGCCGCATCTAGCCGCGGCGCTAGACCATCGGTAATCCTCGGCTTGCTGTACTATCCCCGCTACAACAGGATTACGTTCTACATACCGTATCGCGGCCCAAGTATAGGCATCATCCATAGCAGAAGAGAAAAATCGACCTTGCCACAAATGACCTTGCCAACCATAACGCTTATTTATGCGCTGTGCATAACGCATGTGAAGCGGCTTTAATACATTCTGTAACCCCGTTTCGGTGCTTGGTCTCAGCACCAAATGGATGTGGTTGCTCATTAGGCAATACGACATGAGTTCTACCGACCATTTCTTACAGTATTCATCCAACCAAATTAGATATCGCTCACGGTCTTCATCGGTAAAAAATACATCTTCTTGGCGATTGCCGCGTTGGGTGATGTGATGGGGTACATCGGCAAATACATTTCTGGCTAATCTAGGCACAAATACATTATACTACGCTTAAAGGGTACCGTCCCCTTTATATTTATACTCTAGGAGGCATGGCCTCATGCTTAGGCAAATCGTTAGGTTCGACATACCAAATTGCATCTGATGCACAATAAATATTCTTATCAGGCTTTATACCCACTTCATCATCTAAGGTTCCCGCAGGCACAATAACCACGTTGCCGCCCTTTGATGCCCAAGGCAAAGAAGAACCACATTGATTGCAAAAAGTCGTGGCGAAATACTTGGTGTCGTCAGGCAGATATTCTGTGACTTTTTGGGTAGATCCGATCCACGCAAATTGCGCCGGTTTCACAAACAGATTAGCAGCAAAAGCACTGCCAGTGAATTTTCGACATCTAGAGCAATGGCAATATTGAAAAATATTGATATGCCCACTTAATTGATACTGGCAAGCTCCGCATAAGCACGAGCCTTGGGTTGGTTTGTCTAATTCAGTCATAATCAAAGTTTATTGTTATATATGTTTGCACATGCTTAGTCTGGGCTCAACAGCAAATCCTAATGCGTCATAAAATGCTTGTACTTCTATGTTGTCACTACGTATTTGTAAGTTAACTTTGTGACAACCCAAATCCTTCAACACATCAACAGCATAGTTTACAACCGATTGGCCTAAACCATTTCTGTGATAGTCTGGGTCAACGGCAACTGCATACAACCACCCTCGATGCCCATCGTACCCCGCCATACAGGCAGCGGCTAAGTGATCAGCACAATAGCTAACAAATATCAGCTCATCAACTGCCTGTTTTTCAGCAATAACCTGTTTAGGGGCATTATGCGGAGGATCGTTGGGAAATACTTTTCTCCAAAGATGAATAAGCGCAGCTTCATCGGTGGAAGTATATTTTCGGGTAATAGATTCAGTAAGCATGTAATTAAGCAATATAAGCCAAAATGACACTAAAGTAGGCGCAAAGTTAAGGTGCAACTAGCGCAATAAACCGTTAGACTCGCGCGCCTTCTTTATATGGGGCTTAGAAAACGGTTTTCTGATTCTAAAGGAGTCCACACGAAGTATCCAATCATCTCATTGTAAGGCATAAACTTAATGACCACCGAACGAGCCACCTCATTTGATCAACTAGCGTTATCAAAGCCGCTATTAACCGCACTTAATCAATTGGGATACGAGGCACCGACCCCCATTCAAGCAGAGACTATTCCACTGCTACTAGAAGGCAAAGATGTATTGGGCCAAGCTCAAACAGGTACCGGTAAAACCGCTGCTTTTGCCTTGCCACTGATCAGTCGATTAGACCTCAAGCTAACCGCACCACAGGTGTTGGTATTAGCGCCTACTCGCGAGCTAGCGATTCAAGTGGCTGAAGCGTTTCAGCAATACGCTAAAATGACGGATAACTTCCGCGTATTACCGATCTATGGCGGCCAAGAATACCGCACACAGATTCGAGGTCTTGCTAGAGGCGTTCATGTGGTGGTAGGCACACCAGGGCGCGTAATGGACCATATGCGCCGCGGCACACTAAAGCTAGATAAGTTAAAGACACTGGTACTAGACGAAGCAGATGAAATGTTGCGCATGGGCTTTATTGACGACGTCAAGTGGGTGCTTGAGCAACTACCAACAGAGCGTCAAATCGCCCTCTTTTCGGCCACGATGCCTAAAGAAATTGAACGGATCGCTAAGAGCTATTTAACCGAACCAGAAGTGGTCATGATCAAAGAATCAACCACTACTGCCAGCACCATAACGCAGCGCTATTTGATGGTAAAAGGACACCACAAACTAGAAGCATTAACACGCATCTTAGAAGCCGAAACATTTGACGGAATTCTTGTATTCGTGCGTACCAAAAACGCTACCTTAGAACTAGCGCAAAAACTAGAAGCACGAGGTTATTCAGCCACTGCCCTCAATGGCGACATTGCACAAAACCAACGTGAAAAAACCATTGAACGCCTCAAGAAAGGTCAGATTGACATATTGGTGGCTACCGATGTGGCGGCACGTGGTCTTGACGTAGAGCGTATTAGCCATGTAATTAATTATGATATTCCCTACGATACGGAAGCTTATGTCCACCGTATTGGTCGTACTGGCCGCGCCGGCCGCTCAGGTGATGCTATCTTATTTGTAGCGCCGCGTGAAAGGCGTTTACTAGGTGCCATTGAAAAAGCCACTAACCAGCGTATCGAAGTATTGGAGTTGCCTTCTACTGAGTCAATTAACGTGCGTCGAATAGAACGATTCAAGAAGCAGATAAGCGAAACGGTCGCTAACACTGACTTAAAGTTCTTCCTCAAAATGATTGAAGAACATCAAACTGACAGCGAGATTGATGCCACCACGATAGCGGCAGCACTTGCCCACCAAATTCAAGGTGAACACCCTTTCCTATTGTCAAACAAGCCAATAGCAGAGACCTCATCTAGGCATGACCGAGGCGATTCCGGTGATTCACGTGGATTCGGCAAAGAGTCTAGACGTGACCGTGGTTCACGCGGCGAGAACAACACTAGAGATCGCGATAGACGCGATAATCAAGGGAGTCGAGATAATCGCACCCGCCCTGTTGAAGACGACATGGAGCGCTTTCGCATCGAAATCGGATTCGATCACGATGTGAGACCGGGTAATATTGTAGGCGCCATTGCCAATGAAGCGGGAATTGATGGCGAGCATATCGGCCGAATTGATATTCGTGATGATTACAGCTTGGTAGATTTACCCAAGGATATGCCCAAAGACATTTTCAATAGCTTGAAAAAAGTATGGGTAGCTGGACAACAGCTAAATATTTCGCGTGCGGCAGATAAAAGTAACTTCCCTGAAAAGGAAAGTCGAGAGCGTAATTTTGACAAGCCTAAGAAGGCTGGCAGACAAAACAGCAAAGACAGCAAAGACAGCAAAGACAGCAAAAAACTACAGGGCGAAAAATCGTTTAGCAAGAAGTCAAAAAAAACAAAATCAGAGACCAAAGCTAACGGGGAAAAGCTCGGTGGCACCAAGTTTAGCAAAAAAGATAAAGACTAGGCTTGCTTAGCCTTTGCCGATCTCCCACTATAGGCCGACTGCACCTTAACATGGGCAAAGAACGGGTTAAGAGCATGAGATAGGACTTGATTTAGACGACACAGCAAGCCTGTATGAAAAGCTGAAGCTCGTAGCTAAATTATCGATCTAGCGAAACATGAAGCGACAGATAAGGCCTGTCGAAAGCAATATTGAGAGTTTTCTCTCTTTATTGCTTTTCGTTTCCCTCGATTAGTTGGTTTTTCTCTACGTAGAAAAAACTGATTCCGTTCTTCAAATAAAGCACAGCTTTCTTTCCCTAGAGTAATGAGTTTCAAGCTAGCAACGATGTACTTTGCCTTGGTTTACCAAATCTTGGCTTTTGGACAACGATCAAATAATGCGATCTCGATATAGCCGATCATAGTAAGGCAATGCTTCGTCTACGATCTTTTGTTCTGCCGTCGAGAGCGCAATATCTTTGGGTTTGTAGGGCATAAACCCTTCTGATTTATTAACTGACGCGTACCAGTATTTCGCCCACACACCATCTGTTTCACGTTCGCCAGCGGGCCACGATAACATCTTGTCAGTATATGACACCCCCAATGCTTCGCAAAGCTTTTGCAGTATACCCTTTGGGTTTTGCAGAAAATCTTTTGAGTCAATTACCAACGATGGTCGCTCTAGTTCATCAGTCACATATTCATATAATTGCGCTTGCTGAATAAAACCAATGTCAGACAAAGTCGCTTGCTCTCTCACTGCGGCGTAGGAGGACAATACATCCGCGGGATGGCGAATCAAGAAACAATGCGCTAGTTTCGTTAACCACTCGCGATCAATATGATCTAGCAGGTGCATAGTCATGTGCTTTTGGTAATGAATGCTTTTGTCTGAGGGTAAATCAACAAAGCATTGATCAACGCCCAGCCGCCAATTTTGGCCCTGGACCTCAATCACTTCTTGTGCCCCTGGGTGTTCAATACCAGTATGATGGAGATATTGCCCATATAAGGGCTCATCCACTACTATAGCATCGCCGCGATTTTCCCAAGCACGCATCATAGCTGTGGAGATGTTACGTGGGCCAGACCACATGGCAATTCTTTTTATCTTGCTTTCTATTGTCATCACTCTTCGCTTTTCTTTGAAACACGCATAATTAACTTAAACTGGTTAATGTTAATATTTGAGCATGCCTAATTTGTTAATCGTCTGCAATACGCCCACCAAAAACACACACATTTTATTTGATGCTGTGGTGCGCGGGGCGAACTCAGTTAATATCAATCATTTAACTCTCAGAGCCAAGCAACCCTTAGATGCCAGCAGCGACGATGTTCTGTGGTGCGATGCGATTATCATCGGCACCACCGAGCATTTTGGCGCAATGAGCGGACAAATCAAAGATTTCTTTGAACGCATATATTATCCCTGTTTAGATGAAAAGCAAGGCCTAGCAACAGCCTTATACATCAAAGCGGCTTTAGATGGTAATGGTACACAAATTGGCGTTGAAAAAATATTCAAAGGCTTACGCTGGCGCTTGGTCCAGCCCACTTTAATGCTGCACGGCGCCTATCACGCTAATTTTGTTGACCAATGTGAAGAGCTAGGTCAATACATGGCCGCTGGACTAGACGCGGGTATTTTCTAAGCGCTTTCATCAACGTCATCAAGCTGCGCTAATACTCTAGGATAGAGTAACCACAACGTGACAGCGCGCATTATCATAAACAAGCAGAGGCTTAATAATAGCCCTTGGTTGCCCCAAATTGGCACTGATGCCCACACGCACACCAAATAAAATGCCGTTGATACTAACATCGCATTTCGCATTGCTGCAGTTTGCGTGGTACCAATAAAGATACCGTCTAGAACAAAACTCCAAACTGACACTATAGGCAAAACGACTAACCAAGGCGTATAACTGTGCGCCAATGCCAATACTGCTTGTTGATCTGTAAACAGCGCCATTAGCGGCCAACTAAATAATCCATAAATTGCGCCGATAAGCAGTGCGCTGATGACTGCCCATTTTGCTGAAATACTTACTGCTAGTCTGAAACGGCGTTTGTTACGTTCGCCAAAGGCGCTACCGACTAGGCCTTCTGCTGCAAAAGCAAAGCCATCCATGGCATAAGCCGCAATGCTTTGAAAATGCAACAAGATGGCATTAACTGCCAAATACAGCTCACCTAACTTGGCTCCTTGCGCGGTAAAATAAGCGAAGGCGAATACCAAACAGAGCGTGCGCACAAAAATATCTCCGTTGGCAAGCATCAATTGCTTAATGACACTCCATTCATAGATAGCCTTGGCATTAAACTTAGAAAAGGCACCGCTCACCATTTTTCTTAGCAGGAAAAACCCTGCAATCATTGCAAGATATTCTGAAATGAGCGTGGCCCATGCTACTCCAGCTACTCCCATATTTAATACGGGAACAAACAATAGATCTAACAGAATATTGCTTAGGTTTAATACCAACTGCAGCAATAGTGCGCCTTTGGTATTCTGCATTCCTATCAATACTCCAGTGAAGGCAAAAACGCATAAGGTTGCAGGCGCACTAAAAACGCGAATTAAGGCATATTCTTTTGCCAATTGCTCTACGGCAGGGGTACTGTCTATCAATTGCAAAGCCAAACTAATCAACCATGGCCCAACAAGAATAACTAACCCTCCGATACCGAGCGCCAAGCTCACCACCCGGACAAAGATATGCGTTATTTCTTGATGGTTTTGCGCCCCCAAGGCCTGTGCTACAAAACCAGTAGTGCCCATTCTTAGGAAGCCAAACCCCCAGTATAGAAAACTAAATATCAACGCACCAACCGCCACGGCACCGATATAATGCGTTGCGCCCAAATGGCCAACCACTGCGGTATCTACCGCACCCACCAAAGGAACCGAGATATTTGACAAAATCATAGGACCAGCCAACATCCAAACTCGCTTGTCCGTGACGGCTTGATGAGATAATGGAGAGGTCATATATGATTAAAAGTTATTAGTGTAGATCAACCTGAGTAACTCACGCGCTTACTCGTAATTAATTCAATTGTTACTATTGAACGATGCAAATCTCGAATATGTTGTTTATACAGGTAAATAGTGGTTGAAACTGACAAATATGCCCCGATATTTTGTGCTTTCATTCCCTAAATGTTGTATCATGCGGCGCGCTTGAAAATCGGGTCCTTTGGGCCACCAAATTTGAATTTATTGCTAGAACTAGAGACATGACAGAGCTAACCAAGTACAGAAATATCGGTATATTTGCACACGTTGATGCAGGTAAAACCACAACAACAGAACGCATTCTAAGCCTCACCGGTAAAATTCACAAAATTGGTGAAGTACACGATGGCGAAGCCACGACTGACTTCATGGACCAAGAGCGCGAGCGCGGTATCACTATCCAGTCAGCGGCAACCAGCTGTGAGTGGGACGGTCATCGCTTAAACATCATCGACACACCGGGACACGTTGACTTCACTATCGAAGTATATCGTTCACTTAAAGTACTTGACGGCGGTGTTGGCGTATTCTGTGGTTCTGGTGGTGTTGAGCCACAATCAGAAACAAACTGGCGTTATGCTAACGATTCAGAAGTAGCACGTATTATCCTAGTTAACAAACTAGACCGTATGGGCGCAGACTTCTACCGCGTGGTAGATCAAGTAGAAAATGTATTGGGTGCTAACGCATTGGTCATGGTATTGCCTGTTGGTATCGAAGATGATTTCTCAGGCGTTGTTGACCTGCTAACCCGTGAAGCATGGGTATGGGATGATTCAAGTGACCCATTGAACTATAAAATCAAGGAAATCCCTGCCGACATGGTCGACAAGGTTGAAGAGTTTCGTGAAAAGTTAGTTGAAACGGCACTAGAGCAAGACGACGACGCTATGGAACTTTACCTAGATGGTACAGAGCCAAGCATCGAAACACTCAAAGCGTGTATTCGTAAAGGTACAATCGCACTAGATTTCTTCCCAACTTACTGCGGTTCAGCATTCAAAAATAAAGGCATTCAATTAGTACTGAACGCCGTTGTCGATTACTTGCCTAGCCCAACAGAAGTGAAGCCACAACCCGAAGTTGACCTTGAAGGCAACGAGACAGGAGAGTTTGCACACGTTTCCGTTGACAAGCCTTTGCGCGCGTTAGCATTCAAAATTATGGATGACCGTTTCGGCGCACTGACTTTTATTCGTATTTACTCAGGTAAATTAGCGAAAGGCACTAGCGTGTTAAACACCTTTACCGGCAAAACTGAACGTATCGGTCGTATCGTAGAGATGCATGCCGACTCACGCCAAGAATTGGACTCAGCACAAGCTGGTGACATCGTTGCCGTGCTAGGCATGAAGAACGTGCAGACAGGCCACACGTTATGTGACCCTAACCACCCAGCAACGCTGGAGCCAATGGTTTTCCCAGCCCCTGTTATCTCAATGGCGGTATCGCCTAAAGATAAAAGTGCCTCTGAGAAGCTAGGTGTCGCGCTGGGTAAGATGATCGCTGAGGATCCTTCATTCCATGTTGAAACTGATCTAGACAGCGGTGAAACTATCCTTAAAGGAATGGGCGAACTACACTTAGATATCAAAGTTGATATCTTACGTCGTACTCACGGCGTGGACGTTGAAGTGGGCAAGCCACAGGTTGCTTATCGCGAAACTATTACTAAAACTATCGAAGACAGCTACACGCACAAGAAGCAAACTGGCGGTTCAGGTCAATTTGGCCGTATCGATTACACTATCTCACCTGGTGAGCCAGGCAGCGGCTTTGTGTTCGAATCTAAGGTAACAGGTGGTAACGTACCGCGTGAATACTGGCCATCAGTACAAAAAGGCTTCAACATGATGATGGAAGAAGGCGTATTGGCCGGCTTCCCTTGTTTGGACGTAACCGTCACACTGCAAGACGGCGCATTCCACGCGGTAGATTCATCGCCAATGGCGTTTGAAGCCGCAGCTAAAGGTGCTTACCGTACGTCTATCCCGAAGGCAGGCCCTCAGTTAATTGAGCCTATCATGAAGGTAGACGTGTTTACTCCAGAAGACCACGTTGGCGATGTTATCGGCGATTTAAATCGACGGCGCGGCGTCATCAAGTCACAAGAGATCAACACCAATGGAGCGCGCATCAAAGCAGGCGTACCGCTAGGTGAAATGTTTGGTTATATTGGTGACTTACGCACAATGACTTCAGGCCGTGGTCAGTTCTCAATGGAATTTGAAAACTACATGCCTTGTCCGAAGAACATTTCGGAAGTGGTGATTAAAGAAGTGAAAGAGCGCAAAGAAAACTCGTAAGCTCACTTCTTTATGAGCAAATGAAAGCCTCGCTTAGCGGGGCTTTTTTATGTCAATTAACTCTGAAATATTATAAATGCTGTAATCAACTAAGAATAAAAGATCGCCTTTTATTTATTAACATACAGCCCTTCTAACTCTCCAAAGCTTGACTTACTTATCCAATCAGATTTTGGCAGCACTTGGTCTTTTGCAAAGCCGTCGGTATTGAACGCTAACACTCGACTATCACCTAAGCACTTTTCAGCCAAAATCTTAATATCTCGTTTTCCGTTATAAAGATCAAAGCCCGGTGAATCTATCCCCTGAAAAAACTCTTAGCCATTAACTTCATAAGGAGTTGGGTTTACCAATGGTCCCGCCATACTATTGATCAACGGGTCAAAAGCTTGTGGACACTCATAATCCATGTCTGCATATACCCCGCCGTAGTAGTGCACCACCAGATAACGAATCGCATCAGCACGTTGAATATTATAGGGATAATCATATCTCCAGCAAGTGATGGACGTTCTGAGCAACCAATGCTTTGTACCCATTGCGTTTGAGAATATCCACCGAAAGCTCTTGCAGTAACAGCTCATCATCAATCACCAAAATGGTTTCACTGCCAGAATTTCTCAACAACTCATCATGAATAACTTTATCTGAACTCAGTTTGGGGTCTCCGCTGTAACGGGGAATGAGTATCGTAAATACCGTTCCGGCTCCAATCGTTGAAGAAACCGAGATTGCACCATTTGATTGCTTAACAAAGCCATACACTTGGCTGAGACCCAAGCCCGTCCCGTCTTTACCTTTGGTTGTATAAAATGGGTCAAATATTTGACCTTGTGCTTCGGCGCTAATGCCCTCACCGTTATCGGCAATGGTTAGCTTTACATGTTCCCCAGCTGAAAGATTGGTCGCCTTGATATCCGCAGTCCTAATATGACGTTAGCCGCAGCTACGGCTAACACACCGCCATTTGGCATTGCGTGCATTGCGTGCATAGCGTGCATAGCGTTGATACATAGGTCACGCCATTGTGTGAGTATCTAAGCCTCGACAACCCGGCTTTGGGCATTTCAGAAAAACAGGAAACAGGGTCGTATCCGTGCAGCGCGACACCCGATTGAGAAACGTTGTATTCTTCTTCAGCCTTGGTGACATACGATATCAAGAGTATTGATAACAATAGTAAGCCGCTTAATCTAACCGTAAGGCCGTGATAGGTATTGGTCATAAAGAGTCATTTCCGGGGCAGTTGAATACTAAAGTTGAGAAACACTCGACGCTAATTAAAGGCGATATTTACTACGACCAAACCAGAATCAGGTAGGTTCCTTATTATCGATAAACACAAGAGATTAAATTAGAAGTTGTAATGGGAAGCCCCAAACTTCCTAGGTTAACTGAGCGTCATTCCGACGACGCTTTACAGCTGTTTTATTTAAACTGCATCAATCTAACTCTTGCTTTAACCAGGCCGTAAACGCGTTCACTTTCGTTGTCTGATTCGAATCGACTATTTTATGCACCAAATAGTATGCATGGCCAGTTTTTACGCTGTGTTTCGTAGGAGCAACGAGGCGTTTAGCTTCTATTAATTCATTCACTATGTAACTCCAACCCAGCGCAAACCCTTTGCCGTTCGCGGCCGCTGCTATCACCGAGTGATAGGAGTTTGATTTAAATATGATATCAAGGTTGCTACATGGGTGACCCATTTCTGTAAACCAAATAGTCCAGTTCAGCCACTCTGTTTTTTCAAAAGACAGGTCTAGCAGTTTGGCTTTACCGATTTCCCCTAAACTGATGTCAGATTCATTCTCGGTAAGATAGTCAGGAGAACACACTGGGAATATTTCTTCGTCGAACAGATAAACCGCCTCAAAACCTGGCCATTTACCATTACCAAGCACCAATGCAACGTCATTATCAGCCGAAAACCATTCTTCAGCTGAATCGGTGGAAGTTAGGTTTAACCGCGTGTCAGGAAAGGCCCGCATCAGGCTATTTAACCGTGGTTTAAGCCAGAAATCGTGAAACGCCACATTCGAGCAAATATTTAGTGAATTCACTGTCTTGTCGCCCTTAATGGATTCACCTACCGCCACGAGGTGTCGTAGCGCAATTACCACGCTGTTGTAATACTCTACCCCGCTGGGATTAAGTTCAATAGAACGATGGCTTCGTGTGAATAACGCCAGCTCCAAGCTTTCTTCTAAAGTGCGTACGCGATGGCTGATCGCAGACTGCGTCAGGTTTAACTCTTCACTCGCTAAGGCAAAGCTCTCATGCCGTGCTGACGCTTCAAAAGCGATTAGGCTTTGTAGATTCGGCAGATAAGCCCTGAAATTTCTTACCGCGCCGCTGCTATCAATTCCTTTTGAGTTAGACTTCTTCATTTTCAAGCTCTAAGTGCCAGCAAATCAGTTATTGCAAGCACTTAGAGAAATCAGTTCTAGCTTTTAGGCAGTAGATTTTCAGGGTCATAAAGCGGTGCATAGCCCACACCTTTGACTTCAATCGGGAAAGGCTCATCAAAATACTCCATGATGAGTTTTTTACCGACGACTGCATATTCTTTTGGAAGATAACCCAAGGCAATATTTGCGCCAACGGTGGGGCCATAAGTAATGCTTGTAATGAACGAGCGTCTGCCCTTCTCATCAACCGGCACTTCGTTTGTTTCCGGGTCGATAATCGGCCATTGACCTATGGGGTAACGGGCCACGCCTTTGGCATCGATGTTGTCTGTCATCACCATGGTGCATAAGTACGCACACTGAGTCTCTAAAGCCTTTTGCGCGACGAAATGTTCTTTACCGCAGAAGTCGGCCTTTTTAACAGTTGGTCGCGCTAGCCCGGTTTCAAACAAGTTGTAGTCGGTTAATAAATCAGCATTTTGTAGACGCAAACTCTTTTCTAAACGCCGGCTATTGGCGTACGTTTCGATACCCACTGGCACGGCGCCCTGTGCGTAAACCAAATCCCACAAACTCAAGCCGTAGCTAAACGGCACGTGTAGCTCCCAACCTTGCTCACCCACGTACGAAATTCTAAAGGCCATCACAGGTATGCCGCCCAAAGTGATGTTCTTAGTTGAAGCAAACTTGAAGTTATCTTCGTCTAAATCTTCAGGAGTGTCAGCAATTGCTTGTAATATCTTACGCGCGTTAGGGCCCCAGACACCTAAACAAGCCATATGATCACTGCGGTCTTCAATATGAACTGTCCAATCATTGTCTTGCGCGGTGCGCTTTAGCCACACCATGTCTCTATGACCGGCATCCGCTCCATCTATCATGCGGTAGTGTTGCTCGCCCATACGAATAACGGTTAAATCAGCGCGTACGCCGCCATCAGGCGTCAAGAAATGGGTATATACGCCCTTGCCAATGGCTGTTTTACCGCCCACCTTAGAAACACAGACCCACTCCATCAACTTTTCAGCGTCTGCACCCATAATATCAACTACCGCAAAATGCGATAGGTTGAACATCCCCACATTTTCAGACATCGCCAAATGCTCGGCATTAGACACTCTCCAGAAGTGGCGATTGTCCCATTCGTTTTCACGTACGGGCACTTTGTCGCCATATTTTTCTAGTAAATGCTCGTTTGAAGCGTAACCATGTGCCCGCTCCCAACCCGCCAGTTCCATAAAGTGACCGCCCAATTCTTTCTCACGTGGCCAAAAAGGGCTACGACGAAGACCGCGACCCTCAGAATACGGCTCACGCGTGTGAACCGCTGGGTTATAAATTTTAAAGGCCGACTCATAACAACGGTTATGAATATAGCTCGGTGTTTTTTGAATCGGATAATAACGCGCCACGTCCATCGCATTAATATCGATGCAGGTACTGCCGTCAGTCATCATGTCGGCTAGCAACTTGCCTACGCCCGGTCCGTCTTTCACCCAAACTGCTTCTGCGTACCATAGGCCGCGCGTCTCAGGTGATTCACCCACAGATGGTCCGCCATCAGCGGTTACTTGTAATAAGCCGTTAAACGAACGCTTATCGTCCCAACCAAGTTCACCCAGAATAGGCGTTAATTCAATTGCCCGTTCTAAGGCGTCCATCACATGGTCTATCTCTAAATCACGTTGTGAAGGCGACCAATGCGACTCGCCTTTTTCTAACAAATCTTTTGGGTGACACAAACGTGGGTCTTTTTCTTCGTAGTAGCCCCACTCAATCATGCCGCCTTCGGCTGTTTTAGGGTCGCCGGTATCACGCAAATAAGCCGAGTTACCTTGATCACGCAGCAGCGGATAACCAATATCCTTACCCGTGCCTTCAAATTCATTGAAAGGGCCAAAGAAACATAAAGGATGGTCAACGGGCATGATCGGCAAATCTTCACCGGCCATTTGTGCGATTAACCTGCCCCACAAACCCGCACTAACCACCACATGTGATGTGGCGATATAACCTCGGCTGGTTTCTACGCCCTTAATACGGCCGTTTTCAATGTCTAGTCCAGTCGCCGATGTATTGGCAAAAGAAGCAAGGTGGCCTGTGGCTACCGCCATGTCTACCAACTCACCTGCTACCGTTTGAGATCGCGGCTTAACCAAGCCTGCATCCGGATCCCATAGCGCGCCTTGAATCATGCTTTCTTCAAGCAGCGGAAATTTCTCTTTCGCCTCACTGGCTGTAATCATGCGAGCTCTATTGCCAAAGGCCTTGCTCGAACCAACACGCCGCTTTAGCTCTTCCATTCGGCCATCATCGTCAATACGCGCGACTTCTAAACCGCCTACTCTGTCATAGCGGCCCATTTTGTCAAAGAAATCAACGCTATATTTTGTGGTGTAACAAGTTAGCTGGTCATTCGCTGTGTTGTACACAAAATCAGAAGCATGCGAGGTAGAGCCGATATCGGTAGGAATCGAAGATTTATCGATACCAACGATATTCGTCCAGCCCCTTTCAACTAGATGGTGGGCAACAGATGAACCAACAATACCGCCTAAACCAATAATGACGACATCTGCGCTTTCGGGAAATTCAGCCATACTTCTTTTCCAATGATAATTACTAAATAGGGTAAAAATAGTGAAGCGATCTAAAACAGACCACTCGCCGTTCCCAAGAAAATCTAACTTGGGCGTTCAGGGTTCGATTTTAGGTTAGATTTCATCGGCTTCCTATCCTGTATTCGAAGTTAAACCTGCTTAAACGCGACTTAGTGGGTTTGTAGGTGAGTAGACCGCGAAGTAATGGTATTTTTAAGATACTTATCATCTTTCCTTTATCGTCGCTATAATACTC
>JBLIOD010000065.1:0-14268 GCA_047639475.1 Gammaproteobacteria bacterium
AAAGGTGGTATCCAAAGACCCGTCGGCGTTTAGGCGAGCTATGTAGTTACGATCTTCAGCCCCAACGGTGGTGAAGTTTCCCCCCATCAGAATCTTACCATCGGCTTGGACTGCCAGTGAAAAGACAGAGCTATTAGCATTGGGATTAAAGGTCGTATCCAAAGACCCGTCGGCCTCTAGGCGAGCTATGTTGTTACGATCTTCAGCCCCAACGGCGCTGAAGTTTCCGCCCATCAGAATCTTACCATCGGCTTGGACGGCCAGTGAATCGACTCGGGCATATATATCAGGATTGGGGTTAAAGGTCGTATCCAAAGACCCGTCGGTGTTCAAGCGAGCTATTGCGTTACGGGCAACACCCCCAATGGTGATGTCTCTTCCCCCCATCAGAATCTTACCATCGGCCTGGACGGCCAGTGACTCGACAGAGCCATCAGGATTGGGGTTAAAGCCATCATCCGGGCTTGCCGCAAGGACATTGCCACTAAGCAATAGAACCTGAAATATCCCTACAATTAAAACAAATAATGATCTTTTGTTAAACAAATGTCTACTCCTATGTAAGTTCTTAAGCCTCAAACACCCTATCTGGTTAGCTTAGTTGTTACCCAGCACGCAGTGAGGTTCTATAAATTGGTTTCTACTAAAGTAGGCAAATTATTTTAAACCTTTCTCAGGAGAATAATAGGCATTTAGCAGATATATATCTTCTTGTTGTACGTCGTTAGAACCTTTTGGACAGATCTGGCTCTAGTTTAAGAGAGTATCCCGTCCATCAATTTAGTTGATTTACTCGATTAGCATAGTGTATCTTTTTACGCATTGCTAAGGTTTTCAATTTAATACGTTCTCGTCTGTTGAGTATGGTTTGCCCTCGACCATAGTAAGTATCGGCGGGTGTCAGATTATCCAGTGACTCATGGTGACGCTCGTGATTGTAATAATCGACGAATTCACCAATCCTCGTTTTTAGCTCATGTGGCTAGCACGGCAAATTAGTCTAGATTGGGGTGGCAGCTATTTGTGAAAATGGACCCATCAGCGGCATCAATGATGTTATCTGACGATTTTAGTGAGACTTTGATGAGCAAGGCAGTGGCAAAACTTCGCGGCAATTAGGCGATAGCTTCTATATCTCTTCTGTATTTAAACGACTGTTATGGTCCAGTAAGCGCCCAATGGGCATACTTTCTAGTGAAACAAAACGGTTCATCGGGTCGGCCAGCTTGATCGGAGAGGCCAAGAAAAACATTAGAATATGAGACACCCGCCGAAAGGTTTAATGCGTGTGTTGCGTTGACCGGTTGAGCTCACAAGAGAGGGTCGCGTCATTCTTTTTTAAGCCACTTATTGAATCCATATTCGTGTTTTTGCCCCGCGGCGAGTCACTTTTGTCTGGGCCATGCTATTAGATAAGAGTAACCAAAACCGTTTGCTCCTGAGTTCGAAGCCCTTCGGGTTTCGTCATTCCCGTATCGAACTTCAGGTGACGGCTCAATAACGCTTCCTGCGTTGATCACGTCATTTTCCTTCCTGGCAAATGCACCCTGAATTTCGATACTTCATTCGGTTGCTGCCAAGTCGCGGTTTGGTGACGGTCTTTACTACCTTGTCAATGCGAGGAGCATACTGACGTGGTAATCCATTCTTTGATGCTTGAATTTCAGATGGATTGCCGCGCTTTGCTCGCAATGGCGGAGCTAGCGTGTGGCGGGTGCGCTGTTAGATCTCTACCATTCTGAAATCTTCTTTTTCTGCGAAACAGTCTGGGCAAATCCAATCCTCGGGTACGTCGGCCCAGGCGGTGCCGGGGGCGATGCCGTCGTCGGGCCAGCCTTCGGCTTCATCGTAGATTAGGCCGCAAATTACACACATCCACTTTTTCATAATACTGATAACTCTGGGTTGGCTCGCCAAGTGACGGGCGTTGATTGTTTTTTAGTTGGTCGGATTTTACCCAAGCTTGATATCTTAAAGCGGTTTTTTTGCGGTAATCGCCGCGCGTCTTGGGGCGGGATAACCTTCGACTGTTTTACTGGGGTCGTTAGGGTCCAAGCACTTATCCAGTGACTCAAACTGCATCCATTCGGTGGCTCGTTGTTCTTCGGTGGTGGTATCAGATTCATCAATGACCGTTGCTGATTCAAACCCCACTCGCTCAAGCCACGCACATAGCACTGCGGTGTTTGGAATGAACCAAACATTGCGCATGCGAGCGTACCTATCTTTAGGGACCAGTACCTCACCGTATTTTTCTTCTATGACCAGCGTTTCCATTACCAATTCACCGCCGGGCCTTAAAGCGTCGAAGCACTCCATAAAGTGGTCAAACGGTGAACGGCGGTGGTATAGCACGCCCATCGAAAACACGCTGTCAAAAAACTGCAATGGCCGGGGTATAGCTTCTAGTGTGAAGGGCAGGGTGTAAACTGGCAGCGGCTTTGGCAAGTAACGTTTCATCACCATAAATTGCACCGTGAATAACCAACTGGGGTCTACTCCAACGACCAACTTGGCGCCGGCGCCGGCCATGCGTAGGCCAAAGTAGCCATTGGCGCAGCCGATATCTAATACCGTTTTATTCTTTAGCGGCGAGATCTTGTCTTGTATGCGAGACCACTTGGAGTCTGAGCGCCACTCAGTGTTTAGGTCGATGCCAAATAGATTGAACGGACCTTTACGCCAAGGCTTTAAGCCGTGAAGTTGTTCATACAGTGCCTTGGTGTCTTCTTCTGATGCCTGCTCAGAGCTCAATTCGATGGTGCCTTGGTCTATCTTGCCGTCGCACTCGTTGATCTGAGGCATGCTGTCCAAAGCTTTTATCCATCTTGCTAAGTTGCCGTTGTTCAAATTAGCGAGATGATCATCTACTTGTTGCTCTAGGGTCTTTGCCCAGCGGCACTCCGCGTCTGCTAGTGCTTCGACTAGCTGTGCGATATTGAGTTTCTTTTTTAAATCCATGGGGTGCTTAAGGAGCCTCTGATTAAGTCTGGGCGGAGTAGATCGTGATTCGAAACTTTTACTATCGAGGCAAAATGCGCAAGTAATAGCGAGCTATTGCTAAGGATTTTAATAAAGAGAGTGGAAGGTTTGGACGCAAGATGCCTGTTCACGACTTGATCGGAGGTTCCTTAGTTTTAATTGCAAGGAAGGATTTAAAATTTAGGCACTGAAACCACGGATTAACCTGCACGAAACCAGCGGCTTGTAATTGGGTGACATGGGCTTGCTCGGTTTGCGTGAGCAACACATTTTCTAGTGCTGACCGTTTCTGGCTGATTTCGAGTTCACTATAACCATTCTCGCGCTTAAAGGCGTAGTAAAGGTCGGTCATGGTTGTTTCTGTATCTGGATTTTCAAACAGGATTTTTTCCGATAGTAATAAAGCACCGCCCACATTCAACCCTTCATAGACTTTGCTTAGCAATGCGGCTTGCTCGTCAGGTGCAATGAACTGAAGGGTGTAGTTCATAATCACCAACGACGCGTTTTCAATAACGGTGTTTTGTATGTCGTCGCATTGCAACTGCACAGTTTGGGCGAGTTCGCCTAGATGTTTTTCACACTGCTGCAACATGGATTTTGAATTATCCACGCCGATGAACTCGCAGCTGGTTGGTGCATATTGACTGCAGGATAGTAAGCCGGTGCCCAGTGAGCAACCAAGGTCATAAATTCGGGTGTCTGGTTGAGCGACTTCGCCAGCAACGACGCCAGTCATGGCGATGACTGCGCTATACCCCGGCACTGAGCGGCGAATCATATCCGCAAAGACGGCAGTGACCGATTCGTTAAATTGAAAAGCTTCGATGTCCGATTTTAAATCGGCAAAAATTTGATCACGTTTTGGCATGGATTGAATCGATTAGCCAGGAGTATTCTTGCTTACCCAGCGTTCACCTTGTTCGGTGATCTCCTTCTTCCAAAAAGGGGCGTGGTATTTAAGGGTTTCCATGATCTCCCGACAAGCATCAAAGGCGGCTTTGCGGTGCGCCGACCAACATACGACCAATACCAGTGCATCGCTGGGGTGCACCAAGCCTACTCGGTGGGCGATGAATGCTTGATTGACTTCGTGTTGCTCACAAGCCTCAATAATAATTTTCTCAAGCTGAGATTCGGTCATCCCCGGGTAGTGCTCTAGGGTCATACTCTTGACGGCATCGCCTTCATTGAAGTCACGCATGCGGCCCACAAAATTGGCAGTGGCGCCCATTGCGTTGGCATCCAGTAAACGGCTTTCAATAAAGTCTTGTTCGGTTGATTGAATTAACGACCAAGGCTCAAAGGGTTCATCAAATAGTTTAACGCGCTGCATTTAGCCTCCCGTGACCGGCGGGAAAAATGCCACTTCATCGTTATCAGCGACTGTATCGCTCGCATGTGCGTAGGCTTGATTGATGGCAATCAGAATGTTTTCAGTCAGGGGCTGTGTGGTGATGGATTGCCACACGTCTATAGCCGTTGCATGACTGGCCGCGTCCAAAGTAGTTTTAGACAGGCCGAGTTGCTCGCTTAGGCTAGCGAAGACCAATACGTTGATTGTCATTGGGTGGTCATTTAGTGATACGGCAAAGCTGAATCTTGGGCATGTGCCTAGTATAATGAATGCTCTTATAGAATTTAAGTAGCATAAGCACAATGGCTTCATTTGATCGCGAATTTATTCCTGTAAATATGGCCGTATTAACGGTTTCTGATAGCCGATCGTTGGCGGAAGACAAATCAGGGGACTTATTGGAAAAACGACTGTTGGCTGCGGGCCACGTTTTACATGGCCGTGATTTAGTCAAAGATGATGTCTATCAGATTCGGGCGACTGTCTCGCAGTGGGTTGCAGAGCCAGCTTGCCAAGTGATTATTTTGACGGGCGGCACCGGGGTTACCGGCCGAGACGGAACGCCTGAGGCAGTGAGTGTGTTATTTGATAAAACTCTAGAGGGTGTGGGTGAACTATTTCGCGCCTTGTCGTTTAAACAGATTGGTACCTCAACGATTCAATCTCGCGCAGTGGCGGGGGTAGCCAATGGCACGTTTATCTTTTCCTTGCCGGGTTCATCAGGCGCCTGTGCGTTGGGCTGGGATGAAGTGATTCAGCCGCAAATGGACTTTCGAACGCGACCGTGTAACTTTGTAGAATTGATGCCGCGCCTGTTAGAGAGCTAGACTGTTTTTCAGCTAGGAACTGATACAATTAGCAGCGATAAAGCGCTATATGGCTGTAGCGAATTTTAAGCAATTAGAGATTAGATAATGAAGAGAACATCAGCACGAAGTAGCAACATTGAAGACCGACGCGGTCAGCGACGGGTAAAGAAAGGTTTTTCGGGCGGCGGCTTGGGCACCATTATATTAATCTTTGCGGCTTTGTTTTTTGGTTTTAATCCTTTGTCTTTTTTAGGTGGCGGTGAGCAACAGCAAGAATCGGCACCAACGTCTCAGCAGGATATTGCAGCCGGGGAGTTTGTATCGCAGGTGCTGCAGCAAACGGAAGACGTTTGGGCGAAAATATTTGGCGATATTGGCCAACGATATAGAGAACCCACCTTGGTGTTGTTTTCGGGTGCAACCACCTCAGCCTGCGGTCATGCGCAGGCCGCCATGGGGCCGTTCTATTGCCCAGGCGATCAAAAGGTCTATATCGATACGGTGTTTTATAATGAGCTGAGCCAAAAATTCGGCGCTAAAGGTGACTTTGCTCAGGCTTATGTTGTGGCGCATGAAGTCGCGCACCACGTGCAAACCTTATTGGGTTTGTCTGAAAGAGTGAACAGTATGAAAGCGCAATCGGGTAAATCAAAAGCCAACGAATTGTCAGTACGCTTTGAGCTACAGGCAGATTGCTTGTCAGGTGTATGGGCGCATAATACACACAAACAAACACAAACCTTAGAGCAGGGCGATATTGAAGAAGCTTTGCGTGCGGCGGCGGCGATAGGCGATGATGCAATTCAGCGCAAGACACAGGGTTATGTGGTTCCAGATAGCTTTACCCATGGCACGGGCAAGCAACGCGCTTATTGGTTTATGGAAGGCTTTCGTGCGGGTCAGGTCAATTCTTGCGATACTTTTTCTAACAATATCTAGCTGCAAGATAAATTGGCGCCAATCAAAAAAGCAGAGTTGGTGCTCTGCTTTTTTATGGTTCACTGAATTATAAATTACTAGTCGGGCGTTATTCTTGAGGCTCTTTACCCGGTATTCCTAAACGGAAGTCGCTGTCTGTTTGCTGCTCTATTTGTGCTTTACTGCTGGGGTTTACCGCCAAAATGTTGGGTTGTGGTTCTGGTGTGGCTGGCGTACTCGATTGGTCGGCGGCACCGCCATTCGATTCTAGTGATGCGGTAGCACTAACATCAACCGATTGATTATTACTGACGCTGACAGTCGGGAGCCATCGATCGCGTAAACTAACGCCGCTGATTAATAACGCCAACACGAATAACAACCACAAAACGGTAGCCGATCGAGATGGCGTGTTTGGTAACAACGGTAGGGCTTCTTTGGCTGCTTGATTGACAATTTTAATGTCGACTTGGGCAACCCCTAGGCTATAGGCACCAATAAGGGCTCTGTCGCATAACAAGTTGATTAATCGAGGCGTGCCCTGTGTGAGCTTGTGGATTTTCTTTAATGCGCCTGAAGTAAATAGAGGCTGTGTGCTGCCTGCAACCGATAACCTGTGTTTTATATACCCCTTGGTTTCGGTTTGAGTTAGTGCACTAAAGTGGTAGCGGCTGGTTATACGCTGGGCTACTTGCCGCATATCGTAGTGGCTTAATAACTGAGCTAGCTCAGGTTGACCTATGAGAATAATGCGTAGTAATTTTTGGTTGTCGGTCTCTAAATTGGTCAGTAAGCGCACCTGTTCGAGGGTGGCTTTAGGTAGGTTTTGCGCTTCTTCAACAATTAACAGTGTGTGTCTGTCTTGGGAGTGGGTGTGCAATAATTTTTTGGAGATCTTCTCCGTCAAGACGCGAGCATCATCTTCTTTAAGGTGTTTTATATTGAGTTCGCCGCACAGGTTTTTTAGCAGCCCGACCTCGTCTATTTTGGGGTTAAGTACCAAAGCGACATCGATTTTCTCCGGTAGCTTAGACAGCAAATAACGACACACCATGGTCTTGCCTAAACCCACCTCGCCGGTTAACTGTACAAAACCATTCTGGTCATCAATGGCGTAAGCCAGATTCGCAATGGCCTCTTGGTGGCTGCGACTCTGATAGAGGAATTGGGTATCCGGAACGATGCCGAAAGGTTTTTTGGAAAGATTGAAGTAGCTCTGATACATGGTAGTTAAACTACTGCGATGTACCTGTGGATTGCTGATCTGTCATAAAGGGGAAAACGTGTTCGGTAATTTTCCAGCAACCTTGCTTAATAATAATGGTTAAACATGATGGCCCATCATGGACCCGAGTGCGCCCAGCAGCGCCAGGGTTAATTACGGTGGTGGTGCTTGATCCATCTATAGTTCGCACATGTGTGTGGCCATAAACAACCACACGGGCATCGGCATGATCTCTTTTTAGTGCCTCGTGCATTAATGCAAAGTCAGAATGATAAACGCGGTGACCGTGTTCGATCACGACGGTGCCGCCGTTAAACTTTAGACTAGCTTGGTCGGGAATGGCTTCAAGCGTGCTCGCCGATTCAGGTGGCCAAATACCTAATATGTCATTATTTCCTTTAACGGAAATGACCTTGCCTAGCTTAGGTTGTAGTTTATTTAAGGGCGCCAAACCCATTATGTCCCCTGCATGCAGTGCTATATCACACTGTTTAATGTGGTTAACCACGTCTTCACTGATGACGCCATGAGTGTCCGAAACAACCCCAATAATGAGATCGCTATAATCACTAAAGTCGTATTCGTGTTGCTTATTGTCCATGGTGGCTTAGTGTGTGGCTAAAGAGGGTGTCACTAGGGCTTACTCTGCGATTTAGTCGGTAAAAGGCGATGCTGATCAGCAAAATGGGTAAGCTAGTGCAAGAGATTGAATAATAACGTGACCAGCCTCATTGGGCAATGCACAGCGCGCTGACTACACCAGTTGATTTGGCCTTAGCCTTTATTCAAATTAGTTTAAGGTGAACGGGCTATAGTGACCTGTATGGTGCACATCATAACTTCAATACTATCGTCTTACACACGTATTTCACTAACAAATAGCGGCAGGGATAGCGCTCTAAGAAAGATCAGCTCGCTTTAGCGCAACTAATCTTTGATAGCTCAGATGACATGATGTTCGTTATGTCAGTGGAGAGCGATGGTAGTTATATCACCCAATCGGTTAATAATGCCTACTTAGATGTGCGCGGTTTTACTAAAGCGCAAATTATAGGTAAACGCCCCGATCAAATTCGTACTAAGAAGGAAGCAGCGTCTGTGAAATCTAGTTTCACTAAGCTCATTAAAACCGGTGAGCCTATTTCGTTTCAGGAGGAGATACAGCTTAAGCGTGGCTTGTTGGTTTCCGAAACCAAACTCACCGCTATTTACGACGCTAACGGCGCATGTACTTATATCTTGGGGGTGTCCAGAGATGTCACCAAGATGGTGAATCAGGCTAAACTATTAGACGAACGTAATACCCAGTTAGATGCCATTTTTGACAATGCCCCCGTAGAGATATTTTTAAAAGACAGCGAAGGGTATTTCCTGAAGGTGAATAAAGGATTTTCCGATAGCCTAGGAATTGAGCCTGGTGAAGCAGTGGGAAAATCCACTGACGATATCTATGGAAATAAGCTGGCCGCCTTGGTTCGTAAACGAGATCTGGAGGTTATTGAAAGCAAGCAGCCACAACGCCGTGAAGACCCGATATGGCGCCTAGATGATGCCAGACCAGTCATATTATTCATTGCTGTTTCCCGTGTTTGATGAGCAGGGGGGCGTGACTGGAACGGGTGGGATAGTGGCGGATATCACTGGTCTGAAGCAAGCAGAGCGACAGCGCATTTTGACCCAAAAGAACTTTGAGCTAATGTTTAATGCGGCGCCGATTGGTATGGCGTTAGTCGAACCAATTAGTGGTCGAATTCTAGAAGCGAATCAATACTACTTAACCTTGCTTGGATTACAGCGTAGCGAATTGGATCAGGCAACAATACACGATGTTAACCACCCTGATGAAATTGAAGTAACACAAGAAAATATTGAATCACTTGCTACGGGTGAATCGAGTTCTTACGGCCGTTTGAAGCGATATTTGCATAGAGATGGTTCGACTATTTGGATGGAGTTACATGTCAAGGTGTTAGAAAAAGTCGAACCTGATGATGCGGTTACTTGCTTGACCATCGTTCAGGAGATTAGTCGTAAACGAGAAGTTGAAAGTCCAATGGGCTCTGAGCTAGAGATGTCAAGTGCCGACAAAGAGCCGGGCGTACATGTGTCCGCTGAGGAAGGAATACTGACGGTTAATAGTGAAAAAATCGTGCTCACGTATAATCGAAAATTTATTGAATTGTGGGATATCTCCAATAAGATTATCGCTAAAAAATCGGGGCGTCTAGCGTTAAAAGACGTGTTATCAAAAGTTAAGAACCCGGCGTCGATTTTACAGATGGTGCGTCAGTCTGAAAACCAATCTACTCAAACGGAAATTCATGAAATCCAGATGAAGGATGGACGGATTTTTGAGCTTCGTATTGCACCTATGTTGGGTTACGAGGAGAAGTTCTACGGTTGGATGTGGAGCACCCGTGATTTGACTCAAATTAAGCGTGAAGAAGAGCAATTGCGCCGTAGTTCAAAAATGCAAGCTTAACAACGTTTACCAGTGACATTAGCCATGACTACAACAATATGCTCAGCGTGGTGTTGGGCTATGCTGAATTGCTGCAGAATAAATCATTTAAGACATCCGAAGAGCGCGAAGAATACATTACGCAAATTATTGCAGCAGCTAATCGGGGACGAAGTCTTACCAAGAAGCTATTGTCTTTCTCGACCACTCACCACGGTGAAAACGTAGTGATTGATCTAAATGTCGTGGTGGCTGGCCTTGAGTTAATGTTGCGGGGTTTAGCACCGAATAGCGTCAGCTTAGATTTAGACCTGACGGCGCAGATTTGTGTAGTATAGGTTGACATGAGTGACGTTGAAAACACGCTGGTCAATTTGGTCATGAACGCGTTTTCTGCAATGCCTCAAGGAGGAAGTCTATCAATCAGAACCCAAGTTAGAACGATAACGGAAGAGGAAGCGCGTGAAAGCCAACTACAATACTATGATGCCCCCTATGTTGTGTGTTCGGTGATTGATACTGGCGAGGGCATCTCTGAAACGGTAATGGAAAGGCTCTACGAGCCATTTTTTACGACCAAAGGCGATGAGGGTACTGGTTTGGGGCTGAGTCAGGTATTCGGTTTTATGCAGCGCTGTAACGGAGGAGTTTTAGCTAGGTCTCACGTTGGCGAGGGCACAGAGTTTCGATTGCTATTCCCAGTTAAGGAGGAGAGTAGACAAGTGTTAAGTACGCTACAAGCAGAAGAAGATGTTGCGCAGCATTGTATATTGGTAGTGGACGATGAGCATGAGTTAAGGTCGATTGTGTGTGAATTTATCAGCACAAAAGGCTATAAAGTGGTGGGGGCTGCTGACGCGGCTGAGGCCTTGGCTATCATGGAGTCAGAAGAAATATGCGCCATGATCACCAATATCATGATGCCAGGTATGAACGGCTTTGAACTGACAAAACTGGCAGTTGAAAAATACCCAGCGCTAAAAGTCATTATGACCAGTGGCTATAATGATGTCGTTGATTTGACTATTTTTGATGCACAACACCGGATAAGTTTTTCGCAAAAACCGTATCCGCTTCAAGACTTAGTGCAAAGCCTTCACTCTCTGAACTAGGTTGTCCTATTCTGTGGAGCCAGTGCCAAATCGAAGGTACAAGAGGTAAAATTATCTAACACGCTGGCAACTTTTAGTGTGCCGCCATGATTTTGGATGATGGTGCTGCAGATGCCCAAGCCCATCCCCAAACCAGCGCCTATTTCCTTGGTTGTGTAAAAGGGATCAAACACTTTTTCTAGTGCGCTTGGCTCTATTCCACTGCCGTTGTCCCACACCTCAATAATGACCTTTTCACCTTGTGAGGTCATTTCAATCTGCGCATTTATTTTTATCATTGCAGCATTCCTATCCAACAGTGCTGCTTGCGAATTGGATACCAAATTGATTAAAACTCGAATGATATGGCTCTTCGAACCGACGACCCAATAGTCTTTATCAATGAGATTATTGATCGTGATATCTTTGGCGGTATGTGAAGTAAATCGCAGTGCGCTGCCGATGGCAGTGGTTAAGCGGAATGATTCTTCTTTGGCGTAATCACTGGGATAGGCGAAACAATGTAAATCCCGAACGATTAACCGAATGCGCTCCATCCCGTCTGAATATCGGTTGTCAGTTCAGATAAATCTGGGTCATTCTTGACTTTGGACTCTCTGCTTATCAGTTGTAAGGCAGTCATCACGTAGTTCAGCGGATTATTCACCTCGTGTAACAGTCCAGAGGCCAAGCCACCAATAGCGCTTAACTTGGCGCCGAGAATTAGCTGTAATTCCAGCGCCTTTAATTCTTCTAGCGCATTACTAAGCTGATCATTTTGGTTTTGGATTTGCTTTTCGAGTTTTACTCGCGCTGCTAAGTTAGACAGTCGGGTTTTTATCTCCAAACTAGAAATGGGTTTACTCAAGAAATCATCTGCGCCGCTATTTAATGCGAGTAGTTTTGATTCGTCGTCTTGCTTGGCAGTTAGCAATACCACTTTGGTAAAAGTAAGGTCCTTTTGCCGTTTGATGTGTCTGCATAATTCGATGCCTTGCACTTTTGGTAGCATCCAGTCAAGCAATGCCACGTCAGGCTGTAATTCGTTTAGTTTTTGCCGTGCGGTCTCCCCTTCGTGTAACAAGGTTACGGTGAATATTTCAGACAGCATGGTCGCCAATATTTTCCCCAGCTCGACATCATCTTCAACAATGACTAGGGAGGGCTTGAACGTGCTTGAACTAAACCCCGCGTCGAGGTGCGTAAGTGACTGTAGCGGGATGGTTTGGTGGCCGCTTTGTATTGTCCTTGAGATGGACTGAGATTCTGCTTTCACTTCGTTGACGGGTGTTTCCGCCTCAATCAAGTGAAAGGGCAACTTGAATTGATTGCTAATATCAATAATTTGGGCGCTGGCACGCTTGATCGCATTACCGGTCGCTTCCTTGCTAGATTCTTCTATTTGCTTATCTACATCTAGCCTGGCCAGGGCGATGGCCAAGGTATTATTGATTTTATGAGTATGGGATTGCACAACCTTGCGAACGTTATTTTCGCTTTCGTTTCGATTTAGGCTTTCTTCTAAGATAAAGCTAATCGATTTGCCAATTTTAAGGAGGCCGGCTTTTTGGTCCTCTGAAAGGGCGCGGGGTTCATAGCCCATCACGCAAAGCGTGCCAACGTTGAAGCCATCCTTGGTGGTGATCGAGATGCCGGCATAAAACCGAAGGTGTGGTGGCTCAGTTACAAACTGATTATCTTTAAAACGGTCGTCTTTTAAAGTGTCTTTCACTTCCATATAAGCGTTAGGACTTTTTATGGTGTGAGTGCAGAAGCTTAACTCGCGAGCGGTGTTATCGACTTGTATGCCAATGCACGATTTAAACCACTAACGTTCAGAATCGATTAGGCTGATTAGGGATATTGGGGTTGCGCAAAGGATTGACGCCAACTTGGCAAGTTGGTCATAAGCGGCTTCAGGCTGCGTATCAAGAATGTCATAGCGTTTCAACGCTACGACGCGTTCTTGTTCCTGCTGACTATCCCCAGTAGTATCCATATAATTTTAATACATTGTTGAACGAAGCCGCTGAGCGGCAAAGAGAGCGAAGAATTGGCACACTATTCCTATCATCCTCAATATTGAGGATGTGTTTAATAGGAATTCACCATGAATTCATTAGATCAATCTCGCTTTAACGCTCTTTACCAGCAGCATATTAACGTACTTCGTCTACAAGGCAAAGCCGACGTAACCATTGATGCCTATTCGCGGGCGGTACGCCGGGTGTCGGCGTTTTTTGATTGCTGCCCTGATCAACTTGATCAGCAGCAATTACGAGATTATTTCTTGTCTCTGGTGCGCAGCCATTCTTGACCTACGATAAAACTAGACCGCAATGACTCGGACCCTATTGATTTATAAAGTTATTCGCATAAAAACGTTATTAAGTTAAATTCTCTCTGAAGTATATTTTTCCTATAATTAAGGAAAAGAGGGCTTTTGTATATTGTAAAGTGATTGCATTGACTTCAATGATACCATTCTCTATTATGAATCTGTCTTTTTCCACCACTTATGAAAAAACCAAAGATGGCAAGTATTCAAATTCGACAACTAGAAGACGAAGTGAAAGAATTTCTCCGTATGGAATCGGCAACAAATAGCCGTTCAATGGAAGCAGAGGCACGGTATATATTGACGTGGTATGCCAAGCAAAAAACGCAGAAACCTATCGATCTGATAAACCGTCTTCACAAAGACTTCCAGAAAATAGGAGGGATTGATGATTTGGAAATTCCAACACGAGAAAATATGCCTGAACCTGTTGTGTTCAAGCAATGATTATTCTTGATACAAATATTGTTTCGGAAATAGCAAAAGGCAGGCCAGATAAAAACGTATTGGGTTATTTTCGTCAACTCGAACCACAACCAATAACGATTACCTGTATTACTGTTGCTGAGCTTCGCCATGGTATTGAATGCCTTCCAGAAGGGAAGCGGAAAGAACAACTCGATAAGGATATTACAGTTCTTTTAGAAGATCACTACGGGGGGGTTGACACTCGATTTTAATAGTGCGGCGGCGTATGCCTATGGTGTTTTAGGGGGAAGATTGAAAGGGGAGGGGATCGCAATAAGTCAAAGTGATGCCATGATTGCGTCCATTGCCTTAGTGCATGAAGCGACACTGGTGACTCGAAATGAAAAAGACTTTCTGAATTGCGGGATTTCAATAGTGAACCCGTTTTAATATTTGCCTATTATCAAGTGATAGGAAGAGAAGAGTAACGAAAAAGCAATGAATTAGAGAAAAAAGTAAGCGTGATGTTGGCTTTTTTATTTTGGACAAATCAATATGTATTTGCAGCAGGAAACCTGAGTCAATTTGATATATACGATGCTGTCGACGGTGAAAAAGTATTGATTTCTAGGTTATTTAAATTAAACGGTAGCGGTCCCTTTAATTTCAATGTCATCGC
>JBLIOD010000066.1:0-13752 GCA_047639475.1 Gammaproteobacteria bacterium
AATCTAATAGTGCTTCTGTATCGTCAAGGCTATGCAGAATGGGATGATCCAAATCTGATCTTGAGACTAATAGGTCTCGTTGAGTAGT
Organism: Gammaproteobacteria bacterium; assembly: GCA_047639475.1. Taxonomy (GTDB): domain Bacteria; phylum Pseudomonadota; class Gammaproteobacteria; order Arenicellales; family Poriferihabitantaceae; genus JAAELZ01. The sequence continues at coordinate 89 of JBLIOD010000066.1, forward strand.
GAATGGTTTTTGCATGCCTAATTTTAACAATTTATGCGTATGCTTGATGAGTTATGCTGCACTTTCGTTTAATAACTTCAATCATAAATGGGGGTATTACACTGTGTTCTCGAGATCAACAAAGAGAATATAGGTGTTGGAAAAATTAATTCCTTGGTTAATGACATGCTGCTCTAGATAGGGGCTGTTGAGCGGGTAAGTGTAGAAAACCAAATTGATTAAACACACAACCAACGGTAGGGGATATATAGATTACCTATTGGATTTTCTTCCTCAGCATACCAAGACACTGTGACATGGTTCACGCTTTCCTTTTTCCTTTTTGTGCCGCCCAAAGGTGGCAAGCTAACATTTCAAATGTTAGTTTCTGGAGTAGAGGTGCTCTACTCCAGAATTATTCCCATCGATTAATGGTTTATCCTAAAACAGACTGCACCGTATCAGCAAAGGCTGAAGGATTCGGTACAATTGACACACCACAGGCACTAAGTAGCTCCACTTTCTCTGCGGCTGTTTCCCCTGCGCCGGAAACAATTGCGCCAGCGTGGCCCATTCTGCGGCCTTTAGGGGCGGTTCTACCGGCAATATAAGCCATTAGTGGTTTACTCATGTTGTCTTTCGCCCATTCGCCAGCTTGAACTTCTTGTGGGCCGCCGATTTCACCGATCATGATCACTGCATCCGTATCAGGGTCTTTCTCAAAACGTTTTAGATGATCTAGAAAAGAACTGCCGTTGATCGTATCACCACCAATGCCAACACTGGTGCTGATGCCGATTCCCACTGCTTTAAGCTGTGATGCGGCTTCGTAACCCAAAGTGCCAGAACGCGCAATAATACCGATACGGCCTTCTTTGTAGATGTGGCCTGGCATGATGCCCATCATCGCTTGGCCCGGTGTAATGGTGCCTGCACAGTTGGGGCCAGTGAGGCACATGCGCTTTTCGACTTGATATCGGCGCATATAACGTTTAACCCGCATCATTGATTGCGCTGGAATGCCGTCTGTTACACACACGCAAAATTTCATGCCGCCGTCGGCTGCTTCCATAATGCTGTCTGCCGCGAAGGGCGGTGGGACGAATACAATACTGGCTTCAGCGCCAGTTTCTTCGACCGCTTCTTTTACCGTGTTAAATACGGGTTTTCCTAAATGTGTTTGTCCGCCTTTGCCGGGAGTGATGCCGCCGACAACATTAGTGCCATAGTCCATCATTTCTTGGCTGTGAAAAGTGCCAATTTTTCCAGTAAAGCCTTGAACAATAACTTTGGTTTTGCTTGTTAATAGTATAGCCATGAGTAATATTTTTGTTCGTTATGATGAAAGGGCTTTTACAGCCATATTAGCTGCATCAGACAGAGTTTCAGGTGTCATGATAGGCAGACCGCTGTCTTTCAATATCTTGCGACCTTCCTCAACATTGGTGCCTGATAGACGCACCACCAAAGGCACTTTCAGGTCAACGGCTTTTACAGCTTGAACCACGCCCTCAGCTACCCAATCACAACGGTTGATGCCGGCAAATATATTTACCAGAATCACTTTAACGCCTGAATCAGACAACACTAGATTGAATGCCTCTGCCACACGTTCAGGTGTTGCACCGCCGCCAATATCTAGGAAGTTTGCCGGCTCACCGCCTACGTGCTTAATCATGTCCATGGTGGCCATCGCTAGGCCAGCACCATTGATGATGCAACCGATGTCGCCATCAAGGCCAACGTAAGATAGGCCCAAGTCACCCGCAGCAGTTTCGCGCGGGTCTTCTTGAGATTTATCGCGAAACGATGAAATATGAGTTTGACGGAATAGGGCGTTATCATCAAAAGACATTTTGGCGTCCAAAGCAATAATGCGATGGTCTTTTGTAATCACCAAAGGATTGACCTCTAACATGGTGGCATCGCTGTCACGCATAGTTCGGTACATGCCTTTTACGGTGGAAACGAAAGAATTCACTAAGCCAGGCTCAATGCCCAGCGCAAAGGCAAGCTCACGAGCCTCGAAAGACAAAAAGCCAACTGCTGGCTCGATGAAAATGCGGGTAATGGCATCGGGGTTATTTTCCGCTACTTCTTCAATGTCCATCCCGCCTTCAGGAGAAGCGATAACAGCAATGCGTTCTTTAGCGCGATCTAGTACGAAAGAGATATACAGTTCTGTATGGATATCGCTGGCTTCTTCAATGTATAAGCGGTGTACTGGCAAGCCACTTGGGCCAGTTTGGTGGGTAACTAACTGCGTACCCAGTAATTTTTCAGTGGCTGCAACCACCTCTTCTTCATTACGGCAAAGCACTACGCCGCCGGCTTTACCGCGTGCGCCTGAGTGTACTTGCGCCTTTACAACCCAAGTAGTACCACCGATTTCACGACAGCGCATCAAGGCTTCGTCGCGCGTGTAGGCTATGCTGCCACGAGCAATGGCAACGCCTTTTTCAGCCAGTAAAGTTTTGGCCTGATATTCATGTATTTCCACAATATTTATCCAGTTTGATTAATGAAGGATCTCAGCGTGCCGAGACCTCAAATAGGGTGTTGAAGATGGCCTAAGAGACGCCGTTAATGATTTTCATGGTGTTAACCACGTTCTCGGCCATTTTGGCTGAAGCTGCGTCGATTAACTTGCCGTCTAGTGAAGCGGCGCCGTGGCCTTGTGCAGCGGCTTTTGCTAGCTCTTCTAATACGCGGTTAGCACGATCAATCTCAGCAGGAGGAGGTGACATTACGTCATTGGCTAATTGAATTTGTGATGGGTGAATAGCCCACTTGCCTTCAAAGCCCATTGTGGCAACACGGCGCGCAGCGTCCGTATAACCCTCTGGGTCGCTGAAATCACCGAAAGGACCATCAATAGCGCGTAAACCATAAGCGCGACAAGCCACTAGCATGCGCTGTAGACTGGCGTGCCATTGGTCGCCTGGATAATCAGGGTGTAAACCGCCGATATTAACCGTTCGTGCGCGGCAACTTGCCGAGTAATCAGCCACACCGAAGTGTAAGGCTTCTAAACGTTGGCTAGACTGGGCAATCGCTTCTACGTTGGCCATGCCTAATGTGGTTTCAATTAAGGCTTCTAGGCCAATTTTGTTCTTTATGCCTTTGGCTTCTTCAATTTGCGCGCATAAGCATTCCACCACGTATACGTCAGCAGGTACGCCTACTTTAGGAATTAAAATGGTGTCCAATTTATCGCCGGCTTGCTCAACAATATCAATCACGTCGCGATACATCCAATGCGTATCTAAACCATTGATACGTACAGATATCGTCTTGTTGCCCCAATCAATTGTGTTTAATGCCTCAATGACATTTTCGCGCCCTTTTTCTTTATCAGCAGGGATTACCGCATCTTCACAATCAAGGAATATATAATCAGCATTTGAGTCGGCTGCTTTTTGAAACAAATGAGGTTCGGAAGCCGGTACGGCTAACTCACTGCGTTGCAAACGGGTACGTTTTGGCGGGTATTGGGTAAAGCTCATAAGAAGTGTACAAGATTGTAAGGATGGTGCGATATTAAGGCATATAGAACGTACCAATTAATTTACTTATTTATGTCTAGCATAAGGATATACTTATGCTTTTAATTCAGCATTAAACTCTCTATTTCATTAATTAGTGGATATAACTAACTGTATATATTCAATAAATACATTCATTTAAATACTAAATAGTTGTATTTAATATAGAAATAAATAGAAATATCCATAAAAAATAACCCGAGATCAACTGAACCAATTAAGAACCATATTTATTGATCAAGAAGACGAAATATCTAGATAAAAAAATTGATGAAAAAATCGACTGATTAGCACGCAACGCTAAGGCTAAGGCAAAGGCAAAGGCAAACAATTTACAGCACAGCTTGAAGGTACCGATTCATTAATTCACTGTCATTAGCGAGAGTCAAATTGGTTTGAATTTCAGCAGGGTAATGCTTAAGGCGAACCTGCGTGAGTACATTGCCGGTATTTAAGGTTTGAAATCGAGTGGCTTTCGACTGCAGTTCATCATTCCATGTATCGCATAGGCTATGTAGCCCAGCATAGGCAGCGCCGTATGGCCCCCAGAATGGCTTAGCCTGTTCGCCGCATGGCAATATTGAAAAAACAACACGGGCATTGGGAGCAGCATTAAGCGCAGGCAACAATTGCTGTGTCAGTAAATAAGGGGCGAACAACATATTGTTCATGGCTTTTTGCCAGAATTGCTCTTCGTAAACGGCTAATGGCGCCAAGGGAAAGGTCCAATTCGCAGTATGAATCAACGCATCTAAGTGGCCAAATTCCTTAAGAACATTGTTATTGATGGATACAGCGACAGGCGCCTCTAATTTAGCCAGATCCACGTCAATGATAGTCGGGGTTGGCGCACCCAACTCAAGGAGCTCATCGTAAACAGCGTTAAGCCCTCTGGCATCATGGTCGAGCAGCAATATGACCGCACCCAAACTTGCAAAATATAACGACAAGGCTTTGCCAATGTCGAAAGCAGCGCCAGTAATTAATATCGTTTTACCGCTAAGGTTGGCTGTTGTTTCTGGCACTGTTACTCTAGGTTATCCCGTGTTTCGCATCCCCGCAGAGATGCCGTTGATTGCGATGACCATCGCATCCTCGATTATGCCTGTTTCACCATTTCGAAGTCGCGATAATATTTCGACCTGTAAGATATTTAACGGATCAACGTATGGGTTTCTTACTTGAATGCCGCGATGCACAAAAGGCTCGTGAACCACCAAACCTTCGTGGCCGGTTAACTCCAAGATTGTTTCAGTCACCACCTCAAATTTGTCACGTAACTCTTGGCCTAGTGGTTGTAGCCTTTCTTCAACCAACACTGCGTCGTAAAGCGCCGCCACCTTGGGGTCAGCCTTGGCCAATACCATTTCTATTTGATCAATAGTCGCTTTGAAAAATGGCCAATGTTGTTGCATGTCGCGCAACATATCAGCCTGGTTATTATCAATGGCAGAGCGCAATGCCGTGCCGATACCCAACCAAGCCGGTAACATTAGCCGGGTTTGTGTCCAAGCAAAAATCCAAGGGATGGCGCGCAAGTAAGTAATGCCGGCGCCTTTACGTCTGCGCGCAGGGCGGCTGCCAATTTTTAGCGAAGCCAACTCGCCTTCTGGTGTTGCCTGAACAAAGTAGGGCACGAAGTCGGGGTTTTCTCGAATCACCGAACGAAAGTCGTGCAAAGCTTTGTCCGCCAAGCTATCCATTTCCTCTCGCCATTCCTGCTTTGGTTTTGGTGCTGGAGTTAACGTGGCATCAAGCACCGCACACAAGTAAATTTTAAGGTTTTCGACTGAATGGCCGGGAAGGCCATACTTGGCTTGTATTACCTCACCTTGTTCGGTTACGCGAATACTGCCATTAACTGACCCTGGGGGTTGTGCACGTATCGCGCTATGCGCGGGACCACCACCACGGGCCACACTGCCACCACGGCCGTGAAACAAAGTGAGCTTCACATCATATTTTTGTGCCAGCTCTACTAAAGATTCTTGTGCTCGGTAAAGTGCCCAAGCCGCGGCCAATTGGCCAGCGTCTTTCGCCGAATCAGAATAACCAATCATCACCTCTTGTTCGCCCGCGATACGCGCCATATAAGTCGCGTTTGACCACAAGTCAGTCATTGTGTCGTTGGCTTCTTGCAAATCAGCCAATCTTTCGAACAATGGCACAATGCGCTGCGGTTGTTGTATGCCGCACGCTTTTTGCAATACTGCAACAGCTAATACATCAGAAGCACAGGTCGCCATCGATATAATATAAGCGCCCAAATATTCTGGGTTTTGCCGCGCGATCATTTTGAAAGTATCCAGTACGATTTCTACTGGCTCACTGGCAGGAAAGTTATCGGGAATTAGTGGGCGCTTGTTATTGAGTTCTGCTGTTAAGAAATCTTGCCGTTCTATCTCAGACCAGTCCAGATAAGAGCCCAGACCTAAATACTGGGTTATTTCGTCGATGGCTTGCGCATGGCGATCAGATTCTTGACGAATATCCAGCGGCATCAAGATGGCACCAAAAGCGTAGGCACGGCGAATGATGTCCGTTAGCCTTCCTTCGGCAATAATTTCGGCGTTGCAATCAACCAAAGACTGATAACACAGCAGTAGCGGGTCGAGCAGGTCTTGCTTCGAAACCAATATCTCGCCCGGCTGAAGATCATGACCATCTTCACCTTGCTCCATACTACGCATGGTTCGTTGCAACTTATCCAACAAACTGCGCAACACAACCCGATAAGGTTCATGCTTATCTTGAGCGGCTTCCGACAAAGCCATATTGGCTTTATTCATAGATAATTCGCGGCGCAATTCAAATATCTCTTGGTGAAATAGATCAGCGGCTTTCCATCGAGAAACGCGTATGACTTGTTCAGTAATCGCGGGGGTAACATTGGGGTTGCCGTCACGGTCTCCGCCCATCCAGGAACATATCCGAATAGGCGTACAAGAAAGCGGTAATGGCTTGCCAGTATGCAGCTCAAGCGTATTACTCAACGTTCGTATGGCGTGAGGGAGGGCATCCCACAAGGTGTGCTCTACCACGACTTGGCCTGATTTAGCTTCATCCACTGGGGTAGGCTGGGTACGGCGTATTTCGTCAGTTTCCCATATTTCGGTGATTACTCGCGATAATTCGCTCAGGATGGCAGCGCGTACGCTGGTTTTGATCCGCTTGCGATATAATTTATCAAGCAATGTAGAAATACGTAAATACTTGTTGGAAATAGTGCGACGCACCACTTCAGTAGGGTGCGCGGTTAAAACCGGCTCAATGGCTAAAGCACAGGTCGTTTCATATAAAGTTTCTGGGTCAATGCCTTTGTCAATGAACGACTGCATTTTTTCATTCAGCTTACAAAATACCGTTCTATCAATGGTGTCGTCTGATTCTGCATACAGATCTAGCTTGAGCTGGGCGTGTTGCTCGGCAATATTGGCCAGATTCAAAAACAAGGTAAATGAACGAGCAAGAAAGTACACATCTTGAGCGGGCAGACCGCCTAGCTGCTTGTGTAAGTCTACTGCGTCGGTGGCTTCGCCCATTCTAGCGGCTATCGCTAGTTTTCGTACCGACTCAACTCGTTGGTATAACTCATCACCGCATTGCTCACGCAGTGTGTCACCTAGTATCGAACCTAGTAGTCTAATGTTCTCTTTAAGGCTCTCGTTAATATTCTGAGGTTTGTCAGAATTCTGCTTCTGTTTCGCGGTCATCTTAGTATGAATTGCAGTAAATTATGGATAGGGATATTACGGGAGTAATTTATCACGCGCTATTTCGCTATAGTTTTGCAATCATCACAGGTACATCAATGGTACATACCAAAGGATAACCAATAGAACCAATAAGTTAAAGCTTATAGTTGCTTGTTAAGCCGGAGAACCCAGCGGCAGGTGCTAGATACATTATAGATCACTAAGTTATCGATTTATCGTGGCGGGGCAGTGCATCTTCGATGCGTAGCCAAGGCAGGTTTTCTTCGGCATGAACATGAAATTTAGGTTCAAAAATTTCCGGGTGCGCTAAAGACGCAGCATAAACGTGTATTTCGCCCTCATTGTGATCGGCTTCGAACCCCATGGGAGAACCACAGTTATCGCAGAAATGTCGTTTTACGCCCTTGGAAGAGACATAGTGTCGAGGTGCTTTGCCTGTCCACGCAAACTTATCTAGTTTAACCCCAATAAACGCCACCACTGGGGCGCCGCAGTTGCGACGCCAGTCATCACAATGGCAATAGCAGGCCCAAGTCTCATCGCCTTGAAACTCCAATGAGGTTGCTTTACAGAGGCAGTGTCAATGCTTTGCGTTCATAGTTAAAGCTCGGAAAAGTCAAAGCGTTTTCGGTCTGCAAGCTGAGAGAGCTCAACATTTTGTAGACCTTTCATAATACTTTCTATCCTTCCCGGGTGTTGTACGTCCCACTGTTGCAACATTTGCTTGATAACTTGGCGTTGCAACCCATCTTGCGAACCACACAATGTGCAGGGAATGATAGGAAACTCTAATTCCACGGCCAATTGACCAATGTCTCGTTCATTGCAATAAGCCAGTGGCCGTATCACTAAATTTCTACCATCGTCACTTTTAAGCTTGGGCGGCATTGATTTGATCTTGCCGCCATAAAACAGATTTAAGAACAAAGTCTCAACTAAATCATCTCGATGATGTCCTAGTGCTATCTTGTTAAAACCATGTTTATGCGCAAAGTTGTATAAGATACCTCTGCGTAAACGAGAACATAGCCCGCAGTAGGATTTACCCACTTGGGTCTTCTCCTTAACGATGGAGTAGGTATCTTGTTCGAGGATGTGATAATCGATCCCGATACTGCTTAAGTAATCAGGCAGTATATGTTCAGGAAAACCAGGTTGTTTTTGATCTAAATTAACCGCAGTGATGCTAAAATTAACGGGCGCACGTTGCTGCAGTGCTAACAATAAATGTAACATCACATATGAGTCTTTCCCCCCTGACAAACACACCATCACGCGATCGCCTTCTGCAATCATCGAGTAATCAGTAATGGCTTGCCCAAAATGCTTGCGCAAACGCTTGGCCGGAGATTTTTCCCCCAAAGACGACGCAGTAGGTACTTTGGAGCTTGATAAATTAGATAAGGTGACAGAAACAGACATGTTGAACCACAATTTAAGAACAGGTTAATTTTAATAGTTTAATGTCTATTTTGCTGAAACTTTTGTGGGCAGTTTTATTGCTTTGTCTGGCGGTACTGCTTAGCGTCACCGCTGGTTTGACCTATTATCAGGATGAGATTGAAGCAAAAATTGCCGAAAAAGTAGACCAAGCCATCGGAAGAGAGCTAATAATCAGAGATGGTTTTGGCTTTAAATTTACTCCTTTGCCCACGGTTTATGCCAAAAGTATAGTACTAGCGAATGCATCGTGGGGTACCAAACCTTGGATGCTAGAGATTGAACAGGTAGAAGTGGCTTTGAGTTTTATCGCTTTAGCGCAGGGTAAATTGAAAGTCTCAGATATCAAAATTGACTCTCCCTATTTTCTTTTTGAACGAAAGCAAGGTAACCTAAACTGGTTCTTTGGTGGGGCTCGCAAAGGCAAGTCGCCTAAGCCACTCGACAAATTATACAAGTACTTGTTATTAGACAAGGCCGTGATGGATAACGCCCAGTTTGATATCAGAATTAATCCTCGAACCCACTTTATTAAGCTAAACCGGGTAACCGCCGAGATTCAGCCGCAAGATCAAACTATCGCTATAGATTTAATCGGCAGCGCCGAAAACAGGCTGATACAAGTTAAAGGAATTTTCACCGATGTGAAATCCTTATTGCTTCGCGAAACCAGTCAACTGCAATTGGCTGGCACCTATGGCGACATGCCCATTTCTGCACAAGGCTCGATAGAAGATGTCTTACGCTGGCAAGGATTAAACGCCATAGCGCAAGCAACCGCGCCTTCACTAAAGTTCTTCCAGCCTTGGAACCGGCTTAAGCTACCCGACACACCGCCCATTACTGCCTCAGCAAGGCTCTTGCAGCCCCAGAGATGGCCAACTGCGCGCCTAGATGAAATCACCATTGATATGGAAGGCTATGGAGGTAACACAAATCTGGTAGGCCGATTCGACGAATTACAAAACTGGAAAGGCTTGTACTTAGAGGGCACATCAGTTCATAAAGCATTGCCTCTATTGGACAAAATTGGCTGGGCCGGCAGTCAAGATGCCACTATTAAGGCTAAATACACCTTATCGGGCTCCATATTTAAACGCCTGACCTTAGACGTAATACAGGCTGACTTAACCGGTAACGGTGTGGTGGTCAGTGCCAAGGGAGCGATAGACAACCTTAGTGCACCTGACACTTCAGCGGTATCGATAGAGGCAAGCGCCAGCTCCTTACATCGCGTTGGGGCCTTGGTAGGCAAGCCTTGGCCCATTACAACAGCATTGCAAGCGACCGCAGAGCTAGCCAAGAGTGACGGCGTGTATGGGCTTTCTAACATTGAGGGCAGCGCTTATGACAGCAAGATAAGCGTAAGAGGTGACATAAAGAACGTTGGCCCTTTCGCCACCGGAAAGTTTCAAGCCAATGGCACCTTAATGGCCGCAGATATTGCAGCATTGAATGAGGATAATAGTTACTTACTACCCGAAGCGGATAGCAGTCAGTTATCAATGAACATCACTTACGCTGATAAGTTGTTTTCAGCTAAAGAGGCGAGTGTAGAGATGGTGTTCGCTGATGCGACGGTTACGGCGACTGGTGCCATTGAAGATATGGCCTCATTGGAGTTGAACGGTGCCAGCGTACAAGTTGATATGCCCAATGTCGCTCCTTTCAATTCTCTGTATGACTTAGCTCTCCCCCAATTAGGCCACCTTAAGGCAACGGGTGCGCTTACGGGGAATTTTTCAGGTAGATATACGCTAGATGATTTTATAGGAAATATTAAAAGCACCAATCATCTATTTGATATAAAAGGCTCTATTTTAAATTTAGGCAAAGAAATGCAGGCGGCCCTAGAAGTACAAGGTGAAGCGAAGAAGTTTGATGATTTTCAGCCCAATTTAGAAACATTAATTCTTCCTGCAAATACCGGCACCCAAGCTAAATTCAAGCTCACGTCGTCGAGTTCAAATAATTGGTCAGTCAGTGAACTCCAGGCCGATCTATTTGCACCAGCAAAAGGCCAGGTTACCGGCGGTGTATTCAATTTCCCACTGCAGACGGAGTATCAGTTAAACGTTGACATTGAGTCACTAAATATCAGCAATATTCAACAAATAGCGGATATAGCTGCGCTAAAAGGGCGCTTTATCGATGCGGCAGGTGAGGTAAGCACAAAACCAGGGGGTGAGATCTTTAATGGCGAGAATATTAATGCGTTGATCTCTCAGCCTAATACTGCCACCACTTTGAAATTGGCTGGGGCAGTATCCGATATAGCAACATTCTCTGGATTGAATTTAATCGGCCACTTAACAGGAGATGATTTTATATCCGTACCAGAATTCTCTGGATTAGATTTTAAATCCAACCTGCCATTTGACTTCAAATTTAATCTACAAAGCGAGCCCCAATCAACCGATCTCGACTTCAATATCCAGCAAGCCCAAGTAGCAGATAGCGATGTTTCAGGCAATATCCATATAAAGTTCAGTGAATCTGAAAAAAGCATCCCACATGCCACGGGTACATTACACTCTAAGCACCTAAACATTATAGATTTAATGACCGAAGGTGAACGGAAAAACCTCTTTTCAGATGCCCCTTTTTCTCTAGACTGGGCGAGCAGTTTCAACGCCAACATTGAACTCAATGTAGAAGATTTCAACGGTTTAATCTCGAACATTCGAAACACCAAAGCCCAGCTAAAGCTCAATAATGGTTTCATTAGCTTGCCAGGTGCAACCGGAAAAATAGGCGAGGGGGATCTTACGTGGTGGTTGGCGATTGATTCCACATCTGTGCCCTACAACATCATCAGCTCTATGCAGGGCGAGGATCTAGACTCTAAAGAGCTCAATCTATTTGGTGACTCTGGCCTTATAAGAGACGGCTTAATCGATGTTGATATGGGTATTTCAGGGCAGGGTGTCAGCATCGCCGAAATGATGGGAACCGCCTATGGCAAGCTGCAGTTACAACTGAAAAATGCTTCCCTGAAAAATCAAAACCTAGAACTATTTGGATCTGATCTGATACTGGGTTTTTTGAACACCATAAACCCACTGTCGCGGCAAGAAGAATACTTAGATATTGAGTGTGGCGTTATTCATTTCCCCATCAAGGATGGTAAGGCTTATGCCGATCAAGGCATCGCCATAAAGACCGAACGGGTGACGGTACTAGGCGGCGGACAGATAAACCTGAAGAACGAGAACCTCAGCATCTTGATCAAGCCCAAGGCACGCAAAGGTTTCGGCGTGAGCGCGGGAACCATCGCTAAAATCATACAAATCGGCGGCACTATAGATGAACCTAAAATAGAAGTGGCTGCGAGCGGTTTTTTTGCTACGGCTGCTGCCATCGGAGCAGCTGCAGTAAGCGGTGGCTGGACTTTATTGGCACAAGGTCTATTAGATCGCAACAAAGCGAACTCAGATGTGTGCAAGCAAACGCTACATTCGCCTGTTTTCACAACAGAAAATCGCGATGGTAGCGTCAACGGCAGCGACGATTTAAGTGGGGCAAATAAATAGTCTATCACCCATATATTATTGATAATATTAAACAAAATAATAGGAAACATCCCTATGACACATCCCATTACTCAAAGATTTGCAATCGGCATTACCACCGCACTGCAAATGATAATTTCTATGACATTACTGGGATATGTGGGCACCACCTCCGCCCTCAAGGTACCGAGTTACACTATTACTTATGAAGTGGTAGTCAAAAAGTTTGTAGCAGGAGACTTAGTTATTGATGTATCTGAAGACGACAAGGGCATCGTAACCATTCATGGAGAAACTTTCCCTAATATGTTCGCTAGAACATTGGGTGATGGCAAGGTGATTGAGATTATCAAATACCAAAAGGTAAACGGTAGCCTCAGGTTGCAGAGCGTCAAAGAGATTAAAGGCAAAGCCCAAGATCAAATTAGAGAATCAGTGGTTAACTGGAAGAAAAAAACTATCACCACTAACGGCCAAACCACCGCCTTTACACCCAATACCCAAATGGATGCTTACACCATGCCGTTCTTACGTGTACTGGGCTTAGATGAAGCCAGTGAAGACAGTGAAACCAAAGTAGTCAGCGCAAAGAAGGCCGTAGATTACATCTACGAATCACCGACAAAAGAAAGCCTAGAAGTTAACAACAAGCTCTACGAAGCAAACCGTTACTCCAAATATCGCTCTAACAATAAAAACAAGAAAATTTCTCTGTGGGTAAGTGAAAACACACCGGTTATGCCACTGAAAGTGGAAGTGAGTAAAAAAGGTAAAAGACATTCGTGGGTGACTATTACGGATATAAAGCACAACTAAGCTGTGAAATACCTAAGGGCAAGCGAGTAAGAACGCCAGATCATGACCAAGAAGGGCACTAGCAACATTTTATTTATTATGTGCGATCAACTTCATTGGGATTATTTATCCTGCACTGGTCATAAAAAAACCCAACATTGATCGCTTAGCGGAGCAGGGCGTTAAGTTTAATCAAGCCTATTGCCAAGCCCCTTTGTGCGGTCCATCCCGTGCAAGTTTTGACACCGGCAGATATATGTCCAGTCATGATTCAATGGCGAACTGTGACCCCTTGAGGCCGGACGAACTAACGCTTTCAGATTATCTCGCTGATTTAGATTACCGCACCGCACTGATTGGTAAAACCCACACTGGCTTAAGCGCCGCTGCACTGGCTATGCGTGATGCGAATCTTGACGATGACCCCTTGGCGAGAATGGCCTGTGGCGGTTTCGAGGCTTATACCGTACACAAGGGGCTTTACCCAGATCAATTGGTACCTGAGCAACTTGCCTACAACAAATTTCTTAAGCAACAGGGTTGCAAAGGTGGGCTTGTCGGATAATTAGTACGAATATGAGATAATAGGTAAAATTTAAATCGGCCTGTTATTTTGAGCAAACGACACCAAATCCAGTTGTTCTTAACCCTAGATTCTCTGGTTAGTTCAACGCATC
>JBLIOD010000067.1:0-13344 GCA_047639475.1 Gammaproteobacteria bacterium
TGCTGATCTGACTTAACTATTCAGTTTCAACACCGGGTATGGCGGTCGCTTTAAAATACCGCCTAATTGGAATAAGGCCAAGCTAGACAAAAGCACCATCATAATAAGGGGCAGCGATAAGACATAGGCCCATGGAATCGCCCAAGGCAAATCTAGTATGCGTGTACTCAGCAGATAAGAAACCACCAGCAGGCAACTAGCTGCCAGTGCGCCGGCGAAAAAACCAATCACACTGTATTCCGTGATGAACCGTTTACATACCGTCGCGCGGCTTGCGCCCAATGCTCGCAACAAAGCAGTTTGGCGTAACTTTTCATCAAAGGTAACCAACAAAGATGCCCAGAATACCGCTAAGCCAGCCACTACTGCCATACCAAAGATTAACTCCATAGCTGAACTAATCTGGTTAAGTATGGACTGTATCCGTTTGATTATAAAATCTATGTTAATAATGCTTGCGCCTACAAAAGTCCTGTTGAGCGTTCTGTCCAATGGCGCTTTCGCTTTAGGTAAGTGAAAGCTGGTCAAGTTACTTTGGCTGAATTCCTTCAAGGCACCCAACGGAAATATCATGTAAAAATTGGGCCTAAAATTTTCCCAATTCACCGATCGCAAGCTGCTTACGGCTGCATGCAGCGATTGCCCTTGTATTACAAATTCCAACTTATCGCCTAGCTTTAGGGATAGTTGCTCAGCCAATCTGCTTTCTACCGAAACCGGCACCAAAGCATCATCGACAGAAAATTCGCCTATAAACTGGCCTTCGATGATTTCGTTTTCAATGGGCAACACGTTGGTATGCGTTAAAGACAAATCACGGTTAAGCGCCTCAGGACTATCGTCGCCCTCTTTGCTTACCGCTTTTTGCACGACTTTATCGTTGATTTTTACCAAGCGGCCACGCGCAGTGGGAAAAATAGTCGCGTCAATTTGGTTCTCTTCTAATATCTGCGCAAAAGCATCTCGATCATTCATCGGTAAATCGAACACAAAGCGATTCGGCGCATCAACTGGCACTTGTTGGTTCCATTGGTCAAATACATCATTGCGGAAAAACAAGATTAGCGCTACTGCAAACAAACTCACACCAAAGCCCACGATTTGCATTGCGGTTAAACTCGGCCGTGAGGAGATGTTAGAAAATGCGCCCTTTAGAGCCGCAGAAGGTAGCGATATCTTTGATACTGCTTTAAGCAATAAACCGATCGCTACAGAAAGCACACTCATTGTCACTACTAAACCTGCAATGGTTAATACGGCCAGTTTCAAGTCTGCTGTTTGCCACCACGCCACCAGTATTAACGCCGCAATCGCAAATAGAGTGCCCAAAATTGGCGCTTTGCGTGATGCGTTAAGATCTTTTCTGAACACTCTAGCAGGAGGTGTTTTTGCCAATTTTAACAGCGGTGGCAAACCAAACCCCAACACCATACACAGCGCCGTAATTGGCCCGCTAAACCACGCCAATAATGAAGGGCTAGGTAATTGACGGGTAAATAACTCAGCAATTAACTGCATCAAAAAAACATGCACCAAATAACCTATTACCACGCCTAACAATATTGCAGGCAGCGCCAGTAGTAATAATTGTAGCGTGTATATCCAGTTTACCTCTTTTGATTTAAGCCCAAAGCAGCGCAACAGCGCCACTTGATCAACATGTTTTACCGCATGACGGGAAGCCGCCAGCGATACGGCAATGCCACACAACACCACTGCCAACAGCGCGCCTAAGTTGATAAACGCATTGGCTCGGCTCAAATTATCATTAATTTGGTCTTCCCTGCCATGAGGCTCAATTAGCCTTTGACTTGGCTTTAGTTGCTCACTGACAGTCTCTGTGAAACTGGCAATCTCATTAGGTTTGCCGCTCAACATCAGCTTGTACCATAAGCGGCTGCCGGGCTGAACTAGCAATGTGCCATCGAGATCTTGCCAATTGATCAACACTCTGGGATTAATGCTATATAAATTACCTCCGCGATCAGGCTCTAACTCCAGTATTCTGGTAACGGTAAACTTCGCATTGCCAACCTCAATTTGCTCACCGATCTCAACATCTAATCGATCTAGAAACCGTTCCTCTACCCAAGCTTCACCGCGCAAGGGCCGTGTCCGCTCGGTGATGGGTTCAGCGCCTCGTTGCCATTGAGTACTGACCTTCCCTTTTAGCGGATATGATTCGTCTACAGCACGCACACTAGAGAGTAAGAATTCGTCATCATGGCTGACCATGGTAAAGCTAGACACCGAAACAGAATGATCTAATCCGTGCGATTCAGCGGTTTTTACCAAAGCGTCGTCAATGGCAATAGTAGAACGTACTACCACATCACCACCGATCAAGTCGGCAGCTTGGCCCGACATCGCGTTTTGTATGCGCGATGTCGTCAAACTAAGCGACGTTACCGACACAACGCCAATCAAAAGCGCAAACAAGGTTAATCGAAACTCGCCGGAACCCAGTTCACGCCTTAACAGCGTATAAGCGTGTTTAAAATATTGACTGAACTTCATTGCGCTTCTACGATCTTGCCTTCAATCAAGCGCAGGCGTCGCTGGCAGCGATCCGCCAATGCTCGCGAGTGAGTCACCAAAACCAAAGTCGTTGCCTGCTCGACATTGAGCTCAAACATTAAGTCGGCTATTAACTCGCTAGTGTTAGGGTCGAGATTGCCTGTGGGTTCGTCCGCAAATAATAAACTCGGCTTAGTCACGAAAGCCCGCGCTAAAGCCACTCGTTGCTGCTCACCGCCCGATAATTGATGAGGGTAGTGCGAAGCTCTAGCCGCCAAGCCAACACGGTCTAACATGTCCAGCGCTTTGCGTTTTATTTCATTAGCAGAATTGGACGCTCCCTGTTGCAGCTCCAGCGGCAACATGACGTTTTCCAATGCGGTGTAGGTGTTCATTAACTGAAAAGATTGAAACACAAAACCCATCATCTTGGCTCGAATATCGGCACGCGCGTCCTCATCTAACTGGCATATATCTACGCCGTCAATTAGCACTTCACCGCTGTTAGCTATGTCTAGCCCAGCTAACAACCCTAGTAGCGTTGACTTACCAGAACCTGACTCGCCGACAATCGCCACCGATTCGCCATGGCCTATTTGAAAATCGACCCCATTAAGAATATCAACAGTGTCTTGCGCGGCGCTTAGGCTGCGCGATAAATTTTTAACTACTAGCAATGGCTCAGGTTTCATGAAAAAAGCGGTCACCTTATGTGTATTAACGTGTCTATTAGTCCTTACTAGCGCACCTAGGTTCAGTCTGGCAGCAAAACCCACCGTATTGGTAGTGGGCGACAGCATCAGTGCTGCGTATGGAATGTCTTTAGATGATGGTTGGGTCGCACTTTTACAAGAGAGAATCAATAAACTGGGCCTGAGTTATCAGGTAGTCAACGCCTCCATATCAGGGGATGTTAGTTCGTCAGGCGCTAGCCGAATTGCTAAGCTACTAAACAAGTTCCAACCTGAGTGGACGCTGATTGAACTGGGCGGCAATGATGGCCTTAGGGGCATGCCGCTCAAGCACATCAAAGGCAACCTAGAATCAATGATAAAAGACGGTGAGGCCGCTGGCACTCAAGTGGTGTTAGTCGGGATGGAGATTTTTCCCAATTACGGCCCTAAATATACCGCCGCATTCAAAGACATTTATCATGATTTAGCTAAGACCCATAAACTCCCTTTCGTGCCCTTTATATTAAAAGGTGTTGGCGGCTTACCTCACATGAACCAAGCTGATGGCGTCCACCCCACTAAAGCCGCACAAAGGCTATTGTTAGATAACGTATGGACTACTTTGGGGCCGCTTTTAAGCCAATAGACTTTGATCGGTTTGGTAAAATAAGAACTCAAACGCGCTCAATTTAGAATCGACTACTTGCCTACAGAACAACCTGATTTCAACGAAGCCAATTGTGTGGTTGCCCAGCAGCATGCTTTAAACCGTTGGCTTTTATTTAGTAAGCCCACCAAAGTATTAGTGGCTTACCAGTTAAATGAAATTGAAGCACTGGTTAAACAAGTCGAGATAGAAACACAAGGCAAAGGTCTGTGCGCCGCAGGCTTTCTAAGTTACGAAGCTGCGCCCGCATTTGATACCCATCTTCCTAGCAAAACGCCCGACATCGTACCACTAGCCTGGTTTGGTATTTACGATAATTTTGAAGTCATCCCCTTCCCGGCACTAGACGATGCGCCCAAACCTCATCTGGATTGGGAGCTGAGATTAGCAGAAGGTGAATACCCCACAGCCTTGGCCAAAGTTAAAGACTACATCCGCGAAGGCGATACCTATCAAGTTAACTACTCGTTTAGAATGCGCGCCGAGCACAACGATGATTGTTGGTCCTTGTTTGTCAAAATGGTGCATGCACAAGACTTGGCGAATAATGCAGGTTATTGTGTTTACGTAAATACCGATGACTGGGCAGTTTGCTCGGCTTCCCCCGAACTGTTCTTTAGTTATGAAGGCCGTGAATTAGTCTCTAAACCCATGAAAGGCACCGCACCACGTGGTCTGGCCTTTGAAGACGATAATCTCTCTGCTAAAACACTACGCGCCTCAGAGAAGAACTGCGCAGAAAACATCATGATTACCGACATGGTGCGTAACGACATGGGCAAGATTGCCGATATTGGTTCGGTCATCACCACGGATATCCTGGCGCTAGAAAAATATCCTACGTTTTGGACGATGACCTCAACCGTCACCTGCCAAACCGACCCAAAGCTATGGAGTATTTTAGAAGCCTTGTTCCCCGCAGCCTCTATTACCGGCGCGCCCAAACAACGGGCGATGGAGGTTATTGACGAGCTAGAATCATTGCCCCGTCACATCTACACAGGCAGTGTCGGTTTTATCTTACCGGGTGATTCAGCGACATTTAATGTGGCTATCAGAACCGTCCTAGTAGATAAGCAACACCAACAAGCTGAGTTTGGCGTTGGCGGCGGCATCGTATGGGATTCTGAAACCAGTGATGAGTATGCCGAGTGCCACACCAAAGCGAGTGTGTTGACCTACACCCAGCAACAGTTTGATTTATTAGAAACGCTCAAGTGGACACCTGAGCAAGGCTATCATGACTTATCAGCACATTTACAGCGACTTGCTGACTCAGCCAATTATTTTGCATGGTCCTGTAATACAGCAAACATTGAAAACGCATTACAGCAGGCCACCAAAGCGTTTCGAACCAGTGACCAACGCGTTAGGTTGCGAGTATCAAAACATGGCAACATCAATGTAGAAACTCAAGACCTCACTTGCCTTCCCCAAAACTACCAAACAGCGCTAGCAGACAAACCCGTCAGTGCTAAAAACTTTTTCCTTTATCACAAAACTACCCACCGCACGGTGTACGAACAAGCCATGGCCTCAGTCAGCGGAGCACACGATGTTATTTTGTGGAATGAACAAGACGAGATCACCGAATCATGTATCGCCAATGTGGTTATCGAGCAAAATGGCAAGCTCTATACACCACCTGTTTCATCTGGCTTATTAAATGGCATTGAAAGAGACAAGTTAGTTAAGAGTGGCAAACTGATAGAAAGAGTCATCTCCAAACATGATCTCGAGACAGCGTGTGACATTTGGCTGGTCAACTCAGTACGAGGATATTGGCGAGTCGATCTTATTGATATCTAATAGCCCTGCCCCCCAATCAAGACGGTCGTTCGGCACTCCTTAAATCAACAACGATTAATCCAAGGATTGGATTGAATTGGATTAGCGTCCCTTAACCTGCATGGTGCGATTTGACCAAATAAGGTCTTTTAGTAAGTTTATGAAATTGAAACCCAGGGCCTTATCAAGGGACGCTTCAATCAGCACAACTGGCTTATTGATACATTGCTCTTTTCTAAGCATCTCGTTTAATTCGTAATCACGATAGTTAGTCGGGTTATCTATTTTATCGCTAATTATTTGTTCAACGCCCTGAGCGAACATGACAGCTGGATTTGCAGTACTGAATGCTGATCTTACTTTTCTCATTTTGCTTGCCTCTTTAGAAAGTGTTGTTTGGTTTCGATGGAGGCATTCTCTTACGTCGGCATTAATTGCCTTGCTTAAAGGCATTAAATAACCGAAAATGATCGTTAAATAATCATTAAATTTTAT
Source organism: Gammaproteobacteria bacterium (assembly GCA_047639475.1). Classification (GTDB taxonomy): domain Bacteria; phylum Pseudomonadota; class Gammaproteobacteria; order Arenicellales; family Poriferihabitantaceae; genus JAAELZ01. The sequence continues at coordinate 6,142 of JBLIOD010000067.1, forward strand.
AAGTAACTGAATTTATTAACTTAAATTCTGCAATAGCTTGTAAATAATTGGATACTTTTAGGGTGGAGAACGAAATTGTCGGCAATACGGCTTAAATTACTGGGTCAGTTTGAGTGTTTATCGGACGCTGGAACCCCTTTAACACTGCAAACCCGAAAAGCAGAAGTGCTATTGGCCTTTCTTGCGTTAGAGCCAGGCGTTCGACACCCACGAGACAGACTAATCAATCTCCTGTGGAGTGACCGAAGCGAAGAACAGGCTAGAAATTCCCTGCGTCAATCACTGAGCGCCATTAAGAAACCACTGGCGTCACTAAAAACGATGCCATTAAGCATCGACAGAACCACGGTATTACTGGATGCCGATCTAATTGAAGTGGATGCGCTAAAGTTTGAGCAGCTGGCGTCACAAATCGAGAGCACGAGCTTATCCGCTGCTGCAGCCCTTTATACCGGCGAATTCCTAGAAGGCATTACCATTCGGGATAGCGCTACCCAAGATTGGCTAGCTTATCAACGAGACCGATATAAACGCCTGGTCGTTGATACGCTGACTCAATTGAGCGCTGAACAGATAGCGGAACAAAATTTCACCGCTGCGATAGAGTCTGGCGAAACGCTAGTAGACTATGACCCGTTCACAGAATCAGGTTGGCGAAATTTAATGCAGGCCTATGATGCCAACGGCCATCGTAATCACGCATTGCTTGCTTATAAACGCTGCTGCGACTTTCTGCTCAAAGAGTTAGAGGTTGAGCCTGAGGCAGAAACCACACTATTGAGAGACTCAATCAGAGTTGGTACTTCTGAACCTATGGTCCAGAAAGCTACACCAGCCCGCGCCGAGAGAAAAGCCAAGACAAAACTATCGCCAGTCCAGCCCAACTTAATTCAAGCCAATGCAATACTGGTCATGCCATTTGAGAATCTCTCTAATGACGCTGAGCAACAATACTTCAGCGAAGGCATCACCGAAGGGGTTATTGTCGGTTTATCCACCTACCCTTCGCTAAGCATTCTTTCTAGGCACTACTCGTTTGCGCTTCAGCAACAGAAATCTTCTTTACGAGAGATGGCAGACCAGCATGGCGTCCGCTACGTGGTCGAGGGCAGCGTGCGCAAGACGCCGCAAAACATCAGAATTACCGCCCAGTTGATCGACACCGATAACGGCGAGCAAATTTGGGGGAAACGTTTTGATTCAGCGCAAGATAAGATTTTTGATATTGAAGATGAGTTAACCCGCACTATCGTTGCCAACATCAAAGGAAAAATGGATGTCGCCGATGAGGGCATTGCCTATCTCAAACCCGCCAAGGACATGAGCAGCTACGACTTACTCATGAAAGGCAAATACCATCTTGCTAAATTTAACCCCATAGACAATCAACTGGGAAGAGAAGCGTTAAGCCAATGCATTGCACAGGATTCAGAATGCGAGCTAGCGCATAACTATCTTTACAGGGTGAATATTTTAGACTGGATATCAGGCTGGACGCAGCCAAGAGAACAGGTTTTCGAAGACGCTCGTGCCCATATAGAACGAGCCATTATTCTGGGTGAAAACGAATCCATTATTCAGGCGAGCTACGCGGAATTTCTGTTGTTTGATAGAGAATATGAACATTGCGCTGATAGGGCCGAACGCGCCTATCGAATCAATTCGAATGATACCGAAACCTTGGCAACACTCAGCGCTGTCCACGCAGGCCTTGGAAACATCGATTTAGGATTAGAAATGGCAGACACCTGCCGTACACTTGATCCGTTTCACCCTTGGATTGATTGGGTTAATGGCATCGCATACTACGCCGGAAAACGATACCAAGATGCACTGAACACCTTCAAAATGATGGCAAACCCACCTGATGAGATCGATGGCTGGCTAGCAATATGCAATGAAAGATTGGGCCATCACACCGCGGCGGAAAAGCACTTACAGCTATACGTAGACACCGTTCGCAAAAACATGCCCCGCCCACCAGAAACTTTGGAAGATTGGCACAAGCTATGGCAGTCAATTTCAGCGGCGAAACATCATTATGGCAGTGATTACCCGTTTGACGTATTGTGTGTTGTAGGACTGAAGCAATACATTGAGATCACCGAAGGACCTCGCCATGGCGAGAAATTACCCGCTGTTGTGGTTCTCCCCTTTGACAATCTTTCTGGCGACCCACAACAAGAATATTTCAGCGACGGCATAACGGAAAGCATTATTGATAATTTGTCTTTGTTCCCGGGCATGTCGGTCAAATCTAGAAATTCTAGTTTTGCCTATAAGCAACAAATAAAGTCAGCGGGAGAAATATCAAAAGAGCTTGATGTGAACTACATCGTTGAGGGCAGCATACGAAGGTCAACCAACCGAGTTCGCGTCACGGTTCAGCTAGTCGAGGCTGAAAAGGGCAACCAAGTGTGGAGCCAACGTTTTGATTCTGAACTGGAAGATATCTTTGAACTAGAAGAAGAACTGAGTAGGATCATTGTTGGCCATGTCACCGGCCGAATAGAGTCCAATCTTCAGCAAATAGCCATAGCAAAAAGCGCACATGACCAACAAGCCTATGATTATTTACTTGAAGGGCTATACCACGTACATCTTTTTACAGCAGAAAACTCCGCTATCGCACTGGAAAAGTTGACCAAATGTATCGATCGTGATCCCAATAGTGTACATGCACACGCGCTGCTTGCTTCTAACCACATCATGATTTGGCTGGAAAGGTGGTCGCCTGATTTTTCCAAATCATTCAAATTAGCAGAAGACCATGCGACAAAAGCAATTGAGCTGGCCCCAAATAACAGTCTCGCATTAACCGCCTACGCTGAATTAATGATCTTTAGTCGAAAGTACGCGACGGCTCAAACGACAATTAGTAAGCTATTGAAAATCAACCCTGGCAACCCAGAAGCGCTTGCGCAAAACGCATTACTTTTAAATATGACAGGTGAGTTAGACGCTGCGCTAGAAAACGCAAAGAAGTGCATGCATTTTGACCCCCATCATAGTTGGGGCCACTGGCAAGTAGCCGAAGCGTTATTGAACAGCGAACAGTACGACGAAGCGATCGACGCCGCAATGGGCGCCAATACATCTCCCTCTTATCTGCAGGCAATCATTTCTATTTGCCACATGAAATCGGGGCGGGTGGAAAAAGCACAATCTGCCGCTGAGAAATTTCTAAGCGAAGCCAAAGAGTCAATGAAATCATTTCCACAGTCTAGCAATGAGTGGCAAAGTTATTGGCGAAACAATATGCCCTACAAGGATATGAGCATCAATGATGCCCAGTTTGAATTGCTTGAACAAGCGGGCTTATGTGATCAACACCCGGAGATTAGTATTGATAACCTCTCAGCCTATCCAACGATTGCGGTCTTACCATTTAAGAACCTATCCAACGATCCAGAACAGGAATATTTCAGTGACGGCATTAGTGAAAGCATCATTCAAGGGCTGAGCATGTACAAAGGGTTGATTGTGAAATCTAGTCAGTCCAGCTTTGCCTTTCGCCAGCATAACGATGCTATCCACGATGTCGCCGAAAAGCTTAAGGTGAAATACATCGTGGATGGCAGTGTACGTAAAGTGGGAAACAAAGTACGCCTAGCGGCGCAGCTGATTGATTCCGAATCAGGCAATCAACTATGGGGTAAGCACTATGACGCCGACCTTGAGGATGTGCTGACGCTAGAAGAGGAAATGAGTCAGATCATTACCGGTACCATTCGAGGCAGAATTGATTCAGACATTCAACAAACTGCCGTCACGAGCCCAGCGACTAGCCCTCAAAGTTATGACCTGTATTTGCGAGGCATATACCATATACAACGATTTACCACTAAAGATCAGGCGCTAGGGAAACAATACTTGAATCAATGTATTGAGCTTGACCCGGAATACGCCCTAGCCCATGCGTATATAACCGCTGGTTACCATGCAGACTTAGAAGACAACTTATGTTCAAACCGGCCAGAAATATTAGAAAAAGCCAAGCTACATATAGATAAAGCCTTACAACTTGCCCCTGATAATGCGTTCGTTCATGGCTTCATGTCGGAATATTACGGCTTTGCGCGCGATTTTGACCAAGCGGAATTCCACGCCGACAAGGCGATAGAGCTCAACCCCACCCTGCCGGATGGATATTACTTCAAGGCCTGGGCATTGGGCTCCACACGGCGATTGGAGGAGTCTATGCAGTATGCCGATAAATGCCTTTCTCTCGACCCACACCATCCCTATGTCGGCCGGGTGATCGGTGAAAGCTATCGTAATAGCGGCTTATTTGACAAGGCCATCGAAATCTATCGATCGCTACCTTACACCCCGTTAAGTGTGCATCTGCAGATCGCCATTTGCCTAGCAGGTGCAGGAAAATTGGCTCAGGCGAAAACAGAGATGGTCAAGTACCACCAACGCGCTAAAACGGACATGCCGAATTATCCGCAATCTGAACAAGGCTGGCTCGATTACACTACCGCCATTTTTGCTTTCCAAATCGAGGAAGACGCTAATGAATTCTATGATCTAGCAGTAGAAGCGGGATTACTCGACTTCACCGACAATGAACCAACTGAGCACCCTTCTATCGCGGTGCTGCCTTTTCAAAATTTAAGTAGTGACCCAGAACAGGCGCTATTTGCAACGGGCATAACAGGCGACATCGTAAATATACTGTCAAAGTTTAGGCATTTACGCACGGTATCGAGTTACTCAACTGCGCTGTACAAAGACCGATCTACCCCCATGTCGAAAATTGCCGACGAGCAAAATGTACGCTACATCTTAGATGGCGGCATCAGAAAAAACGGCAGCAAGATTCGAATCAATGCGCAGTTAATCGACTCAACAACAAACGAAAACATTTGGTCAGAACAGTTCGATAGACATTTGGATGACCTGTTTGCTATTCAAGACGAAATTACCATAAGAGTGGCTTCAGCAATGAAAGTCACCTTACTGGATGGTGAGCGATCAGCGGAGTTTTCAGCGGACGTAATCAGCATCAAAGCTTGGGAATGCTGTGTACTAGCAGCGGAGATGTCGGACAGTTACATCAAAAGTAATATTTCTAAGGCAAGAGCGCTAACCCTCAAGGCGATCGAGCTGGAACCTGAGTATACCTATGCTTGGTCGCTATTAAGTTGGACGCATTGGCAAGAAGCCTATGCGGGTTGGAGCGAGGACATAGAAAAGTCATTAGACGAGGCGGAAACAGCGGTTACAACATCCCTTAAGTACAACGCAAATAACTGGGATGCTTGGTCTGTGATGGGGTATATACATCTAATGAGAGATCAACCGGAACTGGCCATTGAAGCATCCAGTAAAGCGTCTGAAATCGCTCCTGGCGTTTTCGATGCCGTGCTATTAACTGCGTTTCCGCTTAACTACGCAGGACAATATAAAGCCGCTTTTGAATTATACGAAAGGTCTCTTTTATTGTGTCCAGTGCAACCCAATTGGGCCCGTCTTGTGGGCGGGATGTCTTGTCAACAGACCGGACAAGTTAGTAAGGCGATTCAACTTTACCAAGAAGGCATTGATATCGAACCTGAATCGCCCATTTGCCGTTACTACTTAATGGATATATTGATCGATATCGGCGAACACGAGCAAGCCCAACAAGTCGCAGATGACATACGAGCGTTGGTGAATCCGATGCGCGTAAAAGGACTTGTACAAACTTACAGTCACGACAAGACGGAGAGAGATCGATTTGAGACCAATCTCTCCAAAATGGGATTCAACTGATGTGCCTGTCTTAACAGTGGCAAGCTTAACAACGAAAAATAGGACCGATTATGTCTGACATTACAATGATTGGATTGGGTGCAATGGGAGCCACCCTCGCAAAAACATTTATACAAGCCGGGCACCAAACCACGGTTTGGAACCGCTCAGCTGAAAACATAAAACAGTTTCAACGTACCAATGCGATTTGCGCACTTAGTCTTAAAGAAGCCATTGAAGCGAGTCCTATCATTATTATTTGTATAGATAATTACGATGTGACTAAACAGCTATTCGATGATGTTGACACGGGCGTTCACCTAGAGGAAAAGGTGCTACTGCAACTAAGCACCGGCTCCCCCCAAGAAGTTTCAACAATGGAAACTTGGGCGTCAGAAAAAGGAGCGGAATATCTTGATGGCGCGATCATGTCCTACCCAGATGGCATCGGAAAAGAGTCTTCGCGACTACTTTTTTCCGGCCCTCAAAAGACCTATGAGCAATGTTGCCCTTTCCTCGCATGTCTTGGGGGCGACCTACGTTATCTTGGTGAGAATATCGTAGCCGCAGCAGTGTTAGACATGGCGCTGTTAACCAGGGAACTGTGCGGCCATCTAGCGACCGTTCATGGTGCGTTGATATGTGAGTCCGAAGGGGTCAACATTAATACCTTGGCATCAATGATCGAGGACGAACCCGATAAGTTATTAGCGCAAACTATCCATACTGATGACTTTTCTAACCCTGGCGCAACCATCAACGTGTGGGACGGCGCCTTGAAAAAAATTCAATCCCAAGCAAGTCATCGATCCATAAACAGTGAGGTGCCAGATCTTGTATCAAAGCTACTCGGACAAGCGATTGATTCTGGATACGGGGAGGAAGATTTTGGGGCGGTTATTAAGGCGATGCGTAAAACGGCCAAATAGCCGGCATTTGCTAGAAAAAATCACGCAGTCTCAGACAACGAGATGAGATAGCTCGTTGTTGTTATATTGATTAAGCTTATGTGGGCGTGGGATATTCCTTTCTTATTACCCTACTCTGACGAGAAACATCAAATCACGCTAGTAATTGCTCTGCCATTTTACTAATACCCTACCAAGCCCTATACTCCTAAAACTTCTGCGGAATACCCCGCAGAAAACAACCACAACAGGAGAATATAATGGCCGTTTACAGAATCACCCGTTTCGCATCATCCGACATGGACAAGGCAGGCGAAATTGCCGAAAGCCTACGCAGTGAATTAGAAGGCGCTGGCGCTGATTTCATTGACTTAGTGTCATACGGCAATGGCAAAGGCGTTGTTTTAGCTAAATACCCTGATCAAGCAACCATGGACGCCGCCACTGAAACCGCCAAAATGGCCTTTGGTAAAATGATTGATGCAGGCGTGGTAGATGGCGATGCGATTCACCCGCATACAGGAGAAGTTTTTAACTCTTTTTAGGGTTTAGAACG
>JBLIOD010000068.1:0-13294 GCA_047639475.1 Gammaproteobacteria bacterium
GGCATTGCGACCATGATGCGTTTACCGCACGTAGCAACGGCCAAGGGCATTGATGTTGGCTTCGTGGGGGTACCGTTTGACATTGGCACGTCTAATCGCTCAGGAGCGCGCTTTGGCCCGCGACAAATACGCGCCGAATCTTGCTTGATACGACCGTATAACATGGCGACGCGAGCTGCGCCCTTTGACTCCTTACAAGTCGCTGATATCGGCGATGTGGCCATCAACACGTTCAACTTAGACAAGTCGATCAAGATCATTGAAGATCACTACGACGAAACTTTAGCCCATGACTGCAAGCCACTCACCATGGGCGGTGATCACACTATTGCCCTGCCGATTTTACGGTCAATGGCGAAAAAACATGGCCCAGTAGGCATCGTCCATGTGGACGCACATGCTGACATCAATGACACCATGTTTGGTGAACGGATTGCGCATGGCACCCCTTTTCGTCGCGCCATTGAAGAGAATTTGATTGACCCTAAACGCATGGTCCAAATTGGCTTACGTGCAACCGGTTATGAAGCCGATGACTTTGACTGGCCCCGCTCACAAGGCGTCCGCGTCGTACCCGCAGAAGATTGCTGGTATCAATCGCTTAAACCATTAATGGCAGAAGTGCGAGAGCAATTAGGTAAAGGTCCTGTCTACATTACCTTCGACATTGATGGCCTAGACCCAGCTTATGCTGCCGGCACTGGAACACCTGAAATTGGCGGATTATCTATTCACCAAGGCTTGGAAATCATTCGCGGTTGCAAAGGGTTAGATATCGTAGGCGGTGATTTAGTGGAAGTAGCGCCCGCGTATGACACGACTGGCAACACCGCGTTGACGGCCGCGAATTTATTGTTTGAAATGCTGTGTGTCATGCCAGGCGTAGATTACCGCCCTTAAAATCAAAAGTTAGAACCAAGGCAGTCCAACTTAACCTAGGCCATCTCACGGACGTAGACAGTTCGGATTTTTTTGTAGACTATTGGCAGAGCCAATGATGCTCGATCAGCACTTGTTCATTTGAAAGCACCCGACCGAGATAATCGCTTCCTTTGACCAGTTCTCCTACTCCCTCTGGCGTGCCAGTCATTACGATGTCCCCGTCTTGCAACGACACAAATGATTGAATTTCTTGCAGCACTTCCTGCGGTTTATGGATCATTAACTCGACACCTCCGTGTTGTATAACTTTACCATCCTGGGTCATTTCGACGATAAGCTCACTTGTATCTTTTGGTAATGCTACAAACTGGCTAAACAACGCTGCGCCATCGAAAGATTTTGAGCGTTCCCACGGCAAGCCTTTATCTTTTAACTTATTTTGTATTGCACGTTTGGTCAAATCAAAACCAAAACTAACTGCAACAAATTGCTGATCTTTAACCAAAAAGCACAGTTCGCTTTCGTAGTGATGAGCTTCATCACTGGCAGCGATTAAAGTTTCGCTGATAGAAGAATTAGGTTTGATAAAAAGCACCATTTGCTGTGGCACTTCACTGTTCAATTCGGCAATATGAGCCGCATAATTTCGTCCTACACAAACTATTTTTGAAGGAGTGACTTTAGTATTCTTAAACCACACCGACTGCAAACTGGGATTCATTCAATTACTCTGTTTCTGCGTTACCCTGATACTACGCTAAGAATAGCCACAATCAATTGCCTTCTCACAATAAAAACCTGTAAAAATTAAGGTGAATTTTGAGCTGGCGCATGAAAAGCGCTCTTGAGCGACGCAAGCTTATAAAACCATATGGCTAGAGGACTTAAATCTATTAGAATCTCACTGTTGTAATCGAATGTTTTTATTTAAGTCGCCCCTGTTTAGAGATATCACCCCATGACCACACCTACTCTTTCAATTTCACGCCGTATTCGCCGTACCCCACTTACACAGCGGGTCACCGAAAATGGGGTGAGCGCATACACTGTATACAATCATATGCTGCTTGCGACGGCTTTCGAATCTTTCGAAGCCGATTATTGGCACCTGTGTGAGCACGTGCAAGTTTGGGACGTCGCCGCAGAACGACAAGTTGCCATCAAAGGTCCTGACGCTGCTCAGTTAGTGCAATTGATGACGCCTAGAAATATTGCGAAAGCCAAGATTGGCCAATGCTTCTATTTGCCTTTATGTGATGAAAAAGGAAAACTGCTGAATGACCCAGTGGGACTAAAGCTAGCCGAAGACCACTGGTGGTTATCCTTAGCCGACTCAGATATTTTACTATGGGCGAAAGGCTTAGCAACGGGTTTTGGATTTGACGTTCACATCGAAGAACCCGATGTTTCTCCTCTAGCGATACAAGGCCCGAAAGCTGAAGACTTGGTTGCCAAGGTGATGGGAGAAACGGTGCGAGACATTCGCTTTTTTCGGTTTAAACGCATCAGCTATAAAGGCCACCCCCTGGTGGTAGCACGCTCAGGCTGGAGTAAACAAGGCGGTTTTGAAATATACGTAGACGACCCGACGATTGCAGTCGACCTTTGGGACGAGTTTTTTGTGCAGGGCGAATCAATGAACGTTCGCGCTGGTTGCCCAAATGGGATAGAGAGACTTGAGTCAGGCTTAATGTCATTTGGCAACGACATGGATTATGATGACACCCCTTTCGACTGTGGTTTGGATCGTTACGTTAGCTTAAAAAGCAATATCAATAGTTTGAGCATCGAAGCCTTACGCGAGTATGCCAAAGCGCCGCAAAAGCAGTTGATTGGCTTGGTAATCGATCAAAATATGGGTGCTTTAAACCCAGACATCCTAATCAATGGTGAAGTAATTGGTGAGGTTCGCTCTCAATCTTGGTCGCCTCGTTACCAGCGAACTCTTGCCTTTGCGATGTGCTATCGCTCTGCGATAAGTGGTTTGAGAGACATTCATCTAGAAACCGCAGATCAATCCGTTAGTGCACAAATAAGCGTCTTGCCTTTTGATTTTGAGGCCTTGGGCTTGGCGTAAGCAAAAGTCTCGGGCTTATTTCTTTCTCGGGAACCGCCTTTCAATATATTGCGTTTGAAATTTGTACCAGCGCAATAACGCTGCCTGCTTTTGCGACAGATCTGCTTGGCTCAGTTCGCTGACAATATTGTCGTTTTCATTCGGATCAGTTTGTAAATTATAGTAAAAACTTGTCTCAAATCGCGGTCTGTAAACATATTTATGTGTGCCTTCTATCATGCCGATTTTATAGTCTTGATAGACATTACTCATATAGATGGGGTCATCACTCGATTTAGAGAATATATTTTCAGACTGGTTTAGTGCGCTGGGCAAACCCAATAGCGACAATACGGTAGAAGGTACATCCTTTAACTGAAACCGCGCATTAACCTGACGAGCTTGCTTGAACAGAACAGGGTTGCTTATAAAGAAAGGGATACGCATAGAGTGCTCATATAAATAGCTACCATGGCCTCTGTCAAATTTCTCGCCCAGTGCCTCGCCATGATCTCCAAACACAACCAGTAAAGTGTTATTTAGCTGACCATTGCTCCTTAAACCGCTTATCAACTCGTTTAAACCTCGGTCAACTTGACGCAAACAATTGTCATATTTATCTATTACACGCGACGTTCCAAACGGCGTTTCTTCAGTCAGATAAGGAATGTGGGCACATTCTGTCCATAGTAAGCCCACAAAGGGTTGATCGTCTTTTGCCACCCAGCGATTAAAGTGTTGACTCAAACCAACGTCGTCGTTTGCCACGCTGGCATCTTTAACCAAGTCTTCATGAGAAATTACTGCCTGTTGCTTATTCCCGGCTGTTTCAATAAAAAACTTCTGCAAGTTATCTCCGCCGTATGGCTGTGCTGTTCCGATATAAAACCGCCGATTATCGGCCATTAGCCTTTTAAACAAAGTATCTTGACCGACAATACGCTCTGGATTCCAAGACAAGGGCCTTAAACGAGGATCTGGCATCACGCCTAAAGCCAATGCGCTCATAGCTTTAGAGCTTCTGGGCTGCATTACGTACGCGTTGTCGAACACCAGTGACTCACCTATTAACTGCGTCAGTGTGGGCATGGTTTCACGTTCATAACCATAATGAGATAAGCTTTGACGGCGCACGGACTCCATCACATAAAAAACCACATTGAACCCCTTAGCGGCGCTTAGTAAATCATGGTACTTCGCCTTTATATCCCTTTTAGGATAAGGGTTATAGTCGGTTAAACTAACAGTATTGAGACGTTCAATATCCTCAATTCCGTCACTGTTTTCCGCAATAGGGTTCAACAGCATTAACAGTGGTGATTGCACAGTGGGTGCATAATTGGCCGGCGAGCCTAACGGCGCGTTGTAGGTGAACAACGCAGGCATCAATATAGTCATCAGTCCAGTAGTGATAACGAGAGGATTTAGGTTGCGGCGTTGACAGGAAGCGATTATTTTTCCCGACAACCAATATAGTCCGATTACCAGACAAACTGCTGCAACGGTATAGCTCCGCAAGAATAGGTCATTGAATTCAGCCCCCACCCCAGCCTTGTGAATAGCTTGCACATGATGCGGTTCAATAAACGAACCCCATTCAAAATAGGTGTAGCCTAGTAGTACATAAAAAGCCCCGGCTGCGGTGCATATAAATCCCAACAACGTCAGGAGCACATAAATTGTTCTATGCGGCGCGCGCGCCATGGCAGTTTGTGATTGCGATTTGTGCCTGTTGATTAAGCACAACAAACCAAGCGCTAAAAGTAAACCGGCAAAAACAAACACAAAACTGAGATCGATAGAGTAGGTAACCGCCCAGTCGATAAAATCAAAGTTGCGACCAAAGTAAAATTCATCCAACAATGAAATCGCTGTCTTTACGACGACGACACTCAACAATAAAAACAGCACAGACTTAAGCGCCCAAAACAATAGCTCACGACGCGGGCGCTGCCAAAACTGGGTAGGAAAAGACAACAGCCGTAACGCTAAGAGCAGTAAAAACAAAAAAGAAGGGTTTTGAATACTCCGCAAGCCTAGCGTTACAGAGCCCAAGGTAATCACCTGCCCACCGCCAATAACAATCCAACCAATCAGCAGCAATAAGCTCATCAACAGCGTATCTATGGCAATCCTAATCAATTTTATTTCTCACAAGCAACAGTACTAGTCAATAATTAACCCAAAACGGCAGCTTAGTTTAACCCAACGTTGGGGGCTCTACGCTTCACAAAAAATAAAGCAAGCACGCTTGATTCTCACATAACCCCATACGCCTCTGTCCGAGTGCCACTTCAGCGATGAATAGACATCGGTTCATAACCACTGTCGCAGGGATGGGGAAATTATTAAGCAATATGGATCGCCAAGTTCGCCATATGCTGAATCACGTAAACCAATCCTTATATATGCTTTCATTGATTAAGAGTATGGCCATTACTGAACTTTATCGCTTGTTGTTTTGCTAATATACGACGCTATAGAGAAATCTTCGATTTCAAGCATTTTAGCCTCATCAAAGACTTGGTCGATAAGATTCTAACAATCTAACAATATTTTTGGCTGTCCAAAATACTCACTAACTTAGTGGATGTAAAAATGCAATTCCTGCGAAACAAGATTAAATAACAGTGCACTCGAATGTCTGATTTTTATATCGCCTTTATTCAGGCATGGGATCTAATTAGCCACTTAGACTCGGCGTTTCTTGAGATTGTCCTGCTGTCTTTAAAAGTCAGCGGCGCATCGGTTTTCATTGCCACCCTGATAGGATTACCGGTTGGGGCTGCATTGGCCTTGTTCCGATTCCGAGGCAGATCATTTTTTCTGGTGCTGGTAAATACCCTTATGGGTTTTCCCCCGGTGGTCGTGGGACTATTACTGTATTTGGTACTCTCTAGGTCGGGGCCTTTGGGTGTATTGGGTTTGTTATTTACGCCTACGGCGATGATCATTGCGCAGGTGATTCTGGTCACCCCCATCATCGCCGCCTTGTCGCAGCAAATTATTCAAGATTCATGGTCAAGGTATCAGGAACAACTGCTATCTTTAGGCTCCAGTCGCGGCCAAGCGATTCCCACTTTAATCTTAGACGCACGTTCGGCGTTGATAACGGCTGTTTTAGCCGGCTTTGGCCGGGCCAGCGGCGAAGTCGGGGCAGTCATGATCGTCGGCGGCAACATTGACCATGTCACACGCGTAATGACCACGGCCATCACCTTAGAAGTCAGCAAAGGTGATCTTTCATTGGCACTGGGATTGGGCATGGTGCTCATATTTATTGCCTTGCTGATCAATTTTTTGAGTTATATGGTTCAAAATAGATCTGTGCAAAGATTCAGCGTTCAGCACAACCGTATTCGATAAATATACCGATGTTTCCACTACTATTTGATAAGGTTTCGTACGTACCACCTGATAGCAAACAGCGACTGATCAATCAGATGCAGTTACAAATTGACCAAGCAGGTACTTTGGCTATATTGGGACCCAATGGTGCAGGGAAAAGTATTTTCTTGCGGCTGGCACACCAATTAATCGAACCCACTGAAGGGCGAATTTATTGGCAAAATAAGAACGAAACTAACAAGTCATCACAACGGCAATCGATGGTTTTCCAACAGCCAGTTATGCTCAAACGTTCTGTTTACGCCAATTTAGATTACGCTTTAAAACTCAAACCCATTATCCCTTCAAAACGAAATCGTGAAGTAATAATGGGGGCATTAGATGAAGTCGGATTAAGCAATCAGGCTCATCAAGCTGCCAACTCTCTGTCTATTGGAGAACAACAAAAGCTGGCGATATGCAGGGCTTTGATCACCCAACCCAAGGTGGTATTTTTAGACGAACCTACAGCAAGCTTAGACCCTTCAGCCACCCACCAAATAGAAGTTATCCTAGGTAAAGTGGCAAACACAGAGACCAAGCTCATTGTCGCTACTCATGATTTAATGCAAGCAAAACGCATTGCTGATGACGTATTGCTTATTCATCACGGGGAGGTGGTTGAATACAACAACGCCGAATCCTTCTTTAGCGACCCCAAAACTGACTTAGCCGCACAATTTATTGCGGGTGAACTGCTATGGAACTAGGTGACCTACGACTCTGCTACTGTTAATAGGTTAATTTCGAAGGAGTGCTCAGGCAAGTTCAGTTCTATCTCTTGGCTATACGGTGCAAATGATTTATCAGGGGTGGTTAAGTGCAGGCGGTGCTATTAAAAATTCTTAAACTTGACGAGCCTTGAGTAGCTGAAATGTCCTCGAAAAATATATAGCCAAATTCATCTGTGGCGGCACTCCCGGTTAGGGTCGACCCGTTAAAAATGCGAAACTTTTCATTGGCCAAAGCAACACCATTTTAATTTTAAACCTTGACGCCTATCGTGTCTTTACCCGCCACGCCCAAAAAAAACTTGAATGTCAGGCATGCCGGAGTAGACCTCCATAACACCCTCCTTCGATTGACTATAGGTGTAGTCACTACTAGGATTAACACTCATTCGGTAATCAGTGGCTGGCGTCACGTTTTGGATGACAAATCGCCATTTTCATCGCTTACGCCAGTAAGACTATAGGGGCACCTCCGAGAGTCCATTCTTTACGGTGTGAATCTACCGATTGCGAGTGAATAGACTTTATTTATCATTTTTTACGAAAAAGCGCCGTTTTCACCCCATTTTTATACGCTTTAGGCCCTTTTCTTCCCCTTTTTCTATATTTTCGACGGATTCATCCTGTCTAGTTGAACAAATCGACAAATATTGGATACCAAGTTCATCGTCTCAGATGTTGTACAGATGCGGCAAAACCAGGCCTTTACACATCATGACTATGTCTTTACGTTTTCTGCCAGCATTGCTCTTGCGGTTCACCTTTTCTATCCCTTTAAGCACTGGCCGAAATGCCTACCAGTCGATTAGGGCATTGAGCGTAACCGGCTTATCCTTCTCGTCTATCTTCTTAAAGCGATCTTCAAGGTCAAAAAAGACTGCTTGCAACATGATTTCATAAAGGTCTGTGAGTTTTTAATATTATAACATTCTGTAGCCTATTTTCGTAGATGCCCTTGAATAAGAGAGCGCGCACAGGTATGTTGATGAAACAAAAATAATCTTATTTAACAGGAAACCCACGTGATCAAATCAGTATACGCACTTGCTTTGTCAGTAATCCTTGTCGTGATGGCCAGTCCAACTTTTGCCCAGAGCGGTTCTGAAGGCGAGTTCACCATCTACAACGATACCAGCAATAATATCGTAATCGGCTTTTATACCAATGGTGGCGATGGCTGGAGCAGCAATTGGTTGTCTGGAGATCTCGGTCCAGATGAAGAGGCCAACGCTTCGTTTTACGCGGATGAGAGTTGTGAGCAACTATTTCAAGTCGGATGGTTGGGAGAGAACGACAGCGAAGTATTAGATGACCCAATTAGCATCGATATCTGTGACGCCAGCAATATTCACCTAGACGACAACGAAATTTATTACGACTAATTGACACAGTATCTTTACTAATTGATAAGTTTCATCGGCATAATTTGAATCACCAGAGGTCGAGCGATAAAGAACACTAGTGGTCAAGTCTCTTTATAATATCTTTTAATTGTTTTCGCAGCTGTTTCTCATCTCTCAACCGTCTGCTTATATCTGAAATAGCGCTCGATACACCGCCATAATGCTGAAGCCCAAAATACTCGGCTATATCACTCAAGCGATGGTCGCCTACCTGCTGTGCGACGTACATAGCAACTTTCCTCGGAGTATTACTAGCGCCTCTACCTTTCAAAGACTTTGTCAAAAAATCGATCTTCGTGTCAAAATAGGCTGCTACCTGTGAAACCAATTCATCGATCGTAGGCTTGCCTAGTCTTCGATTAGCTCGCAACACTTCAGCATCAAACTCACCGATATACCTGAGAACTGATTCTGTAAACTGCTTATCACCAAAGACGGGTGAGGTTCTCTCAGTATTGTAAAACACAACTATATCTTCGAGTAACTCCTGTTCTTCGACAAACTCGCGATACTTCTTTTTGATGTTTCGCCTAGCATTGAGCTGATCGTAAACCTCATTCATCTTCAACCAGCTCGGTGCTGTTTGCTTGCCGACAAAGGCCGGGTAGCTAGACCAACGATAAGAATCTACATTTTTGACCATTTTAGCTTCAACAGGGTTTAGGTGAATATACTTATGTTGCTCGCACCATAAGCTACAATAACTATTTCAACCAAGGTCAAAGGAAATACATTTCCGTGCAGGTGCGATAGAAAAAGAAAGAAAGCTCAAATTAGCGACAGTGCGTATACGGTTGTTTGAGAGATAGCGGCCAAATTCAGCTACTCAATCACGATGGAGATAAGATTCAAGCAAGGCCGCTATTACGGATCTTTATGAGGGAAAATAAGATAGCTGAAAAGAAGAACAACCTAAATACAAGAAGCTTTGGAAAACAGATCTTTGATTATTTGGAAAATTCTCAGTAATTCCACCCAATAAAGTAAATCAGCCTCCTAGAAGCCCTAAAACTCTTGATTGACTGTGCTTCCCGTTATCGCCGATGGTATTGATTAAGAATTCCCAATCTAAACCTCATATTGCTTAGTCTAAGGAGTTAGATTGAGTTTTACCTATCAGTCATAGAATAACTAATAACTCGGTTTAGAGGCCGTATTAGTATTTGTCTGAGGGTACATTACCCTCATCATATGAGCTTATTTGAGCGATAAAAAAGTACCCCAAACTATCACCTAACCTTGATATTTTCAGATACTTGCAAACGTTTTAGTAACGTGTTTTCATATACCTAACATGACAACCGATCATTGCTATATATGCGCTCTTAAAAAGGCTAATTATTTTAATAGAGAGAATCATGAAAAAATTACTATTTGCCACACTACTTATATCTTCAACATCAGCATTTTCTTACGAAATTGGCGGAGCATATGCATCGCTTGTTAGCTGTAACTGGGGCCAATATGGCTATGAGTATGGAAACATTGGTACATACAATGTGAATGGAACAATGTATCAAGTATTTTTTGGTAGTAGCTATTGCGAATATTAAATATTACAAGAGCTTCAAGTCATCCACTGTACGATAGAACCGAAACGATTCAAGTTAGCCTTCTTCTGGGACCGTTGCACCTTAAACCTCCCTTTCCTAAAAAAGTGAGGTTTGCATCGAAAGCCTTTCACTTACCTTTTCTCTGCAAATATCAGTAAACCATGCAATAACATCGGCTTCTTCAAGCCTCTCTCACTTTGTAGCTCCTACAAAAAACGAGTGATATCACGTTTGGGTTAATTCAGACCATCTGTGATCGCCAGCATAAAACTCTATATGGTGAACGACCTGGTTTAAGTAATTTTCCCTAACGGACAGCAGTGCCTTATTCTCTCAATAGTGAAAATCCAAAACTTTTGAACCGGGATTAATTTGCTCGAGATCCTCACGGGTATATATTTGGTATTTTGGCTTATAAATCATATTACAAATTACTGAGTGCTATTGTTCTAATCTCTTTAGGTGTTTTTATCCCGTTATCATTGCCTATAAAAATATCACACTCTTCAAGCAAAGCCGTTGCTACATGAATTGAGTCGGGCATTTTATTTCTTAATGAAGCTCTAAGGTACGAGGCTTTTATTAAAATCTCGCGAGTAACTGAAATCATTTGCAGAAAATCCGAACTTTGTAAATTTTCCTTATATAACTCAACAGAGTCTGTATCCTTATCAGAGTAAGGTTTTACAAGGCATTCAGCGAGAGTTATATCGCTGGTTATTAACTGGCAATCGATACTATCTAAATGCTCAATAAGCTTACTTATTTGCTTCTGATATTTTGGGTGATCTTCAAAAAGATAAATAAAGATGTTGGTGTCTAGGTAAGCCTTTTTAGCCTCTATCTGTTCTATTTCCATTCGGTTCTTTGCTTAGCTATGTAATCATCAGCATGATCCGCATTCTTGTATAGCCCACTGCCTTTATTCGTACCTCTGAGCGAAAGTAAAGATGGCTTTTTATTTCTATATTTTCTATCTACTAGCACCTTAGGAGTTAAGATGATTCTTCCTCCACGCGCTACCGCTTCGAGTGCGTCACCCTCGTGTAAACCCATATCTCTACGAATCTTTGCGGGTATCGTAACTTGATATTTTTGTTTAACGGTAACCATTGGCATAACTATATCCCTCATTGTTGGAAAGTTAGAAAGTAATACTTTTATTATAGCAACAGTTCCTTTTAATGCAAATTTACTGCACCAACTCTTATTTTTATATCTGATGAAGGTTTAGCTTCAAAAAGTTGACTTTTCAAAATAATCTGTATGATTTAACCACTCTCAAGCCTACTCCCCTGCTCTGCTCATTGACATACGGACCATAACAGTAGGATTTGACCAATAAATGATTCCCTAAGGGCCGGTGCTCAAAGGGTGGTGGATGTGGTGAGCTTGAAGTTTTCTGGATTTTGCAGCCATATTCAATTAGAAAGTCGAAGACTTTCAGTTAAAATTACATTCATAATCCCCCAAAAGATGAGTAATTACGAATTAAAGCTATTTTCATGAAATTTAATAAACGTCATTTTATAATTGTCTTCGCGCTGGTAACGTCGGTGGCATTTTTTTCAACCCAGCTTGTCGCGCAAATAACCAGCCCACCTAGTCCGAGTTATAACCCGGTGCCGATGCTCTGTGTGTTGTTTCTCTGCGATGATGATTTCGCGGTTGAGGATGATGTTTTGAATGTAACGGTGGGGACCAATAGCACCTCTCTGAATGTTTTGAGTAATGACTCTATCCCTAACAGTGCAGCACTGGTCAGTGTTGGTGGCCCTGATGAAACTAATTCTGGCGACAATGCCATAGGTGCAACCTTTGCAACTGCTTCTGGGGCGCTGGCAACCCTAACCGCAGATGGACAGCTTAGCTACGACGCTACTACTATTATATTGATGACGCCTGGCACGGACATACTTTTCTATGTAGTCAAAAATGGCACGGACCAAAAAATCGGTAAAATCACTATCAACTTTGGCGACGCACCCACTGCGCAAGATGACCCCTCTATCAAAACCTTTTTTTCAGACGGTATTGTTGTGTCGAGCAGCAACGGGCTGTCAAGTAACGACGATTTGGGCGCACCAGAGGCGGCTATTGCTAGCTTTGGTGGTGGCGATTTAGGTGGAACTATAAGCAGCAACGCGGCCAATGCCAGTGTCGCTTTCGAGGCCATAAGTGGCAATCTGCAAGTTAATGCCGACGGTTCATTTAGCCTAAGCGGAGAACCATTCACTGTTGGCGTTTTTACCTTCAACTATCGCTTGACCAACATTCATGGCGAATCTGATGCGACAGTAACCCTAACCGTGGATCCGCACCCGAGTGCAGTTGACGATACAGCGCAAATTAACGAAGACGACCCGGCTACCACAATAGATGTCTTGGATAACGACAGCGATACCAATGAACTAAGCAAAATTGATTCGGTTACCCAGCCTGCTAACGGCACGGTCACTATTACTAACAACGGCGCAGACTTAACTTATGAACCAGCTGAAGACTATTGTAATGACGGTGGGCCCACCGATGACTTTACCTACACCCTGACGCCCGGAGGCAGCACTCGATCAGTCGCAGTAACCGTAGCTTGTGTTAATGATATACCTTCTTTTACCAAAGGCGCTGACCAAACTGTATTGGAAGATGCGGGCGAACAAACGATGGCAAACTGGGCGACCGACATCTCGGCTGGTCCAGCAAATGAGTCGGGTCAGACGGTGTCGTTCAACGTCACGGGCAACACGGCCACAGGCTTGTTCTCGGCTGGTCCGGCGGTGGGTTCGTCTGGCACGTTGACGTACACGCTGGCGGCGAATGCGAATGGTTCGGCGACGATCACAATCGAGGCACAGGATGATGGTGGCGTTGCCGATGGTGGTGTCGATATGTCGGCGTCGCAGACGTTTGTCATCAATGTGCCAACAATTAGCGACACGGTTGATAGCGATAGTATAAAAGCGGTAACTGATGATGCTAATACTAAAGATGCAGATAGTGATCTCGATATAGCAAAATTTGCAGCAGTATTTGAAAACGCATTTGATATTGGCGCTGATGATTTAGAAGCTGGCGCTCTTGTTCCCGTTATTAGTAGTGATAATTATGTATTAGCCGTTACTTCCCCAGGTAGTAATTCAGGTTTAACTCATGAGGGCGAAGCTATAACCCTTTCTTTAAATGGTGCTGGTGACGTTGTGGGTACGACAGTAACTCATGGTGATATATTTACAATATCAGTAGTTAATACAGGCGTAGGTGCTGGTGATGTAACTCTAACTC
>JBLIOD010000069.1:0-12792 GCA_047639475.1 Gammaproteobacteria bacterium
CCCGATTGAGTTCTTGATCGTGCTGGATTTTATTGACTCTTTGCCCCTTCAGAGACAAAATGCTACTGGAGATGTTGATACTCATATTGTGTGTTGCATACGAAGCGGGCAGAAACTTTATATTTCAACACCTTATCCTCATATTAGCATCTCTTTTTAACTCAACAAAGCGAAGAAGAGCCTAATTCCCCCTCCCAACCCAGCAGACTTCTTTTTCGAGTTGCTCCCCATCGGTAGTTTCCAAGGACCCCGCTGGCCCGAATTACCCGGTGACAGGGGATGAGCCAGCCTATCGGATTTTTACCGATTGCGGACCCCACAGCCCGCGAGGCCTTCGGTCGTTCTATGCTTTGGGCAATGGTTTGATAGCTGACGCATTTGCCCATAGGAATCTTCAATAACGCCTCCCATACCTTTAACTGAAAGTTAGTCCCTTTGATATGTAGGTACAATGGCTTCGTGCCTTCTAACTGAAACAGTGAGTCAACTGTTTCTCTGTGCGCCACATTATCTTCGACGAAAGTGGCATTGATCCATTGGGCACGCAGTTCATCACTGCTTTGTTGTTGCTGTGTTTTATCGATGAAGGCCAACCAACATATGCCCTTGCTGGTGGTAGCAATATGCGCTAAGCCGAATGGACTGGGGTAAAAGCCATGACGTAGTGTTAAGCTTTCTCCTTGGTTACGGTATTCGTTGGGTGTCATGGCATAAAAATTAACAAAATGTGCATGCACGCGACTGACACTAGAGAGCCCAGTTTCTAGGCTAAGGTCTAATAATGACGAACTGCTTTGCAACCTCTGCTGCAAGTCGTTGGTTGTGAGGAACTGTTGAAAACGTTTGGGCGATACACCGACCGACTTTGAAAATAAGCGTTGAACTTGGTTAGTGCTAAGTCCATAGGGGTCACCCAGCTGCTCTAGGTCAGTCAGGGGTACATCTTCACTTTGATGTGCTTCTTGGGTGAGTTGCGCTATCAGGCGTTCAACAATTTGGTAATCAGAATAAGGCATGTTCATAAGGTGCCCTCAAGGCAGGAAATGAATTATTAGACCTAAGCTTAAATGAGCTTTAAGGTGACAGCAATCTGATTATGGCGTCGAGCAAGTGACGGCGAAAAAAAGGCACATCCTTGTGCAATAATTGAGGAAACAACATAGTGTTAAGTCAGTCAGCCTACTGAAAGTAAACTAACTAACTGGTCTTGCGTAACCTCTACGCAATTAGGTCTAGCTAATTAAACTAGGCGATTGGAACGGCAACGAATAAGATTTGTCGCTCACGTTCAATCAGCAATAAGATCGATGTTTTGTCTTCGTCTTGTGCAGCTTCAACCGCTTTTATCGCTTCATCTGGAGTAGCTACTTTAGTGCGGCCAATTTTCTTAACCACGTCACCGACTTGAACGCCTCTAACGGCGGCCGCACTGTCTGGGTCAATGTCGGTTATAACAACGCCTTGTGTTTCTTTATTGACACTGTATTGCTTGCGAAGTTCATCATTGAGTTCACTAAATACCAAGCCCAATGTTTCTTCCATCGACGCTTTTTCAGCCGCTTGAGCCACACCGGGCTGGCTCTTGCTGTCACCGATAATGGCACTAATAGTTTGGGCTGCATCATTTCGCCACACTGATAAGCTAACGGTGTCCCCGTTTAACGTGTTCGCTACCAAACGAGGTAAATCACGCATTTCGTCTAGACGTTCACCGTTGTAGTGAGTAATAACGTCACCAGCTTCTAGCCCGCTAAGTTCAGCTGGACTGTCTTCTAAAACACTTCGAATCAAAGCGCCGTAGGCATCGTCTAATCCTAAACTGTTGGCGATTTCTTCGCTTACCGTGGCAATGTGCACCCCTAACCAACCGCGTTCCACCACGCCATTATCAGTTAATTGACTCACTATGTTCTTTACCAAATTGGCAGGAATAGAAAACCCGATCCCAACACTGCCGCCAGAGGGCGAATAAATCGCTGAGTTAACCCCGATAACTTGACCTTGTGTATTAAACAAGGGGCCGCCAGAATTCCCGCGGTTAATGGGCGCGTCGATTTGGATGAAATCATCATAAGGGCCAGAGCGAATGTCGCGACCACGTGCAGAAATGATGCCCGCTGTTACCGTGCCGCCTAAACCAAAGGGGTTGCCGATGGCCATGACCCAGTCGCCGACTTCAGCGTCGTCAGAGTTGCCAAAATCAGTATAGGGTAGAGGATGGTCAGCATTTATTTGTAGTACAGCGATATCCGTTTTTTTATCAGAACCCTTTAACGTCGCTGGGTAACGCTTCCCATCTTGAAATACCACCTCAATTTCATCGGCATCATCAATTACATGGTGATTGGTGACTACAATGCCGTCTTCAGAGACAATAAAGCCAGACCCTAAAGCGTGGGTTTCACGGGTTTTAGGTGATGGGCTATTTGGACCGTATTGATCGCCGAAAAAGCGACGCATAAATTCATCTAAATCAGGGTTCTGGCGATTACCATAGCGTGGCGTGTTAGATGCAGCTTTAGGGCGGTTAGTGGTGGATATATTCACCACCGCTGGTTTTACTGCTTTAACCAAGCTAGAAAAGCCGTCGTTCACGTTTATTTCGTCGACTAAGCTAGATACCGGGTTGGTTTTAGCAAAAAGACTAGCAGAGCCCAGCATGATTACTAAGCCAGTAATCATTGCGGTGGTGACAGTGCAAATTGAGTATTTTGGAATGCGATTGTCTTGTGTAGAATTCGCCTTAAATTGGCTGCCAGTTGTCATGTGAACCTCATCATGTGTTGTTTTAGGTGCAAAAGTTAGCACTCGCTTCGAGCGCTTTCTTAAACAGTGGGGCAACTATAATGAAAGCCAACTATCACTCGAATGAACGTTAGGTTAAGAAAAGTTAATGATTAACCTTTCTATGAGGATTAACTGCGATTCACCTTGGTTGCTATATGACAGTCGCCCATGAGGGTTCGTTCGGTAGACAGAGTACATATAATCAAGTCTAATATCGCCTCAACACTGACAAACCGAAAGAACAAGTACAAAACCTATGTCCAAACAATATGACTTTATTATTTTAGGCGCGGGCTCCGCTGGTTGCGTACTCGCTAACCGTTTGAGCGAAGATCCTGATGTTAACGTACTGTTAATTGAAGCAGGTAAATGGGCACCATGGTGGGATTTCAGAGTGCATATGCCAGCTGCGTTAGCTTGGCCGCTTAATGGTAAAACTTATAATTGGGCTTATGAGTCTGAGCCAGAGCCCCATATGAATAACCGTCGTATTGCGCACCCACGGGGTAAAGCAGTCGGTGGTTCTTCAGCGATTAATGGCATGATTTATGTGCGTGGCAATCGTGGTGATTATGATAAATGGGCGAGCAACGACGGTTTAGAGCATTGGTCTTATCAGCATAATTTGCCTTATTTTAAAAAGATGGAAACATGGCTGGGCGGGAAAAGCGATTACCGAGGTTCCGATGGCCCTATGAATATTACCGTTGGAGCCTGCGAAAATCCTTTATTCAAAGCATGGTTTGAATCTGCACAACAAGCAGGGCACTTGTACTCTGATGATCTAAATGGTGCGAACCAAGAAGGTGTCGGCCGTTTTGACATGACGGTTTTTAAGGGCAAGCGTATGAGTGTTTCGCGTGGCCATCTAGAATCAGCAATACAAAGGCCCAATTTAACGCTCAAAACCGGCACCGAAGTCGCTACCTTGATTCTTAAAGATAAAGTGGTTAGTGGCGTTAATTTAGTGAATGGTGAAAAACTGTACGCCAAAGAAGTCATCAGTAGCCTAGGCGCATTCGGGTCACCTAAACTATTACAACTGTCGGGTATAGGCAATGCCACAGACCTTGAAGCGGTGGGTGTGGATGTTCAACACGACCTGCCGGGAGTAGGGCAAAATTTACAAGACCATTTAGAAATTTACATGCAGCAAGCCTGTAAAAAACCAGTGTCGTTATATCCGTCAATGAAGTGGTGGAATCAGGCACGAATAGGGGTGCAGTGGTACTTTAACAACACCGGTGTCGGCGCTTCAAATCAATTTGAAGGCGGTGGATTTATTAAATCTAATGACCAATGTGCTTACCCTAACTTGCAGTATCACTTTTTGCCGATAGCAATACGCTACGATGGGACACCGCAAAAGCAACATGGTTTTCAAGTGCACGTCGGCCCCATGAACTCTGATGTGCGTGGCAGTGTCACTTTAAAGTCTAACGACTACCGCGATGCACCCCGTATTCAATTTAACTACCTATCTACCGAACAGGAAAAGCGTGAATGGGTAGAAGCGATTCACAAAACCCGGGAGATTTTCAGTCAAAGTGCTTTTGATGAGCTACGAGGTGAAGCCTTATCACCCACTGACGATATGCAAACCGACGAACAAATTCTGGAATTCGTTCGCAATAACGGCGAAAGCGCCTATCACCCAAGTTGTACCTGCAAGATGGGTTATGACGACATGGCCGTGATTGATGGGGAGATGAAAGTGCATGGAATACAAGGGTTGCGGGTAGTTGATGCTAGCGTATTCCCCACTATTACTAACGGTAATCTTAACTGCCCCACTATTATGACGGCTGAAAAATCAGCGGATATTATCAAAGGTAATCAGTTACTGGCGCCCATTGTGGTGTAAAGCCTTGTACAGCAAATGCGCTGAGGTCATCAACGCTACGCAGATTAAGTAAATTAACGTATAATAGGCTTTGATTGCGGCTCGCTCAGTCGTTATAATCGCGCGGCTTTACGGCCTCCCTGTTGAAGGCGGGCCGAACTTATTTTAAATAGAGAATATTTCCATGGCAGTACAACAAGACAAAAAGAGTCGGTCACGTCGAGACATGCGTCGTTCACACGATTCCTTACCTGATGTGACATTATCAGAAGATTCAACAACGGGTGAGTTACACCGTCGTCACCACGTTACTAAAACAGGCTATTACAAAGGCAAGCAAGTCATCGTAATGGCGAATAAAGACTAGCTGTTTTAGGCTCTGGTTAAGAGTCGACCGATGACAACTATCTCAGTCGACGTTATGGGGGGTGACCAAGGATTGCCGGTCACCGTTCCTGCTGTAATAAACGCGCTCAATTCTGATTTGCAATTTGATTGCATTTTGGTGGGTGATGAGCAGCAAATAAACGCCTCGCTTGATGACGCAACTACGTCTCAAAGCGTGCGTGATAGGATACAAATTCAACATGCTACACAAGTAGTTGAAATGGATGAAGCGCCTGCGATGGCGTTGCGCAAGAAAAAGGATTCATCAATGCGTCTGTGCATTGAGAAGGTAAAAAGCCAAGAAGCGGATGCTTGCGTCAGTGCAGGTAATACCGGTGCACTCATGGCCACCGCCAGATTTGTATTAAAAACCATTGAAGGAATAGATCGTCCCGCTATCTGTTCTGCTATGCCGCGTTTAAAAGGCGTGAGTCATATTCTAGATCTGGGTGCCAATGTCGATAGCTCGGCAGAAAGTTTGTTGCAGTTTGGCCTGATGGGCGCCGCAGTAGTTAAAAGTTTACACCATTCTGTTGAGCAACCCAGCGTGGCGCTATTAAATATTGGCAGTGAAGATGTAAAGGGCAATGAGCTAATAAAGCAGGCGGCTGAGTTATTCAAAGCCAGTCACCTAAATTATGTAGGTTATGTGGAAGGCGACGATATTTTCATGGGCAATACAGACGTCATCGTGTGTGATGGCTTTGTCGGTAATGTGGCACTTAAAACCAGTGAAGGCTTAGCGCAGATGGTTAATCAAGCTTTACGGGAAGAGTTTTCTCGTACCTTGAGCACCAAGCTATCCGCGTTATTTGCTAAGCCCGTATTGCAAGCGCTTAAAAATCGAATTGATCATCGCCGATATAATGGCGCATCGTTTGTGGGTTTAAACGGGATTGTTATCAAGTCGCATGGCGGTACAGATGTACTCGGTTTTGAAAGCGCAATAAAAGTTGCCATAAAAGAATCGCGTGCAGGTATCATCGAGAACATTAAAAAAAGATTGTAAGACATTAGGAATGCGCTATTCACGTATAACAGGTACCGGAAGTTACCTGCCCAAAAATCGGCTAAGTAACGAAGAACTAGCGAAAACTGTTGATACCACCGACGAGTGGATAAGAGAGCGAACGGGTATTTCAGCGCGACATATCGCTGCAGAGGGCGAATTTACGTCAGATTTAGCAGTTGAAGCGGCCAAAAAAGCAATCGAAGCCAGTGGCCTGGATGCACAAGACATTGACTTAATTATCGTTGCCACATCAACCCCAGATTTGGTTTTCCCTAGTACCGCGTCTATTGTTCAGGAAAAATTAGGCATTCGTGGTTGCCCTGCATTTGATGTGCAAGCCGTATGCGCGGGTTTTGCTTATGGTTTGTCCGTTGGTGATCAATTCGTTCGCGGCGGCGGCGCGTCTAAAGTATTAGTTATCGGCGCGGAAACCTTCTCAAGAATATTGGATTGGAGCGATCGCCGAACTTGCGTATTGTTTGGTGATGGAGCAGGAGCAGTAGTTCTAGAAGCCAGTGATCAACCGGGTATTCATAGTACGCATATCCACGCTGATGGCCGTTTTAAAGATCTGCTATGTGTGCCTAGCGGCGTATCGAAACAGTATAAAGATGTGATTGACGCTAATGCCTTTGTGCAAATGGACGGCCAAAAGGTTTTCCGTTGGGCCGTGAAAGAAATGGGCAATCTAGCGAAGAAAACTTTAGAAGAAAATCAGCTTTCGGTGGAAGATCTAGATTGGATGGTGCCGCACCAGGCCAATATTCGAATTATCGAAGCAGTTGCTCAAAAAGCAGGCGTACCGATGGATAAAGTCGTGGTGACTGTAGACCAGCACGGTAACACGTCTGCTGCCTCAGTGCCTTTGGCTTTAGATACCGCAGTGCGAGACGGGCGAATTCAACCCGGGCATAAAATCATTATTGAGGCCTTCGGTGGCGGCTTTACCTGGGGCTCTGCGCTAATTACGATGTAGTTTGAATTTGCTCTATGTCGGTAGGTGAATAGAGCTATTTAGTCAACGAACCGTCCAAGGCCAGCTCCACGTATATCTCTCTTAGGCGCTTAACGATGGGCCCGGGTTTGCCCGATCCAATCGTTTTTCCGTCAATTTCAACGATGGGCATAATAAAGTTCGAGGCAGCGGTTAAACAGGCTTCGTCAGCCTGATAGGCCTCTTCCAAGGTGAAAAGGCGTTCTTCAATTGCAACATCCTCCTCCTCAGCCAGTTTTAATATGGCTTTTCTAGTGACACCAGGTAGAATTTTTTTACTTAATGGCCGGGTGATGATCACGTTATCTTTAATGATATACGCGCTGCTTGAAGTGCCTTCTGTGACCATGCCATCTTCTACCATCAAAGCTTCATAGCAGCCATTTTCGTAAGCGAATTGTTTGCCCATACATTGAGGTAGCAAGGCAATAGATTTGATGTCGCGGCGTTTCCAGCGTAAATCTTCTGTTGAAACAACTTTAACACCAGTGACCTCTTCCGGGCGGTCGATGAGTTTCATTGGTATGGTGAATGCGACTAATGAGCTGGGAGAGGCGGGATCCGGGAAATGAAACTGACGCTTCGCCGCTCCCCGAGTAACTTGAAAGTAAATCATGCCCTCGGTAAGTTCATTGTGCTCAATCAATGTGAGTATCATTTGGTGTAAGCCGTGTCTTTCTAGCGGCCAGGCCATACCCAGCTCATCAAGTGACCGACCTAAACGGTCGTAATGCGGTTCGGCGTCAATAAGTTGACCCCGTAGAACAGAAATGGCTTCGTAAACTCCGTCGGCGAATAAAAAGCCGCGGTCGAAGACAGAGATTTTTGCGTTTTCTTCTTCGACGAATTCGCCGTTTACGTAAACAATAGCCATGATTAATAAGGGAATTTAAGGTGGGCGAAGGATATCAAAAAACCGCAGCAAAATTAAACTGTTATACCGCTAAAGTTTCGGTGATAACATCAACGCTTGTTAAACGGTTCACTACGATTATTCTTACATCATGATCATCACTTTATCACCTTCTAAGGGGCAAGATTTTGAGCTTCAACCGCCTACCCAGCAATTTAGTCAAGCTAGGCAATTGGATCAGTCTCAGCTGCTAATTGATGAGCTTAAAGACTATAAGCCAGATCAGATAAAACAGTTAATGAGTATCAGCGATAAGTTAGTGCAGCTGAA
This sequence comes from Gammaproteobacteria bacterium, assembly GCA_047639475.1. GTDB lineage: Bacteria > Pseudomonadota > Gammaproteobacteria > Arenicellales > Poriferihabitantaceae > JAAELZ01. The sequence goes on from JBLIOD010000069.1 coordinate 8,207, forward strand.
TTTTGATCGGGTGCAAGACTTTAAAACACCGTTCACGTTGACTAATGCCAAGCAGGCATTGTTCGCTTTTAAGGGGGACGTATATAGCACCATCGAGTCCGATACTTACGATCAAGCAGATTTGGACTATGCGCAAAATCATTTACGCATTTTGTCAGGCTTGTACGGTGCATTGCGGCCGCTAGACTTGATTCAGGCCTATCGCTTAGAAATGAAGACCAAGTTAAGTAATAAACGCGGGGAGCACTTGTACGCCTTCTGGGGGGATCAGATAACCGATAAGATCAATGAAGACATGGCAAGTCAGACTGAGAAAACCTTGGTTAATCTAGCTTCCAACGAATACTTTAAATCGTTAAAACCAAAGCTACTTGACGGAAAAATTTTATCGGTTAACTTTAGGGAAGAAAAAGAGGGCCAAACTAAAATTATTGCAATCTATGCCAAGAAAGCCCGCGGCTTAATGGCAAACTGGCTGGTGAAGAACAAAGTTGACCAAAGCGAAGCCATCAAAGCCTTTAAGGTTGAAGGTTACCGTTTTAACGCTGGATTATCTGACGATGGCCAGCTCACGTTTGTTCGCCCGCAGCCTAAGCCAAAAAGCTAAGATGAACAATGCTCTTTTGTTGTTAACGCTGACTCAAGCGTTAACCGTTACCATTGCCTCCTTGGTGATCGCCAGTGCGGGTTTAGTCGGCCAAAGTTTGGCAGCCAATCCTGCTATAGCAACGGTGCCTATGGGGATTCAGTTTCTAGCGACCATGCTGGTGATGTATCCCATCTCCATTTTGATGCAGAAAAAAGGCAGAAAGATAGGCTTCGCAGTAGGCGGTTTATCATTTGTAATTGCCGGCTGTGTTCTGACCTATGCCGTAATGAATCATTCATATGGCTTGTTTTGTGTAGGCTTGGCTTTTACAGGTATCGCTTTAGGTGCGTTTCAGTTTTTACGTTTCGCAGCAATTGATGTGGTGTCTAAAGCCATGTCTTCCAAGGCAGTATCATGGGTACTAGTAGGCGGTTTGGCCGCTGCCTTTATTGGGCCTAACTTGGCATCGTATACTCAGATGAAGCTGCCTGCTTTTCCTTTTGCGGCATCGTACCTGATGTTTGTTCCGATAGGCTTGGTCATTTTGTTCTTGGTCAAAAAAATGGCTATCCCGTTACCAACAGCTCAAGAAACACAGGGAGAGAGTCGGCCTTTAGTAGAAATACTTAAACAACCAGTATGCTTTGTAGCGATTATTGGAGCGCTGACAGCCTATGGTGTGATGAATTTGATAATGACATCAACGCCGCTGGCAATGCACGACCACGGTTTCACCTTTGGACAGACCGCTATTATCATTCAGTGGCACGTAGCAGCGATGTTTGCACCCTCATTTTTTACTGGCAGCTTGATCACACGCTACGGCAAGCTGCCTATCATGTTTATTGGTGTGCTTTGTTTGTGCGCCACTGTATTGATTAATAACTTGCAACACAGCATGTTATTTTACTGGGCGGCGCTTGTGTTGCTGGGTTTAGGATGGAACTTCCTTTTTATTGGTTCTACAACCTTATTACAAGACGCGTGGTTACCTGCTGAAAAAGGCAAGGTGCAGGGTGTTAATGACACTATTGTGCACGCGTTCACCACCGCCACTGCTTTTGGTGCGGGGTTGTTTTATAGTGAACTGGGTTGGCAACAACTCAACTTACTGGTTGTACCTTTACTATTATTGATTGCTGTACTAATCATTTGGTTGGGTCAGCGTCGTCGTCCTGTCTTGTCATAAACTGGCTACGCGCAATCAATTTTCAAGAAATTGTTTTAACTAGAAAGCTTTGCGAAGCTAGGTCGTGCCACGCGCGTTTACGAGGGTTGAATAGGATCCAAATAAAACCTAAACCAAGTACGGACCAAGAGACCAAAGAAACGCAATATCGGACGAATGCTTGCTGCCAACCAATAAACGGATTTATTTGGCCCGCTTCGAATTCTTGCTGGGAAACCAAGGTAATTTTCCATGCTTTCATACCGACTGTTTGACCTCCACGTACCCAAAACCAACTGAGATACAAAAAGCCTACGCCAAAAATATTCAGCAACATAGCGACTTGAAATAGCACATGTTGCTTGGCTTCTGCTGTGATGACTAAGCTCCACTGCGCGACGATAAAAATAAGCGAAGCGATTAAGATGGTATCGTAAAACACAGCACCTAACCTGCGCAATAAACTCACAGTATGCTGTTCAGTTTGTGCTGTAAGTGATTCTTTTATTTGCATTTAATTTTGATACATAAAACAGCTATTAGAAAACATATCAACATAAATAAAACCTCATGTTAGTTTTTATGAAAACGATATGTTTTGATATGTTTTTTTATTTAACGAACTAACTAATTGATATTAAACAATAAATAGTTATTTATAAAAACTTCTCGATATTTGTATTTGTTCGTGCTAAGCCACTTGGTGTGTTGCCCAATAACTTATCCACAAAGTTATCCACAGGTCAGTTGATGCAACATAAAGGTTTGATTCAAAGTAAAAATATACCTCTTACCATAAGGCACTAAACTACTTGATAAATATTTTTTGCGCTACGTTGGCAAGCCGTTCGTAACCTGTTTCGGTGATCGCAATGGTTTCGGTTATCTCTAAGCCTCCGTCATCTAGCCATAACGCAGGCATAAAATGTAGCACCATGTTGGGTTTAAGTTCGGTCAGGTCTCCCCGCCTTAGACTCATGGTGCGTTCGCCCCAGTCAGGGGGGTAAGACATGCCAATAGAATAGCCCGTTCGGTTGTTCTTTTTGAAACCGTGTTTTTCTAACTCGTCAAAAAATCCAATCGCAATGTCTTCACACTTATTGCCGGCCTGTGCCTGTGCTAAACCCGCTTCCATCGCATATAACACCGCGAGTTCAGCATCTTTGTATTTTTTAGGGGGGGTGCCAAGCGAAATGGTCCGAGACAGGGGACAATGATAGCGCTTGTGACAGCCTGCCACTTCAAAGAAAGTAATATCACCTTGTTCAAAAGGTCTGTCGTCCCAAGTTAAATGAGCCGCGGTAGCATCCATTCCGGTTGGCAGTATCGGCACAATTGCTGGGTAATCGCCCCAGTGTCCATCAGCCCCTTCTATGCCAGTTTGATAAATGGCGGCAGCAAGTTGGTTTTTAGGTAAACCCACTTCTATCATATTGTAAATGGTCTGATGCATGCGTTCCACGATTTTTGCGGCGCGTTTGATATAAACCATTTCTTGCTCTGACTTAATCGCTCGCTGCCAGTTTACTAGCGCATTTGCGTTGATAAATTGGCTATTTGGAAAACCCACTTTCAAACTCTCATAAGCAGCCGCTGAGAAATAGTAATTGTCCATTTCCACACCAATTCGAGAAGCTGGAATATTTCGTTCTTGAATGATTTCAGTTAAAAACTCCATGGGGTGGCACTGCGTAGACTGCACATAGTGGTCAGGATAGCCGACTAAATGGTCTTCGGGCATATAACAAGTGCGCATCGCACCGGGCTGATCTATACCTCGGCCGAACCATACGGGTAAACCATCTGCGCTAATCAATACGCATTGATGGGTGTAGAACGACCATCCATCATAGCCAGTGAGCCAAGCCATATTTGAGGGGTCGACGACTATTAACAATTCGATCCCTTGATCAACCATGGATGCTTGAGTGTTTGCTAAGCGCTGAGCATATTCTGCGACGGTAAAGTTAAGGCTTATATTGGTGGGCATTGGGATATTTTAGTGCATGTGTATGGCGTAATATTCTCACACAAGTTCTGGGTACGCTAGTTGAAGCGGCATGTATTAGGCGTTTTTTTGCTGATCGATTCACCCATTGTGTGTTTTTTCTAGGGTGTTAGGGCTTAGCTTGATATAAGGCTATTTGGCCTTGAATGTTATTGCGAGCACGGTGCTCCAAAGAGTCGTGGAAAAACTGAGTGGAGTAAATAGTGGGCCTGTTCAGCAATGCTTGCATAAAGGCAGTTTGGCCAGTAATGAATTGATCCTCATTCAGGTGTGAAAACTCTTGGCGAATTCTCAAGCCATCTGAGTAGAAATCATCCCATTGCATGCCAAAGCTAGATAGGTCAATGTCAATAATGCACTGTTCTTCTTGGGTGAATGGCAAAACTTTATGCTGCGTAATCAAGACTAAATTAGCGACAGTATCAATGGTCGTTTCACTCAGATTTCCACGCGCTTTTTCTCGAAACCATTGTGCGCTACGTGATTCATTGATGCGCGAATCGGCCTCATAGATAACGTCATGCATCCATATCGCCAACTCCACATTAGGTAATTGACCTGTGCTATCTTTGCTTGAGTCATATTGACTTAAACAATGAATGATATGGCGACTAGTGTGGTAAAAGCGGCTAGGTTCGCTATAGTGATGATCAAGTTCCGTGAATACGCTGTTTAAATAGTGTTTATCAACAGGCTGATCGCAGCAATTATTCCATGCTTCTAAAAATCGTTGTTTGTCTAAACCAGCTTCCATAATTTGACTCAGCGTTTCAATGTTAGTTCGTATTCCAATACAAGTTTCAACAATACAAGTTTCAACA
>JBLIOD010000070.1:0-11944 GCA_047639475.1 Gammaproteobacteria bacterium
TCCAATCCAATCCAATCCAATCCAATCCAATCCAATCCAATCCAATCCAATCCAATCCAATCCAATCCAATCCAATCCAATCCAATCCAATCCAATCCAATCCAATCCAATCCAATCCAATCCAATAGCGCTTCTGTATCGTCAAGGCAGTGCAGAATTGGATGATCTAAATCCGAGGTAGAAACCAATAGGTCTCGTTGAGTAGTGAATGGTTTTTGCATGCCTGATTTTAACAAATTAGGGAATCGCTTGATGAGTTATGCTGTGGTCTCTGATTAAGATAAAAAACAGAATGGAATGTTTTCAGTTATGGCAGATAAAACTTATTATATGCGACGAGTGGTCAAATATGGAAGATTAAAGGTATTTACCATGATTGTCATTATAACGTTTTAGATTCAATCGAACGGACAACAATGGCCATAGTTTCGTTTCATAATTAGATTTAATCTTGTTAACGGGTTACTCTTGGGCCTTCAATTAAACCCCGACTATTTATTGTGACAAGATTGGCAATTGTTGGTTCCGCCGGCCGTATGGGAGGCGCTCTGCTTAGAGAAGCCTCTGAAGATAATGGATTGGAGGTTGGTGTTGCTTTAGAGCGTGCTAACGCCTCGTCGCTTGGTCAAGACGCTGGCGTCGTAGCGGGCTTGGGCAAAAGCCGCTTAAAAATAAGCAGTGACGCCCAGGCTGATGATTTTGACGTTATGGTTGATTTTTCAACACCAGAAGCAACCATGCAAAATATTCAGACTTGCCTCGCGATGCAAAAGGCCATCGTTGTTGGGACCACCGGCATGTCTCAAGAACAGGTGCAAAGCTTGCACAGCGCTGCAAAAGAAATTCCCGTGTTTTACGCAGCCAATATGAGTGTTGGAGTGAACGTGACTTTGAAATTGCTTGAAGTGGCGGCGAAGGCACTCGGTGAGCAAACCGATATTGAGGTTATAGAGGCACATCATAAGCACAAAGTAGACGCCCCGTCTGGCACCGCGCTGAAAATGGGGGAGGTGTTAGCGGCTTCTCTGGGTAAAAGCTTAGAACGAGACGGCGTGTTTACACGTCATGGAATAACGGGCGCGCGAAAAGAAGGCAGCATCGGCTTTTCTACCATCCGGGGTGGTGATATTGCTGGTGAGCACACCGTCATGTTTATCGGGGAAGCAGAACGTATAGAAATAACGCATCGAGCCACTGATAGAAAGATTTTTGCTCAAGGTGCGTTGCGCGCAGCAAAATGGGTGGTGAATCAACCCGCAGGCTTATATGGAATGAATGAGTTGTTGGGTTTTGATTGATAACTTGGCGGGTTAAGAATAAACTAGCGTCCTAATCGAATACGGGGGAGAAGCGCTTCGCTTCTCCCCTTTTTTTAAGTAAAATAAGCGGCAGAAACCTCGGCATAACGTCGCGAGCGACGAAAAGACTAGGCAAGAATGAGCGTAAAAGCGCAGTGTATATAAGATACATGAGCATTTTGAGCGAGTTTTTAACGACATATTTTCTAGCGCAGTAGTTATGCTGAGATTTCTGGCAAAATCGTAAAGGTGAAAGTCTTGTTAGACGCAATATTAGTTTTAAGTGACGGCACGGTTTTTGAAGGGAAATCAATTGGTGCACTCGGGCATAGCGAAGGAGAAATTGTCTTCAATACCTCGATGACGGGGTATCAGGAAATATTAACCGACCCATCGTATGCAGAACAAATCATTACTCTCACTTACCCCCACATCGGTAATGTAGGCTGCACTGAAGAGGATGAAGAGGCGACGTCGCTTTTTTCTAAAGGTTTGGTGATCCGAGATTTGCCGAAAACCCACAGCAACTTTAGAGCGCAATCAAGCTTGTCCGAGTATTTGGCGCGCCGTAACGTTATAGGTATTGCGGACATTGATACCCGGGCGCTGACTCGCAGGCTCCGTCAGCACGGGGCGCAATCAGCATGTATCATGGCAGGCGAGAATCTCTCTTCTGATGAAGCACTTAAGTTAGCCAATGCGTTTAGAGGCTTGAACGGATTAGATTTAGCCAAAGAAGTTACTACTAGCAAACCTTATGATTGGAATCAAAGCACATGGTCGTTAGGAGGAGGCAGCAGAGAAGTGGACGCCAATTCGGCAAACTACAACGTGGTTGCCTATGATTTTGGCATTAAGCACAATATTCTAAGACTGTTGGCTGATAGAGGGTGCAAGTTAACGGTGGTGCCGGCAAAAACTTCTTTTGAAGAAGTGATGGCGCTAAAACCTGACGGCGTCTTCTTGTCTAATGGCCCTGGCGACCCCGAACCTTGTGATTACGCTATTTCTGCTATTTCGAGCCTATTGGAAGTCAATGTACCCTTGTTTGGAATCTGTTTAGGCCATCAACTGTTATCTATCGCCAGTGGCGCTAAAACTTTCAAGATGAAAACGGGCCATCATGGCGCCAACCATCCTGTAAAAGAACATGCTAGTAGTCGGGTTTTTATAACCAGTCAAAACCACGGTTTTGCGGTTGATGAAGCGAGCTTGCCAGCTAATCTTGAGATTACGCATACGTCGCTGTTTGACAATACCATTCAAGGTGTGAGGCGGGTAGATAAACCCGCATTTTCATTCCAGGGCCATCCCGAAGCCAGCCCTGGTCCGCAAGATATTTTGGGACTGTTTGATCAGTTTGTAAGCATGATGAGCGAACATATGGAGACAAAAAATGCCTAAAAGAACCGACATCAACACTGTTCTCATAATAGGGGCTGGACCGATCATTATTGGTCAAGCTTGTGAGTTTGATTATTCTGGCGTTCAAGCCTGCAAAGCGCTACAAGAAGAAGGATATAGAGTCGTTTTGGTGAACTCTAATCCGGCTACTATCATGACCGACCCGGGCTTTGCTAACGCCACGTATATCGAGCCGATTGAATGGCAAACGGTTGCCAAGATTATCGAAAAAGAACGTCCTGATGTATTGCTGCCCACGATGGGCGGCCAAACTGCATTAAATTGTGCCTTAGATTTAGATAGAGAAGGCGTGCTGGAAGAGTTTGGCGTACAGATGATCGGTGCGTCACGGGTTGCAATCGATAAAGCTGAAGACCGCGAGAAGTTCAAGAAGGCGATGGACAAAATCGGTTTGGAGTCGGTAAGGGGCGAAATTGCACACACCATGACGCAAGCTCACGCCATTTTAGAGCAAGTAAAATTGCCTGCGATTATTCGTCCATCGTTTACCATGGGTGGAACAGGCGGCGGAATCGCCTACAACATTGATGAGTTCAATGAAATTTGTGAGCGCGGATTGGATGCATCACCCACCAACGAATTGCTAATTGAAGAAAGCATCATCGGCTGGAAAGAGTACGAAATGGAAGTGGTGCGTGATCACAAAGATAACTGCATCATCATTTGTGCGATTGAAAATTTAGACCCAATGGGGGTGCACACCGGCGATTCGATCACAGTGGCGCCCGCGCAAACCCTGTCGGATAAAGAATATCAGATTATGCGTAACGCCAGTTTGGCAGTACTGCGTGAGATCGGTGTGGATACCGGCGGTTCTAATGTGCAGTTTGCGGTAAATCCTGAAGACGGACGCATGATCGTGATTGAGATGAACCCGCGGGTTTCTCGCTCATCTGCACTGGCTTCAAAAGCGACGGGATTTCCTATCGCGAAAGTAGCCGCAAAATTAGCCGTAGGGTATACGCTGGACGAGCTAAGCAATGAAATCACGGGTGGCCAAACACCGGCATCTTTTGAGCCGAGTATCGATTACGTGGTAACCAAAATACCTCGTTTTGACTTTGTTAAGTTCCCTCAAGCTGATGCCACATTAACCACCCAGATGAAATCAGTGGGAGAAGTGATGGCTATCGGCCGAACTTTTCAAGAATCGCTGCAAAAAGCGATGCGCGGACTGGAGATTGGGCGTACGGGTTTTGATCAACTGGTCAGCGATGATCTGCATGGCGAGAAGTTGAAAGATTTTATAAGTGCCCGATTACGTACACCAGAAGCAGATCGCTTATGGTATGTAGGGGAAGCCTTTCGCTGTGGTATGTCGGTAGAGCAAGTGTTCGATCGCTGCATGATTGATCCTTGGTTTTTGTATGAGATCAAAGATTTGATTGACACCGAATCGATTATTGCAACGCAAACCATTACCGGCGTTGATGCAGCACTTTTAAAGAGCTTTAAACGGAAAGGATTTTCAGATAAGCGCTTGGCGCATTTGATGGTGACGGACGAGAACGCCGTGCGTGGACGTCGACATGCGGAAAAAATACACCCAGTTTATAAGCGGGTTGATTCTTGTGCAGCTGAGTTTGATACAACTACTGCTTATATGTATTCTAGTTATGAACAGGAGTGCGAAGCGAAGCCGAGTGACCGTAAAAAGATTATGGTTTTGGGCGGCGGTCCCAATCGAATTGGTCAAGGTATCGAGTTTGATTACTGTTGTGTGCACGCAGCCTTCGCGCTAAGAAAAGACGGCTACGAGACCATCATGGTCAATTGCAATCCAGAAACAGTTTCAACTGACTACGACACATCTGATCGTTTGTATTTTGAACCGCTGACGCTGGAAGATGTATTAGAGATTGTACATATAGAAAAACCACACGGCGTGATTGTGCAGTACGGTGGTCAAACGCCATTGAACTTAGCGAGACAATTGGAAGCTGCAGGAGTGCCCATTATCGGTACCTCGCCTGATTCGATTCACAAGGCGGAAGATAGAGAGTTCTTCCAGAGTTTATTGAATGACCTTGATTTACTGCAGCCGCCTAACCGCACCGCTAGTAATGAGCAACAAGCACTCGTATTGGCCGAGGAGATTGGCTATCCCTTGGTAGTTCGTCCATCGTATGTATTGGGCGGGCGAGCAATGGAAATTGTACATTCTTCTGAAGACTTATCTCGTTATATGAAAAATGCGATTGATGTCTCTAATGAATCGCCGGTGTTATTAGATCGCTTTTTGAACGACGCAATTGAAGTTGATGTCGATGCAATATGCGATGGAGAGGCCGTAGTAATAGGCGGTATCATGGAGCATATCGAAGAAGCTGGAGTGCACTCGGGTGATTCAGCTTGCTCTATACCACCATTTAGCTTGAGTGCGCAAACGCAGCAGGAGATAAAGCGACAAACCACCGCGATGGCATTGGCCATCGGTGTAGTCGGCCTAATGAATGTGCAATTTGCGATTAAAGGAAACGATATTTACGTTTTAGAGGTTAATCCTCGTGCGTCCCGCACTGTGCCTTTTGTGTCAAAAGCAACGGGCCGTTCTTTAGCCAAAATTGCTGCCAGATGCATGGCAGGGCAGTCGTTGGCTGCGCAGGGTGTGTCCGGGGAAATAATCCCACCGTACTACTCAGTAAAAGAGGCTATTTTCCCGTTTAATAAGTTTCCAGGTGTAGACACTATTCTGGGCCCTGAAATGAAATCCACCGGCGAGGTGATGGGAATAGGCAACTCGTTTGGTGAAGCTTTTCGAAAATCACAACTAGCCGTGGGCGGAAGAATAAAGCCCAAAGGCACTGTGCTGATTAGCATGAAGAGAAGTGACCAAGCTGGCATTATTCCAGTCGCTCAGTACTTTTACAATAATGGCTACACCATTGTTTCAACTGAAGGAACTGCGAGAGTGCTTAAGGAAAATGGGGTAGAAGCTGAAGTGGTTAACAAGGTGAAAGAAGGTCGGCCTAATGTGGTTGACCGTATCAAGAATGATGATTTTGATCTGGTGTTTAATACCACAGCAGGTAAAAAAAGTTTGCGAGACTCCTACACTATTCGCCGTGAGGCTTTGTTGCGTAAGGTAACTTATTACACTACCCTAGCGGGAGCGAAGGCTTCCGTTGAGGCACATAAGGCGGGTGAAGAAATCACTGTAAATAGTGTTCAGAGTCTACATAATCAATTAAGTTAGCTAGGCATGACCCATGACAGATAGAGTATTACTGACGCCCGAAGGTGAAGTTACCTTGCGGGCCGAATTAAAAAACCTTAAAAGTGTTGAACGGCCGAACGTTGTCGCATCGATTGCCGAAGCGAGAGCACACGGTGATCTTTCAGAAAATGCGGAGTACCATGCTGCGCGTGAACAGCACTCTTTTATCGAAGGGAGAATAAAGGAGCTGGAATCAAAGCTATCGATTGCTGAAGTAATAGATGCATCGAAAACGAATGTCGAAGGTAAAGTCATCTTTGGTGCTTTTGTTGACTTGTTTGATGTAGAAACCGAAGAAGAGGTGTCCTATCAAATTGTTGGTGATTTGGAAAGTAACGTTGAGACGGGAAAAATTTCTGTCAATTCGCCTATTGCTCGAGCGCTGATTGGTAAGGAAGTGGACGATGAGGTTAAATTTAAGGCACCAGGCGGACTGAAAGAATTTGAAGTGCTAAAAGTAAGTTATAAAGCTTAGTTATCTAAGCGAGTGGTCAGTTTTAACTAGATAACATAGGGCCTAAAGGCCTACCGCCTAAAAGATGCAGGTGTAGGTGATATACTTCCTGTCCGCCGTGGTTGTTGCAATTCACAATTAAGCGGAAGCCGTCGTCACTTAAACCTTCTTCTTTAGCGAGCGCCTTCGCGACGGTAAATAACTCTCCCATAACCGCTTCATCCGTTTGCTCGATATCGTTTACGGTAGGAATGCGCTTATTGGGAACGATTAATATGTGAACAGGTGCTTGAGGATTGACATCTCTAAATGCGGTAACCCGTTCATTTTGGAAAACAATGTCTGCAGGGATTTCACCCCGGATAATCTTTGTAAATAGTAAGTCTGGAGTCATGGATTTTTTATGGTGGTTGCTGTGTCGAAAATTGAACTGTCTCAGCTAACAAACATGGAAAGGATGCAGTTTCTAAGGAAGGCTACTAACTGCCTAATCTTATAGATTTCGAAAATCAGATTCGGGAAATATGCATTGTATTGGAATGGCTAATAATATACCATTAATCTTGATTCATATACCATTCATGCTTGCTAGTCAGTCAGTCAGAAGCGAAGCAATGCTATCTGGATATTAATTATCGTTGCCTTGGAAATTCCGCAAGTACCATTAGAGTTAACAGTTAACTCAACATACGCTGATGGAACGGAACAGACTCAGGTAATTTCATTGCCTATCGAGCCGTTGGCGATTCCGAGAGTTGATGAAGATGATGGTCCAGAAGCAGATATTATTATGGATGAAGGAGATATTATCATTGAAAAACCTATTATCGTTTAGGAGCTGGTTGAGACAGAAGATCCCGTTGAGCAGAAAGAAGTAGTTGAGCCAGTGGAAGATACTGAATAGAAGCTTAAGAAGTTGTTTACGTAAAAAAGCTGGCATATAGCCAGCTTTTTTAGTTTATGTAGTGCGATTCTTGCAGTCTTACTTAATGGTTTGCACGTGTCCTGACCCTATTCAGGATTGAGGGGGAATATAATGCGCGATTAGGCAGGTCTATTACTTGATGGAAACCAATTCATCATCCGAAAAGGTCAACGTGACTCGCGAGCTATTTTCTTGCTGTTTCTTGCCCGTTTTAGAGTAGCTGTAGTAATCCCAGCGATTAGTATGAAAAGAATCGATGATAAGTGGGGAGCCCAAAAGAGAGGCGACTTGATTGCGCGTCATACCTATTTGCAGTTGGTTAATAGACTCATCACTTAAGATATTTCCTTGATGTAAATCAGGCGTATAAGTGCAGCCAGACAGTGAAACTAGAAGCAAAGGAACCAAAATTAGCTTATTCATAGATTTAGTTTAAATATTTTAAAACGGCAATTTCATCACAGTGGTTAAACTTAGGACACTTGATGCACACGCCCCACACCTTCTCTGGTAGTTCGGTCATATTAACGGTTTTATACCCGTATTTGTGAAAGAACTTGTCGACGTAGGTTAACGCCATTATTTTAGACAGTCCTAATTGTTTTGCATAGTCTTCTATTTCATTGAGTAATGCTGCGCCCAAGTTGTGACCCTTATATTGTGGGTTGACGGCTAAGCTCCTTACTTCCCCTAATTCGGCGGTGAAAACTTCAAGCGCACCGCAACCAATTACGACATTATTATGCGACACCACAAAGAACTGCGGAATGATGCTGTATATCTCGCTTATCGCTCTGGGTAGTAATACTTCCTGATCGCTATAATTTAGCAGCAAAGCATGGATGTCTTTGGCGTCGCTGGCAACGGCTGACCTAACTGACTGTTCCATGTTAGCTTTGGTTTATTAGGCTCTTGGCATGTGCCATTGATTCTTCGGTCAAAGTTTCACCTCCAACCATTCGGGCAATTTCTTGGGTGCGGCTTTGTTCATCTAAAAGGTGAATCTGTGCACTGGTCTCATCATTGAGACTATTATGATCGCTGCCTTTAAGTACTTTATAATGACTGTGTCCTTGTGCCGCTACTTGAGGTAGATGGGTAATACACAGTATTTGACAATGATTCGCTAATTGTTTTAGCAATTTGCCGACGATAGCCGCTGTTTGTCCGCCGACGCCAACATCGACTTCGTCAAACACCATGCTAGAGATGGTTTTATTTTCGGCCAGCAGCACTTGAATGGCTAATGAAATCCTAGATAGCTCACCACCAGAAGCAACTCGCGACAGGCTTTGAGCTGGAAATCCTGGATTGGTAACCACTTTAAAATTTATAGATTCATTGCCGTGAATAGAGCCCCATTCGCCGCCGACAGGTTCTAGCTCAATGCCAAAGCTCCCGCCCCTCATGCCTAGCAATTGCATCGAATCTGATACGCCTTTCGATAGCCGGTCGGCTGCTTTACCTCTTTGTGAAGAGAGTTCTTTGGCCAAATTTAAATACACGGAGTGATGATGGGCTATCTTTTTGTTTAATGAAGACTTTTCGGCCTCAGGGTCGTCGAGCTGCTGTTGAGTTTGCTGTAAGTCAACATAACTTTCAAAGAGCAGCTCAGGTGTGGTTTGGTATTTTCGGGCTAGCGAATGATATTGCGAATATCGAGCTTCTACACTATCGAGGGACTCATCGTCTGATTCGGAAGTGTCTATCAAGCTGTTGAGACTGATTGTGGCCTCACCCAGTACCGTTTCGGCTTCTATAATTGAACTAATGATTTGCTCTGCTTCTGGAGCGAAATCTAAAATAGTACTGAGCTGACTTCTTGCTGCGCCGAGTTGAGTGACAGCACCCATCGAATCAAATTGTGTACCAGACAATGAGTCGATTGCGGACTGCACCGCCTGACTTACTTCAGCTTGATGATGTAGGCGTTTATGTTCTGCCTCTAGTGTTGGCCATTCACCCTGTTTAGGTGCAAAATTGTCTAGCTCTTTGAGTTGAAAAGTAACCAATTCTAGACGGTCTCGCAAATCTTTCTCGTGATCAGTTAATTTGTCTAGCTGTTGTTGTGCATCCTGAAGTGCCGCGAATTCTATGCTCACTTCATTGATCAACTTGGTGCAATTGCCGTAGCTATCCAATAGAGATTGCTGGGTCTGTGGTTTGAGCAAAGATTGATGTTCATGTTGACCATGTATATCAACCAACAAGCTGCCTAAGTCTCGTAATAACGTCGCTGAAACTGCACGTCCGTTGATAAACGCTTTACTGCTCTTATTGGCTGGGATCACACGCCTTATGATGCACTGGCTTTCGTCGTCAAGTTCTTGTTCGGTTAGCCAGGCCAAGGCTTGGTGTTGTTTGGGTAAATTAAAACTGGCTTGAATTTCAGCTTGTTTTTCTCCGTGGCGCACTACATTGGTATCAACGCGGTTGCCTAGAACGGCCCCAAGTGCGTTGATTAGTATCGACTTCCCTGCACCAGTTTCACCCGTTATAACGCTTAATCCTTTATTAAAATCTAATTCAACGTGCTTTGCTATAGCGAAATCTTTGATGTCTATCCAGTCTAACACGATAAATTTATGGCGTTTAGTACGACCATCCAAGCTTTGAACGCAAGGCTTCAAAGTGGCTGTGATCGTGGATTCGCATCAATTGCAATTCAACGGCCGCATTTTGGATGCGTATGGTGTCATCATGCGCTAAGCGTTGATTAACAATGCCATCAGTTGTGAGTGCGGCGTGGTTATCTTCCATATTGACCAAAGATATATCTATAACACTATTTTGGTTAATAATTATGGGCCGATGGCTCAATGTATGTGGGCTGATGGGTACGATAGTCAAAACATGCAGAGTGGGTTCAACAATCGGCCCACCTGCCGACAAGGCGTAGGCGGTAGAACCGGTTGGCGTTGCAACGATCATCCCGTCACTTCGAGTTCGAGAGACAAAAACCCCATTGACGTGAACGTCGACTTCTATCAGTCTACCGGTGTCTCCTTTGCTAATAACCACGTCATTTAAAGAGCTATACGTTTTTAGCACCTCACCTTGATTGCGAACCTGTGTAGTAATCATGGTCCGATTCTCTATAGTGTATTTCCCCTCTCGTATCGCCTTAATACCTTGCTCGATTTCATCGGCAGGGATATCCGTTAAGAATCCGAGTCGTCCCAAGTTGATGCCAACGACTGGAACTGAATACGGCGCGAGCGCGCGAGCAGCGTGCAATAATGTACCATCGCCGCCCACCACTACCGCAAAATCTAAGCTTTGATAATCAGTAGGAGTGGATAATAACCGCAAGTCATCAATGTCGGTAGAAGTGCTTTCACCCAACAGTACTGTTGCTCCATAGCCCTCTAGAAGTGTCTTCACTTTTAGTAATGACGCTTCGACACTATTAGAGGCATATTTGCCAAACAAGCCTACGGTTAATTTATCCATTCTCTACAAGCAGATTCGTATACATTTTGGTATTATAACCTTCAAAGCAAACCGCGTATATTGATCACTTTGCCTGAAAACCTAAATAATATTTCAAACCGAGCGAGTACGGTCCTAAACCAGCTGATTCGACACTATGTGCAGTCGGGTACACCTGTGGGTTCGACTACCTTGGCTAAATCGAAAGAACTGCAAGTGAGTTCGGCTACCGTTCGCAATGTGATGTCTGATTTGGAGCAGTTGGGATTGATTCGTGCGCCGCACACTTCTGCTGGCAGAATTCCTACCAGTGCTGGTTATCGTTTGTATATTAACAGCATGTTGAATAGCCAGTCACTCGAAGCGGCTACCAGCAGTCAAGTTCAGCAAATGCTGGACCAGACTAACGACCCGAAAGAGCTTATACAAAACGCGTCAATGGTACTGTCTAAGCTGACCTCATTTGCCGGAGTGGTCTCGATGCCGGATAGCGATTACAGCCATTTTAGGCAAATTGAATTCTTACGGTTGAGCCAACAACGTATCCTGGCTATTTTGGTTACCGATGATGGCATGGTTGAAAATAAAGTGATCAAAGCGGGACAAGACTACACTGATTCAGAATTGGTGCAGGCCGCGAATTATTTTAATGATGCTTACGCCCGCCGATCAATGTTAGAAGTGCGGCAAGACTTATTGAGTAAAATGCAGTTGGATTCCAACTCCATGCATCAGGCGATGCAAACTGCGGTAGAAATGGCGCAAGGCTTGCTAGAAGACAAACCTGGTGACAGCGGTGAAGTGTTGGTCAGCGGTGAAGAAAAACTAATGAACTTGCCTGATTTTGAGCAAACTGATCAGCTCAAAGGAGTACTAGATACCTTTCACACCAAGCGAGTGTTGTTAGATTTGGTCAGCAAAAGCCTAAATGGAGAAGGTGTGAGTATTTATATAGGAGAGGAGTCGGGCTATGAAGCTTTAGAATCGTGCTCAGTCGTCGCTATGCCCTACGAGAAAGAAGGGCAGCGCGTAGGGGTATTAGGGGTGGTAGGCCCGACACGCATGCCTTATGAGCAAGTCGTGTCTGTGGTGGATGTAACGGCTAAACTGTTGTCTAGTGCGTTGAGCGAGCAGTAAACTTATTGCTTATTGCTTATTGCTTATTGCTTATTGCTTATTGCTTATTGCTTATT
>JBLIOD010000071.1:0-11860 GCA_047639475.1 Gammaproteobacteria bacterium
GAAGCATCGCCGATGATAGTGTGGGAGTTCCCATGTGAAAGTAGGTCATTACCAGGCTATTAAACAAAAACGGCCCCGCTATATGCGGGGCTTTTTTTGTTTAACAGAACTACTAATCGCATGCTATAAATGACGGCGTTGGTTAGGCGCTTACTCTTGATCAAGTGATAGCACTGAACCCAGAATACGCAGAAGTTTGGAATCAGCGAGCAACTGTTTACTTCCACCGGGCAAAACACGAAGTGGCGCTAGTGGACGTTGCTAAAGCGTTAGTTCTTGAACCGCTGCATTTTGGCGCCTTTGCTGGCAGAGCGATAAACCGCTTGCAGCAACTAAAACCAGTGATAGCACGTAGCAATAATGAAGAAGCGCTAAAGCTGCTACCTTATCTACTGGAACGTCATTACGTTCCAGATTTAGTACACTAGTATTAGTATATACTTTTTGGAGTTGCCCTTTTGGTAACTTAGGGACGAAATTGATAGGGAATATTTAACCGGCTGTTAGGCATGAAGAAACTCTCCAGACAAAATTAACGGCGATCACTGACTAGTCAAACCTTTCGAGTCTAAAAGGGTTGAGCAGAGACAATTTACGCTCTGACATTATTTCCTTAACAGCTAGTTTGCCAATTATAGGGGCCAGTGTGACACCGCTATGCGTAGTAGCGCTGTAAAGACCTTTAAGTTGCTTAGACGCTCCTATCGCAGAATATCCATCCTGCGGCATGGGCCGATAGGCGCAAGTGATTTTGTCGATCTCTAGCTTCTCAAGACTTGGGAAATACCTCGAGAATCGATCAAAGGTTAGTTGAGCGGTATCTTCAAGTTCAATATCACCGTCTACGTCATGCAGCCAATCGCCGATAACAATAGCACCGTTGTCGTGCTGCTTGAAATGGATATCATCGCCAAACATGACTCGGCTTATTATTCTTTCGATTGGTTTAGTGTTGACGATAAACCCCTTGCGATTGTGCATGGGCAAATTCATATCGACTTGCTCTAACAATTTTTGCGTTGAAATGCCGGCGGCAATGACCACAGTATCAGCTGAAAAAACCCCTCGAGGTGTTCTTACGCCAACAACTTGATTATCAGTCAACTGCAATGCTGATACTTCACACTGCTCGATAACTGTTGCTGTGGATTGATGTAACAAAGCACGGGTGAGCTTTTCGCTGTCAACCGCACCCTCAACTTGCGCGTATAATGCGAGTGAGGGGATGTTTTGCATATTTGGTTCTAGCTTTGAAAAAGTGCCCGAATCGACGAGTTCGACAGGATAATCCAACAGTTTTAAATTTTGGTAATTCTCTATCAGCGCTTCTCCTTGCATTTCCCAAAATAAACAACCTGAAAACTGGGCTTCGACATTAACCGCTAATTGTTTAAGCAACCGAGGGTATTCATCTAAACTGGCATTGCGTAGCGCAAAGTAGTCAGCCGACTCAGGGGCGTTTGCATTGAGCCATCCAAATGAACTGCCAGAAGCTTCTGCAGCGATTTGGTTTTTCTCTAGTACCGTTACTTTCGCACCTGCTTTTGCAAGGTAGTAAGCGATTGAAGCCCCGATTATGCCAGCGCCGACTACAATGATGTGCTTGCGCATAGTTTTTACTGGCATGCTGATCAATCTGACAGCAGTGTTTCTCCTGCTACACGTTCAAAGGGTTGGTCTCCAACCACAGCCACCATCACCTCCCCTTGGCCGACCATCCGGGCGATACAGCGTGATAACACTTTTCCGGTAACCCGTGTTTTGATATCTTGCATAACCGAGGTGTAAGGGTTAAGCAGTCGAGAAACGACGTCCCCAGCATTCACGTGAGCGCCCACTTCTTTGATATGTACTACCAAGCCTGCTTCAGGCGCTCTAACGTGCTCTAAGCCACTGATTGGCGTTGCTTTGCAGGTAGCCGAGGGGAGGGTGCCTGGATCTCCTTCGATGATATTTGTGCGCTGTAGATACTTAAAGAGCCGCCGTGCATCTTCACTTGCTTGATCTGGGTAAACTTCACTTTGACCGCGATATTCAACCGTGATGCTCATAGGAGGTGGCGCTATGGGTTTATCCGGAAACCTTTTGGCCAAGTTCACCCATGGAACAGCTGCCGCTTCGTCAAAGGTGTCACCATTGACTAGCTCATATGAAATGCAAGCTTCGCAGCCTAATTGTGTGCTTAGGGCTTCTCCTTGTGCTTGAGTGCTTTTCGTTGTGAAGAGGTAAAGCATTGATTCTTCATCGCAGTGTAAGTCTAGGCAGATATCGGCGTCTATTGTCCACGAAAGTAAAGCGCGTTTTAGAAAGGCGACTTCGTTTTGAGCTGGTAAATTACTGACTGCTTTTTTTAGTGCCTGTCGAATAAGCTGGGTGTTTTGGTCGACATCATCGCTCAGTTTACCTTTTATTTCGCGTACGACTTGCTCAGTTACATCTGTATGACCACGGTTGAAATTAACGCCTGTGCTGTAGCTATACCGACCGATCATATGGCCAAACACTCGTTGGTCAGTGCCGAGTGGGTTGGCCATCGGTACCAAGGTGATATAGCCGATTATTTCCCCGCGATTATCTGCTGCGTCCAGTAGCTGTTGTAGGTAGTGTAAGACTAAAATGCCGGGTGTTTCATCTGCATGCAAGGCCGCCTGTAAATAGACTTTGGGCCGCGACTCTGGGTTACCATAACTGATGGCTTTTAACGTGCGACTTGTGCCTGGAGCAGTGGAGGGTATCTCAAGAATTTTTTCTACGCGGGTTGTCATTTATGCAATATTTTTTACAAAAAGAAGACAGCACTATGCTGTCGCATAGCGACGGCGGTGGTTTCGATACTCAACCCATCTAAAAAAGCCAATAATAACGGCAGCTAATAGTAAATAAATGCCTGCAACGAATAGCAGTGGTTCGTAGATTCTGTAGGTTTCTTGCCTGACCATGCTGCCAACGCCGTACACATCGAAAACAGTGATCGTAGCAGCCAGAGGTATGGCCTTAAGAGTCAATATGCACTCTCCTGCGAGAGTAGGGAGCACGTTTTGCACTGCACGCGGAAACCAGACTCTCCAAAGTAAGGTGAAGGGTGTCATACCGTAGGCTTTTGCAGCTTCCAGCTCGCCTTTACTGACGCTATTAAACGCGCCGCGCATGACCTCGCCAGAATACGCAGCCACACTAATGGTGAATGCAAAAACAGCATAAGGAAAGGCTTGGCGTAAAACTGGCCATAAGAAGCTCTCACGAATGCCCGGCATAGAGGGAAAAAGGGAACCTAATCCATAATAGACTAGCCACAACTGTATTAGGAGTGGCGTTCCGCGGATTACGGTACAAAAACCTCGAGCCAGCATCGCCAACGGTCTTGGGCCAGTCACTTGGGCGAGCCCAAGTAAGGTTGCCAGTATCAACCCAAAGAACAAGGAGAGACCTAACAACTGAATGGTTATCCAAGTTCCCTCTAGGAATTTAGGGAGATAATCCGAAACCCAGTACCATTGCATATTCGATAGCTCTCTGTTTAGCCTGATAGATCAGCTTGACCGCGTCTAAAACGGCGATCAAGACGTTTAAATACACCACCTGAAATCAAACTTACACATAGGTAGATAAATCCGGCGGCCAGATAGAACATCAAATACTCCTTTGTGGCTCCAGCTGCTTGACGGGTCGTTAGCGCTAGCTCGCTCAAACCAACTACCGCAAGCAAGGCCGTATCTTTAGTGGCAATTAGCCATAAGTTGGCCAGCCCAGGTAAGGCTAAGGGGATCATTGCGGGAACAATGATGCGTCGGTGCATTAAGGTCCAAGACATGCCGCTGGCTTTGGCCGCTTCTACCTGTCCCTTAGGGACGGCGAGCATTGCGCCGCGCATTACCTCAATCGAGTAAGCACCTTGTACCATGCCTAATACGTATATGCCGGCAACCAAGGCATTGATATCGATGCGTTCATAACCGAAAGATTCTAAAATGCCGTTCACTATATCTGGACCGGCATAGAATAATAATAAAATGAGGACTAGCTCGGGAATGGCCCGACCGAGTGTTGTGTAAATCTCTAACGACCAGCGCGTGATAGGCCCGCCGTAGATTTTGCCGAGTGCGCCGAACAGGCCGATTGTTAGGCCCAGTGCGTAAGCACCAAAAGCGATTTGTAAACTAAGAACTAAACCTTTAAGTAAATTTCCGCCCCAGCCCGGTGGTGACAATGCAAGTAGACCTAGACCCGTGGGTTCCATAAGGTGGTATCTGGTTTTTTACTTAAAAAGGTGAAATGGTAATGAAGAATGAACCGACCCCGAAAAGGGCCGGTTCACTTGAGGCGAACCTCAGTATTCAATTAACCGCCGTAAATATCAAATGTGAAGTAGCGATCAGAAATTTCTTTGAATGTACCGTCTGCACGAATTTGATCAATCGCTGCGTTGAAGCGTGCTTTTAGATCACCGTTGTCTTTACGAATACCGCCACCAGCACCTGGACCGAATACCGCGTCATCAGATAGCGAACCACCTACTTCACAGCAAGCACCTGCTTCACTGCTTAAGAAAGGTTCCATCGCTAATGAATCACCGACTACTGCATCAATACGACCCGCAACCAAATCTTGATTATGCTCGTCAAATGTAGAGTAAGTTTTGATGCTATCTGCTGATTGACCATAATGCTTAGTCGCAAAGTTTTCGTGAGTAGTAGAAACCTGTACACCAACGATTTTGCCAGCGACACTGGCATCTGAACCATCGATTCCTGCGCCTTTAGGCACTACGATAACGGCAGGAGTATTGTAATACTTGTTCGAGAAGTCTATGGTTTTCATGCGTTCTTCAGTAATAGACATTGAAGACATGATAACGTCGAATTTTTGAGCTAATAAAGCGGGAATGATGCCATCCCATGCCACTTCTACCCACTCGCATGGCTCATTCATGGCGACGCAAATGGCTTCACCGATTTCAATTTCCCAACCTTCCCAAACGCCTGCTGCGTTCTTTTCAGCAAATGGGGGATAAGGTTCTGCAGCAACACCTAGTTTTAACGCCATAGCATTAGTGCTTACCATGCAAGCAACCATCGTTGATGCGATTAATAGTTTTCTAAAAATTTTCATAACTCTCTCTTATCTTTAATTTAAATTATGCGGCCAATGTTTTGTTAACTTACAGATTGAACAAAGGTTCGGCAACGTTCACTTTCAGCTTCCTGAAAAACTTTTTGTGGGGTTCCTTCCTCTTCAATTCTTCCTTGGTGTAGATATATTACATGAGATGAGACGTTTCTTGCGAATTTCATTTCATGGGTAACTAAAATCATGGTGCGTCCTTCATCAGCTAAACCACGTATTACTTTCAGCACTTCACCTACTAATTCGGGGTCAAGTGCTGAAGTGGGCTCGTCAAATAGTAAGGCTCTGGGTTCCATTGCCAGCGCGCGCGCAATGGCTACGCGTTGCTGCTGACCACCTGAAAGAGTCACTGGATAATTTCCGCGTTTCTCCCATAGGCCAACTCTGTGTAGCAGCGCTTCAGCGCGCTCTTTGGCTTCGGCCGTATCTATTTTTAATACATGTACCGG
Organism: Gammaproteobacteria bacterium; assembly: GCA_047639475.1. Lineage (GTDB taxonomy): Bacteria > Pseudomonadota > Gammaproteobacteria > Arenicellales > Poriferihabitantaceae > JAAELZ01. The sequence continues at coordinate 5,574 of JBLIOD010000071.1, forward strand.
CGCTTCCATCACGTTCTGCATTACGGTCATGTGTTCCCATAAATTGAATCCTTGAAAAACCATGCCTAATTGGGTGCGTATTCTCTCTACTTGCCTTTTATCAGTGGCTTGCATATCGCCCAGACCGGTAGTTTTAAATTTGATCGATTCGCCGCACACGGCAATTTTGCCTGCTGTAGGATCTTCTAATAGGTTAATGCAACGCAAGAAGGTGCTTTTTCCAGAACCACTGGCACCAATTATCGAAACTACATCACCTTCGTTAGCGCTCATTGAAACCCCTTTTATCACTTCTAACTCACCGAAGGATTTATAGAGATTATCGACTTGAATTGTTGGTGTATTGGCTGAAGGTTGAGACATTTAGTGGGTGATTAGTTTTTTAGTTTTTTAGTTTTGTACCAGCTATGGGGCAGTATACAATCTACAGAATAATTTTCATCTATTTTATTGAAATAGATAAATCTGTGCTTCTTATGCATGCTTGCTATGTCTTACCTCAGTTTTCTAAACACTATTTAAAAGCGATTTAAATATGGCCACTGCCTATCACCTAATGCGTCAGCATCAAAACAAGGATGCTACGAAACGACTTATTGACCTGCGTAGCGATACTGTAACGCTGCCCAGTGCGGAGATGAAAGAATGGATGATGTCGGCGCCCTTAGGCGATGATGTGTATGGTGAAGATCAAACGATCAATCTCCTTGAGCAAACGGTTGCGCAAAAGCTGGGAAAAGAAGCGGGCTTGTTTGTTAGCAGCGGTACGCAAAGCAATTTGCTGGCAATGTTAAGTCATTGCGGTAGGGGAGAAGAGTATCTGGTAGGTGATCAATATCATATTTACGTTGATGAGGCTGGAGGGCCAGCGGTGTTAGGATCGCTCGTTTCTTGTGTATTGGAAACAAATGAACTGGGTGCGCTTGCTCCAGAGCAAATACGTAACGCCATCAAAGAAGATGACCCACACTACGCAATTACGCGCTTACTGTGTTTGGAAAATACCGTAGGAGGAGTCGCGCAAAGTGTGGAGTCTTTGCGACAACTGACCGCAACGGCTAAAGAGGGCGGCTTGCTTTGTCACTTGGATGGTGCTCGGCTAATGAATGCAGCCGTTGCCTTGGGGGTCGAAGCTAGCAAAATAGCCGATTCATTTGATAGCGTGTGTATGTGTTTATCAAAAGGGTTAGGGGCGCCTGTTGGGTCGGTGTTGTCAGGTTCAAAAGATTTTATAAATCGTGCAAGGCGCAATCGTAAATTGGTAGGCGGTGGTATGCGTCAAGCTGGAATATTAGCTGCAGCTGGCTTATATGCGCTTGAGCACAATATAGCGCGTTTAGCGCAAGATCATGCGAAGGCTGCTCAGTTAGCAGAAAGCTTGGCTGACATTGAGCAACTAAAAGTGACGCAACATACTAACATGGTCTTTATTGAGCTCAGCATTGACGACCAAATAAGCTTTCTGGAGCACATGGCTAAACACGATATCTTAATTGGGGCACCGGCACCGGTAGCGCGGCTGGTAGCTCACTTAGATACCACCGAAGCAGACATTGAAAAAGTGGCTATTGTGGTGCGTAAATATTTTCATCACTAGTGTTAGGGCTAGTGATGGGGTTATTGCTGTTCTTCTCGTCCATTTTCGCCAATGATCGGCATCCATTCTTGTGCAGATTGTGCCCATTTCTCAAACTGTGGTGGCAATTGTGCGCATCGTTTTACCGTGCCCATTCTAATATTATGCACTTTAGGTCCATCACCAACTGATGTCGCATAAATCGCTGAACCGCAATTTTGACAGAACGCTTGTTCCCGCGGATTGCCGCTGTCACCCATCTTTATATAAACCTTTGGCGTTCCAGAAAGTAGTTTGAATTGTCCAGGCTCCAGCTGACCAATAGTTCGAAAAGCGGAAGCAGATAAAGCTTGGCAATCAGTACAGTGACAAATGCCGACCATCTCCGGGGCTATTTCTGCTTGATAAGTTATTTCGCCGCAATGGCAACTTCCGTCAATTTTCATAAGTATGTGATGAGTTAAGACAATGGTTTGCGCCCACGAAAGTGATGCGGGCAAAGTTCGCCGGATTTTAGCACCACCACCATGGCTGTCCAGACATCTATATAGTCGTTGAGATCTTCCGGACTAAGGAAACGCAAAAATTCAGTTCGTTCATCCCCTTTTAAACGTTTGAGCTCTTGCTGAGCCAAGTCACTATACCAAGGGCCTCTATTGACAAAGTTTATGTCTTCGAATCCAGCACTTTCCAATGCCTTGGTGTAGCTTTTTGATGACGCCATGCCGAAGCCCAAATCTTCTAATGTAAGGTAGGTTTGCATTGCTTCGCTGGGCGCGTCCCTGTCAGTTAGCCAGTCAGAAGCTACGAACAATCCAGCGGGCTTTAACAGGCGAAACACGTCAGCGCAGAGCGACTGTTTATTGGCGATGTGTATGATAGAGTCTTTGCTGAAAACGATATCGAAACTTTCATCTTCTAGTGGTATTGGCCCCGCTGCTACTTGAATAATCTCAACTTGTTGTTCAACCTTCAGTTCTTTAGCCGTGCGCATTGCCGCTTCACACACGGGTGACTCGATATCAATGCCTACTACGTGATCTGCACGGAAGTCTTTGGCTAAACCCGCGGTAATTCCGCCCGAGCCGCAGCCTATATCTAAAATACGTTTTCCCTGTAAGGGTATGCCCTTAAGTACACGAGCAACTTCATCTTGTCCACCTGGGGATAAATAGCCTTTTCCCCACATTTGCTCGAGTGTGAGAATCAGTTTGTTATCGTAGTGGTCTGTGTCGTGCGCCATGATGACTTTGCTTATTTGCGTTAATGACTTGGTTGACTCTATAGTAGGCTAATAATACCCTCTAACCCTAAAGACATTTTAGTAGGATAAGCCCGTGAGTCAAATAAAGTCTGCAGGTGATTTAATCGCCGAAGCGCAAAAAGAGATCTGCTGTGTAAGTATTGAGCAAGCAAAGAAGTTATATGAAAGCGACTCTGCTGCGGTGATAGTAGATGTGAGAGACGCCGATGCGGCCGCCACTTCTAAATTAGCTAACTCTGAGAATATCTCGCGCGGCTTACTAGAAATGAAAATAGAAAAACTGTGCGTCCAATCAGATGCCTTGATATTGACGCATTGCGGTGGGGGCGGGCGTGCTTCTTTAGCGGCGCAGAGCTTGCAAAAAATGGGTTATACCAATGTGCATGCCATTACCGCCAAGTATGACGATATTAAAGCTGAGTTTGGTTAAGCTTGTTTTATTGAAGGGCGTTAGCCGCCTTTGATCGGAGGGAACAAAACCAATTCGTCGTTTTCTTGTAATATCGTGTGCGCATAGCTTTCAGGATGAAGCTTGTCGCCATTAAGGATCACAAAATAAGGCCGATTGCTGGGCAAGTTAACTGCGGATACTGCATCCGAAATTGAGTGCTGTTCTGGCAATGGCATTTCACATAGGCTGTATTGCCCCGCAACCGGGAGGTGTTCTCTCAGGTTGCCGAGCATTTTCAGGTGATACTGCACTGACTGAATACGGTTTACAGTGATAGTCGCTCTAGGGTTTCGGGTAGTGGAACGCCATCGGCATCCCAACCACGAGCGGCATAGTATTCGGGTAGCATGACATCCAGCTTACAAACCAAGCCCTTTGCCGTTCCCGATGGAGCGGGTTCAGTCAATATACGCTTAGGTAGAGTGTCATCTGCTTTGGTTAATCCAGCTAGCAAATTGAATTGACGTTCGAGGTTCCAAATTCGCTCACCTGTTTCGCGTAAACGGTCCATTCCCCAGTCACCTTCGCAGGTGATATCAATGAGTTCACAATAATCTTCCATCGACCAGCCAGCGCCACCAGGAAAGATGCACAAACCGGTTGAATCGATAAACGAAACATCGTCTTGAGAATCTTTCACGATTTGTGCTTTGCCTGGCGTTTCAGTGGTTTCGAAGTCGTGACCGTAAGGGTCTGCCCTCAAGTGGCAGGCTCCGCGGTTACTGGTAGCATAAGCTAAACCCATGCCTTGCATCGAGCGACCGTCATAGGCGGCAAACTCTTGACCTTTAACCGACATAGATAAATCAGGGTGGCCGTATTTCGCCGTGAGTAGCTTAGAACCCATGGCAACGTCAGCACCAAAGCCTTCGTTACGAGCGGTCATATCGGCTAAAACGCACATGGCTTCTGCTGAACCAAATTTGAGTTCAACGCCGCCGGTGGTTTCTTTGTCAATGGCACCGATTTCAAATAACTCCATCGCTGCAGCGATAGAGCCGCCTAGAGAAATAGGGTCCATGCCATATTCATTACAGATAAAGCCTGCGTAAGTGGCTGCGTCCATATCGTCAACGCCGCAAGCAGCGCCCAGTGCATAAGCGGTTTCGTACTCTAAACCACCCGAGGCAATTTGATACTGAGGCTTGTCTTTAACCGTAAAATGAGTCGGATCTATTTTACAAATTCGTCCACAGGCAACAGTGCAGCCAAAGCAGGCGCCCGGTCGTATTAAGTTGGTATGGCCATTTTCATTCGGCGTTTGCATCGCTTCAGCATTAAGTTTATGAGCGCCTTCAAACTGGACATCGCGATTATTGCGTGTTGGAAAGCTGCCAAAAGTATTGGTAGTGTCCGTCATGGCAATGGTGCCGTCTTTGGTCAAACCGTCTTTGTCATCCATGCGTGCGTTGACCGCGCTGATTTTTTTCATTAAGTCTCGGCCATCACCTTCAGGCTTAACGCCGACTGAGCCATGTGCTGCAACGGCTTTAAGGTTTTTGGATCCCATTACCGCGCCCACACCTGAACGACCTGCTGCGCGATGTAAGTCGTTTACCACACAGGCATAACGACATTTATTTTCGCCAGCTTGGCCTATAGAGGCAATCTTTACCGCTGTGCCGATATGTTCTTTTTGGATCATTGCTTCGGTTTCCCAAACGGTCTTGCCCCATAAGTGACTGGCGTCACGTAACTCAACATGGTCATCTTCTACGTATAAATAGACAGGCTTTTCAGACTTGCCTTCAATAATGGCCATGTCATAGCCAGAGAGTTTTAGCTCGCCTCCAAACTTCCCGCCCGAATTTGAACAGGCAATGGCCCCTGTTAAAGCGCCTTTGGTGATGACTGAATAGCGTCCACTGGTGGAGGCGTTGGTGCCCGTCATAGGCCCAGTAGCAAAAATAAGTTTGTTTTCAGGTGACAATGCGTCGACAGAAGGATCCATTTCTTCCAGCAGATACTTGGTGCCCAAGCCACGTTGACCTAAGTATTGTTGCGCCCATTCCATGTTAAGTGGCTCAATGGTGCATTCTGCGGTCGTTAAATTAACTCTTAATATTTTACGTTGCCAAGTCATCAGCTTCTCCACATGTCATTATAATAAATTTGGTTTGTGCATTTTACGTACACGCAAACCGATGATCAAATTATAGAGGAAATCAGGATTTATTCTCAAGGTAAGTTTCTACGAGAGATATAAATGAAATCCACTTTAGAATTAAAGTTATACGCGTTTGGTGTCAGGTATCGCATCTAATTCAATATTCTGTGCTCCTGTATAGGCCAGAAAGTGACGTCCTTTAGCGCGCGATAGCAAGGTGACGCCTACCTTTCTGGCCAGGCGCAGTGCCATATGGGTGACGCAAGAACGAGATAGTAATATCGGGATACCCATTTGCGCAACTTTAATCAACATTTCAGATGTTAATCTACCCGTGGTGCAGAAAACTTTGTTCTCGCCATTAATATTATTCATCGCCATATAACCCGCTATAGCGTCGGCGGCATTGTGTCGGCCAACATTTTCCACCAAGCGTAAAATATTTAGGCCGCCACATAATGCGCAACCATGTACTGCACCCGCTTGCGTGTATATTTCTTTATGCTCGTTTAATTTTTAAGTAAGTCATAGAGAAAAGATTGTTTTATCTTCATCTGTGGCAGCTTGAGCTTATTCAAGCTGGCCATCATGTCGCCGTACATTGCCCCCTGACCGCAGCCAGTAGTAACAGTTTTAGTTTTTCTTCTATACCCTCGACTTTACGTTTAGTAAAGACTCCTACCGAATCTGTTTCCCATTTGACGAGAATAGACTCTACGTCATTGACGTTCTCAACCAATCTATGATTGAGTAACCAGCCCAAGGTCAGTAACTCGGGTTGGGTGTCGAGTGTCATTACGGTGATTATTTCCCGGTTATCCAAGTGAATAGTTAGCGCTCGTTCAGTCGCAACATGTTGTGCAACCGTGCAACCGTGCAACCGTGCAAC
>JBLIOD010000072.1:0-11801 GCA_047639475.1 Gammaproteobacteria bacterium
TTTGCAAAATCATTGAGAAAGCACTGTGTGGGTATCTGTAATTATGCAAAGTACAGGTTGACGAGTGCACGCATAGAGGCCGGCAATATCAGCATTGGGATGATTAGAAAGCGAGCAAGAGGAATAAGAGATACTGAATACTTTAAGCTAAAGATAAGGCAATCATCATTACCCGATGACCAATCTATGTTTTACATCTAGAGGGCGAATAGGCTCAACAAAGCGGTGAACAACCCTGTTAAGCGCCCCACTTAAATATACTCTAAGCAGCCCTAACGCTAGGCGAATTGTCAAAAGCATGGTTGAATAGTAAGGTGTCGACCAGAAGAAAATAATAATTCAACAGGCAAACAAGCTGTTCTCGAAAGCCACACCTCTAAGGTACTTGGGTCAATTAGTTCGACGCTTAATTTCGTAAAACCACGCTTAGCAAAGCGCACATTTTTAAAAGGTTGAGGTTCTAATAGCGTCGGCTTTTGATACAAAATAAAATGATCCTGTTTGATTCGGACCGACTCAGTATCTAATTCCAACTCCACTAACTTGGCCTGCAATGATTGTGTACTGAAGTTTGCTCTAAGCTCATGTGGATTACCGTCTAACTGCGCTGAGATAACGTAGCGATAACGGCTATTCCAATCGAGTCGCTCTTCAGGAAACCAAGCGAATTGATGTGAGTTAAACAATTCGTTGATATCACTATTGGCATTGATGGCCCGGATTTGGGTGACTGCTTCCCATAGTGGTTGCTCGCTGTCATTGCTCACGAGCTTTTCAAGGGTGAAAAAATTAATCACTGCCTTATCAACCAATGTTGGATTGAATTGTACTGAAATAGGATAACCCGTTACATCCTTGTCAGGTGTAGGATGTGGATCCTCTTGAAAAAAGGCAGGCTTAACGCTGGTTGCGTCATCAGGTGGCCAAATTACAGCCAGCGGATTACGCAAGCGCGCTTGTTGAGTGAGAGCGGCAAATGTCTCATCTCGCAATTTATGCGGTGCAAGACACGGTTTAACGAATACCCCCGAGTCGCGGAATTTCGCGTCATCAGGCAAGTTTGTACAATAATTATCGTACCAAGTAGCGAACACTTTGTGAGCGCCGTCACATATTGAATAGTACTGACCATTGGTTGGATAAATAACCTCTAAGTTGGCGTTTTCACATTGCTCATCTAACCAACTTGCTTGAATTTTGGCACCCGATTTGCAGTAGGTATAATAACCACTGCGTTTATCCCATACACTGCCATTTGGCTGCTCATCACACACTGAACGAATGTAAGATTGACTCAGTAGTAGGCCATTACGACATCGAGTTTTAAACGGGGCGTGGTAAACCGCTTCATTCGGCAGATCGTTACACAAGTTTAAATAACTTTGATGTTTCAGTTTTTGATCACCACATTGCGCCCACCTATGCGATAACTCATTTGGACTAGGGCTTTCACAGGTTTGTCGCAAGGGTTCTCGCCCTAGTTCATAAACATAATTATTTCCAACAGTCGCCGCCCCTATTTCACTAACGTCAAAATCTAGAAAAGTAAATCGGTGATAAATGGCTGACATTAAATCACGAACTGACTCTTCCACGTTATGACTGCCGATGCTGATATTCTCAAGAACAAGATGGTGGCCATACAACGCGCTCAGCGCCCGTACACTCGGCGTTTCGCCGGTAAAATATGATTGAGATGCTTGCTCAAAGTGAGCGGCTCCTTGGTTGCCGACAAATGTCACAGGATGGACTTGCAGGTACTTCGCATGGTTTAGTGCAGAATGAGTTAACGGCCCATTACTCGAAAGCGACACCAAGCCTGCATACATCCGTACTTTGTTTACTTCCTTAATTTCCGGTGATGTGGACAACGCGGTAACGGGGCTCAGCATGAAGCTAGCCAGCATTACTCGCACTAGAATTAGCTGAATGCTGAGTCGAAGTTGCTCTAACAAATCAGCCTTCCTTTAGTTGACGCAATAAATCGATAACTGGTCTTTTTGTCCGGGCAACAGTTTAAGGCGCTTTTTACAACGGTTTTTGGCAATCACTGATACATCCCTCACTCGACTGTTCATCCGGTATTGTTCCGGCAAAGCCTGTTTGGCCTCCTCCGCGAGTACTTTACTGGAATAGGGGCCTTGCAAGATAAAGTACCAACTATCTCCGCGAATCTGGGTGGAGAACAGCTTTGCACTATCACCAAATAGCGAAGCGGTGGCTGCTTCTTGCGCTTTACCCCATTGTGTCAATGAGAACAAGTGGATCACATGGCTATCCGGTTGTTGATTAAACAACCACCCATTGTCGTTAAGTGACCCAGCGCTTGAATCAGCAAAAGCAGTTGTTTTTTCGCTTTGAGTTTCAGACTGGCTTGACTTGCTTTGCGCTTGGTCTGTTACAGTGTCAATCATTACGCTTTCCACCGAAACAACGGCACTGCTATGTTGCTCAGTATTTTGCTCAACCCGAACAACACTGGAAGATTTAGAACTCGCCAGCAACCGACGTTCTAAACTGGATTGCCACTGCTTGGTTAGACTTTCATGATGAAACGCATCAGCTAAGTCTGTTTCATCAACCCAAGCCGTATGTGACCAAGGTGATAGTAACTTGCTCCAACCATCTTCCTCTCTTAATAAAGAAACCACTTCACCGGCTCTTAAGGTACCCGCAGCGCTAGCCCCCACTTCATCAGAGTAATCAATTTCACGCTCCAATAGCAGCAAAGATGCACCATCAAAGTGGAGCTGTTTCGACTCAACCCATACCGGAAACCCTAAAGCTCGCTGAACTCGAATTCGCCTAGCTACTGTCTCATACGCTTTAAGCAGGGTAAGTGGATTCAATTGCATTAATATGGTCGATGAGCCTGCTGCGTCAGCGTACACCTTTACCAAGCGTTGCGGCGTAACGAGGAGTCGCCCTAGAGACTCACCCTCGGCGGCTAATCCCAACGTAGTGGGTGTCTGTACCGCAACCAATTTGCTCGGCATCCCGACTGTCTCTTTAGTTTGTACGACATCAATCGGTTCGGTGATGGTTTCGGCTAGCGTAACGCCTTCAGACTGGATATCGTCTTCGGCTACTTCATCTTCAGCAGCTTTTTCTTCATCGATATTACCCACTTCTTCCACAAGCTTAAGTTCGACCTCTTCAGCATCAATGGCCTGTTCATTTAATGAAATTTGCTTTGTGGACTCAACACTGAGCTCACTCAACGCCTCAGCCTTAAGAATCAGAAATTCTTGTGAACGGGGTTCACCCTGCGATGCGGCTACTTGGAACCAATGCTTGGCCTTCAAAAGATCAACCGTTCCGCCCACTCCGGAAAAATAGGCTCTACCCAGATTATAAGCCGCCAAAGGGTAGCCATTATCACTAGACATTCGCCACCACTTCATTGCTTCTATTTCGTCGACCTCAACTCCGCTTCCCACCATATATAAGTGGCCTAAGTTATATTGGGCCCCAGGATGCTGTTGCCCAGCAGCACGTAAAAACCAGTGCAGCGCTAGTTTAGGATCTTTGGAGGCACCTCTGCCTTCAACGTATAATACGCCTAAGTTATATTGCGCTTCCACATTGTTTTCGAATGCACCTAGCTTCCATGCGTTGAATGCTCCTGCGTAATCGCCCAAGCGATAAGCAGCCAAGCCAATAGTATAATTCTCAGACAGGCTCTCAGGTCCTGTTTGTGCATTGGACAGGGATGCAACGAAAATCATCAGAACCAACGCCAAAACAGTTGAAGTAACTATTTTTTTGATCATCAGTATCTGTCCCACCTTATCGTGTTTTATCCTAATCTGATTCTGCGCCATTCAAATTGATACTTGCCCGCCAACTCTCAAACTCTCCTAGTGCAATTTTTTCTCTTATCGTAGACATGAGCTTTTGGTAAAAATGAAGATTGTGCAGGGTGCATAACCGAGATACCAACATTTCTTGTTTATGATACAAATGACGCAAATACGATCGAGTGTAATTTATGCAAGTATAGCAATCACAATTTGCATCTAACGGTCGCGTATCAATTCGATGAACTGCATTACGAATTTTGACGACACCTGTCGAGGTAAACAACCACCCATTACGTGCATTGCGAGTGGGCATAACGCAATCGAACATATCTATCCCTGCGGCCACTCCGTCGACTAAATCTTGCGGCGTACCCACGCCCATCAAATAGCGAGGCTTATCGGCAGGCATCGTTGGCGCAACCGCATTCATCACTTTATGCATATCCTCTTTGGGTTCTCCTACCGACAAGCCGCCAATCGCATAACCCGGAAAATCGAGCTTGGCCAGTGCTTCAACAGATTGCGCTCGTAAGTCTTCAAACATACCGCCTTGAATAATACCAAACAAACTGCCGAGCCCTTGATAAGCGACCTTACACCGCTCAGCCCATCGCATAGACATCTCCATTGACGACTTGGCTTCTTCATAAGTCGCGGGATAAGGTGTGCACTCATCAAACGCCATCACAATATCTGAGCCCAAGTCTGTTTGAATCTGCATCGATTCTTCTGGCCCCAAAAACACTTTGCTGCCGTCGAGTGGAGAGCGAAAGTGCACCCCTTTTTCAGTCAATTTCCGTAATTTGGCCAAGCTAAAAACTTGAAAACCACCGGAGTCAGTTAGGATCGGCCCCGACCAATTCATAAAATCGTGTAGATCACCGTGCGCTTTTATTACCTCGGTGCCGGGTTGAAGCATAAGATGAAAGGTATTGCCCAGTATAATTTGGGCGCCGGTCGCACTCACTTCCTCCGGCGTCACAGATTTGACCGTTGCATTGGTTCCTACGGGCATAAACGCAGGAGTATCTACTGCCCCTCGGTCAAATTCTAATTGCCCCAAACGCGCATTTTTTTCGCTGGCTTTAACAGTAAATTTCATTAATTCGTTTCAAATGTGGGTATTCTATTGGCGCTCTAAAAACATCGCGTCGCCATAACTAAAAAAGCGATAGTTACTCTCTATCGCAAACTGGTAGGCATCAAATATAGCCTCTTTACCTGAAAATGCGCTGATCATCATTAATAGCGTTGATTTGGGTAGATGAAAATTGGTCACCATGGCATCAACCACTTTAAACTCAAAACCGGGATATATGAAAATGTCTGTATTCCCTGATAATGGCTGTAAAACCCCGCCTACAGCAGCGGATTCTAAAGCCCGCGTAGTGGTGGTGCCTACGGCGATGACTCGCCCTCCTTGTTTTTTAGTTTCACTCACCGCATCTACCAGAGATTGGGACACTTCAATCCACTCCTCATGCATTTGATGCTCTGTGACGTTATCGACCTTCACTGGTTGGAATGTACCTGCTCCTACGTGCAGTGTAATCGTCGTAATGTTTATGCCTATTTCTCTTAGTTTATTTAATTGTACATCGTCAAAGTGCAGTCCTGCAGTGGGAGCAGCAACCGCGCCTTCATTTGCCGCATACACTGTTTGGTAACGCTCTACATCTTCTGGCTGGTCTTGGCGCTGTATATAAGGGGGCAAGGGTATATGCCCTTTATCACGAAATAATTGCGCGCCTTGACCGTACAGCATTTGGAAATGACTAAATTTTCCACGCTTACCTAAATAACGCAAAACCAGTTCCTTGTCCAAATAGAGGTCACAATCTGGTTTAAGTGGTTTGTTGCTGCGAGCTAAAGCAATAAATTCATCATCTGTAATGAAGCGTTCCAGCATCACCTCTACTTTGCCCCCAGTTAACTTCTCCAAAAACAGTCGCGCTGGGATAACTCGAGTATCATTTAGCACCAATAAATCGCCTTTATTGCAGAGCTGATAAAAATGTCGAAATTCCAATTGCTGGTATTCTGACGCCTGTGTTTTAAGGGTCAGTAATCGAGATTTCGCTCTTTCCTCAGGAGGTTCTTGAGCAATGAGTTTGGCAGGTAACTCGTAGAAAAAGTCTTCGGTGTTCATTATTTATGTCTAGGTTAGACAACGGCCAACAAGATGAATTGAAACCACAAGAACTCAGCTAGTTCCTGCAAGAAAAGTCACTCAACAATTTAGTTTAATACAGTTACTGAAACGTGGCGGTTGCGCTTATTCGCAGTGTCATTAGGCACAATAGGTTTGGTAGAGCCGAAGCCCATACTGACAATGCGCCTAGTATTGATGCCATTTTTTATTAAATACAAATGCACCTGCTCCGCTCTATCTTGAGACGGGGCAAGATTTTCAGTAGCATCTTCGGAAGTATCACTATGCCCGCCAATAAATAGTCTGCTGTTAGGGTTTTCCTGCATAAACGCCAGCAGTTTGAATATCTGAAGATTATGTTTTTCAGCCGAAGTGCCTGTATCAACGGTCTCTGTTGACTGAGAAAAAGCCCCTGGCATCATGCATAAAGCAATATTGAAACACCTACTTTTGTATTACCAAGCAGATTAAAAGAAAACAGCTTTGGTCCCAAAGAAAGTCTCATTTGTGAATAAATTTTTACGCGCTCGCACTGAAACCACGATCGATCGATTAATTATAACTGATCTGCCACTAGTTTAAGGGACAACTTTTTATTAACTAAATAGGCGTTATCCGATGAGAAATACATACAATCAAACATTTAAAGACAAAGCCGTTGCCTTAGCTTTAGGTAGCAATGAAGCGGTCAGTAAAATTGCGCTAGACTTAGGCCTCAATTCACAAACTTTGGGCAACTGGGTCCGTAGATCAATGATCGATTCCACAATTAAGCCAATACCAAAACCCAATAAAAAAGATTACTAATCACTGGAAAGCGAACTTCGCAAAGCTAGGAAAGAGCTTGTTTTGAAAGAAAAGAAGATCACCGTGTTAAAAAAAGCGACGGCATATTTCGCAAAAGACCATGTGTGAAGTATGCCTTTATTCAAGATTGTCGATTATGGTCAGGCTTGTCTTTGAATCGTCTATTGCCGCTATTCGAGACATTCACCAGCGGATACTACGGTTGGCTAAAAAGAGTGCTGTCAAAACGTGATCAAGATAACTGCAAACTGGATGCTCAAATCAGCAGAGTGTTTGACGAACATGAAGGTCGCTATGGTCACCGCCGAATTAATGTTGAAACTCATGGAGCTTGGTGTGCTTTGTGGCTCACGTGAGCGCATACGCCGCCACATGAGGCTCCTGGGGGCTCAAGACAGTCCATAAACGCGCCTTTAAAGTAACAACTGATAGTAATCACAACAAGCTAGTCGCAGCTAACTTACTCAAGCATAATTTCTCGATGACGCGTCTGGATGAAGCTTGGGTTGGTGATATCACTTATATTCAGGTAGGCCAGAAATGGCTCTATCTGGCGGTGATTATCGACCTATACTCTCTCAAAGTCATTGGTTGGTCGATGGACAAACGCATGAAGGCTGATCTCGTTTGTGATGCGCTGAAAATGGCATTGCATAACCGTAACTACCCGCAAGGTGTGATTATGCACACCGATCGAGGTAGCCAGTATTGTTCAAATGCCTATCAGCGACTGATCGTTAGATATTCATATTATGCAGCATGAGCGGCAAAGGTAATTGCTACGACAATGCGCTGTGCCAGAGCTTATTCCACACCCTTAAAGTAGAGTTAGTGTACCAACGTAAATACGAAACACGTGACCAAGCTAAGCGTTCTATCTTCTGGTATATCGAGGCTTATTACAGTCGAGTCAGACGACACTCTGGTATTGATTACATGAGTCCGCTAAACTTTGAGCATCAGGTGAGAAAATCTGCCTTAAAACCTCTCCGTTTTACTAATGGCAGATCAAACATGTCTCCCTATCTGCAAGGCCAACAAGGAATTAAAGTACAGTGTAATTAGTTTCGTAATCAGGTTTCATTCTCATGCTTAATTGTTACCGTAAACTCACCTTCCTCCAGAACGGTGAGCAAAACCCCAATTGGCCGACAACAAACCTGACAGTCTTCTATATAATCTTGATCTTCATCAATAATTTCGAGCAGCAGGTCAATACATTCACCACAGTACGGGCATTCGATAGATTTTTCTTGTAGTTGAGAATACATATTCGTTTCCGTATCGTCATATTTATAAGTCTAGACTGCTGATCTTAAACAAAAGACCATTACCAAATAGTTTGGTTCTAAAGTCAGTCACTCACATTTTACACCATGACCACAACACAACAATCAAAGTCTGATTCTCAAGTAGAAGTTATCACTGGAACACATCCCACCCATAGCATCATCTGGTTGCATGGTTTGGGCGCTGATGGGCACGATTTTGAAAGCATCATTCCACAGCTGAACTTGCCTGAAGAGACAAGTATTCGCTTCATCTTTCCTCACGCGCCGGTGCAAGCCATCACCATAAATGGTGGCATGGAAATGCGTGCTTGGTATGATTTGGTATCGATGGATTTCTCGAACCGCGAAGACAAGGTTGGCTTACAGCAATCACTAGAACGCTTAGAACAATTGATTGCTGAAGAAAATGACCGTGGCATCGACTCGGCTCACATATTCTTAGCGGGGTTTTCTCAAGGCGGAGCGGTTGCTCTGCACACCGGTTTAAGACACGCAAATAAGTTGGCAGGTATCTTGGCCCTCTCAACCTATCTGCCGCTGCCTGACACCCTTGAAGCGCAGCGCCACCCTAACAATCTAAACACTGATATTTTCATGGCTCACGGCACCTTTGATCAAGTGATCCCGGTAGATTTCGCAATGCAAAGCGCTCAACTACTAAAAGACAAAGGTCATTCTCTAGATTGGCAAACCTTCAAAATGCAGCATTCCGTCTCAATGGAAGAAATCGTATTGATTTCAATGTTCATCAAAGAACGACTTTAACCCTTTTCATTGCTTATAAAACAGTGAAAGTTATGGTGACTTCTCGCACGCCTAGCGCTATGCCGTTTGCCGAATTCATTGCCTTGATGGCTTTGCTAACTTCTATTGTTGCCCTCGCCATTGATACCATCCTACCCGGGTTATACGAAATCTCTTCTTCACTGGGGGCGCAAGAACAAAATCAACGCCAACAATTAATCAGTGTGCTGTTTTTAGGCATGGCCATCTCACAAATCGTCTACGGCCCTATCTCTGACGCGGTCGGTCGCAAGAAACCTATCTACGTCGGTTTAGCACTGTTTATCATCGGCAGCGTGATTTCTGCATTAGCACAAGACTTTTCCACCATGTTGTTCGGTCGCTTTTTACAGGGCGTTGGAGCCGCAGGCCCCAAAATTGTCTGCATGGCCATCGTTAGAGATCAATACGCCGGAAGAGAGATGGCACGTATTTTGTCATTGATCATGGTGATCTTCTTAATGGTACCTGCCGTTGCCCCTGCATTAGGGCAGACCATGCTTTACTTCTTCGAGTGGCAAGCCATGTTCTGGATGTTTGTTGGCTTGGCCAGTGTTGCTTGGATTTGGTTGATATTCCGTCAACCAGAAACCCTCGACCTTAGTAAACGCAACCCAGTCAAATTCCGATTCATATCAGCGCGTTTTATTGAGTTATGCCAGCACAAAACCACCATGGTCTATACCATTGCGGCAGGCTTGGTATTCGGCGCCTTCATTGGATTTCTGAATAGCGCACAGCAGATACTGCAAGAACACTACGCATTGGGTAATCAATTCGCACTGTACTTTGCTACGCTCGCCATCGCATTGGGCATCGCTTCGTATATCAATGCTAAATTAGTTATGCGCTTCGGCATGCGCAGCCTATGTCGGTTTTCCTTATCAGCCTTGACGATAATTTCTTTTGGGTTTCTACTGATCATTAGTAATTCGCCACCCAGCTTAGTCGCATTCATGGCGTATTTGATTATCAGTTTCTTGGTTATTGGGCTACTGTTCGGCAACTTCAACGCACTGGCTTTAGAGCCGCAAGGCCATATTGCTGGACTGGCAGCCGCTTTTGTAGGCAGCCTAAGTTCGTTGATTTCTCTAGGGCTAGGGTATTTAGTGGGCTTTTTCTATAATGACACCATTATTCCGTTGGTGGTGAGCTTTGCCGTGCTGAGCCTATGCTCTTTAGTTTTAACCGCGAGTCATGAACGCGGCGATCCTATGCGCTAGCTTCCAATCAGTTGTAGAGAGACAAAAATGTCTCCAGTTGCACTAAGAAAGCTTGGTGAATTCCGTTTTTTCCCAATCAGGCGAGAAACAGGCGATATCTACTTTACCTGGTAATGCCACATTGAATAAAAAATTATGCCAATAAGTAAACTGATATATCGGTTCGTCTTCCGAGGTTCGTCTTACAGTACAAGGTATATCGTACTGTTGATTAGCCTGAGTAAAACGCAGCGTTACACCACCTGCTTCTATTAGTTGATCTACTACAGCGCTATTCAAAGCGTAAACCGCCGTCAATTGATCAGAAAAACTAGCCGCTTGTTGGTAGTAAGCTTCAGCCAAGTGTTTAAGCGCTCCTTCGCGACGTGAATTAGGGTCGTGAGTTTTCTGTGCGTCAAAACGAAATTGCGAAGTAATATCTTCAGAATCAATCTTGCTGGGTAAAACCACGATAGGATCTTGCCAAACATCACTTCCATTTACCTTGAACGAAGCAAGCCCACCTTGCGGTGGACGGCCTTCGTCATTCCTTACAGCATATTGGCGAATAATACATTGCCACGCTAAAAACTGGTGCCGTAAGGCATTTGCGGCTGCAACTGCATCTACAGGTTCACTCATATCCGTTTCCTCTGTAAATACAGCTTTTGACTACAGTTGGTTAGAATAAACCTTCAACTAAACCTTCTGAATTGATACAGATGTTGTCAGCAGACGGCACGCGCGGTAAACCAGGCATTGTCATAATCTCACCACAAACTAATACAACAAATTCTGCACCTGCCGATAAACGCGCTTCGCGAATACCGATAGTGTGACCTGTTGGTGCACCTAGTGCAGTTGGATCAGTAGAAAAGCTGTATTGGGTTTTTGCCATACAAACGGGCAGGTGTCCAAAGCCATTTTTCTCAAATTGCTTAATAGAAGTCTCTACTGCCTTATCGTAAGAAATGTCTTCTGCACCGTACAAGTTCTGAGCAATCTTACGCGCCTTCTCTAATAATGGAAGGTCGTCTTCGTATAACATCTTAAAGTTGCCAGTATCCGCATCAACCATTGCAGCAACCTTGGTTGCTAGCTCTTCTGTACCTGCTCCACCGTCAGACCAGTGCGTACAAGGAACAACATCAACATCATATTGCTGACAATAGTCTTGAATGGCTTTAATTTCGTTTACTGTATCAGTCACGAAGCCATTTACCGCTACGATAACGGGCACACCAAAACTTTTAACATTGCGGATGTGACGGCCGATGTTTTCGCAACCGCGAACCACCGCATCAACGTCTTCACCCACTAAATCGCTCTTAGCAACACCGCCGTTCATTTTAAGTGCGCGTGCTGTAGCAACGATGACTACCGTACTTGGAGCAAAGCCACCTTTGCGGCATTTGATGTCCATAAACTTCTCAGAGCCCAAGTCGGCACCGAAGCCAGCTTCAGTAACCACATAATCAGCCAATTTTAGTGCTGTTTTAGTCGCCATCATTGAGTTACAGCCGTGAGCGATGTTCGCGAAAGGCCCACCGTGAATAAACACAGGGTTATTTTCTAGGGTTTGAACTAGATTAGGCATAAAAGCGTCTTTCAGCAACACAGTCATTGGCCCGTGTGCTTTAACGTCAGCAGCCGTTACTGCCTTACGCTTGCGGTTATAGCCGATGATGATATTACCTAGACGACGTTCTAGATCATGAATGTCGCTTGCCAAACAAAAGATCGCCATTACTTCAGAAGCAAC
>JBLIOD010000073.1:0-11418 GCA_047639475.1 Gammaproteobacteria bacterium
GAATTTGTTCCTGTACAGTAAATTGCTAAGCTTAAGGAAAACCCCGCTGAAAGGCAACTAGCCATCAAGTCAGAGCTTCATTAAAGGGGACGGTACCCTTTAAATGTAGCATAATGTATTTATGCCTAGACTAGCCAGAAATGTATTTGACGATGTACACCATCACATCACCCAACGCGGCAATCGCCAAGAAGATGTATTTTTTACCGATGAAGACCGCGAGCGATATCTAATTTGGTTGGATGAATACTGTAAGAAATGGTCGGTAGAACTCATGTCGTATTGCCCTTTACACGCGATAAGGCGTCCACTGGGAAGTTCAAACGAAATCAAAGGTGCGGGGCAGGGTTGAGCCTATTTTTGGTTCAATCACCAATGAACAAAATGGGCTTTGTTTCAAAGTGATTGGGGTATCCAGAATCAAGTGTAATATCGGTTTAATGAACTTGGTATATAACATGCGCCGATTTGTTCAACTAGACAGGATGAATCCGTCGAAAATATAGAAAAAGGGGAAGAAAAGGCCCTAAAGCGCATCAACATGGGGTGACAACGGCGATTTTCCGTGAAAATGACAAATAAAGTCTATTCACTCGCAATCGGTAGATTCACACCATAAAAAATGCATTCTCGGAGGTGCCCTTCAGTCCAGATTGCTACTATGGATTCGGCTTGTGCACGTTTGACTATTTTCAGAGCATGCTTGGTGTTAAGAGCATAGTAACTTCCAGTATATATATCGGAGGGCACGAGCCGATGCAGATAAATACAAAGACACTAATTGAGTGGTGTGAAGCTGTTATTAATGGAGGGATTTCTGTCGAGTACCGTGAGTTATTTGGTAGAGTTACATCGGCTAAGGCCTTTCTTCATGGAAAGACATTTCACCCAGTAAAAACATCTTTTTTTGGCAAAGAAAAACCCCATCAATTTCAACAATGGTGAGGAGCCATTTAATAAGTCAGTCAACTACGCGCCTTCGACGACTGACGCAGCATAGCTGCGCCGGTTATTGAGGCGTTAGCCTGTGAATCGTGGGAAATATAACCCGTACATAGCTAACGTCAGCAGCACACCCGCGGAGCCCAAGAGACCTAATTTTAATGAATTTGTTTTGCGCCCTGCTAAGGCGTTGACCATGCAGATCACGCCCGGAATAATACCAATGAGCGGGACAAACGACAGCGCAGCCAGTAAAAAGGCTAAACGTCCGTGGCTTGGTTTTTCTTCAGTAGTCATTGTGTCAGAGTTTACCAAAGTTGATTCGGTTGCGCTGTTAACCTTGCTGAACTTGTTTGGGTGTACAAGCGTTGCTAGAGCACTCTAGTTCAAATCTAACCGGCACTAACACTTCACCCATCGGTACAGGCGGATAAAAGCGCCACTTGCGCGCTGCGTGTAATACCGCTTTATCAAGAATTTTGTGGGCGCTAGACTCATGCAATTTAGACGTCTTTACACGGCCATTGTCATTGAGTTCAATTGCAACAATGGCTGTGCCCGTTTTACGTTGTAATATTGCGTAATGGGGATACTTAGGCGGCGTCATTTTCTTAACGCGAATATTGGCTTCTCCAAAAGCGATCGCCTCTCCCGATGGGGCGGACCAAATCGCTTCAGCAGTCGCTTCGCTACCTGCACTATTTGTGCCCTCTGCTTTTTTCGCGTTTCCAACTACGTTAGTGGCCGCTGCTGCCTTTGTTTGAGTTTCTTTGCTAGTGGGTAACTTGGCTACGTGAGCTAACTCCGCTTTGTTGCTTGTTGGTTCCGGCACCTTAACCACTATTTGATTGGACTGAGCAAGTGGCTTCTCAGCCACAGGTGTTTTACCCTCTGTCTTACTAACAAGAACCTCTATCTCTGGCTCGATTTTCAATTTTAACTCAAGCTTCTTTTCACCCTTTACTAAAGCGCTATCTGAAAGAACCACTTTTTCGATTTTCTGTATAGCCGGTTTGCCCTCCCGCTGTGTTTGTTGTTTATTTTCTAACGCTGGTTCTTTTTGCTCATTTATCCATGTTGTTGCTCGCTTGGCTTTTGTAGAAGAGGTAATTAATTTAATCGGGTTAGCAGGGCGAATGGCGTTTGATGTCGTATTCGTAGTAGCAGCTTTTATTTTTGCCTGCGTCGAACTCGTTTCTTGATCAGCTGGTTTACCCGACATCATCACTAGTTTAGCCGTGATTGTATTTGCTGTTTGAGTACCCACGGTTAACGGTTCACTAAGCCATACAACCACAGCCAGCAACGCGGCATGCACCGTCACGGACGACAGCACTGACCAGCTCGAACTATGGCGTAAATTAATGCTCATCGTTGCAGTACAATTAATTCACCATCAGCGTAGCCAATACGCTCGGTTTTAACTTGAAAATAACGGTCTATGTTTTGGCTTGATAGTACTTCAGATGCCGCGCCTTGCTCTATCAGTTCTCCTTCATCAAACAGGCTTGCGGTATGCGCATACGCCAACACATGATTCAAGTCATGCAGAACCACAACAATTGCGGTATCTTGATCGGCAATTTCGCGCAAGGTTTGTAAAATCTTACTTTGATATTTTATATCTAGGCCATTAAGCGGTTCGTCCGCCAATAGGCATCGCGGCTTCGCCACCATTGCGCGTGCAAGCAATACTCGCGCTTTCTCTCCGCCTGATAGGGTGTTGAAATTTTGGGTTTGTAGAGCATCTAAATCAAACTGCTCAATGACTGAAGTGAGAGTTTCAGCTTGCATATCCCGACTTAAATGAGGCGCGGCTAACAGGCCAACCTGAATAACTTGTTCAACACTCAGCTCCCAGTGACACTGATTTTGTTGTGGCAAATAGGCGACGTTTGCGGCACGTTGAAGTGGGGAATAAGCGTTTAAGCATTGCTGATCAAATTGAACTTGTCCCGACGTTAATGGCAACAAACCACATAACGTTTTAAGGAATGTCGATTTGCCTGCCCCATTGGGCCCCACTATCGCATGCAGACCGGTACTGGGGAACTGAGCAGTGACATTCTTAAGCAGCTGACGCTTACCTACTTTTACGCCTACATCGGTGGCAGAGATTGTCATGCTATCGCCCTGCGGTGTTTATTCAGCGACCATAAGAAAAATGGTGCGCCTAGCAACGCGGTTAAGACCCCAATTTTGAGTTCTGTCTGCGTCGGTAACAGTCTTACCGCTATGTCTGCTACTAACAATAGTATGGCACCGGACAATAAACTAGGCACTAAAATTGCATCGGCTCGATGTTTAACCCAAGGGCGCACAATGTGCGGTGCTATTAAGCCAACGAACCCAATTGCCCCGGTAACTGCCACGCTGGAGCCCACACACAAACCCACTGCTGTTACGATTTTTAGGCGCATCGATTTAAGATTTGCACCCAAAGTCTGCGCCACCTCTTCGCCTAAAGAAAGCGCGTATAACGCCCTAGCTGTAGACAACAGCATTACCCAGCCGATCACCACGAACACAATAATCAACGCGACGTGATTAAAGCCTCTGCCTTCTAAAGAACCAAGCAACCAGAATACAATTTCGAGCGCGGCAAACGGGCTAGGGGATAGGTTAAGCACCAAGGAAGTTGCAGCGCCTGCAAAGCTAGTAATGACCACTCCCGCTAATATGAAAACCAAAGAGTCTTCGCTGCGCCTCACTAGTGCGAATAATAAAACCACACCAATGATCGCGCCGATCATGCCTGCAAAGGGCAAGTAGAAACTACCCGCACCGGCCAAACCCAAGTACAGCACAACCACTGCGCCTAAGGATGCGGTAGCGGTGGTGCCAATAATGCCCGGATCAACCAAAGGATTGCGTAACCAACCTTGTAGGGCTGCACCTGACAAACCCAGACTTCCCCCAACAATCACCGCTAATAAAGCGCGGGGCAAGCGAACTTGCCAAATAATGATTCGCATTACCTCTGGGTCAGCAACCGCATCGATACCATGCTGGAAACGGCCGACGAACAACGAGGCAACGAAGGCCGTAGCCAACACACTCAGTAGGGTGATATTTAATCCAAACGCTTGCCCAAACAAGCGATGATATTGCGCTGAAATCGGAGAGTTATTAGCTTTCATCTTCTTGCGCGCTGGATAGATTGTTTAATATCTCTGTTCTTCTTTCTAGCAAAGTTTGATAGGCCAATGCCAAGTGAGAAGACGCGCAAGACCAGTAGGCCGCTGGAATAATAACGTGCGCGGGCACCGCCTGAATAGCTGGGTGAGACAACCACTCATGCGCGCGATCATAGTGCTCACTGCCCTGCGCAGAGATAATCACATCGGGCTTTAAGGCAATTATTTGCTCTAGCGATATGGTGTGCCAGGCACCTAAGTCAGCTGTTAAATTGGTGTAGCCCGCCAAAGTAATCAGCTCATGGGTTAGCGTGCCTCGACCCTCTGAATAGCCGTTCGGACTTAAATATATAGCCCCTAAGGACGTCGATTCGTCCCTTTCAAGTTCATCGTTTTGGAGCGCTAACTGTAAAGCGGCAATACGGTGTTCTGCTTTTTTCGATTGGCCAATTTTCACACCCAATTCACGCATTGCTTCATACAATTGGGCCAATGATTGTGGGCTATAAAGCGAATAGGTTTCTATATCGAACCGTTTTAACATGTCTAAAACCATCGCCGAAGAATAAGCGCTGGCTAGAACCAGTGAGGGACGAGCAGCAATAATTTGCTCAATTCTGCCGCTGTTGATGGGTATGTCATCGAGCTTATCGACTATCGGAGAATAGTGGCGATCCTTGGCAAAGTAAGAGAGGGACTGAATTTGATCTCGGTCCGCGAGATCATAAAGTAGGAGGTCAGAGCACAGGTTTATTGAAATAATCCCTGTGCTCCAAACAGGGGCGGAGAAGAACAATAGTAGCCCTAAGGTACCTCGCTCGATCCACCCCTTGCGCATTAGAACTTAGCGCTCACACCGAACAACCATTTACGGCCAGGTGTTGAAAAACCGAATACGTTTTCGTACTCTTCATCAAAGGCATTTTCCACACGTGCATTCAAAGCAACACGGTCATTAAGTTGATAAGTTAAGTTAGCATCTACTAGCGTGTAACTCGCCAATGTCACATTAACGCCGTTTGCGAAGTCCGTATCTAAGCGACTGCTTGAATGCGATAAATCTATACGCGAGGTCAATCTGTTTCCCATGCTTTTGTTGGTTAAGCTTAAGCTCGCCACATTTTCAGGACGGCGGATTTCTGCTTTACCTTTTCCGTTTTCAGAATCAGTATTGGTAAATGCCGCAGTCAACTGCGTGCTTTCGCTCAAACTTGCCGTCACCGCCACTTCGATACCGCTACGCTCGCTGTCCTTATCTAGGTTTTTAACCGTAGAGGTGAAGTCTGGATTGAAGACTGTGGTGATCTCATTCTCCAAGTTCGCTTGGAAATAAGTGATGTCCATAACAACAGCATCATTCGCAAAGCGGTGCTCATAGCCGACATCGAAACCCAACGACTCTTCTGGCTGTAGATCTGGGTTACCGATAAAGCTGCTCGGAAAGAAACCGAAGGTTTCAACAAATGAAGGATTCGTTACCGCTGAACCTACGCTGCCGTGCACTTTGCCACCTGCAGTTAGATAGGCGCTGGTTAAACGAAAGGTCGTGCTGTCATCGAAAGCATCGTTTGAATCTTGGCGTATAGACGCTGAACCAAACAAACCGCCTTGTGATGCGTAACGGTATTCAACAGCTGCCGAGTAATCGGTTGTGTCTTGAGATTGGTTACTTAGAGACGTTGCCGTTGCACCCCTTTGCTCATACTCGTTATTCTCAGCTTCAAGCAACATAGAGAAACCGCTATCTTGGTTCGCTGACCAATCACCTTGCCAGCTTAATTTGGTTTTCTTGCCGTTAGTGGTACTTTTACCGAAAGAGGCCGAATCAAACTTATTTTCGCTGTCACTGACCGCCAAATTAAAAGTGCTGTCAAAGCTAGCGTGTTGCTTCTTAAGTTTTACGTGAGCGAATAATTCCTTGTCGTCTTGCTCATCGGGCAAGTCGATGGTTTGACCATATGTGGGTGAAGTAAAGTCAAAGCTTGTTCCATCAACGTCCAAAGAAGACTCAGAAATGCGCAGTGAAGTTTCAATTTGAGTTGTGCTGTTTAAGGCCTTACCGTAAGAAAATGCGGCGGTCGTATTGTCAAAGCCATCATCTTCAGTACCCGAACTCGCAACCGAAAAACCATCACTCTTATTCATTTCAATGGCAATTTTATGATGACTGCCGTTGTCACTGCCTTGGGTATGCAAAGTGAGTTGTTGAGTATTATCACTGCCTACCTCTAGTCCAACTGTGGTGCCTTGTGCACCTTTGCCATTGTAGGTGTAAATATTAATCACACCCGCTAAGGCATCACTACCGGTAAGCGCACTTTGTGGACCGCGGATGATTTCGATTCGCTCAATATCGCTCACCACTAAGCCAGAGAGAAAGGCGCCGGTGCCGGTTGCATTATTGACTTCAATGCCATCGATACGCACCAATACGTGGTTTGCTTCAGCGCCGCGCATACGAATGGCCGTCAAGCTGCCTTTATTGGAAGCACGCGTTACATGCACACCCGGTGTTAATCGCAAAACGTCGGCAATATGCGTAGCATTGCTATCGCGCAGTGTTGCTTCATTGATTATCGTAACCGCACTGCCAATTCTCTCAGCGCTGATCGGAGTAAGGTTGGCACTTATGACAAGTTCGTCAAGCGTGTTGTCTTGCGCAAAGCCCGTTGATGATTGCGCTAGAAGAAGAGCGATGACGCTCGAGGAAAAACCTTTTGAGTTAAACATATTCAAAAACCAGTAGCCCACTGCAACACGCACCGTATTACATATGGATAAATAATTGCTGTTGGGAGGTTTTAGAATGATCTGCACGCAAAACGGCCGCGTGTTTAACACACCAACACCCCGTTGGCAGCACCACCAATTGAAATAGGTCTCCTGGCTTACGTGTCATCGCTTTATTTGACCTTCCCGGACTAATCCAGTGGTGATTCAAAAAAACTCTTCGCTTACAGTTGCGGGGGCAGCCAAGGCTTTGTACCTTGTTCCCTTGATTTCAATTGAGTCGCGATTTTATGGATTTTGATAAGGCCGGTCAAGTCGCTGGTCGCATCTAGCTCAGTGATTGTCCGCTGTAGATTGATGAGCAAGCGTTTTTAGAGATAAACCATTCACCGGCCTGCTATGCTAAAAATAGTAAGATTTACTCCTGGTATTAATGAATGATGTTTAAAAGTTTCACAATCTGCTAAAACAGCTTTGAGGAATGAGGCATGAAAACTGTCGACGTTTATTGGTCACATCAAAGCCCATATTGTTATTTTTCTCTTGATCGGATCTTGAGGCTAAGAGAAAACTCCGAAGTAACTGTTGTGCTTAAGCCGGTACTGCCTGGTGTGTTGCGCAATGCAGCAAAATTCACTGATGCTAGTACACTGAAAGAACAGTATTTTCATCTTGATACCCAAAGAACTGCTGACGACTTAAACCTGCCTTTTAGCCCAGCAAATCCTAATCCCGTGCAATTCCAAACTGGTACGATGTTTCGCGCTGCCTCCGTTCAACCACGGGTTTACGAGTTGTATTATCAAACCGCCGCCTCCAACGAGATGGGGCTGGGTTGGGAAGCTTTAAGTATCCCATGAAGCGGCGGACACATACATCATCCAACGGGCACTTCATTTTTTATCCCCGACCCAGACAATAACGTCATCGAATTCATCGAATACTAAAGGCATGGGCGCCTTTCAAGATTAAACAATTCCATTAAGGTAAACACCATGAAAATACTCGCTTTCGCCGCCAGCAATAGTCGTCAATCTATTAACAAGCAGTTAGTGACTTACGCAAGTAGCGTAATAGGCGATGCGCAAGTCGAACTACTAGATCTGAATAATTTTGAAATGCCTATTTATAGTGCTGACAGAGAAGCCCAATCAGGGGTTCCGTCGTTAGCGCAACAATTCTTCGATAAAATAGGGGCCGCTGACGGGCTACTTATATCTTATGCTGAGCACAATGGCTCCTAAACCGCCGCCTTTAAGAATATATATGACTGGGCTTCTAGAATTGACGCTAAGGTCTTTCAAGGTAAGCCGATGGTGATGTTATCCACTTCACCCGGACCAGGGGGCGCAAGCAGTGTATTAGCCTCTGCTAAGGGGTCAGCCGCTTTCTTTGGCGGGAATGTAAAGGGCAGCCTATCTGTGCCCAGTTTTTACAATAATTTTGATATGGAAACTGGGAAAATAACTAACTCAGAAATTGAGTCTCAGTTAAAGAACATTGTTTCAAAACAGATGGGATAACTAATATAACGAAGCTTATGTCTGTTAAAAAAATTATCTGTCTAGAGGATATTGACAAACCTGGTAGGCCAAAATACCTTGCTAGAATTGCGCAGCTAAGGTTTAGATAAAAAAAATATCCGTTATAATTACGCCTTACCCTAATGCTGCGTTAGCGTCTGCGTTGAGCAGGCTTCTCTTATGAAGGATACTTACCTAAAACGAATCATCAGTGCCAAAGTCTATGACGTGGCACAACAAACAGACCTTGAAAGAGCCCAAGGCCTGTCTGAGCGATTGGGCAATAATATCTTCCTTAAGCGCGAAGATCAGCAACCTATTTTTTGCTACAAAATTAGGGGGGCATATAACAAGATGCGCAAGCTTACTGCGGCGCAATTAGCGAAAGGGGTCGTCACCGCCTCTGCAGGGAACCATGCACAAGGTGTCGCGCTTTCTGCCAAAAAATTAGGCTGCGAAGCGATTATCGTAATGCCTACCACGACTCCTGAGATAAAACAGCGCGCGGTGAAATCATTCGGCGCTGAGGTTGTACTGATAGGCGACAGTTATAGCGACGCTAGCGTTCACGCTGCTGCCTTGGTCAAAGAGCAGCAAAAAACCTATATCCCGCCATTCGATGATCCTGACGTTATTGCAGGACAAGGCACCGTGGCGGCTGAAATATGGCGCCAGCATAGTGGCGCGATTGATGCCGTATTTATACCGATTGGCGGCGGTGGTTTAGCTGCTGGTATGTCTGCTTACTTTAAAGCACTTAATCCTGAGATAAAAATTATCGGCGTAGAGCCCATAGATTCCAATGCCATGGGCTTATCGATTGCTGCGGGAAAACGTATTGAGCTTGAAGAAGTTGGCATCTTTGCCGATGGCGTTGCGGTTAAAAAGGTAGGAGAAGAGACGTTTAAATTATGTAAAGAATATCTTGATGAAGTAATCACCATCTCAACCGATGAGATGTGCGCGGCGATTAAAGACATATTCGAAGACACCCGTTCTATTGTAGAGCCCTCCGGCGCCTTGGGTGTCGCTGGTATAAAGAAGTGGCTGAAAGCCAATCCTGGCGAAGGTCAAAATCTAGTCACAGTGCTAACTGGGGCCAATTTGAATTTTGATCGCTTACGCCATGTTGCTGAAAGAACCGCGATTGGTGAGGGCAATGAAAAACTCATAGCGGTTACTATTCCAGAAGAAGCCGGCAGCTTTCAGACCCTATTTAGAACTTTGGGCGACTTGAGTGTTACCGAGTTCAACTACCGCTACGGAGACGAAAAGCAGGCCAGCATCTTTGTCGGCTTTAATTGTGCTGATCCTGAGATTGTAAAAGAACGTTTAGGTTTACTAGCAAATAAGGGTTTTAAGCCCGTAGATTTAACTGACAACAGTTTGGCCAAATTACACGGTCGCTATTTAGTTGGCGGAAGGGCGCATGAGCTAACAGACGAAAGGATTTTCAGCTTCCAGTTTCCAGAGCGGCGCGGGGCCTTACTAGATTACTTAGAACAAATAAGCGGTCGGTGGAACATCAGCTTATTTCATTACCGAAACCATGGCTCAGACTTCGGTCGTGTCTTATGCGGGATGCAAGTACCAAAGGAAACCGAAAAGCAATTCGACGAATTTTTAACGAAATTGGGGTACACCTATTCTGAGCAAACTGATAACGCATTTAACGAGCTATTTTTGTCATGAGTGAAGTCGCGCTTTTAGGTATATACAGCATTACCGGTGAAGGCTTAATCGTAGAGCTTTCAGAAAATGATGAGGTGGCTTTGTATGATAAACAAGGTTTACAGTATCGAATAATAAGTCGGCAAAAAGCCGGTTTAAATACCGATGTAGAAGAAAACACTTTGGCCCAAATCACCAATATCAACCAATTTGTTTGAAGTAGACCAATCATAAAGTTAAATACGAAGTAGTGGTTGAGCGAAAATCTAAGATAGAAGGCCCAAAGCTATGGGGTTTATTAGGCGGCTCATTTGACCCAGTGCACAATGGGCACATACAAACCGCAAAGGCCGTACAACAACAATTACAATTGGATAAGGTACTGTATTTACCTGCGGTCCGTTCCCCTTTTAAAAGCGCATCACACGCTGCAAATGAACATCGCGCTCAAATGTTGCGTTTGGCGCTGGAAGGACAAGAGGGCTTAGAGCTAGATGTTCGAGAGTTTTCTCGGCCACCCCCTTCCTATACCGTAGATACGTTAGAAGAATTAAACGAACAATTCCCTAATAAACATTGGGTGCTTATTTTAGGACTAGATGCATGGAAAAGCTTTCCCACATGGCACCAACCTGAGCGAATACTGGCGTTAGTGAACATAGCGGTAATGTCACGACCAGAGTATGAAAAAGAACATTCGAATACGCTAGGCGAAACAATAACTAGCATAGAAAACTTCGTTAGCCACCCAACTGGGAGAGTGATGGAACTACCTGTTCCTTCTTTTGATACTTCTTCTACACTTATACGCAATTTGATTAGTGACGGCGAGGATTACAGTGAACACTTGGCACCGGATGTTGTTCAATATATTCAAGACAACGGTCTCTACAACAACCTCGCTATCACAGCGACAAAATGATTTTCATAACGGCTAACCCAGTCTATCTTCGATTAAATTGAAGCGACAACATCTTATCTTTTTACACCTGCCTAAAGCAGGCGGATCAACTTTAAGAACCATACTAAATAGAGAGTATGGTGTTAAAGCGAGCCATATAATTTCTGAGCGCATGCACCAAGACTTCAAAGATCTGGAGCAACTGGATGAACAACATAAACAAAAAATAAAACTGTTGATCGGCCATATGGGCTTTGGGGTACATGCCTACTTGCCGGGCCCTTGCAAATACATTTCAATGCTGCGCGACCCGATAGAACGCGTTGTTTCTGAGTATCGCTACATTCAAGTTAATCAAAAACATGTTCACCATGAGAAGGTGAAAAACCTATCTTTAATGGAATTTTTATCCAGTGGCTTAACTACGCAAGTGAGTAATGGTCAAACAAGGCTCTTAAGTGGGATGCATGATAACAACCCCGTTGGTATTCAATGTGCCAGGCCAGTGACCCAA
>JBLIOD010000074.1:0-11040 GCA_047639475.1 Gammaproteobacteria bacterium
AGGTCAGTAACTCGGGTTGGGTGTCGAGTGTCATTACGGTGATTATTTCCCGGTTATCCAAGTGAATAGTTAGCGCTCGTTCAGTCGCAACATGTTGTGCAACCGTGCAACCGTGCAACCGTGCAACTGTGTCACTGTGTCACTGTGTCACTGTGTCACCGAATTCATTGACTGCACTGACTTATAAGGAAGCGTTTAGGCCTTCGTTTGAGATTTGAGGGTCATGCAAGAGGGAGCTGTGCTTTAAAAATGATTGAGGGTATTTTTAGCACTGAGAGGCGCTATTGGGATTTTGAATGCTATAAAAAAGGCGACTAGTGTCGCCTTTCTAAATATTAGTCGATGCCTCGTTGAAGAGGTTGTCGCGCTTTACTGCGGCGATAAGCCGCGTAATTTCTCGTTTCTACGTCGCAGCATTTCTAACGAAGCTAAAA
Source organism: Gammaproteobacteria bacterium (assembly GCA_047639475.1). Classification (GTDB taxonomy): domain Bacteria; phylum Pseudomonadota; class Gammaproteobacteria; order Arenicellales; family Poriferihabitantaceae; genus JAAELZ01. The sequence continues at coordinate 435 of JBLIOD010000074.1, forward strand.
GCATAATAGAGATACCTACTAGTAGGGTGGCTACCGCTAATATTGTAGGGCTAATCTGCTCACGTATACCAGAGAACATTTGCCATGGAATGGTGCGTTGCTCATAGCTGCCAATAAACTTAACCACGATCACTTCGTCGAACGACGTGATGAACGCGAATAAACCACCAGAAATTACGCCCGGTAATATTAGTGGCACGATAATCGAAAAGAAGGTCTTCACTGGCGTGGCGCCCATATTTGCTGCTGCTCGAGTTAGACTGTGATCAAAGCCGGAGAGTGTCGCCGTAACCGTGATAACCACGAAAGGGGTTCCCAATGCTGCATGAGCCAATATCACGCCTAAGTAGGTTCCTGTTAAGCCGAAGCGGGCGTAAAAGAAGTACATGCCAGCCGCTGAGATAATTAGCGGCACGATCATAGGTGAGATCAGAATGGCCATCACTAAAGACTTATAGGGCATGTCTGAGCGGCTAAGCCCTAATGCCGCGATCGTGCCCAGTGTGGTTGAAATTAACGTTGCAAAAATAGCGATGATGAAGCTATTTTTTACTGCACCCAACCAGTTTAGACTGGTAAAGAATTCCTGATACCACTTAGTAGAATAGCCTGCAGGATCAAAACTCAGCATTTCAGGTGTAAAAGTAAAGAACGGTACCGCGTTAAACGACAGCGGAACAATAATAACGATAGGCGCGATCAGGAAAAAGAAGATCAAGCCACAGATGCTTAGAAAAGTATAGTGCCATACTTTGTCTAATGGGGTTGCGTATGCAGGAAGTGCCATAATCTTATCCGAGTTTCATGTTGTCTATGCCTACGACCCTGTCATAGACATAATAGAGAGCCAGTACGACCGCTAATAGCATGCCGCCTAGCGCGGCGGCTAGGCCCCAATTCAAGGACACGCCTAGGTGATAAGCGATTAAATTACTAATTAGGGTCCCGCCCGTGCCACCAACCAACGCGGGGGTGATATAGAAACCAATTGAAAGTATAAACACTAGAATAACGCCAGCTCCGACGCCCGAAACGGTGTTGGGCAGGTAAATTCTGACGAACGCGGTAAATGGCGTAGCGCCCAAGGAGCGCGCTGCGCGCATATAACTGGGCGGAATGGTTTTCATCACGCTGTATAGCGGTAGAATCATAAAAGGCAACAATATATGCGTCATCGCAACAATCGTGCCCGTTCTGTTGTGGATCATTGCCAGTCGGTCGTCGGTGGCAAAAAAGCCGAACCAAACCAATACATCGTTGATAATGCCCTCCTGCTGCAACAGAGCGATCCAAGCGGTGGTTCTAACCAGTAGAGAAGTCCAAAAAGGTAACAACACCAAGATTAGCAATAAGTTACTTTGCTTCGACGGTAAAATCGAAAGTAAATACGAAACTGGATACGCAAGGATGACACACAGTAACGTTATGAACGTGCTGACCCACAAGGTGCGCCAGAATAAGTTCAGGTAGATTCGTTGGTTGGCGTTGTTCATCACGACTTCGCCTGCCTCGTTGTAACCGGCATCAAAGGCGGATAAGTAATAGGCTTTTGTGAATTTCTCACTTTCGCGTTTGTATATACGCCAATAGTCGACTCTTTCCCATTTCTTGTCTAAGGCAAGAAATGCTTCTTTGTAAGGAGGGGCAACAATGGGGTTTTTCTTGACTTTTCTGGCAGTCTTTCTGTAAAGGCCAGAAAAACCGCTCTTTTCGTAGTTAAGGCGTAAGCCGACTTTACCAATGGTCTTATTTACGCTACCGACGTTAAAATCTTCAGCTAGCGCTTTAAATACATCCTCGCCCGGCGCCTCATCACCTAAATGATCCCAGTTAGCAATGGCTTTTGTAGTGTTTGGCATAATGTCTACCACCACATCGTTCTTTACACTGCGTATTAGCATGTCTGCTATTGGCAAAAAGAAAGTGACTAAAATAAATAAAAATAGAGGCACAACCAATGCTATTGCGTGAATTTTTCCACGGCGTGTAGCCTTAGCTAGACTGGCTTTTAGGGGCAATCCGTCTGCGGTAACAATTAATTCTGCTGTGCTCATAGGGGTATATATAAAAAAGTTAAAATCAGGGGTGGCCCATGTTATTTATGGCCGCCCCTGTTCTTTAGATAAAGCTTACTTGGCTAACCAAGCGTTGAAACGCTCATCCATATCATCACGGTTGTCAGCCCACCACTCATAGTTGAAAAGTAGTGTGTTCTTAGCATTTGCAGGATCAGTAGGCATATGTGGTGCCATATCGATACCTAAAGTTGCATGCTTACCAACAAGTGGAGCAGATGAAGCACGAGTCGGGCCGTAAGAAATAAAGCTCGCTTGATCAGCTAGACGTTGAGTGTCTGTAGCAAATTTTACGAATTTCTTAACTTCAGCCATGTCTGGAGCACCTTTAGGAATGATCCAACCATCTAGATCAAATACCTGCCAATCCCACATCATGGCAACTGGTTGCTTCTCTTCTTCGATCAATGCAAATAGACGACCGTTGTATGTAGAACCCATTACCACTTCGCCGTCAGCTAGAAGCTGAGGAGTTTGTGAACCTGATTCCCACCATACAACACTGTCTTTGATTGTATCTAACTTAGCTAGAGCGCGATCTACACCGCCATCTGAATCTAATACGTCATATACATCAGCAGCAGCAACACCATCAGCAATTAATGCCCACTCTAGGTTGCCGATTGGCTTCTTCTCTAGAGCGCGCTTGCCTGGGATTTTTGCTAAGTCAAAAACGTCAGCAATAGTCGTTGGCGCATTGTCGCCTACTAGGTCAGTACGGTAACCAAAAGTCGTTGAATATACGATCTGTGGGATAAAGCACTCAGAAACGATTAGGTCGCCGAAATCTACAGAAGGCAATGTGCCGTCTGGAGCAGCTGCTAGTTCAGTATCGTGATCGATTACTTCAGCCAGACCTTCGTCACATAAACGCATTGCGTCAGATGCAACCGCATCAACTAAGTGCCAATCCATCTTGCCAGCTTCGTTCATCGCGCGAATTTTAGCTACAGCAGTACCTGCTGAGTCATCATTCACGATAGTGATGCCAGGGTTAGCATCCATATAAGGTTGGTGATAAGCACCTTGTTGGCTTGCAGTGTATGCGCCGCCCCAAGATACAACAACCATTTCAGTGTCAGCAGTGGCTGTGCCCGCTGTACCTGCAGCAATAACGCTGGCAAGTAAGGTTTGCTTTAATACAGTTTTCATTTTACTCCTCTATATAACATTAAAAATTAATCTAACAGCTCTAAAGATGTTTAAAACTGGGACTAATAGGGTTTATACAACTTTTTTGAAAATAGGCAAAAATTAGTTTACGGGTATGTAGTCTAACGCTCGACAGTCTTCAATATTCCAACCAACGCTGATGTCATTGCCTACCACTAAATGGGCATGAGCGGAAGCATTGGGAATTTTAACCACGAATTCTTCGTGGCCACACACCGAAATTCTGGTGCGAATATGATCGCCTAGGTAAGTGAGTTCTTTTACCGTAGCTATAAAGATATTGGGCAAACTGCCTGCATCGGGGTTAATCGACACACGCTCAGGTCGTAGCGACAGTGTGGAATTAGTCCCGATGTCGCCCAAGTTAATGGGATTAGCTTGTATCTCGAACTCACCGTTCATTAAGATAGAGCAACTGTCATCGCTCTTGGCGGTAATCTTGCCAATCAAAGCATTATTATCACCAATGAAGTTAGCCACGAAAGCATTATCTGGTTTTTCGTATAACACTTCAGGTGGCGCGAGTTGCTGAATGACGCCGTCTTCGAATACGGCTACGCGGTCAGACATCGTTAGCGCTTCTGTTTGGTCATGCGTTACATATAATACGGTGACACCCAAATTATCATGGATATGCTTAATCTCGTACTGCATCTGTTCACGCAGATTTTTGTCTAGTGCGCCTAATGGCTCGTCCATTAGTACTAGCTCTGGATCAAATACCAAAGCACGGGCTACAGCAACACGTTGTTGTTGGCCGCCTGAAAGCTGTGCTGGACGTCGGTCGGCGAATGGGCCAAGTTGCACCATATCAAGTGCCTTTTTAACGCGCTCATCACGTTCAGACTTACCAATCTTACGGACTTCTAGCGGGAACGCCAAGTTTTCACCCACTGACATATGCGGGAAAAGTGCATAATTTTGAAACACCATACCGATACCGCGTTTATGCGGTGGCACACTATTGATGGGTTTGTCGTTTAAATAAATCTCACCGTGCGTAGCAGGTTCGAAGCCGGCAAGCATCATTAGGCAGGTAGTTTTACCTGAGCCTGATGGGCCTAACATGGTTAAAAATTCGCCGCGTTGCATGTCCAAGTTAAGGTTCTTGATGACGAGCATTTCGCCGTCGTAACTTTTTTGGACGTCCACAAAGCGGACTAATGGATCACTATTTGATGATGACATACGTATTTATTTATTATGAGTTTGGATAAAGTGGGGAATCGAAATACTGCTCTGTGTGGTCGATTAGTTTACTTTATAGCCGTACCGTAGCGCATCGTTAAAATGAAGTCAAACTTGATGCGCTAATGACACAAGAAATTGTCGTTTTTTAGTTTTAACCCCTTTATATGGGATCCGTTTGCATAAGTTTGACACTATATGCTTCATTGCAGCTCGCAGACTAGTTTTTGCAGGGCTTGTTTTTGTGCATTTTGTGGCTTCTTACCAAAGTTTTTGATCAAGGTCGCCGCTTAATCCTGAATAGGCTGCCTCATAAGCCTTGCCGGCTTCGATAACCGCTCTATCGTCATAGGTTTTTCCTACCAACTGAATGCCAGTCGGTACATTGTTAGCCGCATGACCACTGGGGACTGATAACACCGGGCAACGACTTAACATATTAAAAGGGTAGGTCAGCGACCAGTGTTCCTCATCCATTTTCTCAATTCGACCATTCATGCCTACTTCGCTAGAAGGCCAAGTAAACTCAGCGGGAATTTGGGTGGTTGCCAAGGTTGGGCAAATGAACAAGTCATACTTGTCCATCATCGGGCCGAATTGGTTGTAGGTTTCCACCGCCACCTCTAAAGAACGATTGTATTTTTCCGGAGTTGATTGACTCGCTTGCTCGATAAAGTAAATGGCGTAGTCGGTTAGTTGGTCCCTATGGGTATTCAATAAAGGCGCCATGCTGTTGGCCCAGTTTAACGACCAATAACTATGAACTGCTTCAATCAACTCATCAGCCCATCCAAGATAGACGGGTTCTATTTGTGCACCAAGGTCTTCAAAGATCTTAAGTGCAGCAATGGTGTTGTCACGCACCGCGCTGTCTATTTCTAGATAGTCCAAGTCCAACGAATAAGCAATTTTCCAACCTTTAAGATTGTTTAAGCTTGAATCGGTATCAAGTATTACTCGTTCTCTTAGGCTAGCGATATCTTGGTTGTGATGGCCTGAAATTATATTCTGCATTAAAGCAATGTCTTGTGTGCTTCGCGCCATAGGGCCTGAATGACTATAAAAGTCCAGATTGAACACTGGAATTTCAGGATTACGGCCATACGGCGGTTTGTAACCGACTACTCCACATTGAGATGCTGGAATACGAATTGAGCCACCGATATCGGTGCCAGTAGCTATCACAGTGGTGTTGGCTGCAAGAGCAGCGCCCGATCCGCCGGAAGAACCACCAGGGGTGGTTTCCAAATTCCAAGGGTTGCGGGTGACGCCCCACAGCCTAGAGTGACATGATCCCAACAAACAAAATTCTGGCGTCGTTGTTTTCGCATGACAGATAGCGCCTTCTTGGAGCAATCTATCAATGATCACCTCGGTGGTGTCATCTACTTGATCAGCGTACACCAAAGATGATGAGGTTCGCTTGGTGCCTTTTAATTTAAATTCGTCTTTAACTGCCAGCGGTACGCCGTCCAATTGTTTGGCTGTGCCGTTGAGGTAACGGTTTTCAGACTCCTTGGCTAGATGCAACGCCTGCTCAAAATAAGTCTCCGTGAATGCATTGATATGGGGTTCGACCTTTTCGCTGCGAGCAATGATTGCGCGCATCAATTCAACCGGAGACAATTCCTTTGACTTGAACAAGGTGATTGCTTGGGTTGCTGTTAATGAACAGATGTCACTCATGATGCATAGAATTCGGATTAATAACTAAAAAGGGTGACCCTAGGTCACCCTAATCTTAACAACTATCGAGTCTCCAGCATAACTACTGCACTAGACCAAACCTATTAATAGGTGTCGTTTAAAGTTCACTCAAAGTGCTCATGTATCTAATATACATTGCGCTTTTTCGCTCACTTTAGCCTAGTCTTTTCGTCGCTCGCAACGTTATGCTGGCGCCTCTATCAGCAATATCTACTGAAGTAGCTTGGTCCACACTCTGTCGTAAAGTTTGGTTGCCTTAGCGCTACAAGTTTCACTGAAGTGAACTGGTACGCTGGCGTCAACGTTAATTTCTGGCGCGCTGCTCAATGCAGGATCTAAGTGATCGCCAAGTGCAGAAGCTTTTAGTGGCGACGCATAACGGTTAAAGTTAGAAAGATCGGCACCGTTTTTAGCATCCATCATAAAATTCATGAATTTTTCGGCGTTCGCTTTGTTAGGCGCACCTTTTGGTACTACTAAGCTATCAAACCAACCGATGATGCCTTCTTTAGGGTGGATATACTTCAAAGTAGTCACCCCGCTGTCTAAACGGTTCTTCATTGAGTAACCATCCCAGTGGCTGCTTATCTTAACTTCGCCGCTAGATAGATTCGCCACCATGGTCTCAGAGTTGTAAGTTTTAACAAACGGCTTTTGTTTGAGTAGCAGCGCTTGTACTTCCTTCATGTCTGCTGGGTCTTCGTTGCATTGCTCGTGACCGAGATACATTAAAGCTAGCGGAATAACTTCGTCAGGCGTTCTAAAAACTTGTACTTGTCCACGCATTGACTCGTCTGGCTCGAAGAACTCTTTTAATGAATCACCTGGGCCATCATAACCATCCATGTTGATGGTGAAAGAAGTGGTGCCCATCTGCCAAGGAGCAGAATATTCTTGTGTTGGGTCCCAAGGTGGATTCTTCCAGCGATCATCGACGTTGTCGTAGTTAGATTGGCCTTTTACATTGACCTTCTCAAGCATGTCTTCTGCGATCATGATGGTGACGAAGTTTTGACTAGGGACTACCACGTCATAACCGGTTGCGCCAGATTTAAGCTTGGCTAGCAGTGTCTCGTTTGAGTCATAGGTGTCAACGGTGACTTTGATGCCAGTTTCTTCTTCGAATTGTGTGATTAACTCAGGTGGTGTGTAGTCTACCCAGTTGTAAAAGAATAGCTCGCCTTCGGCGTGAACACTGGTGCTTAACATGGCCGCAATGGCTACACCTAATAGTTGTTTTGTTGGTAACTTAGTGGACATGGGTCCTTTCCTCATTTTGTTTTGATATTGCCCAGTAAATGGCGATAGCCGTTACCGAGACGCAGAATAACACGGTTGAAACCGCATTAATTTCAGGTGAAACACCTAAACGGATCATGCTGTAGATATACAACGGCAAGGTGGTAGCCCCGGCGCCTGCAACCATCAGCGATATAATAAAGTCGTCAATTGAGATAATAAAAGCCAAAATCGCGCCCGCCACAATGCCGGGCTTTAAAATGGGCAATGTAACGTAGCGAAAAACCTGCCAATCGTTGGCATATAAATCTTTACCTGCTTCTTGTAAGTGGGCATCCATACCTGCCAAGCGCGCGCGTATTGGCATAAACGCAAAGGGTATGCAAAATACGATATGGGCGATAATGATGGAGGTGAGGCCTAAAGGAAACTTGATTGCTGCAAAAAAGCTAAGCGTTGCCACAGCAGTGGCAATTTCTGGCACCAGCAACGGCAAACTAATAATGGCGTTGCTGATCATTTGGCCGCGGAATTTGCGGTGCGACAAAACCAATGCCGCCATGGTGGCGAATAAGGTCGCGACAATAGTGGATACCGTGGCCACTTTTAAACTGTTAACAACCGCACGTTGAATGTCTTCATTAGAGAAGGCTTTGTAATACCACTTGGTGGAAAACTCGGTCCAAACTTGGGCGATGCGGTTATCGTTAAAGGAGTAAATAATGAGTACGGCGATGGGCGCGTACAAATACACGAAAAATAAGTTGGTCCAGCCTTTGAGCCAGTTTATTTTTGATCGTTTTTTGTTAGTGGATTGCATCAGCCTTGCATCTCGTCTTGTTTTTTAGACGCTCTAATATAGAAGAACGAGCCAATAGCCACCAACATTAACAACAGCATGGTTAGTGCGCCGCCAAACGGCCAGTTACGTGCTGATGAGAATTGGAACTGAATTAAGTTACTGAGCATCATCTTCTTGCCGCCGCCTAATATAGAGGGAGAGATGAAGTCGCCTAAGCTCAGTACAAAAACCAATATACAGCCGGCTATGATTCCCGGTAAGCATAAAGGTATGACTATGCGTCTAATGACTGTCCACCGATTGGCATATAAATCGTGGGCTGCTTCCACTAAATGGAAATCTAGTTTTTCTAGACTGGCGTAAATTGGCAATATCATCAATGGGATGTAGCTGTACACAAGACCCAAGCCAATTGCCAAGTTGCCATACATCAGTTGCAATGACTCGTCTATTAAGCCCAAGGCATAAAGCGGTGTTTCGATCATGCCGCCTCTACCTAATATTAAAATCCAAGCATAGGCGCGGATTAGCAAGTTCGTCCAAAACGGAATAGTGATGAGAAACAATAACAAGTCTCTGCGCCCAGCATCTTGCTGCACAATATACCAAGCCACCGGAAACCCCATGAGTACCGAGATGCTGGTAGCAATAACGGCCAAAACAATGGATCTGAAGATGATGTGCAAATAAACTGGTTCGAAAATCAGTGATTCATCTAGATCCCGTTCAAAGAAAAGTTGTGTCCAAGCTTCAAAGCTCAGCCCAGGGTCAACACCACCGTAGGGGTCGGCTGGCATAAAGGAATAGGCACCCAAAATGATGATAGGGATCACCATAAAGGCAAAGATGGTAATCAAAGCAGGCGATAAGCCTAACCACCGACGTGCAAATAAACTTCTTGGTAGGTTAAACGCCATTTAGTTTATTCACCCAATATCCAAGCGGTGCCATCCGCAACTTGTAATCCCACATTTTCGCCTATCGAAGGTGCTTTTTGAGTGATATCGATATTTTGGAATCGGACATCTACGGTGCTCTCGTCTAATAGTTTGACCGTCAGTAGTTGGTCAGTGCCAATATACATTGACTCAGTTACTGCGCCTTTAATGTCGGCGTTATCACTAGAAGTGAAGCGCAGCTTTTCCGGGCGGATCGCCACGGTAACAGTATCTCCTAGAGTTTGCTCTGAATCTGAATTCGCCTTTAGTGACAGTGAAGCATTGCTACAAGTGATTAATCCATCTGATTGTTCGCCAACAGTGGCTTCGATCAAGTTGACGTCGCCAATAAAGTTCGCAACAAACTGATTTTTAGGGTTTTCATACAACGCTTCTGGCGCGGCGAGTTGTTGCAACTTTCCTTGCGACATTACCGCGATGCGGTCGCTCATGCTCATGGCCTCTTCTTGATCATGCGTAACAAAGACAAAAGTGATGCCAGTTTCTTTTTGTAGCTGCTTGAGTTCTTGACGCATGGCTTGGCGCAATTTTAAATCCAGCGCAGACAGCGGCTCGTCGAGTAGCAACACCTTGGGGTTGGGTGCCAAGGCTCTTGCTAGGGCGATGCGTTGTTGCTGTCCGCCTGATAGCTGCTTGGGAGTGCGCTGGGCAAACTCTTCCATCTTAACCAGTTCGAGCATCTTCGCAACTCGAGCGCTGACAGTGGCGTCATCTTGACCCAGCATTTTTAAGCCGAACCCGATATTTTCAGTAATACTCATATGAGGGAACAAAGAGTAATGCTGGAATACGGTATTTACTTGTCGTTCGTTGGGCTCTAGTCCTTCGAGATGATTACCGAAAAGCAATATTTCACCAGTATTGGGTTGTTCGAATCCGCCTATTAATCTGAGTAAGGTGGTTTTCCCGCAGCCAGAAGGGCCGAGTAAAGTGAAGAATTCTTGGTCTTGTATGTCGAGATCAATGCGCTCTAAAGCAGTAACAGCGCCAGCTCCAGCACCATATATTTTGCTAACCCCGCAAATGTTTATAGCGTTATCTGACATGAAGATACTTTAGTGGTGAATGAAAAACCGAATGCATTTAGATTGTGATCACAAGTTTGCAGGCGAACGATAATACCTAATTTTGGTTTGAGTGTGCAAGAAACTTTGAAGTCCGACGTTAAGGGCATCATTGGTCTCCGCTGAGCTGTGCGACTTCACGCCGAAATGGCAGGGCATCGCCGATGGTGGGCTCATCGAGCTCGCGTGCGTAACGATGACCCGCGTAGGTAGCCCAGGCGATTGGCCCTGGTGCCTGCGCATCGCCAAAAATCTTGATGGTTTGAATGCCCGCGTCGTTCCAATCTGCTTCTCGCTTAAGCAAGGAAGCGTATAGGCCATCGTGCATTTGACGTGAGGTGACTAACACGACTGCATCAGCTTGGGCCGTGCTTTGTTTTCCCGTGTACGCACAGCTTA
>JBLIOD010000075.1:0-10595 GCA_047639475.1 Gammaproteobacteria bacterium
GCGAAGTGCGCGCGCCGTTCTCTGCCAACAACTGCGCCAGCACTCCACCCATGTAATAGTGATCATCATCAAATACCAGTACATTGCCTGTAGGCACGTTTCCAGTCATTAACTCGTTGGGGGTGTAAACGGGAATGCTGCCGTCATTTTGCATGGGCAGCACGTGATGCCTGGCCACGCCGTCATCGCGCCAACTGGAACCGGTGGTGATGGCGACATTGTCAAAGCCAAATTCCAGTACTTCTTCTGCGCTTAATTTGCTCTCCAAATAAATATCTACGTTGGCCATTTGGCTTAATTGGTAACGGCGGTAATCGACCACCCGTCCCCAAGCTGATAACCCGGGTAATTTAGATTCGAGTGCGACTCGCCCACCAATATCTGTTTTCGCTTCAGCGAGGGCAACTTGGTAGCCTCGCTCGCCCAGTGCTCTTGCCGCCTCCAAACCTGCTGGGCCAGCGCCCACGATCAAAACCGATTCGCTGCTGCCTTTAGTGGCAATTTTTTCTGGATGCCAACCTTTGCGCCACTCTTCCATGAAGGTGGGATTCTGGGTGCACCGTGAAGGGGACATGGTCATATCGCCTGTTATGCACATATTACAGCCTATGCATTCGCGTATATCTTCAACGCGACCTTCATCAATCTTGTTGGGTATAAATGGGTCTGCTATGGATGGACGAGCGCAACCGATTAAGTCTAATACACCTGATTTAATTTGTTTGGCCATGACATCAGGGGACGTAAATCGTCCTACACCAACAATCGGTTTAGAGGTGAGTTTACGAATGCCTTCCACTAAACTTTGCTGCGCCGCCTCTTCTTTGAATCGAGACGGGCCAGAGCAGTCTTCCCAGGTGCCATGGGCTAAGTCCCATAAGTCGGGTAAATCACTGTGCATTTCAATTAAGTCGCGCACCTCTGAATTAGCAAAGCCTAAATCTCCTACCACTTCGTCTAAGGATAGCCGTAAGGTAACGCCGCAACTGTCACCAATAACCTCTTTTGCGTCTTCTATCAGTTCACGCATTAAACGGGAGCGGTTCTCTAAACTACCGCCGTATTCATCCGTGCGGTGGTTGGTGGCGGTTGATAAAAAATGCTGAATAATACCAAAGCCATGGGCGCCGTATAGGCAAATCAAATCAAACCCGGCGTGCTTAGCGTGTATAAAAGCATTACGATACCAACGGCGTAAATCCTTAATGTCGCGCTTGGTCATTGCACGCGCTTGTACTGGATCGTTGGTGAAAGTGCGAACGGGCAGAGCGGTAGGGGCTAGGGGTACTTCGCGCGAGTAGAAATTCGGTCCATTTATCCCGGAGTAAGCCAATTGGATGCCGGCAAGTGCATCATGCTTGTGCATGGCGTCAGCCATTTTCGCCAACATGGGTACATCCTGTTTATCCCATAACCTTAATTCAATAAAGGGGGTGATCTCAGAAGTGTGATGAATCTCTGTTTGTTCGGTGAATATAACGCCCCAGCCACCTTCAGATTTGATCTCGCGCATTTTGGCGGCGGAGGAGGGGTCCCGATATCCGCCTCCATTGCAGTGTGGTACTTGATAAAAGCGATTTTTCGCGGTAACAGGCCCTATATCAATGGGCTCAAATAAAACATCATACCGTGGGTTACGTGCCATATCTTCTCTCCGGATTTAGTAGCGGCGACTCTGCTTGATCATGGTTTTGAAAATTCGGTTCAGATCGCTCGAATACGAGTCATTCTATATTGGTCAGCTAGCTTAGGTAAAATATTTTTTGACTTAGACCTATATAGCTTTTCCCTATGTTGAATTTCAGTGCGATGAGTGAGGCTTAGGCTCAGGTGTTTCTTGGCCTCACCTGAATTTGCATTACGTTTTTTTTAAGGCAAGCTTCTCGATTGCCGACAACACGATACTGTTAGCTTCTCCTGTGGCAGGCACATAGCGGGGATAGAGGGCATTGCTTCGGTCATCCAAAATGATCGTCCAATGTCTGGTGCTGTCGATAAAACTGTGGACGCCTGTTACCCCAAATACTTGGTAATAACCAAACAATACCGTTTCAAGATAGGACCACAGTATAGGCTTATCGCTCTGTGCGAAGTCGCCATAAGCGTGCTGGTATAACTGCACATCAATAAAATTATCCAGTTGCCCTTGAGTCAATTCGTTTTCCAAAGACCAAGCCTCGGGCGCTAAGCTTTGCCTAGCGTAACCTACCTCACGCTTATCCAATTCGTGCCAGTCGTCGTTCCAAACGCGGGCTAGTAGGCCTTGGATATTGGTTTGAGGTTCACGGATAACACTTAAAAAAGCATGCTCGTAACAATCGTTATTTATCCACGCGCGGGCGAAACCATTTACACGTGCCGGGTGCACTTCGGAGTATTGATGTGTTGCGGTGTTTACTAGGGAGCCGAAGCCAAAAAAATGTGCCATGGCGCTAGTGTACGAGAGTGCGAGGGAAAGGCCAATACCTCAGCAAAGCTTGTTGTTTAATTATCCCGTAAACTGCGCGCGAATGAACGTATATCGGTCACCACCAATTCAGGTTCCTCTAGCGCCCCGAAATGACCACCTCGAGGCATATCAGTCCAGTGTTGTACGTTATAAAGCCGGTCTACGTAACTACGCGGTGGCCACGCTAACATCTCTTTAGGAAATACCGCACAAGCCGTTGGCACGGTGACCTTTTCGCCGGTTTCGGAGAAGACTCTACCGCCTTCTTCGCGCCGACCATAATAAATCCAAGAGGCCGTGTTAAACGTCTTGGTTACAATATAAACCATGATATTGGTTAGCAACTCATCTTTAGTGTGAGCGCTCTCTATGTCATCGCCATCGGTGTCTGACCACGAATTAAACTTTTCGATAATCCAGGCGGCGATGCCAACTGGGCTGTCCATCATGGCGTAGCTTAGTGTTTGTGGTCGGGTGGCTTGTTGAGTGCGATACCCATTTTCCATGATCTGATCTTCGTCAAATTGCGCAGCCCAACATTTTTCTTCATTAGTTTGCGGCCCGTCCGGGTGTCGCATAGTCAATATGTTGATATGAATGGCATGACAGGCTACATGTTCAAAGCCTAACCATGACGATATAGCACCGCCCCAATCACCGCCTTGCGCGATATAGCTTTCGTAACCCAAAACCTCGGTCATAAGCGAGTTAAATACTTCGGCTATCTTACGTGGGCCGTAGGGGCGTGGAGGGCGTCCAGAAAAGCCAAATCCAGGTAAAGAAGGCGCTATTACGGTAAAAGCATCCTCGATTTCGCCGCCGAATCGTTCGGGATGTGCCAGCGGTTCAATGATCTCCATAAATTCAACCACCGTGCCCGGCCAACCGTGACTGATTATGAGTGGCGCAGGGGAAGGACCGCTGCCAATTTCGTGAATAAAATGAATATCTATACCATTTACTTCAGTTTTAAACTGTGAGAAATGATTTAGTGCCGCTTCTTGCTTGCGCCAGTCAAAGTCGTTTACCCAGTAGTCACACAACTCCTTCATATAGTCTAAATTGGAGCCGTAGCCCCAGCCGCCATCGTCCGGCATTTCATGCCATGGATAAGCTTTAACGCGGGCGGTTACTTCTCCTAGTACGGAATCAGGAATGTCAACTTTAAAAGGCTGGATGGCAGTCATGTAATAGATGATCGTTATATTAGTGTTAGGGTGTAAATCCCTTTTTACTTTGGAAATCTAAAGTAAAGAAACGAAAGTTAAAAGGCCTAGATTAATGTAGGCTAATTAAGGCAAATTTTTTTAATTTAGTCTAGAGACAGATTTTAATTTTTAGTGGGACAGAACCAAACTAGGTTCAGTTTAATGATTATGTGGCAGTAATTTCTTCACCTCTTCGGCAATTATTTTTATGCCTTCATTGAGCTTTTCAATAGGTACAAACGCAAACCCCAACCTAAAGCTTCGTTTATCTTCATTAAGATAAAAGGACTGCCCTATATCTATCAGAACTCCCCGTTCGCGTAGGCGATCACCCAACAAAGTGGCATTGAATTCATCTGGCCCGCTTAACCAAAAAGACGTGCCGCCTTCTGTTTGTGACCATTCAAGCATATGCAAGTGTTCTTCAATGGCATCACGCATGGTATGCCAGCGTTTTTTATAGCGACGCTCAATGTTGCGTAAATGAGAATCGAAATAACCCAAACGGAAAAACAACGCCACGACTTCTTGAACAATAGTGGGCGGATGCCGCATCATCACCCCTCGTACCACCCGAGCTTGGCGGATAATATCGCGGTGAGCTACCATAAACCCAATACGGATGCCAGGTGACACCGTTTTCGACAAACTGCCCACGTAGATCACTCGCTGGTTTTCATCCATTGAGCGTAGTGAAGGCGAACGCGTATCAAAGTAATTCATTTCCGCTTCGTAGTCGTCTTCGATCACGATAAAATTATTTGTCACGGCAGAGTCCAGCAATTCTTTACGTCGATTTTGTGACATCGTCACCATAGTGGGGAACTGGTGGCTTGGGGTGGTAAAAACCAGTTCACAGTTGGTGGGTATGGCTGAGACTTTTAAGCCTTCTTCGTCTATCGGCACGCCCACCAAAGTATTTCCAGTGAGTGAGAACGCGTTTCGCGCCCCAAAAAAGCCGGGGTCCTCAATGGCGATGGGCTTGTTTGAATGCGAAAACATTGAGCCGATAATGTACAACGCATTTTGTGAGCCTAAAGTAATCAGAATTTCGTCATCGGCGGCGTAGATACCACGGGCACTTAATAGTCGTTGCCTCAATTGCTGAATCAATTGCGGGCTATCGCTTTCTACAGAGTCGGCTGTCCAAGCAGGCATTTTGGCGCGATTAAGTGCTAACCGAGAACACTCTCGCCAGCTGTCTACCGGAAATAGATTAGGGTCAATTTGATTGTATATAAAAGGATAGGGAAAGCTGCTCCAGTTAAGCGGGTTTACAACGGGTACCAAGTCAGGGAACTCAAACTTTACTGGGGATGGTGTGTGATCCTCGGGGTGACTTTCTGTGCTAGCATTGGGCGCGAGCAAAGAGTGAGCTATAGGGTTAACAAAATATCCGGAGCGACTACGTGACACCAACAGCCCTAGATCTATTAACCGATTATAGGCGGCGAACACCGTGTTGCGGGACACGGCCAATTGCTGCGCCAGTTCTCGGCAGGAAGGTAATCTTTTGTCCGGAGACAGGGATTCTGTCGCAATAGCGGAGCTAACCATTTCGCAAATTTGGTCACGCAAACCTAACGGAGAGTCCTCTGGTAGCGTCAGGAATGTGGGTGTTGTCGAGTTCGCCATTCAGTTATTTATAAAGTTGGGTGCATGGGGTCCTGGCAAAAAGTATTACCTTCAATCTATTATATGCACGGTTGTGCGGCGACTGTCACCCATGTTTGAACTGTCCCATAGTTTCAACACATCTGTCACTTTTCTTTGCTTAAGCAATGAGCATAATACGTTGAACATTAAAACCAAATCTATCCTCGGAGAGTTAACCAATGAAAATCACCCATTCTTTTAAAGTGCTATCTGTTGCCGTTATCATGGCTGCATGCGCTCAAACCGCCACGGCGGAAACAGTATTGAAGCTAGGCACCGTTGGCTTCCTTGGCATGCCTATTGGCGATGCTATTGACCAGGCTTTAGTGCCTACCCTAGCGGAAGTGTCCGGCGGCAAAATGTCCATTGAGCCGCATTACCGAAAGTCTTTGTGCAGCGAGCAATCTTGCGGCGAACAAGCAAACCAAGGTCTACTGGCACTTTGGACAAGCTCAACGGCTAACTTTGGTAACTTTGGAACGGCATTATCAGTTTTTGACTTGCCTTACATCTTTAAGAGCGTTGCAGATGCAGACCGAATTTCAAATGAATGGCTGGCAAAAAAGCAATGTGATATTGCGGCTGAAGAAGCGGGTCACGTTTGTTTAACTGTGTACTCTAGTGGTGGCTTTCGCCAGTTAGGAAATGCCCACGGACCAGTTCACGTGCCTGACGACATGAAAGGTATCAAATGGCGCGTAACTAAAAGCCCAATTGAATACACACTTATAAAGAACTGGGGCGCTGTTCCGGTACCTTATGATTGGGCTCAGTTGTATCAAGGTCTACAAACTGGCGTCGTTTCAGGTCAGTATGTCGCTACGCCTTGGCAGCACGTTGCTAAGCTACATGAAGTGGCTAAGTATTTCACTGAAATTGGTGGCTCTTGGTCAGGTAATCAGTTGTCTATGGACAAAGGTCAATACGATGCACTGTCGGATCAAGAAAGAGAGTGGTTGCACACAGCGGCAGACGCGTTTGCTAAGCATGTACAAAAATTGGATCGTGAGTGGGTGAAAGCCGGTGAAGATGCAATCAAAGCAGAAATTACTGAATGGTACGTACCGAATGACGAAGAAATGAAATTGTGGAGAGCAGGCGCTATTGACGCTTGGTTAAACGCTAAAGGTTCATTCGACCCTGTAACTGCAGAACGCGTATTGCAGGAGCAAGGGCTTACAGATTTCATCGCTGCGTTAAAGCAGGCAGGTGCTTTGTAAGGCCAATTGGCAATAAGTTAGTGCGAAAGATGGCGCGGTGTTACCGCGCCATTTCTTCGTATAGGTTCCGAAAAATTGTAAGATTGAGATCACTGCGTTATGCTGAGGTCTCTTATATATAGGTTAAATTGATGGAAAGTATTGTACTTCTGGTTGTCCTCGTCCTGCTTATTATGCTGGGAGCGCCCGTCGGTTTTACGCTGATTCTAATCCCGGTTGTTTATATTCTGATTACCGACGCCGCACCGCTGATTTTGATCCCCAGCCAGATGTTCAGTGCGATTGATGCGGTGCCATTAACAGCCATTCCGTTCTTCATGTTGACGGGAGAGCTCATGACCAGCGCTACCATCACAGACAGATTGGTAGAATTAAGCCGACGCATGATCGGCCGAATGCGCGGCAGCATGGCGCAAGCCAATGTGCTCGTGTCTATGTTCTTCGCAGGAATGAACGGCTCAGTAGTGGCCGATACAGCAACGGTCGGGTCACTGCTTATTCCTTCGATGAAAAAAGCGGGTTATCCACCTGCTTTTGCTGCTGCCATTACTGCTGTTAGCTCAACGATTGGCGGCATCATTCCTCCCTCCATCATGATGATTGTGCTGGCCAATGCCGGCGGCATATCTGTTGGCGCCCTGTTCGCAGGCGGCATTATTCCTGGCTTGATGATCGGTGCACTGCTGATGACCATCAATTACTTTATTGCCAAGAAGAACAATTTTGAGCGCAGTGAAGAGCCATTTAGCTTAAGAGCATTGGCGTCTGCGGGCTATAAATCTTCTTTTGCTCTACTGATTCCCATTGTGCTGGTTGGCTCAGTAGTTTTTGGTATTGCCGGCGTGGTTGAGGCCGGGGCATTAACTGCGACGATTGCCTTATTTGTGGGCCTGTTTGTTTATCGAACCATTACTTGGACTAATTGCAAAAGCTCTTTTGTAAGGGCCTTTCGCAACTCAGCAATGGTGTTTATTATTATCGCTGCCTCGGGTCCATTTAGTTGGCTGTTAACGTCTCTAGGTGCCATCACCCAGCTAGAGACTTGGCTGCTAAGTTATACCCATAGCCCAATACTTTTTATATTGGTTTTGGTGCTATTCATCTTCTTGTTAGGGATGGTTATGGACTCGGCTGCCAACATTATTGTTGTTGGTCCAGTGCTTGTAGATGTGATGGTGAAAGCGGGCTACCCTGATGTGCAAGCAGCGCTAGTCGTCGTTGTGGGTTTCCTTATTGGTTCAGTAACGCCACCCGTAGGTGTCGCCTTTTTTACCGCAGGAGCGATCGCCAATGTGAGATTGGAAAAGGTGGCGGTTGCCATGTTGCCCTATCTCGCGGCACTGTTCTTACTGTTGTTTGTGCTGATCGTTGTTCCTGACTTCACCATGTTTCTACCTAAAGCGCTTGGATTCGTAAAATGATCTCATATTGCTCAATAATTAAACACAGCAGTCAGAACGTCAACCTGTCAGGTGTTTCGTCATGATTAAAGTCATTATGTGGATCGATAAATCGGTCAAAACGCTCTTAACCGGGTTTTGTGCCACCTTCTTATTTATGATGGTGGTGTTCGCTGTCTATAACGTGGTGATGCGTTATGTTTTTTCAAATCCACCTGTATGGGGTGACTTACTGACGGTATTGAGCAATATCTGGTTAGTTTTTATCGCTCTGGCGCTAACGGTAAGGGATAAAGATCATATCGCGTTGGACCTGGTTTACACATGGTTACCACTCAAGGTGGCTTTTGTTGTTCGGCAATTTTGGACAGTAGTTATTTTTTGTCTTGGCATTGTGATGATCATCTATGGCCTGGAAGCCGTGTCGAAGATGGGCGGTAAATATTGGGAAATGTGGCACTTCACTTGGCAAAATGGCGAGTTTGTTTTTCTGCCAAATTACATGCCTAAAAAATATGCCATTGCGATAGTGCCGATATCTGGTGTTCTGGTGTGCGTGGCCGCGGTGGCGTCCGTCATTGAGGACAGCCTGAAATTGAGCGCTGGGACCTACAAAATAGAGCAAGATCCGGATTCTGAAGATAGCATTTAAGCCGGGTTGTTCTCGCTTGTTGTGCATTGTGAATCACTAGAAGAAATGCTCGTTTGGGAATCAATATCTGTTGTAGAACTTGTCTATAAGTTCGACATTGGACTGAAATGCCCAAGGTAAATTTATTGTGACGCGATGCTGAGCCTTGTTAGCGCACAACAAACGCCTGTTTGCCGATGCGTCTACTCACCTTCGCCAATTTATATGCCTTCTTAATCGAGCGCACCAATAAATTTTACTCTTTCAACAATGGATAGTTTCCGTACGCACGAATACACACTTAACTAATAATCATATTAATTTACCAGACTAATTTAATACTCTATGACACATCTACTAACAAAAAATGAATATGCTGAAATTGCAGCGAACTTAACATTTCCCGTTGAGCCTTTTATGGGCGGTAAATACCAGGCATCTTCATCTGGAGAAACTTTTGAAACGATTAATCCAGCAACAGGGTTAGTTTTAGCGGAAATCTCTGCCTGTAATGCGGTTGATGTAGACAACGCGGTTGCTCTATCAAGAGTGGCGTTCGATAGCGGAGTGTGGTCTCAAAAGCACCCAAGTGAACGTAAAGCCGTGCTGCTAAAACTGGCTCAGCTTATCGAAGCAAGTGCAAGAGAATTGGCTGTGTTAGAAAGCCTTGAAAGCGGAAAGCCAATCAGTGAGTGTGTGTTAACCGATCTGCCCGAAACTGTAAGCACCATACAATGGCACGCAGAAGCGATTGATAAAATATACGACCAACTCTCGCCCGCCAATCCTGATGGAATTGGTTTAATCATGCGCGAGCCGCTGGGTGTTGTCGGTTGTGTATTACCTTGGAATTTCCCTTTAATGATGCTGGCTTGGAAGATTGCGCCTGCACTCGCTGGTGGCAACAGCATGATTGTTAAACCCGCGGAACAAACATCAATGACAGCGCTGCGAGTGGGGGAGTTGGCCATTGAGGCTGGAGTACCCGCGGGTGTGTTGAACATACTCACCGGCATGGGGCCAGAAGTCGGTGAGCCAATGGGCCGTCATGAGGAGATAGAAGCTATTTCCTTTACGGGGTCGACTGAAATTGGTCGCAAATTCTTAGCGTTTTCTGCTCAAAGCAATCTCAAGAAAATCATACTGGAGTGCGGCGGGAAAAATCCTGCAATCGTTCTATCAGACGCGGATAATTTAGCAGGCATCGCCGAACACGTGGTTTACTCTGCGCTATGGAACATGGGCCAGAACTGTACAGCAAATTCTCGATTGATCGTGCACAAATCAATGAAGGATCTATTGCTAGAAAAGGTACTAGAAGAGCTTAAGAATTGGCACACGGGCGATCCTTTAGATCCTTCAAACCAGTTAGCCGCCATTATCTCCCCAGAGCAGTACGACAAAATATTGGGCTACATTGAGTTAGCTAAAAAGCAAGGCGCGACTTTAGTTGCAGGAGGCAACGCAATTGAGATCGATGGCGGCCTATTTATAGAGCCTACTTTATTTACCGACGTTACGCCCGACATGACCATAGCCCAAGAAGAAATATTTGGCCCCGTGTTCGCGATGATGGTGGTTGACAGCGACGAAGAAGCAGTCAAACTGGCAAACGACACTTGCTATGGACTTCAAGCTTCATTGTTTACGTCCAACGTTAACAAAGCAATGAAATATGGCCGCGAAATACAAGCAGGGACCGTAACGGTAAACTGCTATGGTGAAGGTGATATAACCACGCCATTTGGAGGGTACAAATTGTCTGGGTTTGGTGGTCGGGATAATTCTTTGATGGCGCATGATCAATACACTGAAACTAAAACGCTTTGGATAGATACCACCGCGGCAGTCTGATTTTAATGTAACCAGTCGATTTGTTTGGGGCTAAAAATCAATAGGGTCACATATAAACCCGCCTGTCAAATCAAGCACGATACAACGTTTAAAATAGATCATCTTGATCTTGGTTTTAATTTAGCCTTGTTACTATTTTGATAATTACAGAATGCAAATGAGCAGTCGTATATTCGG
>JBLIOD010000076.1:0-10027 GCA_047639475.1 Gammaproteobacteria bacterium
TACCGGCAATAGCCGCCCACCTAACTATTTTTGGTGAAGTGGTCGGCGGAACCGGGCTCATTTTGGGCGTCTATCCGCGCCTCGTAGCCCTACTCAGTCTACCCATTTTAATTGGTGCTGCGTGGGCACACATCGGAAACGGTTGGGTGTTCAGTAACCAAGGTGGCGGCTGGGAGTTCCCGGTACTGCTTATTACATTGGCTATCGCTGTAACTCTTCAAGGTGCCGGTAGCCTTGCTATTAAACGCTTGCCGTTCGTCGACAGTCTTATTCCGGCATTACTTAAATAATAAGTTTTAACACTTCACAGGATAACACCATGCTTACTCACTACCCCTATCAAGACCTCGGCCATGCCAATCACGGCTGGCTCGATGCCCGCCATCATTTCAGTTTTGCCAGCTATCAGAATTTAAAACGGCAGCAGTTTGGTGCACTACGCGTTATCAACGATGACGTAATTAAAGCGGGCGCTGGTTTTGATACCCATCCACACAAGAACATGGAAATCATTACTTACGTCCGACAAGGTGCGATCACTCATCGAGACAGTAATGGCAATGTTGGGCGTACCGTGGCCGGTGACGTACAAGCGATGAGCGCTGGTACGGGCGTATCTCACTCGGAATTCAATTTGGAAGATGAAGACACCAATATCTTTCAAATATGGATAGAGCCGAATCGACTGCAAGTTAAACCTCGATGGGATAGTTATGAATTCCCTAAAAGTCCAGCTGCAGATTCCCTCACGCTATTAGTGTCCGGCAACGGTGATGCACCACTTTTTATTCATCAAGATGCTTACATTTATGCGGGACATCTTACCGAAGGCACGCAGCTCACCCACCAGATAAAACAACAAGCCTATATTTTAGTATCAGAAGGCGCGCTCGAATTAGAGGGGCAAACCCTAAATAAGGGAGACGGGTTGGAAGTGACGGAACAATCATCGATCAACATTACGGCACTAAGTGATACCAAGCTATTGGTAATCGACGTGCCACAAGAATTAACACAGTAATTTTAGGCGAATACCGCAGAGAATTTAAATGAATATTACAATGAATAAGATATTGCACATCGACGCAAGCGGCCGTAAAACACCATCCGTATCTCGGCAGTTGAGTAACGAAATCGTAAACAAAATCAGCAACGAACAAAGTACAGTGTTGTACCGCGATGTTAGCCAAGGCTTACCGTTCGTAGATGAATTGATGATTGGTGCGTATTTCACGCAAAGTGCTGAGCGCAGTGAAGAACAACATCAAGCCATTGGGCTTTCAGATACGGTTGTTGAGGAATTGAAAGCTGCCGATGCGGTAGTCATTGGAGTGCCGATCTATAACTTCTCTATGCCAGCAGGATTTAAAGCTTGGTCTGACCTCGCGGCGCGCGTTGGAGAAACCTTCACTTACACCGAGAATGGGCCGGTGGGCTTACTGCAAGGTAAAAAGGCCTACATTGCGGTCGCCTCTGGTGGCACTGAAGTCGGCAGTAAGATCGATTTCCTCACCCCTTGGCTACGCCATTTTCTAGGCTTTATTGGCATTCATGATGTCACGATAGTTCAGGCTGAAGCACTAAACCAGAACGGCGAAAAAGCTATTGAGGAAGCCCGCATTACCATCGATTCACTTCATTCTTGATCATCTTTCACTTTACGACTATAAAATCGCCTGTTTATGCCAAAGCCATGCAGGCGATAAATTCTGCAAGCGCCAGAAAAATGTACTAATTCGGGGGACATGGCATCGGGGCCTTGTGCTATTAATTGTTCCACTACTACGTCATATACGCTATTATTTGACTGGGTCATTTGGGTTTTCTCCACGGTTTAATTACTTAAAACATGGAACGCTCAAATGGCTCAATTTGCAAGGCGCCGAATGCGAAAATTTGACTAAATCAAAAAATAAACGTCCCCGCTGCAAGCAACGGGGTATTGAGTTGACTTCTCCCGCTTCGCGTCGCTCAACGGTTATTTATGCGCAGCCAAGCTGCGGGGAATCAAACCCTAAGAGATTGAAAAAATTCCCCCTAAGGGGAAAGACAAAGCACCTCTATCTAATATAAAAGTCCATACCTGAAGTTACAGTATCCTAAAGTTACGCGGCTAATTGCCCGAAATCAGAGTAATTAAATGCCTCTCTCGTGATATAACCATAATCGGTAGCTGTATGTCTTAAATCACGAACGTGAGAGCTCCAAATTCCTGTGGTGCGTTTGGTACCTTTGTTGGGATAGATCTCAGATTCAGCTAAAAAACTTATTAATTTTAGGGTGGTTTTTATTGTCTTAAAGAAATTTTATTGAGGTATTTATGTTATCTAGTTTTAGGCTGTCACGATGGCTTCTGCTTGTCTTACTTGCACTGTTTGTAAGCCAGGCTTTTGGGCATGGCATGTCCGAAGCTGAAAAACAATCCATCATTGAAGGTGGAAACTTACGCTATATATGGATTGGCACCACCCATATGCTATCGGGTTATGATCATTTGGCTTTCGTGTTTGGCATTGTCTTTTTTCTGACACGATTCAAAGACATTGTTAAATATATTACTGCATTCACCGTAGGGCACAGCATCACCCTTATCTTTGCAACTTTTAATGGCATTCAGGTCAATTATTTCCTAGTTGATGCTGTCATTGCCTTGAGTGTTTGTTATATCGCATTTCATAATCTTGACGGATTTAAGAAATGGCTAAATGTCAGAGTACCTAACATGCTGGCGATGATATTTAGTTTGGGTTTGATTCACGGACTAGGCTTATCAACACGGCTACAACAACTACCACTGAGTGAAGATAGCTTGTTGATGAATATAATCTCATTCAACATAGGCATAGAAATTGGTCAAATAAGCGCATTAGCTGTGATGCTGATTCTCATTGCGTCCTTTAGAAAGAGTCATGTCTTTAAGAGCTTTAGTAAAGCAGCTAATATATTTTTGATATTAGCAGGCGCTTTTCTTTTCCTTATGCAGATGCACGGTTATGAACATACTGCCAATGCAGAGGAGCTAGGTAGCAATACAAAACCTCAAATAGTAGAAAAATTTAAAGTTTCTCAGCAAAATACCTGGAAGGATCTCATTGCAGTAACCATTCCCGCTCGTGGTGAGAAAGAATATAAATTACTGCTTGCCAAAGGTGAGGCATTTGCATATTCGTGGGAAAGCGATAAAGGAGAGTTGTTTTTTGACTTTCATGGCGAACCTAAAGGCGATACAACTGGGAGTTTCGAGAGTTTTGATAAAAACACAAGTCCCCAATCAAGTGGCGCTATTGTTACTACGTTTGAAGGAACGCATGGCTGGTACTGGAAGAATAATAATTTATTTCCAGTCAATATTACTTTGAAGGTAAAGGGCGACTATCAACGTCTAGATGTTGGGCTAGATACTCCGCAAATAGAACCGACAAAAGCGCCTGATAAACCTACTCACGAGAGTATTGATTAACTATGAGCAAAATTACTACTTGGCATATTTGTCATTCCACTGACGGCTTGTACTGATCATGGGCACTCTCATGATGAAACGCCACACGATAACTCTCAAAAACAACGCAATTCAATTGACTGAAATCTGGAGAATTTTATCAAAAGTTTAATAAGCACACTTTTATTTTTATCTTTTTTAATCGTTACGCCAGCAATCGCGGGTACAGGTCATAGCCACGCCGAAGAGAAGCCTATAACGACTGAACAAGTGACTAGTTTGGCATCAGAAAACATCGAGCGACTGATTGATGCAGGGAAAATTGATCCAAGCTGGAAAGAAGTTAAAGTTAACAGCATTGAACAGAAAACGTTTTCTCATGATCCCGAGTGGGTGGTTAAATATACAAACAACAAAATGAGTGATGCTTCAAAACTAACCTTATATATGT
Source organism: Gammaproteobacteria bacterium (assembly GCA_047639475.1). Classification (GTDB taxonomy): domain Bacteria; phylum Pseudomonadota; class Gammaproteobacteria; order Arenicellales; family Poriferihabitantaceae; genus JAAELZ01. The sequence continues at coordinate 3,891 of JBLIOD010000076.1, forward strand.
TTTTTAGTATAGGAGGTCGCTATCTAGCTACAAATTACACCGGGGAATAAAATCATATAATAGTCATATGTCATTGGCAGAGACAGAACATCTTTTTTGGACCCTGTAATCCTTAGCTGAATATCATATTCATTTTCGTTGCTTAAAACTTAATGATATCTCGACAAATACTTATAGGTGCTCCACCGGCGGAAGGCAAAATACGAATGCATGATTTGAGAAAATCTGTACTAGCGACTGTAAAGCACATGGAATCCATGAAAAATGCAGTGCACCATGAAAATAATAAGCAATGATTACTATCACTATTACCCCTACAAATAGCGTTGACTTAACACCCATTATGCTTTTTCCACATCTTTACGGAATGGCCTTCAGGGATGTTCACACAGGGAGCCTGATGGTACCCTTTTAGTTGACTGTACAAAGCAACTTGTTGTACCGATAGAATATTTGGCATCTTTAAGTGGAGGTCTCCTTACAATACGTAATGGAAAACAGGACAACCCGCAGCGGCTAAAATAACGCCTACAGAGGTTAATTTTTCTACTATCAGTTTCAAAAGCCTAGATATTAGATAAAGCAAGGAAACGCCCCATTGGAGCGCTTCCTTACTAACGCTTTACGACTCGACGACAACAGTGCCTTTCATGCCTGCATCATAATGGCCTGGAATTAGGCAACCAAACGAGAATGTGCCTGCGTTCGAAAACTGCCAAGTAATCTCGCCCTTTTCTCCAGGAGCCACGTGCGTCATATAAGGCTCCGAGTGTTCCATATTTGGAAACTTCTTCATCATTACTGCGTGCTCATCAAGTGAATCCGACGTTCCTAATACGAATTCGTGCATAAGCTTGCCTTCGTTTGCGTGTACGAATTTAATTACGTCACCTTGTTTCACTTTGATGACATCGGGAGTAAATCGCATTTGATCGCTCATACTTACCTCGATAACACGGGTGACTTCCATGCCTTGGTCATACATACCGAATTCGTTCATTGTATGCTCGAACTCCATCATTTCTCCGTGACCATCTCCATGGCCATCGTCATGAGACCCACCAGCGTAAATTGCGCCAGACATCAGCGTTAATGAAGCAACAGTTGCTGCAGTTAAGGTTAATTTATTAAATGTTTTCATTTTTGTTTTCTCGTTTAAGTTGATTTAGTTTTTGTTTTATTAAGAAAGATCGGCTTCATAACAGACCGTTCCCTCCGGGTAGTCGTACCAACCGGGGTCGGAATAATCCCCTGGCTTTTGCCCATCTCTTACTTTAAGAACGGTAAACATACCGCCCATTTCGATAGGTCCAAATGGCCCCTCACCGGTCATCATCGGCAATGTGTTCGCGGGTAGGGGCATGACCATTTCTCCCATATCCGCCATGCCACGTTCACCCATTACCATATAACCAGGTAATAATTTAGACAGGCTTTCTTGCACGGGTCGTTGATCAACGCCAATCATATTGGGCACGTTATGTCCCATTGGGTTCATGGTGTGATGCGATTTATGGCAGTGCATCGCCCAGTCTCCAGGCGCATCCGCAATAAACTCTATCGCGCGCATCTGGCCAATTGCCACGTCTGATGTTACTTCAGGCCATCTAGCACCTTCAGGAACCCAACCGCCATCTGTACCGGCCACTTCAAATTTGAGGCCGTGTATGTGGATGGGATGATTAGTCATGGTTAAGTTGCCCATGCGTACGCGCACTTTCTCGTCAAGCCCTACCACTAAGTGGTCGATACCCGGAAAAGCACGGCTGTTCCATGTCCATAAATTGAAGTCCAGCATGGTATTGGTTCTGGCCGTCATCGTGCCAGGTTCAATATCGTAGGCGTTCATCAAGAAACAAAAATCTCGATCTACTCTATGCAGCTCTGGGTTTTTCGGATGAACAACTAACGACCCCATCATACCCATCGCCATCTGCACCATTTCGTCTGCGTGCGGGTGATACATAAAGGTGCCAGACTGTTTTAGTTCAAACTCATAAACATAGGTTTTACCCGGCGGTATCTGTGGCTGATTCAAGCCTCCTACTCCATCCATACCAGCGGGCAAGAATATACCGTGCCAGTGAATAGTGGTATGTTCCGGTAAACGATTGGTGACAAAAATACGGACTTTGTCGCCTTCTACCGCTTCTATGGTTGGGCCAGGTGATTGGCCGTTATAGCCCCAAAGTCTTGCCGTCATGCCGGGCGATATTTCACGCTCAACCGCTTCTGCGGTAAGGTGGAACTCTTTCCAACCATTTTTCATACGCCACGGTAACGACCAGCCGTTTAAAGTAACAACGGGGTTATACCATTGCCCTGACGTCGGTTCGGCAGGTGGCTGCATTGCAGCGCCGATCATTGTCGGTGATTCAGGTAGTGCAGCCAAGGCGGCTTTAGAAACCAGTCCAGCCCCTAATGCGGCAGCAGTGACACCGGCGTTTCTTAAAAATTGTCTTCTATTAGTCATGTTAATTCTCTTTTATTGGTTCGTTGGATAGATTAGTGCTCTTCACCACCTGATCCTGAGGAAGGCATTGATGATCCGCTAGCAAAGCTCATTGCCATCGAACCTGACCCCGTCAATACTTGCTGTAAATTAGTATCAGCTAACCAAAAGTCACGCACAGCATCGACGTAACCTGCTTCAACACCCACAGCAGAGCGCATATCATCTAACAGATCAAATACGCTAATTAACATGCCGTTATACATTAACAATTGCTCCTGACTAATGCGCTGCCTCAGAGGGAGAAACTGATCTTTATAGTGCTGAACGATCTCCCAATTGGCGTTATAGGCTGCCAGTGCCGAACGGGCATTAGAGGCTGCGGAGATAGCCACTGCCTGCGCTTGTGCCTGCGATTGCTCGAAAATAATTTTCGCTTTCCTATTCTTTACACCGCCAGCATCAAAAACGGGTATACGGAATTCGAGTTCATAACCCCTTGCTTTCTCGCCTTCTTCTTTTTCGGTAACTGCGCCGAGCTCTATTGCCGACAAGAAGGGATTCTTACGGGTTAAGCTTAAGTTTTTAGCCATTCCCTCAAGATTGGCTTTCGCCATTTGCACATCAATTCTATTCGCGATCGCTTGCGCTTCAACTGAGTCTATTTCTAGTTTAGTTGCAGGTAATGGCGGTAACTCGTCGGGCAATGTGAGCGCTCTAGCTTGATTACCCCAGAGCCCAAGTAGCTGAATAAGCGCCTCTTTCGCGCCATCTGCCGCTAGCTTTTGCTTCGCTAGGCCAGAGCGCATCTCACTTAAAAACATCTCAGACTCCGCCGCCTCGACTACACCACTATGACCAAGCGCGGCCATTTGACGGGTCATATTGTTACCCGTAGCCGCTGATTCTAAGGCGCGCTCCACTAAGCGAGTTTGCTGACCTTCTGCTACTGCATCAATCCACGCACGGCGTGTATTGGCAAGATGTTCAATCACCGAGCCTGCGGCTTCGTAACGTGCTGAATCAAGACGACGTGCCTCCAAACTGCGCTTCAATGGCATTAACAACACGCCGCCTACGTCAAACAAAAATGACGACGAATAGGTTTCACTATTGAATCGTTCTAGCGCAAACCCTGGGTTCTCCATTCGACCAGCCTGGGCGTAATCGGCCTCTGCAATCCCCACATTCAAGATGTTGGCTTTTGCCATGGGATTGAGCTGCATTGATAATCGCTGTGCATCCTTAAGGCTTATTGGCGCCGATAAGATTGCGCGAATGTCTTCGGTTGTCAGCGCTTTTTCAGGGCTAATGATAGAAGACTCATCCTGCGCGCCGAGTTGCTGGTCCACCAATCGTTGGACTTCATTTATGCCGCCATCTTTAGGTACAGTGGTACAAGCAGCGACAGTCAATACTAATGCCGCTAAGAACACTGATTTTAAATGTTTAATATTTTTCATTTTTAGTCCCTCAGTTAATGGCTGGCTTAATGTTGGTGATAACAAAGCCACCCGAAGAGTTGTCGATATCAAAATCCACTTTCGCCCCCTTTTCCAATTGGCCTAGCAACGAAGGATCTTTGACTTTAAACATCATCGTCATACCGGGCATACCGTACTTTTCAATCGGACCATGTGAGATCTTTACCTTTCCTTGTGAAGCTCGAACTTGTTTAACCACACCACTGGCATCCATTGTGGTCGCTGCATTCATCGAGGTTTGTCCATCGGAAGCACCTAACTTAGCCATTGACATCAATTCGGTAACAACAAACCCTCCTGATGTGTTATCAACGTTAAAACCGATTTTTTCTCCTTTACTGATGTTTTTCAGCATGGCAGCGTCTTTAACCTTAAACATCATGGTCATACTTGGCATGCCGTACTTATCAATCGGGCCATGTGAAATTTTCACCTTGCCCTGATTAAGCTTGACGCTTTTCACAACGCCGTTAGCGTCCATGTTCATATCAGACATTGTGTGACTGCTAGCAACCGCCATATCCATCTTGACCATTGAAGGTTCAGATACATTTATCTGTTCAGCACTAAATGTTTCGTCGCCATTAAAACGCTTAGTCCAAGAAAGAGTCGCGTTTAAAGGAACAATATCTGAAGTGTAAATTCGCTCCGCTTCGGGTGATTTAGGGTGCTGGCTTGGGTCAAGCACATCACTTTGTTGTGCTAGCATGCTAACGTTGTAACTGCCCAATAGTAGCCCCGCTAACGCTGCGGCAACCTTGGGTTTCGTAATTTGGTGTATCATTTTAATAACCTTAATCTAATTATAAAAGCACGTCTTGAAACAGACTGAGTGCTGTAAAGGGAAATAGATGCTATGAACGCACGCCACCAATCAGCGGCGATGATTCATAGAGGTGACCGAGTGGTCACAGGTTATAGTATGGGCGGTCTTAAAAGAGGAGTAGAGTCGGTGGGGATATAGCTGTTAATGGCAAACTGCACAGCTTTAGAGTGCCTTATCAAACTAGCAGCGGGTATGCCGCTAGTGGATAATGTACCGACACCAGCAGTACAAAATGCTTTACAAGCATCGCCAGCACTAGAATCACTAGCGTGATTAACATGCTTGGCTTGGTTTAACTGAGTCTGTTCTGGCACTTCATATTGAACTGCCTCATCCATTGAAATATCTTGGTGGCAATTCGCAGTTTTTGACTGCTCGACGTGTTCACCTTCTACTTGCAGACTGACACTTACTATCGTCGAGTTTTGCCCTGACATAGATAACATAGAAGCATGCACCAACGGCGACAGCACCATGCTCAGCGCCACTAGAGTGCTGCAGAGTGCTTTCAGGTACTGGTTGACACTTCTATTTAAAATTAATCTATCCACTATATGATGGCCTATATTGTAAGCCCTGTAGCGGCAACAAGGTCAAGCATTTAATTTAACAAGTTTGTTATTATGCTTTCAGTGCTGCACTGAACCTTATAAGGGCATCAACAAACATGTCACTGCTTGCCTACTTAATAGTTAATATTTGCTCGAAATGTACTTTTGGAACATTTTGTCGCCTGTAATAATAAAGTAAAAATACAGCTAAGCCAAATGTCATCAGACTGTGATGGGGCTTCAAAAAGCGCAGAGAGTTGTCCCATACTAATTTCATTACTGGATGAATGAATAAAACTATAAGGCTTGAGACTACTGCCAATTTGAAAGGAACTACCGGTAATGTATAAAGACCACACTGACACCAACATGGTAACTCTTATATATATGACCTCCTATATTTAATATGCCTAGTTTTGCTTTTGGGACAATTGTTACAATCCGTTACCCACTTGAAAAGCTTTGTTACGCAGCGCTGCATATCATGCAACCTCCTTAAACAAAACTGAGCTTTTCACATGAAAAACTTAACTAAATATTCACTTGGATTAGTAATCGCATTAGCCACTGCTGGTAGCGCCATGGCAACAACAGCTGGACGTGCAGATGTGAATCACGATAATGAAGCGGGTACGTATACCAACGTAAAAGTAGCTAAAGTCACACATCACAACATACCAAACGACGACATTGGTGGTAGAGCAGAGCAAGTCCCAGAACCACATGCTTTCGCACATGTAGAACATGGCCTTAACTCGGAAAATTCTCGTAAATAAGTCCATGGTACCTAACGTAAGTCGCCCAGCTTTTCTATGGGCGGCTTA
>JBLIOD010000077.1:0-9776 GCA_047639475.1 Gammaproteobacteria bacterium
TAATCTGGCGTCTCACTTAACAATGAGGACGCAACATGATTCGCCAATTTTCACAAATGCTCACCTTCTGTGCAGCGCTTCCCGTCGTTGGTTTTAGTACTTTAGCGCTAGCGCAAACGGAACTCAACGTAAATGAATCTACTTCCGCCGAACTGCACCTCAAAGGCAAGGCGGGTTTGGCTTCAAACGCCCTACTACTTAACACTGACATAAGCGGCGAAGTGAACGGCATGGTAGCTACCATCACTTTACGTCAAACATTCAAGAACCCATCTACCGACTGGGTAAATGGAGAATATGTCTTTCCCTTACCTGATAAAGCAGCGGTAGATAGCTTAAGTTTGGAAACCGATGGACGATTGATTCACGGTGTAGTCAAAGAAAAACAACAGGCTAAACAAGCATTCGACGCTGCAAAAAATAGTGGGAAGAAAGCGGGCCTATTGGTGCAGCGCCGTCCTAACTTGTTTTCCATGTCTCTTGCTAATATCGCGCCGCAAAGCGAAGTGATCGCCACTGTCACATGGGTGGAGACAGTGCGTTTTAATGCTGGGCAGTTTTCATTACGGCTGCCCACAACACTTACCCCTAGATTCATTCCCGGGCAGCCTCTGGATAATCTAATTGCCAGCTTGAACAATGAAGCTGATTTTCAAAAGCAACACACCTTCACCATAGACTCAGCGCATGGTTGGGCACAGAATACCGATGAGGTGCCCGACGCTAGCAGCATCACACCATTTCAAACAGTCACCTCTCCTGCGCCTTCTAGTCATCAATTTAGTTTAAAACTCACCCTCGATCCCGGCATTGAAATATCCACAGTGAATAGCGTTTCGCACGCAATAAACAACGAAAGCAATAAAGCAGATGGGAATAGTCAGACCATCCAGCTTCTCAATGGAACGGCGTTGATGGATCGAGATTTCATAATTAATTGGTCGCCCAGTGCCAATGCGCTGCCAGACGCCGCCGTGTTTCAGCAAACCAAGGGCGACGAGAAATATTCCCTATTAATGCTGATGCCGCCTATGCGAAACATTGTACAAACGCTGCCGCGAGATGTCACTTTCATCATTGATTCGTCTGGCTCAATGGCAGGCGTTTCGATGCCCCAAGCCAAGCAAGGTCTACTAAATGGTTTGAGCTACTTGTCGGCCACCGACCGATTTAACATTATTGATTTTGACGACGAAGCGCGAGGATTGTTTCCGCAAAGTGTCCGCGCAAGCAGCCATCATTTGGCACTGGCTGATAGGTTTATTTCAGGCTTAGAGGCCGATGGCGGTACCAATATGGAATCAGCCTTAAAACTAGCATTTAGCCAAACACAAACCGAAGGTTTATTGCGGCAAATAATCTTCATTACTGATGGCAGTGTCGGCAATGAACAAGCTTTATTCAAACAGATAAGGGCCGGCCTAGGTGATGCTCGATTATTCACCGTAGGTATTGGCAGTGCACCTAATAGCCACTTTATGCGGGGCGCGGCTAAATATGGCCGCGGCAGCTACGAGTTCATCGATTCTCTTGATCAAGCTGCAGTCCAGATGAACACGCTATTTACTAAGATAAACCGCCCTGTTATGCGCAATATCGAAGTCGACTGGGGGTCAAGTAAGCTTGTTGAAATTTATCCCCAGAAGGTACCTGATTTGTATATCGGCGAACCATTGATGGTATTAGCTAAGTCGGCTGGCGAGACGAATGAAGTCCATATAAAGGGTGAATTGGCAGGCAAAGCCTGGAACACCCGGGTAATTGTGTCAAATGCACCCAACAGCCAGAATTTAGATAAGTTGTGGGCACGAGAAAAAATCAATCAGTTACAAAGCCAGCAGGTGTTATCAGGCCAGAATGTAGGCAAGGTGAAATCAAACATCATGCAATTAGGTATTGATCACCAATTAGTAACGGCCTATACCAGTTTTATTGCGGTGGAAGAGGCAATTTCAAAACCAGCGCAAATGAACGCTAAAGAAAAATCGGTTGTCAACTTAATGCCCAAAGGCAATGCGATGTTTGTGCCCAATACCGCCACACCTGCTGCACTGATGATACTGATTGGTTCGATAATGAGTTTGATGGGAGCAGGCTTGTTAAGACCAAGTTTGGCCTCAACCATAATGTTCAGATTGCTGATGACCGACGAGCGCAAGCCCCGTGAAATTTAAGCAAATGCACCCCAATCAATCTATATTCAGAAAGGCGCTAATCGCGCTATGCGTGATCGGGGGTTTTATCCTAATCTCCCAAGGAAGTTACATCAAAGTCAAAGCGGCACTAGCCAACGTGCTTATTGACTCAACTTGGCAAGCTGCGATTGATGGGCAACCCCCTGCGAAACCTTGGCCTTGGGCTGATACCCATGTGGTCGCCCAGATTCAAGTATCGCGGCTGGGGGTTTCGCAATTTATTATGCGAGATGCTAGCGGTGAGTCACTGGCCTTTGGCGCGGGCTCTATGCGAACCGACGTCCTACCTGCGGGCGAACAACACTCGATTTTAGCAGGACATAGAGATACCCATTTTAAATTTCTTCAAGACTTGCAAGTGGGCGACGTGATTGACCTGAGTAATTACCAGGGTCGTAAGCAACGTTACCAAGTGAGTAGCGCCATGGTTTTGGATACAGACGAAGAGGAACTCAACGTCAACCTAGAGCGACACGCGCTGACTTTGGTCACCTGTTGGCCGTTTAATACCATCGTGCCGGGTGGCCCGCTTCGCTATATTGTCAATGCTATACCCATTACAGAAGGTGTAAAAAATCCCAATCGATTGATTGGGCTTCACTTATAACCAGCCTTACGAGAATGCCTGCTTCAAGGTACGCGAAAAGTTTGCCTGAGCTGGCGATAGGCTTTTGTTTTTAAAGAGCCGAATATCAATCAAACCCAAATTCGGTAACCCCCAGTGTGCTGGGACTTGAGCTAACTCTGGAGGCACCACGCCTTGTGTAATGACGGTTAACCCCATGCCAGCTGCCACCGCAGCCTGTACGCTCATCGTGCCTTGGGCAGAAAATTTAATTCGATAGTCAATCCCTGCGGTGTTAAACACCGACAGGATTAAATCTCGATAAATACATCGCTCTGGATGTAAGGCCAAAGGGATGGGTTTGTTGGGGTCAAACACAAAATCGGGACTGGATACCCAGATCAACTCCCTGGTGCCCAACTTCTCACCTCCATAGACTTCGGGTGGGACTGTCGTTACCGCCATGTCCAGTTTATTGTCATCAACCAAGGCCATTAAATCTCGGCACATCAACATAGTCAGTTCGATGTTTAGTCCGCTAATTTCTGAATTTTGAGACATGACGTCTTGAAACAAGGGTTTGGTTAATTCTTCTGGCACGCCTAAGCGAACGGATTCTTGCGTTTCGATATAGTTGGCCTTTTGCAGCATTTGGTCGTGGGCTTTTAATACCAGCACCGCTTCCCCTAACAAACTACTACCTTTGGTGGTCAACTCCAAGGTGTGATAATTCCTGTGGAACAATTTAGTGTTGAGCTTCTCTTCCAGTTTTTTAATTCGAATAGACAATGCCGCCTGCGAACAGCTGAGATTGTCTGCGGCTTTTGAAAAAGACCCTAACTTGTTGGCTAACACGAAGCTACGTAAACCCAGCATATCTATATTGTGGTTAATCATGACTTAAATAATATTTATAGCAGTTAATATTATAATTCGTTTTACTTATAGCTATAGCTTTTTTACAGTCAGGCCTGTTAATCATTAAGATAGCCAATCAATGAGCCACAAAGCCCCTCAAGGTCGCCGCGGCGGCCGCAAGGCACGCCGCGAGTTACGCACTGATCGTACCACTACCATGTTGCCAGCATTGAAGCGTAAGCTGCCCCATACCGAACCGATGGATGAGGAGCAGGTACTGAAGATAGACAATGCTTCGATGGCCATTTTAGAAGAAGTGGGTGTGGTCTTCCGTGACCCTATCGCGCTTAATGATTGGAAGAAGGCCGGCGCGAAAGTAGACGGCGAGCGGGTATATTTTGATAGAGAGCATATTCGCGAACTGATCAAAACCATCCCTTCCACATTTACTTATCACGCCCGCAACCCCGAGAATAACTTGCCCTTTGGCAATGATCACTCGATTTTCGTGCCGATGACAGGCGCACCTTATATTCGAGATTTAGACGATAAGCGCCGCGGCCCTACCCTTGATGATTTAGCGAATTTCCATAAGCTCTCACAAATTTGTCCGGCCATTCATTCTTCTGCACATCATATTGTCGAACCGATGGATCACGTGATCTCTCATCGACACTTGCGCATTACCTATTCTTCAATGAAGTATTCCGATAAAACGTTCATGGGCATGACCACGTCGCCCAAAAATGCGGAAGATGTCATTGAAATGTGCGCTGTTTTGTTTGGCGAAGAGTTTATGGAAACACACCCTGTGGTGACGGGCAACTGCAACGGCAATTCTCCCTTAGTATGGGATGAAACCATGTTGGGGGCGATGCGCGCTTTTTGTAAGAAAAATCAGCCCGTGCTGTGTTCACCCTTCGTATTGGGCGGAGCAAATACCCCGGCTTCTACTGCTCCCGCTGTAGCGCAACTCAATGCAGAAGCCCTTTCAGCGCTCGCTTATACCCAAGTTATTCGTAAAGGTTGCCCCGCTATATACGGGCACTACCTATCAACTGTGTCTATGCAATCGGGCGCGCCCATGGCAGGAACGCCAGAAATCAGTTTGATGAATTTCATGATAGGCCAAATGGCACGCCATTATGACGTGCCTTGGCGTACTTCGAATACCCTAGGTGGCGCCAAGACATTCGACGCTCAGGCTGGATACGAAAGCGCGACGACGATGATGGCCGTACTCATGGCAGGCGCAAACTACATATGGCATTCCGCGGGCTGGAACGAGGCGGGCATGCACTGTTCAATGGCCAAGTTCATTGTAGATGCTGAGCAATGCGCGATGGGTTACCGTATGGCTGAAGGCATTCGCTGGGACGATTTTGACGAAGCACTGGCAGCGGTGCGTGACATCGGGCCAGGCGGGCATTATCTAGGGCATCAACATACCCAAGACAATTTCGAACGTGCCTTTTTTATGCCAAAAATGTTTGATAATAACTCCGTCGAGCAATGGGCAGCGGAAGGTTCGGTTGAAATCACCGAGCGAGCGTTAACCGAAGCCAAAGCCATGTTAGCCGCCTATGAAGAACCCAAACTAGATGAAGGCGTAAATGAAGCTCTTTTGGACTATATAGCCCGCAGAGAACGTGAAATACCGGCGGTTGAAGCACTAAACGACGAATACTAGTTTTCTAATGAGGACCGCCGTGTTCAAATCGGCGGCATGGTTCATTTTGTTCGTCTTTTAATACCGCTCTTGGCGATTTCTGTGATGTCGACGCCCAAAGCCAATCCGCTGCTGTTAAATATTGCGAGCTTCAACATCCACTACACCGTTGCCAAGCAGTCGCTTGACGATTGGACGCCTAGACGAGAAGCTGTAACCAAGGTGATCAACCAAATCGATGCGGATATCATCGCGTTTCAAGAAATGGAAACCTTCGCAGGCGGCGAATTTAACGACCAAAACATCCAGTTGGAATGGATTTTAAAAAATGCCCCGCATTACAGCCCTGCCGCTGTCGGCAACCCAGAAGAATACCCCAGCACACAACCCATACTATATAAAACGGCCATACTAGAGCCGCAACAGCAAGGCTTTTTCTTTTTCTCAAAAACCCCTGATACCATTTACTCAGAGCAGTGGAATGGCGGTTACCCATATTTTTGTAGTTGGGTATTGTTCGAGCACAAAGAAACGAACAAGCAGTTTTATGTCTATAACGTGCATAACGACTATCGAAGTTATAGAAACCGGTTAAAAACGTCCAAATTAATTGTAGAAAGAGTGGATAAAATCAAAGGCGAGACCCCAGTCATTGTTTTAGGCGACTTCAACGAATTCGTTGGGCTTAAGACGATGAATATCCTTGAACAGTCGGGACTACACATTGCGGAACCAACGGGTTCTACCAATCGCATTTTAGGCTTTAGTTTTTTACCCGCAATCGATCATTTCTTGGCCAGTGATAAAGCCACCTTTAAGCAAGCTGTGAAAGTTTGGAGTGGCAAAATAGACGGGGTCTACCCTTCAGATCACTACCCACTTAGTGTGCAGATTGGCTTTGAATAATTTGCGCGACGGTTTCCTCAACCGATAAATCCCCCGATGCAATGGTAAGCGTATTAGGCGAATTAATCGGCCCGAATACTTGTTGCTCCATCGCTTGCTCCAATGCTTCCTGCGTTTGAATTTTTTGCGTATTCCTACGCGAAGCATCGCTTACACGCTGCTTTAATATGGCAAGCGGCACATCTAAAAAAATCGGCAACACCGATCCTCCCTGCATCGTCACTATCTTTGACCATTCGTTAATGCTCTGTGTGTCACTGTCGGCGTGGGTATAACAGTTAGTGATGATCAAGCCCGGCAGATTATTCTTGCATGCCTTGCCGATGCTTATCGATCGAATGCTACTAATGAAATTGAAGAAATCATCGCTACCGAACTCTGGAAAAATAGAAAGCGCCAGATCAACGGTTAAATGATTATGCATTACTTGATAGCTCCAGGCTTTTGCAAGTTCGTTCGCGATGGTGAGTTTGCCGCTGGCGGGAGGACCGTGCAATATGACTAGTTTCATTAAGTGTTAACAGTGGGTTAAATATTGCTGACCAACCAGTGCGCGAAATTCGCCACGCTCGGTTCTAGCCGCTCGCAAAAGCGGCCTTGTTTGGCCAAAGGCGAGGTATAACCCGCTTGTTGTTTCTCCTGCACTATAAAATCTTCAGCAAGGGCGACTTTGAAGCGCTCGTAATACTGACCAATGTGTGTAGCAAAATCATCTCGCGCGAGCGTTGAATTCGGAAACGCAATATTCATTCTCACCAAGGTTTTATTGGGCTTGAGCGGCGTAACTTCAAACATCCACATACTGTCGGTAGACGCGGCGAATGTTAGCCCAGGATACACCCAGGTATAACGAGATCCAGCAGTTTCTCGCCCCTGTAAGCTGGCGATAGTAGGGAACCCTCGAAATGTATCTTCATCATCTAATATCAAGCCTCCCGTGCCCTCGTGGGCACCGAACTGCGTGGTGTATTCGCCCATGACAATATCTGCGGGGTCTGGGACTTCGTATAGATAATCGATTGAACTGGGATGAACCGTAGACAGGTGATAGTACTCATTGAAAGTTTCCATGAAAATCTTCCAATTGAAATCAACTTCAAATTCGGTATATCGAGAAGTCGTTAGATCACTTAAGTTCCATGGCGTATGGATATCAGAAAAATCACCCAACCACTCGTCTAAACCCATGGCATTGCCTTCGATATTAACGAACAGGAAGCCATCACGCTCTCCAGAGCGCACTAAGGTTAAACCAAAGTCAGCTGGGTCGAAGTCAGGAGCATCCTGCATATTGGGTGCGCCAAGCAGATTGCCTTTAAGGTCGAATGCCCAACTGTGAAATGGGCAACGAATGGCTTTGCAATTGCCCTCACCTTCTACTAATTGCGTTCCCCGATGGCTGCAGCTATTGGAGAAGACATTGATTTCGTTCTCCTCCGTTCTAGTTACTATGATCGGCACGCCCGCAACATTTAAAGCAGCGTAATCTCCCACATTGGCCACCCTATCAACACGGCCTGCACTGCACCAACTACGCCGAAACAAGGCTAACTCGGCTCTTAAATATCGCTCATCGGTATAACACCAAGCCGGCAGCGTACTGGCTTTCCCAGCAGGTTGTTTAACCGACTCATACAGTTTGGGGTCTAGAATATCGACTGGCATACAAGGTTTCTCTAAAAATAGTCTGCTAGATAATCCCTATACTAGCCAATAAAAACGTGAATTTACGCTCTGTTAAGCCCCAATGCAATCGACTTTTTATAACGGCTTATGCCATCATTGAGAAATGCAAAATAATTCAACACTCCGAATAAATGGTCAACGCCTCTGGCAAAGCATTATGGCAATGGCAGAAATTGGCCCGGGACAACACGGCGGTTCTAGCCGTCTAGCCTTAACTGATGAAGACAAACTCGGCCGCGATCTATTCACACAGTGGTGCAGTGAGGCAAGATGCACCATGAAGATAGACGACATGGGCAACCTATTTGCACGTCGGGCGGGAACCAACAACAACTTACCTCCTATTGCAGCTGGCAGCCATTTAGACACGCAACCTCATGGCGGCAAATTTGATGGCGTCTACGGCGTCCTGAGTGCGCTAGAGGTGGTTCGCACACTAAACGATAATAACATTGCAACCGAAGCACCGATTGAAGTCGTTGTATGGACTAACGAAGAAGGTTCACGCTTTGCTCCAGCCATGGTGGCGTCAGGTGTCTACGCTGGCTTATTAGATAAAAAAGTATCGTGGGCAACAACCGATGTTAACGGCTGCAGCATAAAACAAGAGCTTAAGCGGATCGGCTACTTCGGAGAGGAACCTTGCGGCGAACATCGCTTGGGTGCCCTTCTAGAAGCCCATATTGAACAAGGGCCCATTCTTGAAAACAATCAAAAACAAATCGGTGTGGTGTTAGGCGGGCAAGGTATACGTTGGTATGACCTGACAATCAAGGGTCAAGATGCCCACGCAGGGCCAACGCCAATGGCAGTCAGGCAAGATGCCTTAGTGGCTGCTGCAGAGCTTATTTCAGGCGTTCAAACACTGGCCCTTAGTCATCCTCCATATGCGGTGGCAACGGTTGGCGAAATGCGAGTTAGCCCGAACTCAAGAAACACCATTCCCGGCGAAGTATTTCTAACGGTAGATCTACGCAACCCTAATAATGAATTATTAGAGTTGATGAATGAAGAGTTCAGGGATCGCTGCGCGATCTGCGCCAAGCAACATAACGTCGAAATAGAAATAACCGAAATATGGAATAAACCACCAATACGGTTTGATACCCAATGCGTCACCGCCATTTCTGAGGCCGTACAGGCCATGGGGTATTCACATCAGGAAATTGTTTCTGGTGCGGGTCATGATGCCTGTCAAGTATGTGAAGTGCTGCCCACAGCGATGATTTTTGTGCCTTGTGCGGGAGGCTTAAGCCACAATGAAGCTGAAAGTGCTGAGCCTGCGGATTTAGAAGCTGGCGCGAACGTATTGCTACATGCGATGTTGAGCTTGGCCAACAAATAAAAAAGGCCTGATCTAGTGCACCTGATCAGGCTTTCGGCTATTTTCTAGCGAAAACTAGCTAGCGCTAGCCCGCACCGCTTCTACAGGATACCCCAGAAAATCTTGACCAGGCCACGCTTGATGACAGCCATGGCAAAAGCCTTTAGCATCTACTTTTAATCCTTTACCGTTTTTCGCTTTTAGGCCTGAGTATTTCCAACCGCCTGTATCAGGCGCTGCGTCTAACCCCACCTTTTCCATAAATAATAAAGGTCCTTTGCTGGTCTTACCGCTGGACTTAATACTAAAAGCTTCTTTGGCAATAATAGTACCTACCGGCATATTTGCCCCATCAGTCGTAAACTTGACGTAGTCGTCATAACCGATATCATTAACATAGGTCATTAAATATTGTCCGCTGTGCATACCTGGTGCTTGGGGTGCGGTAGAAGCCCCTTTCCAGCCTGTATAGGCCAAAGCTAACTCATTGCCTTTCTTTTGGTAGCCTTTGATCAGGCTAGGACGCAGGCATTCGTATAAAGCAGACAAGTCTTCGATGCTCATTTCTGCAGC
>JBLIOD010000078.1:0-9714 GCA_047639475.1 Gammaproteobacteria bacterium
GTATCGCTAAAACCGAGTGGCGTGATAGAGTCAAAATATAAAATTTAGCGCACACTATGGAACCCATGCTCGACATAAACCCACTGATAGTTTTCCTAACGGTGCTTGCCACCGCGGTAATGGCGGTGACTGGCGTTATTCAGGCAGTTCGATCAGAGTTTGATCCCTTTGGCGCCATGGTGTTGGCATTTATCTCAGCGGTAGGCGGCGGCACGGTACGAGATTTGTTGTTGGGTGCCAGCCCAGTGTTCTGGGTTACCGACTTGATTTACATTACCACGGTGGTACCGGTAGTTTTAGTCGCGCTGTTTTTTGCACATAAAATGAAATCGGGCGGGGGTAAACGAATGCGCTGGCTAAGTTATATAGATGCCATAGGCTTGGCTTTGTTTTCTGTATTGGGCGTACTAAAGGCGTTGGAATATGGCGTGCATCCGGTTATTGCGGTGATGTTAGGCTGTGTCACAGGTGTGTTTGGCGGCATTTTACGTGACGTATTTTGCGGAGAGAAACCTATCGTTTTACAACAAGATTTATATGCCACTATCGCCATATTAGGCGGTGGCTTGTTGGTATTGTTAAACCAATTGTTATCGATTGAAGCGAGTAGTTTAATCGCATTTATTTTTATTATTGTTGGCCGAGCCTATGCCATTAAAGCCCAGCTATCTCTGAGCAGTTTATAAAACACACTCTATGAAACACGTTCAGAATCACGTTGCTGCCATTACCTATATGGTGGTGGGCATTGCCGCCATGGTTACCATGGATGCGATGGCCAAACTGTTGATGACCACCGATGCGCAGCTCAGTCCCATCTTACTGATTGGTATACGTAGCGCTATTATTGTTACACTGATAGTCGCGTATTATGCGGCGACCCAAAATATAGAGCAGATCACGCCTAAACGACCGATTGTGCAGTTAGCTAGAGGCGCGATGGGCTTTCTTGCACCAGTTTGTTATTTTAAATCACTGCAGACGCTGCCAATAGCGGATGCATCAGTCATATTCTTTAGTTCGATATTTATCGTAACCGCGTTGTCTTGGCCATTATTGAAAGAGCGAGTCGGCATACATCGGTGGTCCGCGGTAGTGATCGGTTTTGTTGGTGTAGTGGTGGCAATGCAGCCACAAGGTGGTGGCAATTACATTAGTTACGTTTATTGCCTAATTTCGAGCTTAGCTTACGCCTTATTATTTATCTCAGGGCGTTATCTCTCAAAGACAGAAAGTGTTATGTCCTTAGTGCTAACCTTTAATGTGGGCGCTGGGTTAATGAGCCTCCTTTGGTTTCCCTGGGTTTGGCAAGCTATCTCAGGTGAATTGTTGTTACAAATATTTGGCTTTTCGTTGTTGGCGGTATTAGGCCATATTTGCATGACAGTGGCGTTTAGCCGTGCTCCCGTTAGTATTATTGCACCGTTTGAATACACCGCTTTGATCTGGGCGGTGGGTTTAGGCTACTTGCTATGGGACGAATTGCCCAATGCTCGAGTGGTGTTAGGAGCGGCAATCATCATTGCTTGTGCCTTATACGTTATATACCGTGAATCGATTAATTTAAGAAAGAGTGGGATTTAGTTAGTTTTAAAGAGAATTTGCTCACCTATATAGTTACTAATCACTTCATATATTATCATTATAATATTGATTATTAATGTAATTTATCTAATATTTTAATTGAATTTCTATCAGCTTCAAACGTGGTAAACCTGTGGTCTATAGGTGGCGATGGCTCAGTAGTTTGACAGCCATTAGGGTTATTCACTTGTCAGCAAGGCCAACAGGTTATTGTGTATTTAGCTGGCACCTACGAGGGTCAATTTGATACACCAGAGGCAGTTAAGTTGGGACTGCTTTGATAAGTGCAGTATTTGTTAATCTTAACTTGGTGCCAGTGACAAGTCGTTACTTGATTCGCGACATCTAATGTCTATAGAATCTATTAACTTTAACTAACACGTAAAACACACCATGCCTTCATTTGATATTGTTTCAGAAGTCGAACTTCACGAATTAAAAAATGCGGTTGATCAAGCCAGCCGTGAGGTCGGAACTCGCTTTGATTTTAAAGGAATGGATTGCGATTTCGTATTAACCGACAAAACCATCTCTTTAAGAGCAGAGGGCGACTTCCAACTAAAGCAAATGCGCGATATCTTGCATTCAAAGCTCACCAAACGCGGCATTGATATAGGGGTGTTAGATGCTGGCGAGAGCGAAGGTTCTCATAAAAACACCCGTCAAAAAATTGACGTTAAAGAAGGCTTGGATGCTGATGTTAATCGAAAAATAGCGAAAGCGATCAAAACTGAAAAGTTCAAAGTGCAAACCCAAGCGCAAGATCAACAGCTCCGCGTAACGGGCAAAAAGCGTGACGACTTGCAGGCGGTGATGCAGTTTTTGAAAACAGGTGAATTTGGTGTGCCACTACAGTTTAAAAACTTTAGAGATTAGCCGAGACTCATCAGGTGCATTTATCTAAAATAGCCAAACTATTAATTGTGGGTCTGTGCCTTGTCGTTCTTTCAGGGTGTATTTCTACGCAGCCTAGAAATACAGAGAATATCTGCGACCTATTTTCCGAAAAGCCCAAATGGTATAAAGCGTCGGTCAAAGCGGCAAAGAAGTGGAAGAGTAATGTCAGCGTCCCGATGGCCATTATGGCTCAGGAATCCGCTTTTAAAGCCCGTGCAAAGCCGCGTATGCAGTATTTCTTGGGTATTGTTCCCTATGGTAGGCCCAGCAGTGCTTTTGGCTACTCACAGGCATTAGATTCGACTTGGGCAAGCTACAAAAAGCAAGCGGGCTCTGTAATCAGTCGCCGAGATAACTTTGGCGATGCCGTTGACTTTATCCAGTGGTATATGAATGCGACCACACTTCGACACAAAATCCCTAAAACCGATGGATATAAACATTATCTCAATTACCATGAGGGGCAGGGTGGTTATGCCAGGGGAACGTATAAGAATAAAACTTGGTTGATTAACACGGCGAAACGGGTAGATTCCCGCGCGAAGTTATTTGACCAGCAGTACAAGCAATGTTCGGCAAAGCTGAAGAAAAATAACCGCTGGAGCTTATTTTAGCCAAGCATAGGCCGGTTGTTTCTACTCTGTGTTTGTTGGGTACGGTAGCGCTTCATCCTGCTAAAACTAACCACTCTATCTGTATGGTCAATCATTAACTTGCATCAGCCATATTGTGAACGTGTACGGATGACGCTAGGTCTTTCGTTTATGCGGTTTAACTCACAGAGCGAAAATCTTGGGGCTCGCCCCCGTGCTGAATAGCCAAAAATGGGGTTTACCCCATTTTTGGCTATTGCGCACATGGAACTTCAAAGAAATACGCATCATGTATATCGACTTATGTATCATTTCGTATGGATACCTAAGTATCGGCATAAGTGTTTAACCCGAGTTATCAGCGCAAAGTCGACTTAAGCTACTAGTTGTCAGCCGTTACAGGCCCATTAACTTCAAACTCAGGTAGGGCACAACGCTAAATACTAGCGACAATGCTTTGTATCTTGCGAGATAGTCAAAATACACTTGAGGCAATTCTTCCTTATTCAAACCAAACAGTTTGCTATGCAGGGCAGATATTGTCTGCTTCATCAACACAATGCTTAACGTCGTTAATACAAGTAGGCCAATATTTAGTATTGCTGCCCAGCCAAAGAACTCGGTAAGTTGAGGTAGTGTAATCATGGTAATACCTTATCTGATTCTGTGTGTAAATGGTAGGAAACGCCAACATATCCCATTTGGATGCACCGTGAGACGCATTTCGAAATCAAACCGCTGCGCTTAAAATAGGGGGCGATTCTTGCGATAGGAGTTTTTGATCAATATTTTCCCATCGCGAAAGGTGAAAATATCGCAGCCTGCAACTTCAGACCTTTTTCCCGCTAGGTTGGTACCTGTGAATACCCATTCTGAAACGCCTCGATTTCCTTGCACGAAATGATGTGTATTGTTCCATTGCGCATCAGGGTAATCGTGCCAAGATTTCGAATATCCTGCGCGAACAGCCTCTTCTCCTAGACATCGAGTGCCCCGTTCGTGCTCTCCCCCTGAAGTTTCAAATAAACAGTCTGCAGTCATAAACGACATGAGGCCCTCTATATCGTGGCGATTCCAGGCATCGGCAAACGCCTCTAAAAAGGCAATGGTTACTTCATTTGAGTCTTCGGTCATGGTTCATTATCTCGAGTTTGGGTTTATTACGATGACTTTTCTAATCAAAGGTTTACGTAACAGAAAAAGCGTAATGCATCAGGTTCAATTTTGATCGCTTCGACTTCATTATATTTACATTTATGGAGTAACGATAACAGAAAAGCGCATTATGACATTACACACTGGTTTAGCGTCACTGAACCAAGTCATTAAGCTGCTTGATTTCGTCATCCGTTAATTCTTTGTAACCGCGAAAACAGGGCCAGCCAAATTTCTGCGAAGGACTGATTATTGGGTGATAATAATTTAGATAAAACAGCTTCTTTTTTTTCTAGGCTGTACTTTGGCATGAGAGTTTCTCCGCCGCCCCTTGTGATTTAAAATGTGTGCAACTACCCTGACGTGTGGGGCTGGGGTTAAAGTGCAGCTCGTGAGTGGGTATTCGGACTTGGCGGAAATGAACGAGACAGACCGCACGTTTGCGTCGACTCTATTAAACAAACCTTTTCCATCCAATCAGCTATTGACGCAAGTCCATTCTGTTCTCGACAGCTAAGTATCGACCTCTGCACAAATAGTTTTAATGCCTTTGCACAAACAATGTTCGTACACTGGCGTTATAGACCTCGTTTATAATTAATGTATGCATTTACGAATAGGTCGGAGGCGTAACCCGGCTTATAAAAAATAGAAAACACCTAACGTCTTAGAGGGGCTTAAATGAATTCCACTGCTACATGCCTAAAATCACGAATTGAAGAAGCAGAACTTCAATCTGTCTTTCAGCCTATTGCAACGGCAACGGGATTGCCCAACAAGACCTATACAGACCAAGTGCTATTTGAGTTCGAACGCGACAATATTTTGGCTAAAACCTGGGTTGCTGTGGCGTTTATAGATGAGTTTTCGCAGGGCGATATAAGGCCGCAAAGCTTTATGGGTGTGCCAATAGTTATAACACGATCAAAAGAAGGGGCTATCAACGTATTTCATAACGTGTGCAGCCATCGCGGCATGCAGTTGGTGGACAAACCCACTAACAGTAATGGCTTAATCGTTTGTCCCTATCATTCTTGGACCTATAACGTAGAAGGTGATTTAGTCGCTACGCCGCATATTGGCGGTATTGGTGTTCATACTCACCCTGACGTGTGCAATAAGGAACGGGGTTTAAAAGAAATTCGGTCGCATAGTTGGATGGGCATCTTATTCATCAATCTATCGGGAGAGGCGCCTGCATTTGAAGTTGACGCCAGAGATGCCATAGAGCGCGCTAACGCTTTTATGGGCGATTCAGGTGAAGCCATGCTTAGAGCACCTAAGGAAGTGAGTGACAACATGTCTATCACTCTGCAAGCTAACTGGAAGTTTGCGATCGAAAACTATCTAGAAGCCTATCATTTGCCCTCAATACATCCTGGGCTTAACTCTTATTCACCGCTGAGTGAGCACGCACCCTTGGTGCACGGTGAGAAGCTTGCCGGTCAGGTAACCTCCACTTTTGATCCGCAGTTTGGTGATGGTAAAAGCTTACCGATGTTTCCCGATTGGG
Organism: Gammaproteobacteria bacterium; assembly: GCA_047639475.1. GTDB lineage: Bacteria > Pseudomonadota > Gammaproteobacteria > Arenicellales > Poriferihabitantaceae > JAAELZ01. Next base: position 5,743 of record JBLIOD010000078.1, read on the forward strand.
ATGAACTAGAAATAAGCACCGGAGATTATCCGGCCTTGTACCCAAATTTATTATTGGGCTTTCAAGCCAACCATGTGTTTGCGATGATCATTCATCCAGAGACACCCATCACTACCCGTGAAGAAGTGAAGATTTTCTATTGCGGTGACGCAGCCACGGATGCTGACCTCGCTGATCTTAGAGAAGTCACTGGCGTTAATTGGATGGAGGTGTTCGACGAAGATATTGATCCTTGCGAACGGATGCAGTTAGGGCGCTCATCACCAGGCTATAGCGGCGGTGCCTTTTCGCCGACCTTAGATATTTGTTCACACCACTTTCACAAGTGGGTGGCTAATCAATACTTGGCTTTTTATTCATAGCCAAAGAGGCCGCAATTGGCTAAGCAGTAATGGGTTTAGCTGGGCCAGAAACCTTAAAGAAGATTGCATACAAAGCCGGTAGCGCGATTAAGGTTATAACGGAGCGAAAAAGTAGCGCAAGGAATATCGTGACTGCCATGGTCTCGAACATGCCGCCGCCCATCCACAAGGGAAGCATGCCGCCGCAGGTGGTAGCGGTTGTGAGTAAAATTCGCCGAAGCCTTAATTCACTTGCCGAAATGATCGCCTCCCACGCATTGAGGCCTTGTTCTTGATAGCTGTCGATGCTGTCTATCAGCACGATCGCATTATTGATGAAGATGCCGGCCAATGACAAAACGCCTAGAATGGTAAAAAGCGGAAGGTAGTGCCAGCTATCCATAGACCCTAAGACATACCAATGACGCCCATGGGGATGGTGAGCATGATGGTGGTGGCTTTTCTTAAGGAATTAAACTGTCCAACTAATAGCAGTACGATGCAAATAATGTCCAGTGGCAACTTAGCCATAATTGATTGGTTGGCGTCACCTGATGACTCCGATTCGTCGCCAATTTCGATGCCGTACCCCGCGGGCAAATCAGACTTAAAATCAGCTAACCAGGGATTAAACGTTTGATTAATCATTGTGGTGGTGTAATCAGGGAATAGGGTGGCTGAAACTGCCATGGTCCTTACCGTGTCTCTAGGTAAAATGTTAGAGGCTGACCACTGCACGTTGGTGTCGGCAACTTGCGCCAACTTCACATTGGCACCTGACTGTGAATTAACGGTTAAGTCGTTTATGAGTTGTAAGTCTTGTCGCTCAGTGCCTGTGGTGATTAAGGTGATCTGGATTCTATTTTCGCCGTCTCTAAAGTCACTAACGACTGACCCACTTAGGCTTTGTCGTAGAGAGCTTGACACGTTTTTGGGCCATCGAGAAGTTTGAGCGTGCTAGGCCACGTTTTCTTGTTGTGCCGCCAAACTGGCTTCAGAAATAAGCACCTGTAAAAACACATTGAGCGTGTTGATCACTGCGCTTTGTTGGTTGGCTTGATCTAGGTAAATTTGTGTTTGCTTGTTGAGTTTAGCGGTTTCAAGATTCGTGCGGTCTACAATTTAATAAAATCCTTGTGAGTAATTAATTGTCGCTCGGGTATTTTGGTCAGGATAACAGAGGTGACCGTATTGCCACTGCTGCTATTTCGTGTGTGACTGAGTGCGGCATTAAATTGCGTGGAAAGGGCAGACTCTCTTTGAATGACTGATTCATTTTCCAAGTCAATTCCGTTCCTAGATTGGGCCAATCTCGGGTTTTTACCCAATACCCACTGCATTGCTTATTCCAAGGTGATGCTTTCAATTTTTAAGTTGGCAAAGCCGACCATGGTAGCTGAAGAGATAACATCTATGGGAAAATTAACGCCCATGCGCTGCGCGGCAGCGAGATTTAAGATGAGATGGTGCTCCGACTCTAGCCAGTGCGGGCCCGGTTCGAGTTTTTCTCCTTGTAAGGCCCGTATATATCTAGTGCGATGCTGCGCGCTATTAGGGATTCGTTGGCGTCGATTAGATCTGTCATCATTGCGCTTTCAATTACCGCTTGTGGACCTTCAAAGGAAAATACCGGTTTGTTGCCGATTTGCAGCTGCTTAATAACGTTAGCTGGTCCATTGCGAAGGGGCGGTAATAAAACCATGGCGATATCAGGTTTTATTTATGCGATGGTGGGTCTGGCGGGATCTAGTACCGTAACCGATAAGGTCAGTCCAAACTTTTGCGCATTGACTTTAAGGCCATCAAAAAATGCTTGCCCCAAATTTGCACCACCTTCATCAACCAATAAAGTAACCGGTTTTGGCCCTATAACCTGTGCAATGGTTGCAAAGGTGCTTTCCACATCGTTGCGTGTGCTCAACCAATGCAGATTATTCGTGTCCGCTTTGAGTTCACTGCCCATTAAATTGGGGTCTACTATCCATGACAAAAAAGTGGGTTTGTCAAATTGGGTTAAATTGTAAATAAACTGACTTCCCAGGAAACCAGGAGCAATGATGGCTTCGATATCTTGGTTCGCATTGGCGAATTCAAATTGTTGTTCAAACGCCTCAGGGGAGGGGGTGGAGACTATATTTACAAACTCAAGCCCGGCGGATTCGCCGAGGAGTGGTGATAGTTCATCAATTATTAAATTCTGCACTCTAACAGCTTCATCAGCCCCGTCAGAAATAAACGCAATTTTAAAAGGCGCAGCAATTGAAAGCGATGAGGCTAAAAGAGCCATGCTAAAAAGGACTGCGGAGCCAAGTTTCTCGAACTTCAATATAGTGATATCTACGGGAATTGAAAATGTAAATAGACCAACAACGCAATTGGTTATTTAACCAATACGCTAAGCCTAATGCCAACTCAACAGTTAATACTGATGTAAAGAGGCGGTAGCCAATTTTATACAGCTTAAACGGAGCTTAATAGGATACTGGTTTCACTATTTAAAATCCCATCAATTACGCGAACTTCAGCCAGTATGCGATCGAAATCAGACAGGCTCGTGGATTGTATATCAGCAATTAAGTCCCAGGCGCCGTTTGTCGTATGTAAAGTGATGAGTTCAGGAAAGCCACGTAACTTTTGGATGATTTGAGCAGTTGATCGACCTTCTACCTTTATCATCATCACAGCGCGGATGGTATCTAGCCCATAGTCTTCTCGAATTCGAATGGTAAAGCCCAATAGAGCCCCTGACTCTAGTAGCTTATCCAGGCGATTTTGCACGGTCCCTCTTGAAACGTTGAGTTTCTTAGCGACATCAGACAAGGATGCCCTGCCATCATTGCGCAGCAGCCCTATAATTTCTTTATCCAGATTGTCGTAGGTATGTTTGTGATGGATAGTTTTGCCAAAAATCATTTCTATTGCGCATATTGTTATTTTTACCTGTTAATAATAACAAAATAGCTTCATTTATTACAAATTATTGTCATTTTAAGTAACAACTAGAGAAGATAAAATTCAACACATAGATTATTTAACTAACATTTACCTTTGAGAATAAAATTCCATGGCTATTAACTTAAGTTCACAGCAATCACTTAACACCGTGCCTTTTGTCAGTGTTGATCACATGATGAAAATAGTGGTTAAGATCGGTACTGAAAAAATGCTATCGGGTGTGATGGAGTACCTAGAGGAAGACTTCAAGCGTTGGGAACTATTTGATAAAACACCGAGAGTAGCAGCACACTCCGATCAAGGCGTTATTGAGCTAATGCCGACCAGTGATGGCGAGTTATATGGCTTCAAGTATGTAAACGGCCATCCCAAGAACATGAAAGAGGGCTTACAAACCGTTACAGCGTTTGGTGTGTTATCTGAGGTAAGCACGGGTTATCCATTGTTATTTTCAGAAATGACCATCTTGACGGCATTTAGAACCGCAGCCACATCGGCAATGGCGGCTAAATACCTTGCGCGTAAAGATTCAAAGTGTATGGCATTGATTGGCAATGGTGCGCAGGCCGAGTTTCAGGCGCTAGCGTTCAAGTCGATCGTAGGCATTGAAGAACTGCGGCTTTTTGACGTCGATCCAGTCGCAACAGACAAGTTTATTTTTAACTTGGGCGACCGC
>JBLIOD010000079.1:0-9665 GCA_047639475.1 Gammaproteobacteria bacterium
TGGTATGGCGGTGAACGTGAAGGCGCCAAAGATGTATCTATTTTTACCGCTGAGCTAAACAGTGAAACGAATGAGTGGCTAGACGAGCGCGTCTTAATTGAGAGGCGCGACATGAGCCAACAACTCGTTATTTATCTTCGTAAACTTGGCAACCCAGTGAGCATGCGTGACGGAGAAGGCAGGATATGGTTGTTCTTTGTGAGCGTATCCGTCGGCGGTTGGTCAGGTAGCAGTATCAACTTCATCACTTCAGATGATGACGGCCAAGATTGGTCAAAGCCGACGCGATTGATTACTTCGCCTATTTTCAACTTGAGCACGCTCATTAAAGGCGCACCCTTCTTATATGCCGATGGCAGCATCGGCTTGCCGGTGTATCACGAATTGACCGGGAAATTTGGGGAGCTGCTGCGTTTAAGCCCTGAGGGTAAAGTGCTCGACAAGCAACGGCTTACTTCTGGGCGCAGCGCTTTGCAACCCATCTTGCTACCCAGCAACGAAAACAGCGCAGTGGTATATCTTCGAAATGCCACCGGCGCTGCGGATAGCACGCTTTTTGAAACCCGTACAGCTGACGGAGGGCAAACCTGGTCTGCGGCAACATTGAGTGAATTGCCTAATCCTAATTCCGCGATTGCTGGGGTCAGTTTATCTGGTGGTAAATTATTGTTAGTAGGCAATAACATCCACGCTGGCCGTAACAATTTATCGTTATTGGCAAGCACTAACGACGGCGAGACATGGCATTTGGTACACGAGATCGAACAAGAGAAAAATACCGTAGAGACCAAATACCGGTTTTCTTACCCAGCGTTGAGACAGTCCTCCGACGGTGACTACCATGTGCTGTACACGGCCAATAGAAAGCACATTAAGCATGTGCGCTTTAATCAACGGTGGCTAGCTGAAAGGATGACGGCATTGTGACAGGCATAATGTGGACAGAGATCGAGCTTTTTTCAGCAACGCTGCTGTATATCGCTTTTCTAGTTAAATTAGCGCGACGATGGCTACCTAAGAGCGCATTGGTAGGCGTAATAGCCTTGGCACTTATTACCGCCATGGTGCCGCTCAACAATCTGGTCATTGGCGCTTATATTTTTTCAATCACTAGCCACTTAAGCATTTCAACTGGTTTGTTGCTGATTGCTTGCATAGTGCTAAGTTGCTCGGGCGCCCACAGCAAAGTCTTAACGGAACTCTGGCAGTCATCACACCAATGGTTAGTTCTGACCATTTTTTTCGCCATCACTGGGTTGCTGTTGTATCCATTGGCGAGCGGTTTGACCTTGTTTGATCCTTATCGTCTTGGATACACGGGTTCAGCAAGCTACGCTATTCTGCCTTTGTATTTGATGCTGTGGACCATGGTTAGCCTGTGGCGCGCTTGGCATTTGTTGACAGCACTATTAGTCTGTTCAGTTATCGCTTTTTATCTTAAAATCTTACCGTCAGTTAACCTTTGGGATTACGTCATGGATCCACTGGTTTTCATTTATTCACTTACACACTTGCTGAAAAAGCTAGCTACTGGCCTTTTGAAACTTCGGCACTCAAACAAACGAGATTATTAACATGTTGTCGACGACTGAAAAAACCATTTTAGCCACTGTTTTAGCTCTACTGCTAATAGGCCTTGGGTTATCACACTATGATGAGACCTTTTATCGAGAAAGCTATGTCGTAGAGGATGGTTTTATTGAATGGTTAACTGTGCTCGCTTTGCTATCTTGCGCCGGGGCTTGTGTTTATCGAATCAAATCGCTATGGGGGCAACGTGATGCTCTGTTCATGGCGGTGTTGGCTTTTATCACCATCGTGTTTATGTTTGGGGCGGGGGAAGAAATTTCATGGGGGCAACGAATCTTCGATATTGAAACCAGCGAATGGTTTGCGGAAAACAATGTTCAAGGTGAAATGAATTTGCATAACCTGCGTATTAACGGCGTAAAAATTAACAAATTGGTTTTTGCTCAAGGCCTTACCTTGGCTTTCTTATTGTATTTGGCCGTATTAACGCCGTTGTATCGTAAAAAAATTGGCGTCCGTAGCGTGCTTGATCGCTTGGCTTTTCCCTGTCCGCAGAATTATCAAATAATCGCTTACTTCGTGGTGCTGATTATCGTTGAATTGCTAATCGATTCCTCAAAGCGTGGAGAAATGAACGAGATCGCCATTAGCTCAGTGGTATTTCTAAATTTGTTATTTCCATGGAACAAAGAAAAATTTCAAACTCGCTCTTAAATAACCCAAGTTGGTTCGAACGCTCCATTTCTGCTATTTTAGAGAAAAGCTTATTCGACTGAATACCGGTAATGATTGTAACAAGACGCGTTACTTAATTGGCATACGCGTCTAAGCTCTAAGCCTAGCAATGCCACACGTTTTGAAACAACGCCTCAATGTCATAATGAGACATACGGCCAATGATCTACACTTCAATTTTTGAGAAACTCAGCCTCTAAACCTACACTTTAATTTATGTTTATAACTTCTAAAAATATAGAAACATCTGAATTATTTACCGAACGAAAAGGGAGTGTTATTAAATACCTTTTCGGGTTGTTTTGCCTGCTACTTCTGATCCCTTTTTCTGGACGCTTACTGCTGTCCCTAACGCTATACGAGCGGCTCCCAGGTGATTTTCTCTTAATTGGTCAGGCATTTATCTATGGCCTTAGGCTGGATGCTATTGTTGCCTGCACGTTCTTGCTGATACCCGCTTTATTCCTCTGTTTCGTGCCGAGAATATTGTCCGGTACCATCTGTCGTATTCTCAAAGCTTATCTATTTTCAGTGATTACTATTCTCATATTTTTTGAGGTAGCGACCTTCCCCTTTGTAAACGAATACGACGTTCGGCCCAACTCTTTGTTTCTAGAGTATCTCGAATATCCCAAAGAAATAATCGGGATGATTTGGGCCACCGAAAAGTTTTATCTAGCCATATTAATAGGCCTCATTGTGTTAGCTTCGCTAACGCTATTTAGAAGTCCACTACTGGAAGCAAAGCCCTGCTTCCAACAGCATTATTTTCTAAGATGCTGTTTATTCGTTCCCATTCTATTGATGTTAGTGCTGGGCATAAGAAGCTCATTCGATCACCGTCCAGCGAACCCTTCAGACGCCATCATATCTGATTCTAAGATTATTAACGAGCTGACCAAAAACAGCTTTCACAATGTCGCCTATAGCCTCTATTCAAGGGTCGGAAACAACTTTGAGGCTGAACAATATGGCAAGATGGCTACACAAGAAGCATTACGGCGTTTTGCTAAGCTGATGGATATTGAAGAGATCTCTGGCAAGAGTATGTTAAACCGACAGGTAGACAGCCACTTCCCCACAAGCAAACCAAAGAATTTAGTGATCTTTATTCAAGAGAGCATAGGTGCACAGCATGTAGGCTCACTAGGCGGCGAGATAGGCCTTATGCCAAATTTAGACGCACTTTCAACAGAAGGGATTTATTTCAAAAACGCCTACGCCAGCGGCACCAGAAGTATCAATGGAATCGCCGGATTAGTCGCAGGCTTCCCACCCTTAGCCGGATCCGGTGTGGTTAAACGAGATAAAGCCCAAGAAGGCTTTTTCAACATCTCTACATTACTCAAACAGTTTGGTTATCAATCAAGCTTCTTCTACGGCGGCGAGAGTCGCTTTGATAACATGAAATCTTGGTTCTCTGGAAACGGATTCGATAGAATAATCGAAGAATCTGACTTTGAGGACCCCATCTTCAGCGGAACTTGGGGCGTAAGCGATTTAGATTTGGTCATCAAGGCCGATGAATACTTTAATAACTGGAATAGGCAAGCACAACCATTTGTCTCGGTAGTTTTCTCCGCGACCAACCATAGCCCGTTCGAGTACCCAGAAAATATCATAGAGCCCGTTGCGGGAGTACCGACAAAGCACGTTAAAAACACCATAAAGTTTGCTGATCACGCTATCGGAGTATTGATCGATCGCGCACGTAAAAACGGTTATTTGGAGGACACCATTTTTGCGGTCGTCGCTGACCATAACGTTCGAGTTTACGGTGATGACAAGATACCCGTGAGCATGTACCGAATTCCGGCTTTAATAATGGGCGGCGGCATCCAACCGAGATCGATAGAGCGCCGCGTCTCCCAGCCGGATATTCTGGCCACACTGGTCGACCTATTAGGTATATCAGCGACGCATCCCATCATGGGGCATTCTATCTACAGTCAGCCAGAAGCGACCTTTTCGTATTTCAAATATCACGACACCTATGGGCTGCGCAAGAAAGACAAAATTGCCATTTTGCAGCCGAATCAACAAGCACAAACTTTTCTGTTAGATCAATCTGATAATTTGTTACCCGCGGAGCAAGACCACGAACTCAACAAAGATGCACTCGCCATGCTTTTGTCTCTGCAGCATATCTACCAAAACCGGATGTACCAGTAGCTAGCCCAAATTCAGAAACACTGGTTATAGTTAAACCGGTCTATACCTAAACCCCGCCCTACCAGAAAGGCTTTAACGTTATCTAGTTGGCGCAATCGATTGATATTTTCAACCGTATCTGGAACGTGATAGACAAATAGCGGCACATCACCAAGGCGAGAAGCGGCTGTCTGATCAAACAAGACTAACGCTTCATTGGCATACTGAACCGACATCACGGTGAAACCATTCCAGTGAAATACTGATTTATAGACGGCGAGAACAAAGCCCGACAGCCAATTACTTGACGGCAATGGATGGATATCAAAGATGGTGTTAAAACCAGCGGCAGAAAAAGCGCCCAAATTAATAGGGTCTGATCCTTCAACATAAATGAGTCGACTGAGATCATATTCATCAGAAATTTTTGACAAGCGATTAATAGCGCTTTTCAGTCGTCCACCCTCAAGATGGCGTAGTTTCTTAAAATCTAACCATAAGTAGCCAACGCTATTTATCCCAGCAAGCAAAGATTCCAGCGTAAGCACTTCCCCGTTTTTTAAATTGTACGGATAGTCGTGAGAGACTATATACCGCTCTAGAGTCGTATCATAAAAAACATCCACTTCAGCACCGACAGCGCCTAAAGCAAAAGCTTTGCCAATACTCTCAATAGAGTTCTGATCCTCTCTTGCATTGTATACACCGCGAGCTGACCATATTTTCTCACACTCGGGTAAATCTGTGGTGTACTGCGCCAGTTGAACCTTAGAGCTGGCCCAATAAACCCAAGCAATAGGCAAGCTGGTTACTAATATTAATAAAACCAGCAAGGTCCGTTTAGTCATATTGATCAGCGGGGCTGTTAATGGGTGAATTTCAGATTTTGGCGCTTTAAACATAGGAGGGCTCCGTCGCATTTAGGTAGAAACCAACCAAGCTGTTTTATCATACTATTGACCTTCAACGATATTCATGTTGCCTGTATTTATCCAATGCAAACGCGCAAGGTCTTTCAGCCATCGATTACCGCGCTTCCCTCGCAATGCCGAATTGAGCTGGAGAGCTTACTACGCTTGTGCTTTCAGTGAGCGAGTTCAAAATACCCTGACTGCACCTCTACGTATCGCTCTGAAGCGAAACTATTAAACCCAGTAGCCGTAGCCGACCCATAAGCCCCAATTAAGCCAAACTCTATAAAATCTCCCGCCTGAATATCCACAGGAAAAGCCAACTTATTAGGCAATCGATCTATCGGATCACAGGTTGGTCCAAATACAGTAGCGTCAGCTAAGCTATGTGCACCCATAGCAGACATATTAACCACCTTCCCCTCTCGCCAAACACGGTAAGGCAAATCTAACCGCACCATCATTTGCTCTTGCAAGCCACCATATATTCCGTCGTTAATGAAAACGGCGCCGTTTTCACGCACGCGGATAACTTGGGTCAATAAGGAAGTGCATGATCCCACTAGGGCACGTCCTGGTTCGCATAATAACGCAGGGGCTTCATCGCCAAAATGGACTGCCACAGCCGTATGAATAACACTCATGTAATCTGTTAACACGCCAATCTGCGTATTCTCATAAGGCAACGGAAAACCACCCCCTACATTTAAGCGGCACAGCACAACCCCTGAATCATTTTTGATTTTGGCTGCTGCTTCAATGTGCTTTTCATACATTGCAGGGTCAGTGCATTGCGATCCCGGGTGAAAAGTTAACGAACATCGCATGCCCAATCTTTCTGCCCGTTGTAGTAATTGGGTAGCTTGAACCACGTCAGCACCAAACTTGCTGCCGAAATCATAAGCGGCATCAAAATGATCGAGTTTAAAACGGATGCTGGCTTCAACATTCGACAAGCCTAACGCCGCCAGTTGGGACAACCCTGCTTCGTCATCTACCGCAAAAGAACGCACTCCATATTGGTGTGCGGCGATGTTTGTCATTTCATCCGAGCGGACTGGATTATTGTAATGACACTGCGCACCTTCAAATCGATTACTGATAAGTGCTATTTCACCTACTGAAGCCACATCGAAGCTGTTGACTCCAGCGTTCCACAAACAGTCTAGCAACAAGGGCTCAGGATTGGCTTTTACGGCGTAACTTAGCTCGCCCTTAAAGTGTTGTTGAAACTCGCCAACACGCGCGGTAAGTGCCGCATCGCTAAATAGATAGGCTGGCTCGCTAAGAGGGTTTAATTCTATGTACTGTGCGGCGTCAGCATAGCGGTATGGTTGGAAGGCTTTGTTTAGTGGTTGTGTCATCTGGTTCATTAGTTTTTCTCACCAAGGTTTACACTCAGTAAAGATTATCGGCCTCAATAACTTCGCAAAATAGCTACATTTATTAGTTTATTAACTTTTATTTTCATCAATATGATTATTTTTATAGTCAATATGACTATAATTGAATGATGAGAGCACTTAATCCTAAAGACGAAGCATTACTAGAGGCGCTGAGAAGCAACGCTCGATTGTCAATCAGTGAACTGGCTAGGCAACTGGGCGTATCAAGAACTACCGCGCAACAGCGCTTGCAGCGCTTGGAAAAAACAGGCGTCATTACCGGTTACGCATTGCGCCTCGGCGAGCCCTATTTAGACAATGCGATTCACGCCCACGTCAACTTAGCCGTTGAGCCGGCACACAGCGCTGACATCATAAGTTCACTTGAAGACAACCCAAGGATTGAAACGCTCTATACAGTGAGCGGTAAAATTGATTTAATCGCCATTGTGACCGCGCCCAGTGCCAGCGCTTTAGACAAAACCCTTGATGAGATTGGTTTACTCAAGGGCATTAAGTCCACCGACACGGCGATTATCCTGTCAACCAAAATAGACCGCCGTTAAATGCCGGCACCCACCCACAGCAAAACATGAAAGAAATTAGTTGGAACGAGTTCACCCAAGTTGAATTGCGCGTAGGCACCGTCATCGAGGCGCTGCCTTTTCCCGAAGCGCGTAATCCAGCCTACATTGTGCATGTAGATTTTGGCGAAGTCATTGGGGTTAGAAAATCCAGCGCGCAAATAACGGATTTGTACACGCTAGAGTCTTTAGTCGGCAAACAAGTGGTCGCCGTTGTAAACTTTCCAGAGAAGCAAATTGGCCCCATACAATCACAATGCCTGGTCACAGGATTTCACCAGGAAGATGGTAAGGTAGTCCTCGCAGTGCCAGACCAAAGCGTGCCAAATGGAACCAAGTTGGCATGAGTTCATTCGCTTAGGCTTAGCCAGCACCCTAATTAGACGAGGTTCAAACATGACTATCGACTGTTATCAAATAGACGCATTTACTGACCAATTATTCAAAGGCAATCCGGCAGCGGTTTGTGTTTTGGACGAGTGGTTAGAAGATACTGTTATGCAGAACATTGCGGCGGAAAACAATTTAGCTGAAACGGCTTTTATTCTACGGTCAGGTGAAGAGTTTGACTTACGGTGGTTCACCCCTGCAGTTGAAATTGACTTATGCGGCCACGCGACCTTGGCCAGCGCTTTTGTGGTATTTCACTATTTAGGGTGGGACAGTCAGCGCGTTCAATTTAACTCTATGAGCGGCCCCCTTGTCGTGGATTTACTCGATAATGGCAGCTTGCAAATGGACTTCCCTGCCAGAGCTCCCAGCGCCGTTAGCGACCAAAACATTGACCAGATAATTGAGCGCGCGTTTGATATTAAACCCAGTCAGGTTTTAGGTGCCAGAGACTTATTACTCATTTTTGAAAGCGAAGGTCAGGTAAAACAATTGTCTCCTGACTTAAGTGTGCTTGCCGAAATCACTGATTATTTCGCAGTGATCGTTTCAGCTCCAGGACAACAATGCGATTTTGTTTCACGTTTTTTCGCGCCGAATGCAGGCATTCCTGAGGATCCAGTAACCGGTTCAGCACACTGTACTTTGGTGCCTTATTGGGCTGAACAGTTGAACAAACAAACATTGAGCGCACGCCAGTTATCCCCACGCGGTGGAGAGCTGGCTTGTACACTAGATGGGAGCCGAGTCAAAATGAGTGGCCAGGCTAAGCTGTTCCTCAAAGGGCAGATAACACTTTAAATATGTAAACACCTAGAATCATAAAATGAGCAATAGACAGAGCACACACGACGCAGAACAAGATGATCGAAATGATCAAATAAAAATTTATGTGAACGGCAACATCGTACCACGACCCGAGGCAGTGGTATCCGTCTATGACAGCGGCTTTATGCTTGGCGATGGCGTATGGGAAGGATTAAGACTGTATCATGGCAAGCTCTCATTTCTAGACGAACATATCCGTCGCCTATACGATGCGGCCAAGACCTTGGACATGGACATTGGCTTAAGTAAAGCCGAACTTATCCAAGCGGTACAAGATACATTGGCTGCCAACGATATGCACCACGATGTACATGTTCGACTAATGGTCACCCGCGGTGTTAAACGTAAGCCTTTTCAGGATCCGCGATTAAGCCAAGACGGGCCCACTATTGTCATTATCGCTGAACACAGCAAGGTGTCAGAACAGTTTGAAGATCAGTTACTGCGACTGCACACCGTGCCTTTTTACCGCGGCCTGCCGATGACACAAGACGCAAAGCTCAATACGCACTCTAAGCTCAATTGTATTATTGCGCTTAACCACGCATTAAAGGTAGGCGCTGACGAAGCGTTAATGCTCGACCCCTATGGCTTTGTGAATACCACCAATTCTACAAACTTCTTTATCGTGCGTGATGGTGAAGTATGGACCTCTAGCGGTGACTATTGTATGGCAGGAATCACCCGTAAAAAAGTGATTCACCTTTGTCGCGACAATGGCATACCGGTCTATGAGAAGAACTATTCTCTAACCGATGTCTATACCGCTGATGAAGCCTTTGTAACCGGCACCTTTGGTGCACAAACCTGGGTAAAGGAAATTGATGGCCATACCATTGGCGAAGGCAAAGCGGGGCCGATGTTTCAAGCGCTACGTAAGCTTTACAAAGTATTGGTAGGCGCCTACCAATAACGATTGCACCAATCATCTCATCCGCAACCTCACCAACAACTCACTATCGACGGCAACATGACTAAAGATCTAAACCAACCCCTAGGCGGCAATGACATGCCTCGATTCGGTGGCATTGCGACCATGATGCGTTTACCGCACGTAGCAACGGCCAAGGGCATTGATGTTGGCTTCGTGGGGGTACCGTTTGACATTGGCACGTCTAATCGCTCAGGAGCGCGCTTTGGCCCGCGACAAA
>JBLIOD010000080.1:0-9588 GCA_047639475.1 Gammaproteobacteria bacterium
GAGGGATTTGAAGAGTATAAGTTTCATGTCACCTTCAGTATGCATTGTTTTACGCGTAGATCTACGAATCAAGAGAAACCACCAGAAGATGGTTGGTATTTTGGGCCTATAGAAAAGCGGTTATTTTGTTCTAGTCGATATATTTATTCTTTCGAATTACCGGAAATAGTAAAAAAACTAGGTGAGAGCCAATGCTGGCATACACAACATGGTAATTTTTTTACGATTAAAAAACTTGATTCAGATGGTAGCCCGACTGAATATGAAGTTTACTTTGATGTGACACGCTCAATTAGAAAGGGTTGGTTAAACCTTATAATTCAAAGTGCGTATGTGAGAACAAGTGACTATAAAAATAAGCAGCCTAGGAAAAGGAAAATTCGCTTAAGGGTGATTGCTTATAACAAACAAGCGGGAAAAGATACGAAGCCTGGGCATTAAAAAACCCGCTCGAGGCGGGTTTTCCGGAACTCTTGGTTATTTTCAGACCTGCTGAAAACCTATATTAGGCGGTACAACCACACCGACTAGTCGGTACCGTTCATATGATTGCATAGCTATTATGGCCTTTTTCATCAAGATATCAATATAAAGTTTACTATAGTTAACTTTTAGAAGGGATTATTCTCAAGTCGTGCTTCTGGATTAGAACCTGTGTATTTGTTTTGCTAAGGGGAAATGAGAAAGGTATGCTGAAAAATAAGGGTAACAATCGTAGGTTAGCTTCTTCAATTTAATTTAGAGCTACGTTTTGCCCCGTCGGCGAGTCACTTTTGTCTAGGCAATACTATTAGATAAGAGTAACCAAACCGTTTGCTCCTGAATTCGCAGCCCTACGGGTAACCACATTCACGCACCGAATTTCAGGTGACGGCTCAACAACGCTTCCTGCGTTGATCGCCTCCCACTTTATATTCTCGGCCGTCCTGGCAAATGCTACCTGAATTTCGATACTCCATTCGGCTGCTGCCAAGTCGCGGATTGGTGGGCACTTATACTCTTTCGTCATTGCGAACAAAGTGAAGCAATCCATGCTGAGGTGACACCTAAATGTTTTCTGAGTATAGCGTTTGAATTTAGGTTTCGTTTACGGCATGATATTCTTATGCGAGAAGACTTCTATGATTTCCTGATCAACATAAATTCACTGAATAGCTCTGAACAGGCTGCATAGCTATGCAGTCACATAAAATTGTTGATATCCCGGGCGACTTCCCTAGCTTCGCGCAAACATATGCACGAGCAAAACAGCTAAGTAGTGAGATCACTATCGGCAAAAGCTGCTTTTTAGATAAAGTAGGTTGCCAGTCAGAACTCGACTATAAACAGCAATGTATGACGGCGGGCACCATTATGTACCATGCGCATATTGGTCTTAATGATTGGCCAGAAACGGAAGCGGCGCTGGTTTATTTGGATAAAAAATTACGCGACGATGGGCATCAACTCGATAGAGTGGGTATAGCCCTAGACCGTCGTATGGGCTTGCCGCCTGAGTTGCGGCAATTGGCTGCGGCGGAAACGGGTCCGATGATCACTGAAGCGCAGCAATGGAATGACTTAACGCAGTGCGCGGCTATTCAGCCGCATATGGGCGACTTTATGATTGGCATGCCGGCGTCCGTGACTAACACCTTGTTAGCGTTGAATGCTGGCGTGACGACGATTGGTAACTTGTCGCAGTACTTTGCCTTTGAGACACCGCTTTGGGATGATGCCGTCGCCACTGCGGAACAGACCACCATGGCTATTGCCCTGCTCGGGCAGTTTCGAGATCAAGGTACTTTATTGCATTCCTATTTGGAAGACGGTTACGGCGCCTTGTTTAAAGACTGTCGCACCGTTGCCGGTTGGGCTTATTTGGAGCGCTACATTGTTGAAGAACTATTGGGCGCGAAGCTGAGTCACTGTATTGGCGGTTTAACGACCAATCCAGTGCGCCGCGCAGGTTGGGTGTTTGCCTTAGATAAAATTCATGGCGGCGAATGCGTGGGTTCGATGATTTATGGCGATACTTTGTCGTTCACTCAAGACTTCGAGCGAAATCGTGCGGTGGTGAGTGAGTATTTAACTTGGGATATTCTCGCGCAACTGCATTGTCCAACTGGCCATGCTGTACTGCCACTACCCGTTACCGAAGCCGTACGGATTCCATCAGCCGAAGAAGTTTATGATGCCCAGCGCCTTGGTCGTCAAATTGAGTTGTCGGCCCGTCGTCTGTACCCCCATGTTGATTTTACTGAGGCCGAGCGTTTTGCTTCTGAAGTATGTGAAGGGGGCGAGCAGATTTTTAATCGCGCTTTGGCCGGATTAGCAGCAGAAGGGATCGATACCCAGAACCCCTTGGTCTTGTTATATCTATTGAAGAAAATGGGGCCAGAATGGTTCGAAGATCAATTTGGGTTAGAACCACAGACCGCGTGGTTAACAGATATCACCTTACTTGGTCAAAGTGTCGTTAGTGAACTAACCGAGTCGTTTAGCGCGCCGTATGCCAAACAGCAGTTTGCGGGGGTGAAGTTATTGCTGGCATCTACAGATGTACATGCCCACGCTATCGCCTCGATAGAAAAATTACTTAACTTGGCAGGTGCTGAGGTGATTAATTTAGGCGTAGAACAAGGCGTTAAGCAAATAGTGAGTGCGATGCAAAAGCATGAGCCTAGCCGTGTATTACTGAGTACACATAATGGCGTGGCATTAGAGTATGCGCGTCAATTAAAGACCGCTATGCAGCAGGCCAACTTAATGCAAACAGTCTATTTTGGTGGGGTGTTAAATCAAAAAGTAGATGATCAAGCGTTGCCAGTTGAGGTGACAAATGACCTTGAGGAGATGGGTTTTATTCCAATAGGAAGTGCGGAGATGTTGTTAACTGAAATGAGGCTATATCGGTAGCCGTTCTGCCTTCGACAACCTGCGGATGACCCATTTGTGTTTGGTATGCCATTAAGGTACTCTTTTTAAAATACATGGATATTTCTAAGGGCCGATGGTATGCGAGTTCAATGTTTTTTTCTTTTGGTAGCTACTTTACTAATTTTGGTAAACCCAAGTAACGCCGAAATATACAAGTGGGTAGACGGGGCTGGGAAGGTACATTTTAGTGACAAAAAGCCGGATTCTAATTCAGCAAAGAAGTTGAATATTCAGGAGAACACTTATTCTATGGCGAAGCCTAAAATGCTGAAGAAGGGTGAAGTTGTTATGTTCTCCACTAGCTGGTGTGTTTACTGTAAGAAGGCGCGAAATTACTTCAAAAGTAAAAGTATTGCGTTTGTAGAATATGATATTGAGCGGAATGCTAAGGCAAAGCGCTGGTATCAGCGCATAGGGGGCAAGGGTGTGCCAGTTATATTAATAGACGATAAGCGATTAAACGGTTTCAGTAAAGAAAATTTCGAACGACTCTATTACTAAAGCATTCTAAATGGTTTGCGGGTATTCGTTGGGTGTCCCGCAGCTGATATCACAGGAGACGACTTGGACCGATTGTTTCCTAGTATTCCTACTAAGGATTCGTACGGCGAGCCGTCATCCTGTATTCACATCCTCACGACCAATTACCCTCAGCCCATTGGGTAACACTATCCCAAAGCTCAGTACTGACCGCCAGTTCAGTATTAATGGTTGGAGGCCCGGGTAAGCGCGCATTGGGTTGGCTATCGACGGCAGCGGTTAAGGCCTCTAAATTATCGAAAAAGCTGTTTCCGGAAAAAGTAGTTGGGTCTAGTAAGAAATAGAACTGCCCTAAATTGTGCGGTGGGCCGTCAACGGCTTTTAAGGGTGAGGCAGTCATGCTGCTTAGCGACCCAGTGACTGCGGAGGCGAGCAGCTCAACCATTAAGCTGTAACCATAGCCCTTGTAGCCTCCCGAGAAAGCCAATGAGCCTTTAAGGGCTTCGTTAGGATCATCAGTGGGTTGGCCGTTGGCATCGACTGCCCAGTCTAATGGAATCTTCTCGCCGGCGGCCGCGGCAATGCGAATCTTGCCAATGATAACGACCGTGGTTGATTGGTCAAATTGAAAGGCAACGCCGCCCTCTCTGGCAGGAATGGACATCGCAATGGGATTGGTGCCGAGCACCGCTTGGTTACCACCTGGAGGAGCAACGCAAGCCGGGGCGTTGGTCATACCCAAACCGAATAAGCCGGCCTTTGCAATTTGATCAGTGAAGAACCCCATGGCGGTTGGCGTATAAGCGTGGGCGATAGATAGGGCGCAGGTTCCTTGCTCTTTAGCAATGGCAACTGCGTCAGCCAAGCCTTTTTTAAACGCGGGCTGGGCAAAACCATCTTGTGCATCAACGTTTAATGCGGCGGGTTTTGGTGAGCTTACTACTGGAGTGGCGGTGCCGTTAACACGCCCATTACGTAGGTGGGTGCAATAGCTTTCCAAATAATATAATCCACAAACGGGGTTGTTTCTGGCCTCTGCGTATCTAACGGCTTTGGCCATTTCGTCAGCGATCCATTGTTCTGCGCCTGCGGCAGTTAAGCATTGCGCGGTTTTAGCTTCGATCTGATCTAGGCTGATGGTTATTTTCTGCACCTTGAGTTCCTCGTATTATTTGGATTGTCGTTAAACAGGGGCGATTAATAGCGTTCGCCGATAAGGTGATTATAAGGAAATTATTTCCAACTGCATTACAGTTCTGATTAAATGGTGTTCTACAAAAGTTAACTGACTTCAGTGAAATAAATATGGTCCGAAGAATTAAATTGGAGCAACATGAGAAAGTGCCTTGGTTAAATGGCAGAGGTTTGTCTTGGAATATCGCGATGGATATAAATCACCCCGATTGCGAAACCGGACAATTTGGTTGGCGCTTTGCCACCGCAAAAATTGATCATTCAGGCGCTTTTTCTACGTACAACAATGTTGATCGTATTATTACTTTAGTGCGAGGAAATGGCTTTTTGCTTAAATGGGGTGAAAGTCAAAACGCCAAACTAACGGCCTCTAAAATAGGTGACCCGAAGCTTTTTCCGGGCGATGCTGATACGCATTGCGAATTAATAGATGGCCCAGTGCAGGTGCTTAACCTGATGGTTGATAGAGATTTATGGCGAGCGGAGGGGAACACTCGCACCAGCGGGCAAGCGCTTGAACTCACCTTGCTTGCAGATGTAATATTGTTGTTTACCTTGCAGCAAACGCAAACCGTTGAAGTTGATGGTGAAGCATTGGAACTTGACGCGTTAGAGACGGTATTGCTGCAACCGAATGGAGTGGGCGTTCAATTGAAATCATTGGGAGAGTTAACTCAACCAGTTTATATAGCAAGCCTCACGAAAAAAGGCAGCTAACGCTGCCCTTTCGTCGGATATTGCCGTTATTTAGGCCTCTAACTTATCCTGAGTACGGTGTTCAAAATCGCTGGCATCATGGCGTTCATGAAGCTGCTCTTCTGGTGGACCATATGTTCGGTTAACCATGCGCCCTCGTTTAACCGCTGGACGTTCTGCTATCGCTTTAGCCCAACGATTCAAATGCTTATAGGACGCTACATCTAGAAACTCGGCTGCGTCGTATTGATTATTTAATGCCAAGTTTCCGTACCATGGCCAAATAGCAATATCTGCAATGCCATATTCCTCGCCTACCATATAAGTATTGCTCGCTAGGTGTTGATCGAGCACGTCCATTTGTCGTTTGGTTTCCATTGAGAAGCGGTCGATGGCGTATTCGATTTTTTCAGGCGCATAAGCATAAAAATGCCCGAAACCACCGCCTAAATATGGGGCACTGCCTATCTGCCAGAATAACCAAGATAGGCACTCAGCTCGTAGAGCTGGATCGCTAGGAACCAAGGAGTCAAATTTTTCAGCAAGGTGTAATAAGATCGCGCCAGATTCGAATAAGCGAGTTGGGGTTGCGCTACTGTGGTCCATCAATGCGGGTATTTTAGAATTTGGATTAACTTCAACAAACCCGCTACTGAACTGATCGCCCTCGCCAATATTAATTAAGTGTGCATCATATTCTGCACCTTCAAAACCTTGAGCCAGAAGCTCTTCTAGCATGATGGTGATTTTTTGGCCATTGGGCGTGGCCAAAGAATATAGCTGGTAGGGGTGCTTGCCAACGGGCAGCGTTTTGTCATGGGTGGCGCCGGCGATTGGTCGGTTGATGCTTGCCCAAGTGCCATCACCATCGGTATTCCATTTCCAAATTTTGGGCGGGCTGTAGTCAGATTGATCAGTGATAGTAAGATACGAATTAAAATTTAGTTAGAGGTAATCTAATAAGGCCTGGTGTTGACGCTTTAGAAGTTGAATCGACTTGGCAGGTTAATAATGCTAATACTATGTGGCCACTATGTTGCTTTACAATAGACGAGTAGCACGGTTGCGCCATCTTGACTGCCCGCAGTGTGCATGGCACCCGGTGCGCGAAGAATGAATTCACCCGGGTAATAGGTGTGTTCTTCGTCATAAAAGCTACCGCTTAATACATAGACTTGTTCAAGTTCCTGGTGTGAATGGCTTTCGCAGCTAGCGCCTGCGTCAACTTCCATTAGCCAAGTCCGTTGCTGTGCATCGGGGTTTTCATATAAGGGCTTTATATTAAAGCCTGGGGTACCCGTCTCTTGAAAGGTGAAGGGATCGCGATTCATGTAAACAGAACCGGAAACCGGTAAGCTAAGCGGTGGTTTATTTTCGTCAGTGGCTTCGCGATTAAATATTTCAGTCATTATTGCCTTGCATATTGGAGCTTGTGCCTTATCCTAACATTGAACGAAATGGATTTACAAAGTTTCCTGATTCGTCAGAATTTGTGTACTTCATTACAATACTTAACCAGAATATAATTAGTGTGAAACGTGAATAACTGTTCCCTCCTTTGGTTGTCCTACTCAGTTATCTTGTTTGAGATAGGTCTAGTTGTACTGAAGTACCAGTCGCTTACAGAGTGGGTTTCCCATAATCTGTGGGTGGTGGTGATCCCTTTCTTTAAAGTCATCTTTAAGCGCTTGGTCGCCTTAAAGTTATTGGTTTTTGTGAAATCCTTGACGGTGTTATTCAGCCATTTTTTCAAATTGCTGCTACTTAAATTATTTAAGACTTTGGGCATTCGTTACGGTATCTTTTTTTTCGCAAAATCGCTGGCGTTGGATGCGTAAAGCCAAACGGCTTTAAATTTTTTGTTCGACAACATTCAAACGATCACCATAGACGAAACCTTGATGTTGAAAGCGGGAGTGCAATTGCAGCAATTACGCAGCCAGGGAATTGAAATGCCTGTAACGGCCGCGCGGGTAGCCCAGGTTGCCATTGGGCATGGTGTTAGTGTGTTGAGTTTAGACCCTAGCTTCAAACACCTTAATGTGACTTTAGTAGAAGTTTAAGCTTTCTAGTGCTGAAATCTCTTATGGTTAATAGCCTTTAGCCGAAGATGTGCTGCGGCGTGGATCAGCCGCGCCATAAAATACCCCATCTTCAATCAAGATGCTTTGGCTGGCACCCATGGCGGCTTTTTGCACCACTTTGTGGCCCATGGATTCGAGTAAATTTTTGGTATCACGACTAAACCCTGCTTCCACGCGAATTTCATCGGGGTACCATTGGTGATGCATGCGCGGTGCATTGACGGCAGACTGAATATTCATACCGTGATCGATCACGTTCAAAACCACTTGTAGTGTTGTGGTAATAATGCGTGAGCCACCGGGCGTTCCGGTTACCAAATAGTTCTTATTGTCTTTTTTAACAATGGTGGGAGACATAGAACTCAACATGCGCTTTTCGGGTTGAATTTTATTGGCTTCACCGCCCAGCAAACCATAGGCATTGGCAATCCCGGGTTTGGCGCTGAAATCATCCATTTCATTGTTGAGTAGAAATCCCGCTCCTGGCACTGCGATACCCGAGCCATAGCTAAAGTTGATGGTATAAGTATTTGAAACAGCATTGCCGAATTGATCGACAATAGAAAAATGGGTGGTTTCGTCACTCTCGTAAGCGCTGGGTTTACCCGCGCCTAACTGCTCGCTTGGCGTGCTAACTCGGCTATCAATTTGACTTCGTAGCGCCTTAGCATACGATTTTGCGGTGAGTCCTTTTAAAGGTACCTCAACAAAGTCAGTGTCACCTAAATATTCTGCGCGGTCCGCATAGGCTCGTTTCATTGCCTCACTCATTAGGTGCAAGGTTTGAGCAGAGTTAGGACCATACTCACTGAGCTGATAGCCTTCTAAAATATTAAGTATTTGCACAACGTGTGCACCGCCAGAACTGGGCGGAGACATTGAATAGATGTCATGGCCGCGGTATGTCCCTTTAACAGGCTCACGAATCTCAGCCTGATAGGAGGCAAGATCATCAAGGGTCATGATGCCGCCGTTGGCTTGCATATCATCAGCAATCAACTGGGCGGTCTTACCGCGGTAAAACCCCTCGGCGCCTAACGCAGAAATGCGCTTTAGCGTTTTTGCTAAATCACCTTGAACGAATAAATCACCCACTTCATAAAATCTGTCGTCACTTTTATAAAACAACTGTTTACCGTAAGCCCGTTTGGACAGATGCGCGTGACGGCTTTTTAAGCCCTTGCTAAAACGTTGGGGAACAATAAATCCGTGTTCGGCTAAATTGATGGCGGGCGCCAACGCTTGTTCAATCGAAATGCTGCCGTATTTTTCTAGGGCGAGTAGTAAGCCTGCTACCGTGCCGGGTACACCCGCAGAAAGGTGACTATAGCGACTGCGCTCCTTGACGACTTCGCCATTATCATCTTGGAACAGTTTTTCAAACGCCGCCTTCGGCGCCTTTTCCCGATAGTCTATTGCGACAACCTCATCTTTTGATTCAGCGGAAATAAGCATGAAACCGCCACCGCCGATATTGCCTGACCTCGGCTGGGTGACAGCTAAAGCAAAGCCGGCAGTGACAGCAGCATCAATGGCATTGCCGCCGTCTTTAAGCACCTTCAGAGCGACATCAGTCGCAATTGGATGACTGGTGGACACCATGCCCTTAAGTCCTTCTACAGGGTGGGCGCGTTGCCCTTCCAATATAGCTGTAGTGTCGGCTATTGAAAAAGGTGACGCGGTTAACCAAGCGAGCAATACACAGGCACGGGCCACGGCTGAAACAAAGGAACGGCGTTTGGTCACTAGACAGGTTGTTGTTTTCATTATCATAAAGATCCTTAACAGGCCCCATTCTATGTTTTACTACTCGAAAGTGTAAATATTAATTTTAGTGAGTCTAAACATGAAAAGTTTTTTGCAGTTTGGTCTATGGGCACTGGTGGCTTCGCTAGTTGCGGCTCGAATAGGTATGTACAGTAATGGGTTGCAGGCTTCTCCAAGATTAGTTGACGGAAAATTAGCGCTTTGTCCAAATAAGCCCAATTGTATTTGTAGCGAGCAAGGCAACGATGAAGCACATTATATACCCCCGATAGCACTGTTGAATGCCGAGGTAACAGTGGCGATAAAAGCGCTAAAGCAGGCGGTTGAAAGGTCTGGAGGTAAGATCGTCCGCGAAACCGATACAGTGCTTACCGCGCAATACACTTCGCGCTTATTTGGCTTTGTGGATGACTTTCAAGCGCGTGTAGATGTAAGTGAAATGAAGATT
>JBLIOD010000081.1:0-9458 GCA_047639475.1 Gammaproteobacteria bacterium
TTTACTGATGCCGCTTAGCTGCACTCGACCACCGGTGCCAAATTGCTTCGGCACCAGCCCAAGCCAGGCTGATAACTGGCGTGCATTCTTGAACTGACTCCCATTGCCAATTGCTGCGTATAAAGCCGGTAGCAAAATGATCGCTCAGAGCGAAAGAGCACGAAAGATGATTACGTCAAAAAATGGCTTAACCCGCAGAGCGGTATCGACAGCTTGTCAGGCGGTTAATCCCTTAAGCTGCATTCATCAATCGATAGCAAAGGGATTTCTGCAGGGCTAATTTATAAAATAGCGGCGATGCAAAACCACTTAGGTTTCAACTAAAAATAAGTATTCACCGCCGCTGTCAAAGTATCACGCATATCACCATCATCAGTTAGCGGGGTTACTAAAGCCATTTGGCAGGCGTCTTGTACATTAATGCCTTTGTTGATGAGTTGCGCTGCATAGACCAATAAACGAGTAGACATGCCTTCGTCCAAGCCGTGGCCTTTTAAGTTTCTTGAGCGATGCGCAATTTGCACTAATTTGCTCGCAGTTTCAGCATCAATGCCACTCTCATAAGCGACAATCTCAGCTTCTACTTCGGCCACTGGGTAGTCAAAATCCATTCCGCCAAAGCGCTGTTTAGTAGATTGTTTTAAGTCTTTCATTAAAGACTGATAGCCAGGATTGTAGGAGATGACTATTTGAAAATCTTCATGGGCTTTGACCAACTCTCCTTTCTTCTCTAGGGGAAGCTCGCGCCGATGATCAGTAAGTGGGTGAATAACCACGGTGGTATCTTGTCGGGCTTCGACAATTTCATCTAAATAGCAAATAGCGCCCATTCTGGCGGCCACAGTTAGTGGGCCGTCTTGCCATTTGGTGCCGTTAATATCTAGTAAAAAGCGACCAACCAAGTCTGACGCTGTCATGTCTTCGTTACACGCTACAGTAATGAGCGGCTTTTTCATTTTCCAAGCCATGTATTCAACAAACCGAGATTTGCCGCAACCGGTTGGGCCTTTTAACATTACCGGCATACGCGCGGCATAGGCAGCTTCGTACATTTCTACCTCATTCGCCAGTGCGCGGTAGTAAGGCTCTTCGTTAACTAAATATTGGTTTGAGTCAATTTCGTTCATGGTGTCTTTATGCTGTACATCAAATTGCTCACTAACTTCGCTGATTAAAGGCGATGGAGTGATAGGTTAGGTTGGATTCTAACGTGTCTTTTAATTAATAACGACATCCAAAACGGCGAGAGGTTACAAATAGTGGCCATGTGAAAGTAAATTTTGGCTGGATGGTGATATCACCTCGATATGGCAATTTTTCTACAGTGATTAAAATTTGCGCAGGCCCTAGCAAAAATAAACTTTTCGACTATAATTCGCGATTGTCAATTGCTTGTACAACATGTCTTCTTCCAGCTTGTTTAAGCCACCCCGAATCGGTTTTATCGGTGGCGGTCAATTAGCCCGTATGATGATTGTTGCGGCCAAACGTTTGGGCGCGCACTGCATTGTGCTAGATCCAGAAACCCCCTCTCCTGCTGGGCAGCTCGCTGACGAGCAAATTATTGGCACCTACGATGACGAAGCCAAACTAAAGGAAATGGTGGAGCAATGCGATGTCACGACTTACGACCTCGAAAATATTGAAACACAGGCATTGGTCAAATTGGCCAGTGAAGGGCATGCATTAAGGCCTGCCCCTGAACTACTTTGGATAGTACAAGATAAGTTACGTCAGAAAGATCGCTACCAAGAAGCGAATTTACCCAGTGCGCCCTACAAACAGACAGATGAACCTACCGAAGTAGACTTCGCCGAGTTTGGCTACCCGTTAGTGCAAAAAGCACGGCGCGGTGGTTATGACGGCAGAGGGGTAGCGGTAATGAAGTCCGCTGCAGATTTTGTAAAGCATTTACCCGTGCCTTCATTGATTGAGCGTTTTGTACCGGCAAAAATGGAGCTGGCAGTAATGGTCGCGCGCAGCGTGAACGGCGAAACCATTTGCTATCCCGTAGTAGAGATGCTGGTAGATACGGATCACAATGTATTAGATCAATTGATTTCGCCAGCCCGTATTTCGACTTCAATCGCGGCTAGCGCACAGCAAATATCTAAAGAAGCAGTTGAGGCCCTGGATGGGGTAGGTATTTTTGGAGTAGAGTTGTTTTTAACGGAAGACGACGAAATTTTAATTAACGAAATTGCGCCGCGCACGCATAACTCGGGACACCATACCATCGAGGCTTGTTATACGGATCAATTCGAGCAACATATTCGCGCTATCACTGGCTTGCCGTTAGCGGGCGCGGAGCAACATCATAGTGCGGTAATGATTAATTTATTGGGTGAGCCAGGCTATTCTGGCGCGCCAATTTGTACAGGACTAGACAAGGCTTTAGCTTTGTCAGGTGTAACTTTTCATTTGTATGGTAAAGCTAGCACACGGGCGTATCGCAAAATGGGACACATAACAATTTTAGATGCCACGCTTGAGGGTGCTGTAGATAAGGCAGCTCAAATCAAAAGCTGGGTAAAGGTCATCGGAGAAACCAAAACATGAGTACTGGCATGAATAAACCACTTGTAGGCATTATTATGGGCAGCGATTCAGACTTGCCCGTGATGCAGGCCGCCGCAGATTTATTAACTGAAATGAACGTGGAGTTTGAAATGACCATCGTTTCAGCTCACCGTACGCCGCAGCGTCTATATGATTACGCCAGTGAAGCGCAGGAGCGTGGCCTGAAAGTCATCATTGCAGGTGCTGGGGGTGCCGCGCATTTGCCGGGCATGGTGGCGGCCATTTCGCCGTTGCCAGTGATAGGTGTACCGGTGAAATCAAGCAGCTTAAGCGGCGAAGATTCTTTGTTATCTATTGTACAAATGCCACCGGGTGTGCCGGTCGCTACGGTCGCGATAAACGGTGCTTTAAATGCGGGCATACTGGCTATGCAAATATTGGGTGTTGCTGATCAAGTCAGGTTGGATCAAGTAACTCAGTACAAAGCTAATATGGAAGCGACCGTGCTAAGCAAAGCAGCAAAAATGGAAAAGGGCAGTTAAACGCGGAGCTTTTCATACAGACAAAACCAGCCCTCAGGGGCTTTGTCTTGGTAAAATTCTTCTTTGGTTAAGTGGAGGCACTTAACTTTCCCACCCTCTTCTAGCTTCGAGAATATGGAGGAGAATCCTAATTTCTCCCATAACTCTTCGTGTACTGTGCAGGCCAGCAAACCGCCGACTTTCAAGGTTCTAAACAATTCTATTAAGGGCTCTGATCCGGCATGACCGTGGGTGAATGTGCCTGATGAAATTATGGCGTCAAATTGTTCGTTGTTATAGTCCAGCGGCTGATTAACATCCGCAACCTTTAGGCCTTGATAAAACCCCCTGCTGGTCGCTACTTTCACCATGTCTTCAGACAGATCCAAACCATGCAGTTGTGTATAGCCCGCTTCAAATAGGCCCTTAATAGTGAGACCAGTGCCGCAGCCCACATCTAATACTTTCGATTGTTTGTTGGGCAGATGTTGTTGCAACAAAGCACTGATCTTATGGGGTGAGCAGTAGCGTAATTCGTCCAACATTTGCCTGTCATAATCGTTAGCCCATTTAGCATAAAAAGTTTCTAAAGCCGCTTTATCACTGCTGTTATAGGCTTCAGTTACAAAATCATTGGCGCCGACGGCGGGGGTGCTAGAATCGTTTTTAGTCATATAAGCAGGGAAACATTACTATTTGAAAATAATATACCACGCTTTAAGATTTTCGTTTTTAAGCGATGACCAGGGCAACTGTTGCGAGATACAGCAACGCAGCGCCTAAGGCGACCAAAGTGCCTAATTTGACGCCGATAAGTGGGTAGAGGTAATAACAACTCAGCCCAAATGATACTTGTCCACCCATGCCCACGGGGTAATTTTTGATAATGGGCCACGTTTGGTTTGCCGAATATGTGTGGTGGATAATCAGCAGTACCGGCAGAATGGCAATAAGAAAACTCGCAAATAGCCCTGACCAGTTGGGGCTGATTGTTGCGGCGAAGTAGGTAACTAACAATACAATACCGATGGCGGTTGCGGCGCGTATAAGCACGACGTTAAAGGGCAAGCTAATTCGTGACGCTATTTCAATATTGGGTATTTTGCGATAGCTCAGAATGGCAAAAAAAGCGGCTAAAAAGGAAACAGTAAAGGCGACTAAAGGGGTGTTCTCCAGTTGTAATAATACACTTGAGACCCCAGCATAACTCACAACTTTGGGTCAATATTTTCGGAAAAGTCATTTTTTGAATAAAAATAGCTCAATATCGTGTTATTAATTATGATTTAGGCCCTTTTATGTTGATTTCAGCGCCAATTGGCCAATTGAAGGCGCAACTATCCTGCATAGTGCCAATCTGGCAAGCCATATATACTTAGGAATTTAGCTCCCTTACGTCTATTAGCGGCCATCGCCGCTATCGCGTAAACTGTCTTGTTCTTGGCTAAACCCATGAACCTAGTCCGGGCTAAACCATAATGCTGTTTATAGGTTGCAAAGGGACGTTCATCTCCTGCTCGTGTTACCGCAATAACTGCATTGCGTACTCGGTCTGCTTCCGATAATGGATTATCTCTATAACCCTTACGTTGAACTTGGTCATCAATCCCAAACTGTTTGAGCTTGTCTCGGGTCTCCTCTGAGCTATACGCAGCATCGGCGTAAAGAGCGGTTTCATCACCCAATAGCAATTCGTCGCGCACCTGGCTGTCATGAACATGCCCTGGTGTCACACTTTGACGATGAATAAACCCATGCTCATCAACTCCTGTATGGACAGAATAGCCATACGTAGACTTCTTTCGCCCACGGCTATCATTCTTAACCTGCCAACTCGCGTCAGGGTCTCGCTTAGGCATTCCATCTTTGCCATTGCCATTACCTGAAAGGGCCGCCGCTATAGGCATTGCATTGATAATGTTGATTCGCCCCTAGCGCATAATGATGTTCTTCGCTTCCAGCTGGCGATTGATCTCACCTAGTAGTCGATCCCATAGGTCGTGCTCTACTAACTGGTTGCGAAAGCGCCCAAGGGTTGATGCATCTGGCACATTACCACCTAACTCATAGCGGCAAAACTTACGAAACAATAAATCTCGGTATAAACATTTGGCTAGCTCAATATCCGACTGGATACCATATACCCAGTAGTAAACTGCGGAACAAGCTTAGCAGCGGATAAGAGGGGCGACCTGTAGTAGATGGGTATATTGACGACAGTAGCAGTTCTATTTCACTCCAATCCAATCCAATAGCGCTTCTGTATCGTCAAGGCAGTGCAGAATTGGATGATCTAAATCCGAGGTAGAAACCAATAGGTCTCGTTGAGTAGTGAATGGCTTTTGCATGCCCTATTTTAACAAATTAGCTGACTCCTTCCCCAGTTATGCTGGACTCTCCACCCCTTACTTAAATTCATGTGTAACCTTTTGTGACTTATGACATCAAAGAACATAGTACTTACAGCAATCCAAATTAACTTAACGCTACTTAACCCAAACTAACTTTGGCAAAGACGACTATGAACGCAGAATACAAAATCAACCTCGCTCCTATTACTGATGACGCCGCAACAGGTCAAGCAAAAGAAATGCTTGAAGGTGCAGCAGCAAAGATGGGATTTGTTCCCAACATGTATCGCACAATGGCTAACTCAACGGGGTACTTAAGTACTTACATGCATGGGTACACCGCCTTTCGCGAAAACTCTGGGTTCACTGCCCAAGAACAAGAACTCGTTTTCTTGGTTATTAGCAGCGCCAACGGCTGCGATTATTGCACGGCTGCGCACAGCATGATCGCGGATAAAGTGGCTAAGTTTGACCCCGCCTTACTGGCTGCGGCTCGAGCTGGCGAACCATTAGCTGATGCGAAACTACAGGCGCTTGCCGAAATGACATCACGCTTATTTGAAACACGTGGTTTGGTTAACCAAGAAGATGCACAAGCATTTCTGAGTGCGGGTTATCAAGAGCAACACATACTGGAGATCATACTCGCGATTTCAGTAAAGACATTGAGTAACTATGCAAACCACCTGTTCCATACCGATATAGATGCAGCGTTTAAAGATTATCAAGTTTAATCTTAGATTAGCAAATTAAGCAGAGGGCCCCCAACTGATAGTTGGGGGCCTTTTGTGTGTTCTCAGTAACTTAGTTTTAAGCGAAGATGTCCCAAGACTTCATTGGGAAAGTTACTTTTTTGATGCAACATCCAAACCATCTAATATTAGGTTTAGGCCAAATTCAAATTCATTACCAAAGTCATACCCGGGCTGGAGTACGTGTTCGGTCGTGAACTCCATCAGATGCGGGTACTCGTCTACAGGCAACTCTTCGAAGATGGATTCAGCAAGGTCTTGCATTTCTTGTCCTGATGTCGCCGGAAGGCTGGTCTCTTGTATAGCGAACCCGAAGATAAAGGCATCGATTACTGCGTAAGCGTGCGCCGTCATTTCTACCGATAATCCGCCATTACGCAAGCAGCCAATGACAGCTTCATGTTGGCGCAATGCTGCACCTCCCGGCGCTCTTCTTGAATCCATCAACGGTACGGCCCATGGGTGTCTAGATAATACAAGCCGAGCGGAAGCAGAGCGCTGACGAATCGCACTCTTCCAATCAACATCTACCTTTGGAAGGTCAATTTCACTAAAAACATGGTCAATCATGCCGTCAACAATGGCTTCCTTGTTCGCCACATAATGGTAGATAGACATGGGTTTAGTATCGAGTGCGGTGGCCAGTTTACGGATGGTTAGCGCATCGACCCCGATCATATCGGCAAGCTCAACCGCTCCTTCGATGATTCGACTCTGTGTAAGCGATGCACGAGATGGATTCTTTTGATTAGTCGTGTTCTTTTTCAATTTTCATACTGCCTAAATGTTTTTCTAGTGTTGTGTTTCGTACTATGTACGACTATACTCCAAAAATCACTCGTACTTAGTACGAATTTATGTATTTTAATCGGCAACACTCATGCAAGCTTCACATTTTCAAACCCTTCAAACGCAAAGCACCCCCTTTTCACAAGCTCAATACACGACAGTACCTATAAAAGGCAAAACAATGCAGGCAATCGTTCAACACACATACGGATCATCCGATGTGCTTAAACAAGAAATCATCGACATCCCAACGCCAAAAAATGAAGAGGTATTGATAGAAGTGCACTCTGCTGCCCTAGATCGCGGCACTTGGCACCTTATGGGTGGAAATCCTTACTTGATAAGAATCTTGGGCTTCGGTTTCAGTAAGCCCAAGCAAGCCACTCCCGGCTTTGACGTTGCGGGTAGAGTTGTAGCAGTAGGAAGTGCGATCACCCGTTTTCGCATCGGCGATGAAGTATTCGGTATTGCGAAAGGATCGTTTGCAGAATACGCCGTTGCCAGCGAACGTAAACTGGTCTTAAAACCTGCAGAATTGAGCTATGACGCCGCGGCGGCAGCGACGGTATCTGGTATCACTGCACTAGAGGCCGTGACTGATGTTGGCAAGGCACAAGCTGGACAACACGTTCTGGTGGTGGGCGCGTCAGGAGGAGTGGGTAGCTATGCGGTGCAAATTACCAAAGCCATAGGCGCTAAAGTTACCGGTGTTGCCAGCGCCGAAGAAGCTGATTTGGTGCACTCTCTCGGCGCTGAACACGTAATCGATTACAACACTAACTATCTGACGGACAGCACCACTCAATACGACCTAATTATCGATATAGGTGGGCGTAACAAAGTATCTAGTTTGCGTCAGCTATTGACCGAAAAAGGAACGCTGGTTTTTGTTGGTGGTGAAGGGGGCAATCGTATTACCGGTGGCATAGGCCGTCAAATAGGCGCGAGTTTGATGTCTGTATTCATGAAACAACGGCTAACGATGTTTGTCAGTGCGGAGAAGTTATCGGTTATAGAACGACTTAGCGACCTCATTCAATCTGGCGCCGTAACCCCCGCAATTGGGGAGCGTTTTTCACTAGATGAAGTGCCGACCGCCATGCGCAAACTTGAGGCCGGCGCTTTGCGCGGGAAAACGGTTATTGTTGTTCGAGGCTGAAAGGGGGTTAAAGCCGTAAGGCACGAACGTGTCCACGAAATAGAATCGGCTTTTGCAACGGCCACCTTAGTCATCAGTTAGCACAACTGATTAACCAGAGACTGCCAGACTTCACCTCAGCGCTTATCCAATCTATCAAGTCGTTGAACCACTCAAAGAACAAGGATAAAAAATGACTACCCATATTGAAGTATCGTCACAGCATCGAAAGGCCGCCAGATTATTTGGCATATTTTTCATATTAACGTTCTTATCCTACGGGTTAGGTAGTGCGCTAATTCAGTCCATCGTTGGCGAACCTGATTTTCTTTCAGCGGCCCACAGTAACCAATCGACGATCGTTATCGGCGCTGTTTTAATGGCTATTATTCATACGTTTACGAATATTAGCTTGCCCGTGATTATGTTGCCGATTCTAACTCCATTCAATAAACGCCTGGCCTTCGGCTATCTTGCTGCCGCAATTGCCGCGACCATCGTGCTGGTAATTGGGGCAATATTCTTGCTGCTGCTCATTCCTTTGAGCGAAAGTTTTGTAGCGGCCGCGACTGTGCCTGCACCCTACTTTGAGACAGTGGGTCATCTTCTGAAAAGTGGAGGAATCTACGCATACTATATAGGAATGACACTTTGGTCACTAGGCGGATTGATGTTTTGCGTCGTACTGTACCAGTCCAAGCTCATTCCACGCGCCATGTCAGTCTGGGGCATAATCGGATACTTTGTTTTGGCCTTCGGTTCAATTTCCGAACTCTTTGAGCATAACGATATGGTCGAAATTCTCAGTGTTATTCCTGGGGGACTTTTCGAAATCACCTTGAGTGTCTGGCTGATTGTTAAGGGGTTCAACTCAACTCATCGAGTTATAAATAAACAAAGACTATCGGGTTACAGAATGCTAGCGAAAAATGACTCTTAGCTTTGGCAAATAGCGCCCATTCATTTACCTTTCAATAAGGCGCACGATACTAATTACAGTCATTCACGAGAGGTATTCTCTACGCTTTATCTGCTGAATCTTTGGCTGCATAAATTGTTATCAGGAGAGATAATGCCGCTGTCAACAGAAATCCAATAATTATTGGTATAACAGTACCTTGGTAAAACCGAGCTATTAGAGTACCAAGAGGCACAGATATTAGTAAAGTCAAGGCACCAACCACTGCCGAACCAATTCCTGCAATGTGCCCCAATGGCTCCATTGCCATAGAATTAGCATTACCAAAAAGCAGACCAATAAAAAATAGTGCCGTAGCAAGATACACCATATATCCCCAGAACGGCAGATTGCCTCCTAGCATCATTGCTATTCTAGCGAATACGATAGAAATAACTACTAGAGCTCTCAGCAAAACTCACAGTTTTG
>JBLIOD010000082.1:0-9374 GCA_047639475.1 Gammaproteobacteria bacterium
CACTCGGCGTGAAATTGCCAGAACCCCTTACGGTGACCCATCTTCGCCATTTCTATTGGGTGAATTTGAACAACACGAAGTGGTTTTTATGCAGCGCCACGGTGTGAGTCACAGTATTCCACCGCATAAAGTTAATTACCGTGCAAACTTGTGGGCATTAAAGTCGATGCAGGTAGAAGAGGTGATTGCAGTGGCCGCAACAGGTGGAATTCAGGCGGAACTCGGGCCACAAAGCATTGTTATACCGCACCAAATTATTGACTACACCTACGGCCGCGAGCACACTTATTTTGACGGATCAAAAAACCAAGTTCACCATATCGATTTCTCAGAGCCGTATGCAGAGGCCGTAAGACAACGTTTAATCAATGCGGCAAAAGCTGCGAAAGTGGATATTATAGACTCTGGCGTCTACGCGGCTACCCAAGGTCCAAGACTGGAAACCGCTGCAGAAATTGACCGTATGGAAGCCGACGGAGCCACCATTGTCGGCATGACCGGTATGCCTGAAGCCGCGTTGGCAAGAGAGCTAGAGCTAGATTATGCTTGTTTGTCTCTGGTGGTTAACTTGGCTGCTGGCCGTTCAGAGTCTGAGATCTCTTTGGATGAAATAAAGGAAAACATGCGTAAAGGAATGGGCAATATTACTAAGTTGATGGAGCAAGCCTTGGCGTAGCGTTCAGGGCTTACTCGGCTTACGCATTAAGTCAATGCACCACCACAGCTGCTACCCGCACCTGCGGTGCAACCATAACAGTGTTTGCCCACTGCGATATCTTCCTCAAATAAATCGGCAGCATCTATTTCCCATAAAGCCTGTTTGGGTTTTCCAGATAAGGGCATCTCAAGCATTTGATTGAAATCGCAATCGTACACATAGCCTTGCCAATCAACACTGATCAAGTGTCGGCACATTAAGGTTTCAGTGGTCATGGGGTTGAAGTTATCTACCAGTAAAGTGAGGTACTCATCCAGCTGATTAGTGCGCGCCAAATAATGTTCGAAGCGTTTGATAGGCAAATTTGTAATCGTCAGTAAGTTAGTAAAGGTGATCCCAAAATCATCCATCAACTTCTGTTTGTATTCTGCTTGTAAAGTTTCTTGTGCCGGGGGCAAAAAAGGTCCACCGGGGTTATATACCAACGTCATAGGCAAATCAGCTTTAATGCCATAGCCCAAGCGATTGAGTTCAACCAAGGCGTCGATGCTCTTGCCAAATACACCCTTACCCCGTTGCTTGTCGACGTTGTCTTTGGTGTAACACGGCATCGAAGCCACGATTCTCACCTTGTTATTGGCATACCACTGTGCAAAATCTTCGTAACCCGGCTCCATTAAAATGGTTAAGTTGCAACGGGAAGTCACTTGGGCACCCATATCTAAAAATGCACTGACAAAACGTTTAAAGTGTGGGTTCATTTCAGGGGCGCCGCCCGTTAAATCTACCGCGGTGATTTTTGCCTTTTTAGCCCATGTGAGGACTTTTTCCATCGTCTCCCAGGTCATTTCTTCGGTGCGTTTGGGGCCCGCTTCAACGTGACAGTGCTCGCAGGCTTGATTGCAACGGTAGCCCAAGTTGATCTGTAGCTCACTGAGCTTGCTGCGCGTTAGCAAAGGCAAGTGATTTTGCTTGAGAGTCGTATTGAAAGAGTAAGGTAGAGTGGTGTGCATTTTTAGGATAATTGGGTGTTTCTGTTTAGTCACTTCTAAATGATATTGGTTCACCATCGGCAAGGTTTAATCGGCGCTTGCACTGATTGTTTTTGCTTTATAGGGGCACAAATGCGCCACTAGGCATTCTGGACATTTTGGCTTGCGTGCAACGCAAACATAACGTCCATGCAATATAAGCCAATGATGTGCGTCATAGAGGAATTTTTTAGGGATCTTTTTAACCAAACCTTTTTCCACTGCCAACGGCGTTTTACCCGGTGCGAGCTTTAATCGATTGCCTAATCTAAAGATGTGGGTGTCAACGGCCATGGTCGGCTGTCCAAATGCAGTATTAAGGATGACGTTAGCCGTCTTTCTGCCGACGCCCGCTAAAGCTTCTAGCGCTTCGCGCGATTCAGGCACTTCGCTGTTGTGTGTTTCAATCAGCGCTTCGCATAACTTAATCACGTTCTTCGCTTTGCTGTTGTATAGGCCGATGGTTTTAATATATGACTTGAGTTTATCTTCACCTAAGGCAAAAATATGCTCCGGTGTGTTCGCCACGGCAAACAACTTATCCGTGGCTTTGTTTACCGAGACATCAGTGGCTTGGGCCGATAATACCACTGCTACTAATAGTTCAAATGGAGAACCAAAATTGAGCTCGGTTTCTGGTTTAGGATTATGGTCACTGAGTATTTCGAAGAACTCATTAATATCGGCTTTCTTCATTTTGCTGATTGTCTCCGCCGAACCGCAGCCAATATTTCATCCATCTTGTTGCCTTTTGGCTTTGTGATGGTCTTCTTAAGTGCTATCTCTGCGGCTAGTCGTTGAGATCGTTGTTCAAATCGTGCTTCAGATAGCTCGACATCCTGCTTAGCGTAACCTGGCCATGGGCTGTCATGGGAGACGCTAGGTGATAATGCTTGCATGTCAATACAGTCAGTTGGACAAACCGGTAAGCATAGTTCACAGCCCGTACAATGGGCCTGTATCACTGTGTGCATTTGCTTATTGGCACCCAATATGGCGTCAACTGGACAGGCTTTAATACACAGCACACAACCGATGCATCTGGTCTCATCAATGAAAGCGAGCGTTTTGGCATGAGCTGGCCCTACCGTTAAGTCCAACGGCAAAGCTGGCTTTTGAGTTACCTTGGATAGAGCTGCTATGGTGACTTCATCACCCGGCGGACAAAGGTTGATATTGGCTTTGTCTTCATAAATAGCTGTCGCGTAATCCCTGCAGCTTGGATAACCACAGCGGGTACATTGCGTTTGCGGTAAGCAGGTGTTGATCGCGTCGACGCTTAGCACTGCAGAGTTTCTTAGTTATGGATCGGTAGCTGCTCGTCTATCCAGCGATCCAGTTCTTCTAATAATTGATATTTAGCCTCGGTATCTTCAGCCATTATTTCAGCCGAGTCTAGTTGTTCTCGTTTTTCAATATAATCATGTAGCGTGAACTCGCAGCCGTGGTCACCATCTAGTAGTCGTGCTTTACAAAATTCTTCCCAACTTTGCAGTGCTTCGCTATCCAGTTGATCAGGCCAATTTCGGGCTAAGTAACGGCTGTAAATAGTCTGTAAACGTTTGTCTTTGAATGGTGGTTTGGTCACCAGCTTTTCTTCAGTTGACTGCGCTAAAATGTCGTTACAAATTTTACGGTCACCGTTATCGATAAAACCTTCGTATAAAGCGCTATCGGGATCACTTTTATTATTGGGCCTACCTTCCGCATAAATTTGAACGACTTTCTTTTCGATGCCCATACCCAAGCCACACACCTTTAATAATTTCTTGCGGTGTTTTTCAATAATGTCCCAGTCTATGTCCCATTTAGCTGCTTGTTCATCGCTCAGGGTGTTGGTGGGGGCCAGCGCTGGTGATTTATTGATATGGATGCCCTTTAAGGCAATGCGTTCTACCCCTTCTGGTAGCTCCGCGTTGGGTGTGAACAGGGTTTTAGCAATATCTTGCGCTGAATTGTTAATCAAGCGTTCTGGATCATGTCGCAAATCGTAAACAATGTACTCGTTTTTATTTTTGGGATGGGTAGCCAACGGCATGACAGGCGCTATGCAACCAATTGATGAGGGATACATGCCACTGATGTGAAGCAAAGTATCCTTGCTGATTAGGTTCATCATGCTGGTGGCTGCGGTTTTAGCACGGAAACCGAAATAATAATCGTAGAGCTTGGGTTGAGCTTGTTTTATGGCTTTGGCTAAACCAATAGTGGCGTGAACATCTGATAAGGCATCATGTGCATTGTCGTGACCAATCCCATTCGCTACTGACAATTGATCTAAACGAAAGCTAGGGATGCCGGGCTCGCGCTCGGGCCAGACAATTCCTTCTGGCCGCAATGCGTAAGTCATCCGGACTAAATCAACCAAGTCCCACCGACTATTGCCGTTTTGCCATTCTCTTGAATAAGGGTCTATCAAATTACGATAAAAACCAAACCGGCTTACTTCATCGTCGAAACGTAAGTTGTTGTAACCTACAGAGCAGGTGCCAGGCACGGACATCGCTTCATGGATAGCGGCAAAAAATGCCGCTTCATTTAAGCCTTTCTCATCAACGTCAAACGGATTTAACCGTGTAATCATCATCGATTCAGGGTGAGGAATGAAATCTCGCGAGGGCTTGCAGAATAGTTCTATGGGCTCACCGATGATATTCAAATCTTCATCGGTGCGGATGGCAGCGAATTGCGCCGCACGATCAACTCTCGGATTTAGGCCCCAGGTTTCATAGTCATGCCAAAGTAGCGTCGTTGCCATATTATTTTTTGGGCAGTACGATAACGGGTGGATTCGCGGGGGTATAAATAACGCCGGTTCGACCAATCAGTTGCACATTGTTAGCGCTAGTTTGTTGGCAAAGGTTTTTAAGTAGCTCTGCCTTGGCTGCTTTTTCATCTTGCGGTAAGCGGATTTTTATCAACTCATGGGCGCCCAAGGCCACTTTGGTTTCATTGACTACTTCCGCTGTCAGCCCTTTATTGCCGATAGAGACCGTGATATTGAGATGGTGCGCCTTGGCGCGGAGAAATTTCTTTTGCTGGGCATTGATAGCCATAGTTGCTCGCTAGATAAGGGCCAATTTAATATTCGCCCGTTAAAACTCGTAGACGCGAGTCAATAAGCACAGGCGCCTTAAATAAAGGTCTATTTTAACTAAATATGTTGCGCTCGACGCGGCGAAATAAGAGGTAAAGCGAAAACAAAAATAAACACAGAGCGATCAACGTGATGAAATGCGCCGTGCCAATGCCGTATAACAGAGGTGCTTCAACGCAAGATAGTTTGTTTTGCAGTAGATAAAGAGCTTTATCGATGTAGGAGAGCGCCTGAATAGCCATGAATGAGGAACCCGTGCAGGCTTCACCAAGCCCGCTAGGCATTTGCTGAAAGCTACTGTGTGCAGCACTTATAAGTAGACCTACAGAAGAAATTGAAAGCAAAATGAGGGCATAAAGCTTACAGCCCCATTTACGCGGGTGCTGAATGGTAGCGGTGAGCAAAATGCTCATATACGCTACCAACAAGACAAAGACCACAGCGCAAAGGGCGCAGACTAGTCCCCCATGAATGGTGTCTAAATAAAGGGTTCCACTTAGAACGCAAAAGCAGAATAAAAGACCGTATATAGCCTGCTTACGCATTGTGAGCGCTGGTTGGATTGTGCATAAGCCTGATGATTATAGATCTGCTAACATTCTGTCGCTCATTCCCGCGATATTAAAGCCACCGTCTACATACGTTATTTCACCGGTAATGCCTGATGCGAGGTCTGAACATAAGAAAGCTGCGGCGTTACCGACCTCTTCTATAGTGACAACTCGTCCTAAAGGGGCCATTTTCTCGAATTGCGCCAAGAGTTTTCTGAAATCTTTGATGCCTGCAGCAGCCAGGGTACGAATTGGGCCAGCGGAAATCGCATTAACACGAATGCCTCTGCTGCCTAGAGATTGCGCGAGGTAACGTACGTTTGCCTCTAAGCTGGCTTTAGCAACGCCCATAACGTTATACGAAGGCATTGATAATACCGCGCCGATATATGACAAGGTTAGGAGAGAACCGTTGCGACCTTCCATCAGAGGTTGCGCGTATTTCGCCATTGCAGCAAAGCTGTATGAACTGATTTCATGCGCGGTAATAAAGCCTTCGCGCGTTACTGCGTCAATGTATTCGCCTTCTAGTTCTTCTTTAGGTGCGTAGGCGATAGAATGAATAACGCAATCTAGACCGTCCCAATGGTCAGCTAGTTGAGTGAATAGGCCTTCAATTTGTGCATCAGTAGAAACATCACAAGGCAACACCACTGTACTGCCCAATTCGGCCGCCATCTTTTCCACTCGGGGTTTGAGTTTGTCATTGGGATAAGAAAAGGCTATTTCAGCACCTTGTTGGTGCATTGCTTGAGCGATGCCCCACGCGATAGATTTAGTGCTGGCAACGCCTGCAATCAGTACTTTTTTGCCCTTCATGAAACTCATGGATAAACTCCTCGCTAAAATTCGGTATGATCCGACATGGATCGATAATGACTATAAATGTGAATAAGCCGCCAGTGGGCCTACTGTTAACCGAGGGTGAAGATGAGACTGCCATCAAAGCACTTGCTCAGCATTTTGGTGTGCCTATTATAAGCGAAGTTGCTGCGTTCGGCGAACCCCATATTTTAATGAAACTAGGGGTGTTGCAGTTAGTGATGAACACGGGTAAAAAAACTTTGAGTACCAGAGTTGATTTCAGCAAACCGCGTTTTACAGCTGGGAAAGTTGATCCACTCATTCGTGCGATGGGAGGGGCTAACCGACGTGTATTAGATATGACGGCAGGCTGGGGTAGGGATGCTCATCACTTGGCATCTAACGGTTACTGGGTCAGTGCGCTTGAACAACATCCCGCTATTGCCTTAATGCTCGAACAATCACGCAGGGAGTCGAGGGATGATATTACCAGTGAACGACTTCGGTTCTATCATCATGATTCTCGACATCAGGTTTTACCCTTTATCAATAAGTTAGAATCGCAATTTGTGCCGCTAGACGTGGTGTATATAGACCCAATGTTTCCGCCGAAACGAAAACGCAGCGCCGCTGTTAAGAAAGAAGTAGTGTTACTGCAAGCAGTTGTAGAGGCTTATTGCGCCAATAGTGATACGACATTATTAGACCAAGCACTCCAACTGGGGGTTAACAGAGTGGTAATAAAAAGACCTACACGCGCCGCACCTGTTGCAGGGAGGGCGCCCAATGGTTCGGTGGACGGAAAACTAGTTAGGTTTGATATTTATTCGCCAAACTAAGATAATGCCGCGGTAAAAAGAATTTAGCTATGGAAGATGAACTACAAAACATATGTAATTAAGAAATTGAATGAAGCGGGGGTGGCGGTGAATGAAACTGGGCCACAAGCACTGCAGGTTCATAACTCTCGATTTTATAAGGCCGTGGCACTTAATGGCTCTTTAGGTTTTGCTGAAAGCTATGTCGATGGAGATTGGTCTTGCGATAGCCTTGACCAGTTGATCAATGCTCTGCTTAGGAATGGTGTGCGGACGGGGGGTATGAAGGATTTTAAAAATCGAGTAAGGGCACAATTGCTAAATATGCAATCCGTAATGCGTTCCAATAGAGTGGCTCAAACGCACTACGACGTTGATACCCAAGTGTTTGAGTGGATGCTCGACCCCTATTTGCAATACACCTGTGGATATTGGAAAGGGCAAAATAACTTGAACGACGCGCAAACCGCAAAGATGGATTTGGTCATCAATAAACTGCGTTTGAAAGCGGGGGATACCTTGTTAGATATCGGTTGTGGTTGGGGTGGATTTGCCAAATATGCGGCAGAGGTAAGGGGGCTAACGGTCAAGGGCATTTCTATTTCTCGATCGCAATTGGCCTACGCGGAAAAGCAGTGTGTAGGGCTCGATTGCGAATTTAAGTTTGGAGATTACCGTTATCTTGACAAAATTTATCCGCAAAAATTCGATGCGATTAGCATCATTGGCGTAACGGAGCATATCGGGCATAAAAACTTCGAAGCCTTGTATCGTGTGATGAATGAACGATTAAAGGAAGGGGGCTTGGTGTTACAACACACCATTGCGCATATGAAGTCTAAGGTGTGTGCTGACCCTTTTATAGATAAGTATATTTTCCCAGGCGGAACTATTCCCTCGATGCAACAACTAAGTAAGGCGATGCAAAACTATTTTGTGGCTGAAGATGTACATAATTTTGGCGCTGATTACGATACTACCTTGATGGCTTGGTCCAGAAAATTTGAGTTGGCACGTGAACAAATTGAAGCTAATCCAGAATTAGGAGAACGCTTTTATAAAGTGTGGCACTATTATTTACTAAGTTGTGCAGGCATGTTTCGCGCAAGGCGTGCTCAATTGTTGCAGTTTGTGTTGTCTCCGAAAGGGGTTATGGGCGGTTATCAGCGCATCTCTTAACTTATTGTGAGGTTGTCGAATGAAAGCTATTAACAAGGGTTGTATTTTATTCATCAGTTTGCTGTTTTTCTACACAGGGCAGGTGAGCGCAGCAATTTCGACAGATGATGGTGCTACCAATAAGGAAAGCCTCGCCGATTTAGGCCGTAATGAACTAAATAGTTTGTTCGCAAAGCTAGCGGCTGCAGATACTAGAGAGGAAGGTCAATCGGTCGTCAATAAAATTTGGCATCGTTGGTTTAACACAGATAATCAAACAGTTAATGCGATGTTACAAGGTGTAATGGACTATCGGCGTGATCAAAATATTAAGCAGGCACTTATTTTAAGCGACCGGATCGTTGCCAAGTTTCCGGCCTACTCGGAAGGTTGGAACCAAAGAGCCACTTTGTTTTATATGTTGGGCGATTTTCACGCCTCATTGGCTGATATTGAGCAAACTTTAGTGCGCGAGCCGCGACATTTTGGTGCGTTAGCAGGGCGAGCCTCTATTTACGTGTTGCAAGGCGAAATTGAAAAGGCCAGAGAGGTGGTGAAGCAGGCGTTGGCATTTAATCCATTTCTTAATGAGAAGGGGATATTAGGTGAAGCAAACTAACTGGGTAGTTAGTTTGTGAAGGGCTTAAGCTCTTTTTTATAAGGTCAGAGGTAGGTTAGGGTTTTGAGTTTTATTTGGTATTGCCACTGCCACTGCCGTGGCGTATATGGTCTCCTCCCGAATTGCAAGTCTGATATTGACGAATAACAGGAATAGATTGCACGCGTATATCCGGCCTTTGAATGAGCAGTTTGTTGCTCTGGCCTCGATGTAATCTGCACATATCGTCCCATACGGGCGGACGAACTCGAAGTTCTTCGCCACGGTCGGGTTTGCGGTATGAAGGTTTTACCTTAGGTGTCATCTGTTGTAATCAACTTCGCAATTTCTGGCAAGTAAACTTATTTTTTTTCTAGGTTTAGCTGTTAAGGGCAATTCTACTTTTTGTCATGCTGTTTGTGCATTTTGTAGATTAAATTTAACCGCATGATCTGGGTCATACGGTGTGCCGAAACGGGTAACTGCCCACCCCATCCGTATCATCTTATTGGCATAAGCCACCGTCGCTTTATGGATGCCTACACGAAGCACTAATTGCCTTAACCACTTACTTAAAGGGTCTTGTTTATCACTAATGTTGCTCACCACAGATCGCGCACCATGTATGATTAAACTACGCAATCTGCAGTTGCCGCGTT
>JBLIOD010000083.1:0-9013 GCA_047639475.1 Gammaproteobacteria bacterium
ATTGGCGAGGGCTTTGCGTTTTATTTCATCCAGCTTTTCGTGCTGTTCATCAGTCCACGCAATCACGATAGCGCCACATTGTCTTATTGGCAATTTAATGTCATGGGCTAAATCAACATAACGGCGATACCCTTCCACTAAACATTGATGTTCCAACGAGTCAGTAGGCGCGTCAAATCCAGTATGTAATATGGCGCTATTGGCTTTGCTTGCACCGCCAAGAAAGTCGATACCTTTTTCTAATATGGTTACGGTGAAACCACGGCTGGCACATTCTCTTGCAAGGGCGCAACCGACAACACCTGCACCAATAATAACGATATCCTGCTTCTGGGTGGGGGAGAATTCAGTTGGAGGCACAGGACGTTGCAAAATCATCAAGTCATAAGGGAGTAGTTGCTTGAATAATATACCATTTGGTCATTGAAGTTGAGCATTCAGTAAAGTTGTTCACAAAATATCTTTTGTTTGGTATTATCTTGCGCTTGTATATAACAATAATCTATTTTTAATGAGGCCTGCTGATCGACATCAACAAATTCTGGATATGGTTAATCAGCAAGGAAATATAACCGTAGATGCGCTTTGTGAAAAATTCCATACGTCGCCTGAAACCATACGTCGCGACCTTGGGCAGCTGTCAGCAACCGGAAAGTTGCGTAAGGTTCATGGTGGTGCTACCCGAGCAAGTAGCGTTGGTGAAGGCCCTTTCTACCAACGTTTTCGTAGAAATGTGGAGGCCAAACGAACCATAGCCAAACTGGCTGCAAGCCTAATTTCTCCTGGTGATGCGCTATTTGTAGATACGGGCACGACCACTTTAGTTTTCGCAGAAGAGATCGCCAAAATAAATGGACTCACCGTCGTATCTAATTCCGTAGACATTATTCGTATACTTGACCAAGGTAGCGGAGAAGATAAATCACTGCATTTGCTTGGAGGGCGATATCATGGAATAAATGGTGAAACGCTCGGCAATGTTGCTATAAGCCAATTAGAAAAATTCCGACCCCATTACGCCGTTGTTGCGGTAGGTGCTATTGATGCAGAGGCGGGGCTGACGGATTATGATGAGGGAGAAGCGGACCTTGCAGCAGCTATGTTGGGCATTGCGTGTAGTAATATTATTTTAACTGATAGCTCCAAGTTTGAATCAATTGGCGGATATCATGTCGCGCCTCTAGCCAATGTTGACCGCCTTGTTACTGATATTCCGGCCAGTGGATTGCTACACGATCGATTGTTAGACAATAATGTGGAGTTAGTCCATCCTGTATCTGTAGATTCAAAAGGAATAATCCAAAGGGAGAGCGCGAATGCCTGATTTTGTGGTGAGTTATGTACGTTGGATTGACTACTTTTCAACCAAGCTGGGACGGCTTGCCATGTATTTAATCTTTGTGATGATTGGCGTACTCTTACTTGGAGCATTCACCCGCAACATCATCAACATACCCCTTTCATGGACTATTGAGATGGCGCAGTTCACTATGGCAGCTTACTACATTATGGGTGGCGCTTATTCGATGCAGCTGAACGATCATGTGCGAATGGACTTGGTCTATGATCGATGCTCTGATAAAGGAAAAGCGAAAATCGATAGTTTCACTAATTTCTTTTTGATTTTCTATCTCGTCTGTTTGCTGATTGGTGCAATCTCAAGCACGATATACGCCATCGAAACTGGTCAGCGCAAGTTCTCAATGTGGAATCCATCGATGATTCCTATCAAAATCATCATGGTGACTGGCATTGTGTTGATGTTGCTGCAAAGTATCGCGACATGGATAAAGGACATTGCTCGCTGGCGTGATTTAGACATGCCGGGTGTTGATTTATCTATTCCAAGGGGCGCTGACGCGGTTAATGAACATTCTGCTATTGACGACGAAGCATCGATAGGGAACCGAAACGATAAGCGAGGCGCCTCGTGAGTTATGAACTAATTGCCATATTGATGTTTGGCATGGTGTTGTTGATGCTGATTTCCGGCCAGCGAGTGTTCGCTGCTATTGGCTTTGTTTCAGTGGCTGCTGCGCTGCTTTTATGGGGTGATGGCGCTGTCGAAATGCCGTTTAACGCCGCGTTTAAGCTGTTTAGTTGGTATCCTCTTCTAACCTTGCCCTTATTTATTTATATGGGCTATATCCTATCGGAATCAGGGATTGCTAATGACTTGTATGAAGCTTTCCATGTTTGGTTTGGCGGCTTAAAGGGGGGCTTAGCTGTTGGTACGATTATTCTGATGGTGGTTATTTCAGCAATGAACGGCCTTAGCGTTGCCGGAATGGCGATAGGGGCAACCATTGCCTTGCCAGAGATGTTGCGGCGGGGGTACGATAAAATAATGATTACCGGCGTTATACAGGCCGGTAGTTCTTTAGGGATCCTCGTGCCGCCCAGCGTGGTACTGGTATTGTACGGCATGATTGCCCGTCAGCCTGTTGGTAAGCTGTGGCTCGCAGGGGCCATTCCGGGCTTAATGATGGCGACGTTGTTCATTATCTATATTATT
Organism: Gammaproteobacteria bacterium; assembly: GCA_047639475.1. GTDB lineage: Bacteria > Pseudomonadota > Gammaproteobacteria > Arenicellales > Poriferihabitantaceae > JAAELZ01. The sequence continues at coordinate 2,516 of JBLIOD010000083.1, forward strand.
GTTCGTTGCAAACTCCAACCCCACCTTGGGCCTGTGTTACCTGCTGAAGAGCGCAACATGCCGCGCAAAGAAAAATTGAAGTTATTGCGCGCAGGTATTACTCCTTTCGTGATTTTCTTCTTAATGACAGGCTTATTTGTCATGGGGGTTACCAGTTTAGTAGAAAGCTCAGCCGTTGGTGCGACTGCAGCAACAGTGGCTGCTTTATTTAAAGGCAGGCTCAATAAGCAAGTATTAGAAAACACAGTGCGCAAGACACTGGGCATTTCTTGTATGTTCATGTGGATCATTCTTGCGGCGTTATGCTTTGGCTCGGTATTTGATGGTATCGGCGCAGTACGTGCGATTGAGTCGCTATTCATTACCCAATGGGATTTGAGCCCTTGGGAAGTACTCATCATGATGCAGGTTTCTTACTTGTTTATGGGTATGTTTCTAGACGACACCGCAATGTTAGTTATCGTCGCCCCTCTCTATGTGCCACTGGTATCGATGCTTGGCTTTGACCTAATTTGGTACGGCGTGTTGTATACCATCACTTGCCAAATTGCGTATATGACGCCGCCGTTTGGTTATAACCTGTTCCTCATGCGCGCCATGGCGCCTCGTGAGGTTGCACTAACAGATATCTACAGATCAATTGTTCCCTTTGTGTTGATTATGACTTTTGCATTGATATTAGTCATGGTTTTCCCTCAGATATCACTATGGTTACCAGAATATGTTTACTCAAAATAATAACCAAAAAAATAGCCAAGGCAACTGGAACCTAAATTCGCATTACTAATTTTTAAACTTTACCCACATAATCTACTATAGGAGGAAATCATGAAGAAGAGTTCGAGTAAAATTGAAACAAAGTCTGAAATCAAGGCTGAAAGTACAACTAAAAGTAATCGTCGCGATTTTATAAAGCGTGCGAGTACTGGAACCGCAGGAATACTAGCGGCCGGGACAGCACCGTATGCTTTTTCGCAATCAAATCCCATCAAGTGGCGACTGCAAACTTACTCCGGAGCCGCATTAGGCGCTCACGTTATCAAACCACAAATTGAAGAGTTCAACCGCGCTGCACACGGACGAATGGAAATCGAACTGTATTATGCTGACCAACTCGTCGCTACCGATGAGCTGTTCCGTGCAATGCAAAACGGCACGATCGACGCCGTGCAGAGTGATGATGCAACTATGGCTTCACCAGTTGATATCAATGTGTTTGGCGGTTACTTCCCGTTCTCTACTCGTTATAGTCTCGACTTACCCGTGTTGTTCAAGTATTACGGTCTAAACGAAATTTGGGCAGAAGCCTATGGAGAAGTTGATAACGTAGAATGGCTGGGCGCGGGCGCTTGGGATCCATGTCATATTTTTAGTAAAGACCCCATTCGCAGCCTTGCAGACATGAAAGGTAAGCGTGTATTCGGTGTGCCCACAGCGGGCAAGTTCTTATCTCGTTATGGTTTAGTGCCGGTCACTCTCCCATGGGATGATATTGAGGTTGCGCTTCAAACGGGTGAGCTTGATGGCGTTGCTTGGTGTGGATTTACTGAAGCCTATGAAGTTGGTTGGGCTGACGTTTGTAACTATGCCTTATTAAATAACGTGACAGGCGCTTGGTGTGGCTCGTATTTCGCTAACTCAAAGAGTTGGGAAAAAGTGCCGGCGGATCTACAAGCGCTCTTCAAGCTTTCTATGGATAGCTCGCACTATTATCGTCAAGTTTGGTATTGGGGCGGTGAAGCGAAGTTACGTGTAGAAGGCAAGAAAATGGAATTAACTGAAATTCCAGCTGCAGAATGGGATACGGTGGTCGAAGATGCCAAGGAATTTTGGGATGACATGGCATCCATCAGCCCGCGCGCTGCCAAGGTTGTGCAAATCTTTAAGGATTACTCTGCGGTTATGGAAAAGGCAGGCGTACCTTATCGATATAGCTAATTAGCTTTTAGTATTTGCGCATTGGGCGGAATTGAAGCGAAGCTGCAAAGCGACACTTCAATTCACGCCCTTTTTCTTAATTCGCTACAGGGCCCCTATTATTTTATCGCGTAGTTCGGGGTAGTTTGTAGTTGAATTCAGCAAAGGGCATTGGGTATCTTTGTTCACTTACAGAAGGAGAGAAGAGCGTCCTGATTTCAATATTATGCGTCGGTCTCATTATTAATATAAATCAACAATTTTAAGGATCGCGGATTGATTCGACTTATGCTGCTCACTAGTTAATCTGAGAAATTGCTTATTCATACAAGCTCAAGCAGCCATCGCTAAATTATCTTTCTCCGCACCAGCGTTCTCTTTTATTAAAAATACCAGAGCACCTGCAATAATCGCTAATGCGATTGAACTCATCCAAATAAGGTCATAAGTAGCATCTTTATCAAAAAAGTACCCTCCTAATGAAGCCGCTATAGCGGCACCGATGGAATGGCCTGCTGAAAGTAATCCCATGGTTAAGCCCATCGCCTTAAGGCCAATATGACTGGCGACTAAACTGGCAGTAACGGGCACAGTCGAGTAATCCACTACACCAAAAACAACCGCAAACAACAACAAGGTTTCGTAGCTGGTGCCAACATTGAGCAGCATCCAGAAAGTTAAGCCACGAACAATATAAATGCACCCAAGCAATAGTGGCCGATTCATTTTATCGGTTAGCCAGCCAATGCCAATCATGCCAAGCAGGTTCACCGCCGACAGTAGCCCATAAGCGGTTGCGCTTGGTATAGGTTTAAAGCCGCAAAAAGAGGCATACGGCATTAAATGCGTTTCGATAACGCCAGTGGTTGTGTAACCACAGATGAGGTAACTCCAGAACAGCAAATGAAAAACGGGGGTAGAAAAAAGTGTGCCAATAGTCGCTTTCCAATCAGGCGTGTCCTTGAAGGTTGATACGTCATTGGGCGCCTTGGCGGGTTTGTCACTGGGTACCCACCAAACAAAAGGAATCAGGCAAGCAACGCCCACTGCAATGCCAACAAATCCCCACCGCCAGCTAAATGACGCAAAAATAAATGCGATGAGAGGCACAATTAGAAACTGTCCTGCAGTAGAGCCTGAGGTCGCAATACCTGATGCAAAGCCAACATTTCCGGGATAGACACGAGCTACGGCAGAGGCAACGACGTGAGTTGCGATTATGCCAAACCCAACGCCGCCAAAGAACAATAGGGGACAGACCGGAATGGCACTAAGTTGGGGTGACTGATACGGCTCAGAATGTAGTAGTTAAGTACACTGGAATACTGCCCAATGTATTCCGTGAAGGTCAAGGAATCGTAGCTCTAGGTAAGCTCAACGGCAGTATTTTTTTAGGCGGAAGAAGTCTTGGCCAAACATGATGAAAATTATATGCCGCCCGAAGTAATTCGGGCGCTTAAAAATGCCAAAAAAACAATAAACTTTACTTATATTAGAAAAATCATAAGCAGTAGTTATGATTTTAGAAAAGAAGAATGATTGGTATAATATCTGCACATATGGAAGAATGGCCATATTGACAATCAGAGGACAAATTCAATGCCAAAATACAATGATAACTTTTCTTTAGATATAAAGGACATTGATCTTATTGAAACCGCTTTGCGTTGCTTATGGGCAGAGGAGTCAGTAAATCAGGACATGTCTGCTCCTTCATCGCCAAAAATAAAGAACATTCATAAACTTTTAGGAAAAATAGGCAGCCAAAAGATACATTATAGTGAGGTAAATCTTACTAGCAGTCCAATTGGTTAGAATATTTCACAATTAACCTTTTCACCGTTCTAAACTTATGACTGTTCCTCGGATATAGCCAGTGAGCGCCATAGAATCTCTTCTAAAAGCACACTATAGCAAATTTTCGACTAAATTATTGTTTGTAACTATCTGAGTAGATCATACATTAGGGGAAAGACCGCGATTAAATTATCTACGGAGTTAAAGGAACACAATACTTAACTACCTAGTTTAACCTTTAGCCTCGGAAATCAAAAAATTAGACACTTAATTAAGCCTAGCATTAATACTATATTTAAACTTACTCAAGTTGCTCGACAGGTAGCGTATAACCTTACCTAGCCATATTAATTCCGCAAAAGTTGATTTGGTTAGTGTCTTGTTAGTGTTCATACCACATTCAAGACACGACGTTATTTAATTTTGGAGTCAGTTTAAAAACGCCTCTTTGGTCGTCGCAAATAGTAGTAATCAACTATACAACTCCAAAATGTCCGCAACCCGCTTCAAAAAAATAGCATGCTCACTGGCCTCTTCTGAAGAATAAGACTCCTCCAATATCTTCACCGGCACCCCGCGCGTACCAGAACAAACCCCAATACGATAATCTTCATGCAGGCGCCTGCAAAGCGTAATGTACTTTCCCGCCATACCTTGACGGCGCAACTTATCTAACACCGTTATTAAGTCTTTACTGTGATCTATGGGCGGCTGACCATTTTTAGGTGGCCCTGCAACGGGGTTAGCACGGTGTTCGTTGATCAGTCGATTTCTGGTTTCTTCGTCTCTTAATAGCGGCAGCACATAGGTGCTGGTGATGTAGTCGTCCGTTACGGCGCGGCCTTGGTCGGTTTGTACGCCTGTGGGTTTATTATTCATCATAGTTTATTGCCTCGATATTTCTCGGTTTTTACCTGTGGTGTTTAGCGTTAGGTACAACGACAAGGGGCTGATTCACCGCGCTCTTCTTTCATACGCAGGGCTTCTTGTTGCGCTAGTTCTGGGGTCGAAAACACCTTGTCTTCAAACAACAACATCGGCTTTATTCTGTCAGCATTTAACTGCCCTATGCACCACTTTTTGCCTTCCTCTGTGCACACCACCATGTACGCGCCGGCTATTGGGCCGTAGTGTCGGTTGTTCAACACAAACAAGCACTCGGCTAAGTCGTTGAGCTTGTCCGGGGCTAGTTCGCCCATGGCGGCTAGCTCAAAATCATTCGGCGGCGTCATTGACGTGCCTATCATCTCTTTGCCTTCGAGGCGCTCCATCAGCCATTTGGATCAAAGACGATTGATATTCTAAAAATAGATACGATCTTTCAAAAGTAACCGATAGAGTGACCCAATACTTAACGTCTCACTTCAAGCTGAGAGTAGAATCATAACGATATGAATTGTCTCGGTGTTTTGGCGTTATCCCAAGAACCCATCTCTAAACGCAAGAAGAGTTTCATGACTTTGTTGTGCTTGTAGTTCTTCACGGTTACTCATTTCCATCGCAAGCTGCTCGGTGTCAGGCTCATCTTTTTGAGCAAACAGCTTGGAGACTATAAAGTCGAATGTTGAATCAGCACTAATTTTACGCACCTCCATGCCGAGCTTGGCGGCGCAAGCGAGATCTAAGTCGAAGCTATAGCGCTCTACAAAGCCCTCGTCAAATGCAGCTTCTCTTACTCCGTCGAGTGATTCATAGTTCCCCAATATGAACTTTATATCCTGTGCATCTTTGGTACGTATGTCCCTAGGCCGATCTAGCCAAGCAATCAATTTCAATAAACACAAACCAGGCACAGAGACTACTGGAATACTGAGCCCTGTTTGCGTACTGAGCTCTAAGCCAGACTCGCCAGCTTCTTGAAAGCCTAGTACGTTCATCTTTGCAGTGCCGTCGGGCGGCCAACTTATCTCGTCATTTGGATCATTTATTCCACGATATGGCACAATATCTAGAAAAACTTTACCGTAGCCTTGTGTGGTATAGGTGAATCGATGTTGGTTCGCTGGATTAGTTTCGAAGTTACTATTGAGTAATAAAATCTTAAATTTTTCAAATGACTCCCAACTATCTGCGCAAAGACTAATGTCAATGTCAGTCGTTAAACGTTCGGAAGCAATGCCTGCGCTTTGGAATAGCCAGTCGCGAGCGGTTGCGCCTACCAACATGTACTTTGTGCCAGCTTCTTTTGCTGCTAGCTCAACGCACTGGAAGCATTCAATATAACTTTCAGGAACGACTATCTTACCAGTCAAAATACCCTTCCTTGATCATCATCGCTGCTTCTCTATTACGCGCGTCTGCGGTGCTTATTAAGTCTGCATAAGTTAACAATGGGTGAGTTATCTTTTTACCCTCGTTTAATACCTGCCCCCAAAACTTATCGATAACCTCTATTTTGGTTCCTTGTTGGTTACCCTTCTTTGCTGTTGCCAGCCTAAAATCTAGTAGGAAATTGTTAAGCTCTTTCTTGTCTAAGTATATTAAGTGATCTTGTGGTCTCAGGTAAAGAGTCAGCTTTTGTGCAGCAATTTCCGCTCCAAAGAGACCATGGTATTTCCCGAGTTTTGCTTCTTGCCACCAATCGGGATTGGTCGTGAAGTACTGTCCTAGTGTGTGCTTGGCTTTTAGGACAGGATACCGTTCAACCCATTTTTCGATTAACTGGCCCTTAGTTTCCGGGTTCCATTTGCGTCGCTTATTCGTGAGACCTTCAATTATGTAGTTTTGTTTCTTAAGATCACCAAGCACCCAACCCACCGCTCCTAGGGCGACGTTCGCTGCTTC
>JBLIOD010000084.1:0-8901 GCA_047639475.1 Gammaproteobacteria bacterium
TAAGGGCACACCGAATCAGTTTTCTTGACTTCTTCAGGGACTTCTACTTTATTGATCAGCGCGCCGGTTGGGCAAGCTTGTACGCATTCGCCGCAGCCAACACAAGTGCTGCCGCCGATTGCCGCGTCTAGGTCAAATTCAATGCGCGTCTCGCTGCCGCGAGAAGTGATGCCGATAACTTCATTGACCTGTACTTCAGAGCAAGCACGTACGCAGCGGGTGCACATGATGCAAGCGCTGGCATCAAATTTAAATGCCGGGTGTGAAGTGTCTTCATGACGAATGACATTTTCGCTGAATGGGTTATTAGCGGTGTCTATGTCAAGGAACTTAGACCACTTGTCCAAATCGTTCTCTGGCGCCAAAGAGCTAGCATCAACATTCGATTGCAATAAGCTGATTACACCTTTTTGGGCGTTCTTAGAGCGTTCATTTTGACTGTGAACGACCATGCCTTCCGTCGGCTCGCGTTTACAAGAAGGGGCTAATACTCGCTCACCTTCTATCTCTACTACACAGCTGCGGCAGTTGGCCTCAGCAAATTGCTTGGGGTGAAAGCACAAGTTAGGTATTTCAACACCATTGCGTTGTGCAACAGTCAGAATGGATTCGCCGGGAGCGGCTTCAACTGAGTTACCGTCTAAGGTGAAGTTAACGTTTTGAGAGTTTTTCATTAGCTGATTTCCTCAGGGAAGAATCGTACAACGGAGCGTAAAGGGTTAGGGGCTGCTTGGCCGAGGCCGCAAATCGACGCATCCTCCATGGTGGTGCAAAGTGATTCAAGTAAATCAACATCCCATTTAGGGGCGTTCATTAGTTGTGAAGCTTTTTGGGTGCCGACACGGCAAGGTGTGCATTGTCCGCAAGATTCGTGCGCGAAGAACGACATGGCATTTTTTGCAATGTCGCGTGCTTTATCATGTTGCGAAAATACGATAACCGCTGCAGAGCCGATAAAACAGCCGTGCTTTTGTAAGGTGTCAAAATCCATGGGTTCGTCAGCCAACGAAGCTGGCAGTATGCCGCCTGAAGCACCGCCTGGAAGATAACCATATAACTCATGACCTTCTTGCATGCCACCGCAATATTCTTCGATCAATTCGCGCATTGAAATGCCCGCTGGCGCAAAATGTACGCCGGGATTATTAACTCGACCACTGATAGAGAATGAGCGTAAGCCAACGCGGTCACGTCGACCTTCGTCTGCGAAGAATTCTGGCCCATCGCGTAATAACTTAGGCACCCAATACAGCGTTTCACAGTTGTGTTCTAGTGTGGGTTGTCCATAGAGGCCAACTTCTGCAATGTAAGGAGGGCGCTGCCGTGGATAAGCGCGCTTGCCTTCAATTGATTCGATCATCGCAGATTCTTCACCACATATGTAGGCTCCTGCACCGCGGCGAACTTCAAAGGTAGGCAGATCAAAAGTGGCCCACTGCTGTAGTTCTTCAATAGCGGTGTTAAGCGCGGTAATGATGGCAGGGTATTCGTCACGTACATATAGGATGCAGTTGCTAGACTCAATGGCCCAACCTGCGATCAGAATGCCTTCTAATAAAGCGTGAGGTTGTTTTTCAAGGTAAACACGGTCTTTAAAGGTACCTGGTTCGCCTTCGTCAATGTTGATCGCCATCCAGCGTGGCGTGGCTTGGCTGCGTAGAATGTTCCACTTAGTAGCCAAAGGGAAACCTGCGCCGCCCAATCCTCTTAGGTTCGCGGTTTTAAGTGTTTCAATAACATCTTCGACGCTTTGTTCGCCGGCCAATAACTTGGTGATAGTCGAGTAACCGCCTTCGGCCAAGTAGCTCTCCATGGTAGAGGGAATCGTCGCAGCGGCTGTGTTGCCGGCAGAAACGTGAGTGGTGATTGATTCAACCGTGGCGTGGTTAACGGGGTTCTGCCCCACCACTGCAACCGGTGCTTCAGCACAGCGGCCAATACAAGGTACACGCTGTATACGAATGTTTGGTTCTTTATAAGTTTGCTTCAGCGAATCAATTAATGATTCAGCGCCGGCCATCTCGCAACTAATCGAGTCGCAAACACGTACGGTGATATCAGCAGGCTGATCGCCATCTTGCGCTACATCAAAGTGATGATAAAAACTCGCAACCTCGTGCACTTTAACAGGCGCAATGCGTAGCAGATGTGCCAGAGACAAAAGATGGTCTAGGCTCAATTGCTTATATTCATCTTGTACTAGATGCAAATACTCAATCAATAAATCGGATTTCAATTCCCTGCCGGACAACAAAGTTTCGATTTGTATTAGTGCCTCAGGGTTGAGTGGTCGGCCTTTGTTCTGTCGGCGCTTCCTGGGCAACTTGGTTTCGGGTGATTTATTGTTTTGTGACATGAGTTACAGAGTAGCGCCTAGGGCGCGATAAATAAGTGAGGCGAATTATACGGCTATGCGGTCAAAATGGGCATCAAAGTATTGTTTCGAAAGCGTCAGTTTTTGTTGCAATCATTAAGCGGTCTAATCAAGGTATAAACCAATATGGGAAGAAGTCGGTTATTCAATGATCAACGGCTCGGTATTGGTTTATAGATTTTAATCTAGTTAGTGCTGCCCGTAGGGTTATTCAAATCTATAAGGTGATCCTTGGCGCCACCACTGCCTGTCTAACTACGCCTAACTCGGATAAAGAGGCCTTAATGTGGTGTCTTGATGGGATGTTTGTTTGTCGTTTACCAATTTCTCTATTCCTTTCACTAACACCGGCCAGCCAGTTTTACTATCCCATGGCTGATTGGTCGCTGCAAAGAGGTGCTGCTTTAGCTTATCTATTTGTTCGTTCGCTTGGTGTAAACCTAATCGCGTGAGTTGTCCTTGCAGCGAGTCATGGGCCTGTTTTGAGGTTTTTGAGATGTGTCGGTCTAATGTTTGTATGGCCTGATAGGTTTCAATCGCGTTATTGGCGAATGCATGTTGTTTGATTTGAGCAAGTAGGGTCTGACGGCTTTCAGCCTGTTCAGCGGGATTGATAGGAGCAGCTTGTGAGTTATTGGGTTCTCTGCGCAATAACATAATCGTGGTGAACAACCAGCCGCTCAACGCAGCAAGTGCTATCCATTTCCATGCGGGGTTTGTTTGGTTGGCATCGCTCTTTGTTGCGTTGAGTACGGAAACGTCATTGTCATTCGTGTTTATTTCAGGCTCAAAATTTTGCGGTACATCGAATTTCAAAAGCGAGTCGCTACTTGGCGCAGAGGCACCCGTGACAAAAAACGTGGGTAACTTAAGTCTTGCGGTTTCTTGTTGGTCGCTAGCAGTGTTCCACCAGTCAATTTCTACTGCTGGTAGCTTCACTTCGCCGGCTTGTGTGGGTATCAATACAATGTCTAGGCTAAGCTTTCCCATCACGTTGTTCTGATCGGAGCGATTGCTTAGGGTAGGGTCATCTGGATACACGCTAATGTCGTCAGGCAGGGCGTCCATTTGAATGCCGGGTAGTTGTTCGGCCAGTAAACCCACCGCGTCCACACTGATGTTTAAATTAATGGGATCACCAACAGAAAACTGGTTGTTTTGAAGTTCAAGCATGGACAGTTTGACTGATTTCGCCGGCAACCAATTGGACCCTGTGAAGGCGCTTGCGGGCGGCAGAATAGATCGTGTTAGGGTGCTGGTTTGTAGGGTTATCGGCTGTCCAAAAAATGGCTCAAAAAAACTACTGGTTGTGCGATTACTATTTGATCGTCTGGTTATCTGTCCTTGAAAGCGCAGTGGTGGCACGGTCAATTGGCCGCTTTTTAGCGGCGTAACAGCGAAGTGTCGTTCTATGACCTGCCAGGCTTTGCCATTGATGCTTTCTTGGTATGAGGTATCCGCTCCCAAAGTGTTAACCATTGCATTTTCGATGTTTGGCGAGTCAAGTTGCCCTTGTTGCAGACTGCCATCATGGCGAATCTTTAACTTTAGTGTCATCTGTGCTTGCACATAGGCAGGGCCTTTTGTTAACCATTGCATGTCTAGGGTGATAGGCTGCTCTTCTGCGCTGATAGCCCCTTGCGTGTTGGCTTTATTGACCTGAATTTGGATAGCAGCTGTCTGTTCGTTACCGACTTTCAAGCTCGGAATCATCAAGCGGCCATGTTGATTGGTACGCATCAGTAAGTTGAGTTTGACGGTTTCTTGCGTCTGGCCATTGCTGATAGATACCCTTTTTTCGCTGCTTCGGTGAATAATCTCAAAATCATTGCTTAGTTCTGACAAATCCATGCGCTGAAAAGGCGTTTGACTGTCGCCGTGTAATGTGAGTTGGATAGTTTCGCTTTGTGAAAAAGTATTTTTGTTGATCGTGGCCTTTATGACGGCCAAAGAAACGGAGCTGCTAAATAGCAGGGCAGCAGCGAGTAAAGAGGGCCATAGGGAATGAATTCGAGTTTTCATTATTGGGTGGATTGCTGTCGTTGTTGGTGTTGCACTTTGAACTTACGCTTAAGCAAGGCACCGGGGTCGTCCGGTAATTTACGCAACCATTGCTCAAGTGCTTGTTGGTCTTCGCTCTTTAGTTCTTCGGCTTGCATGTGTTCAGGCTGCTCTTGGTCACCCGACTCTTCAGATTCTTCACTGGCTTCCCCTTGTTGTTGCTTCTGATCTTGCTCGGTTTGTTCTTCTTCGGTTTGCCCTTCTTCGGTTTGAGAGGGTTTGCTTTCGGAAGACTCTGACTCTGAGTCTGAGTCTGATTGTTGTTCTGAATCGCTTTCCTGCTGGTCTTCGTTTTCTTGACTCTCTTGGTCTTGATCAGAGTCCTGTTCGCTTTGTTGCTTTTGAGATTGTTGTTCCATTATTTTGTTAATAATCTCAAGATTGTGTTTGGCGTCTGCGTGACTGGCATTCAGATCGATAGCTTGTTGATAGGCTGCAAGTGCCTCTTCAAATTCGCCGTTTTGCGCGTGGGAATTTCCCGCGTTGTAGCGTGATTCCGCCTCTTCTACTTCACCTAGAAACGTCAAGGCAGCTTCGTAATCTTGGTTGCGGTAGGCGGAGACGCCTTGCCATTGTTTGGCTCTCTTTAGTTGAGCTTCGTCAAACTTTTCCTGTTTGTATAGTAATGCAGCTTGTTGGTCTTGCCGTTGCCATAAGTCCTGCCACTCAAGGGCGTGAGCAGGAGGGGGCATCAACCCTATAGGCAAGGCAGCCAAACACAGCAGCCAGCCTTTTCGAAAGAAAAAAGGTGCCATTACTAAAGCCAATATTAATAACCAGACACCCCTGTCCAAATCTTGCTCAGCGCCGAATTGGTCTTGACTCTGCTGACGCTTACTTAAATTTAGCAGTGAAGATCGCTGTAGTTTACTATTGAGTTCTTCAATGTCTTGGTCGCCCGCTTGTAGCGAGTTAAACGCCCCGTTGCCGGTGCCCGCGATGGCCCTTAATACGTCAACACTGGGTGCGGTTTCGAGGTTAACCGATAACACAGATATATCGACTCCCTGGGCGCTGAGTTGCTGGGCAATAGATAGGGTGAGGGGTGATGCTGTATCGGTCACAAGCACTATCTCACGGTAAGTAAGCGATGGCTGATCAAGTAATTGTGCTGCCAATTCTAAACCTTTGTCTGCGCGATTCCCCGCAGTAGGCACGGTGTCTAATTCAATGGCTTTCAGTAGATTCAGTATAGTATTGTGGTCATCGCTTAGCGGTGACACCACGAAGGCGTCGCCGGAGTAGATGACTAAAGCTTGTAATAAGGCAGGGGAGGATCGAATTAAGTCCATCGTCTTGAACTTGGCGCGTTCAAAACGTGACGGAGCGATGTCAGTCTTACTCATGCTGGGTGCTAGCCCCAACACCACTACTCGTGCATTTTGCGGCTCTAATAAAGGGACAGCTTGTTTTTCCCAGCTAGGCCCTGCCAACCCCAAAGCGGTAAAAATAAATAAGGCCAATATCGCAATGTTTACTAGCTTGTGTTTTTGTTGGTCTGATTGGTTGCCGTCTGTGTCCATCAGGGCTGCTGCTAAATGGGGATCGCAAAAGTCTTGTAGGTCCCCTTGCTGCTGCCGTGATTGATGTCTGAACCACAAAATGGCTGCTGTCAAAGGAATGGCGAGCAAAAACCATGGGCGTATAAAATGGAATTGATTAAGCCAATCCATGGTTATTGCTCAATCACGGGTTTAGCGCGAAATAGAGGGGTGCCGCTAGGGAGCGCCAAAATAAGTAACCCCAACAATAAAGCCAACCCGCCAGGCCAATAATATAATTCTTTAACGGGGCGCAGGCTTTCAACTTCTTCAGCTATCGGTTCAATCTCATCGATATAATGGTAAATCTTGGCTAAAGATTGGGCGTCTGTGGCTCGAAAATATTGGCCTCCAGTTTGTACGGAAAGTGCCTGTAAGGTTTTTTCGTCAATGCCTGAGCGTCGAATGCCGAAGGCGCCGACGTATTCAGTGCCGATACCAATGGTGTAGATTTTAAGATCGGTTTGCTTGGCCAATGCGGCCGCTTGTTCAGGCGTGAATTCCCCTGCGGTATTATCGCCATCAGTCAGTAGTATTAAGATTTTACCTTCAGCGGCGCGGTCTTGTAAGCGCTTTACGGCCAGGCCGATCGCATCGCCTATGGCCGTTTTGTCTCCGGCCAATCCTATAACTGATTCATACAGTTGTGTTTTAACGGTGCGCCTATCTAGTGTGAGCGGCGTTTGCAGGTAAGCATTGCTACCGAATAAGATGAGTCCGATTCGATCACCAATGCGTCTATCAATAAAATCGCCCGCCACCCATTTCACCATTTCTAAACGGTCGCGACGTTGACCATTAATGATCATGTCCTTCTGTTGCATGCTGCTGGATAAATCAACAGCTAACATGAGGTCCCGCCCTTCAAGCGGTTGCACTACTGGTTCGCCTACCCACTGTGGGCGCGCCAGAGCGACAACTAATGCGCACCATGCCAGGGTGCTAAGCAGTAACAAACTGCGATTCCGACTTGATCGATTGGTGTTTTCATTTTGATTATACTGCTCGAAAAACGGCACCTTTATCGCGCTGAATAAGCGTTTGGCAGGCGGTAAAAACCGATACGCTATAACCGGCAGTGGTAAGCACAGCAGTGCCCATTTCCACGCCAGTTCAATCATGCGCTGGGTAGTTTTGAGTTATCCAGGCTTTACATGCGATGATGAGCGTCTCATTCACAACAGGTGCGGTGGTTTGGTAGCTGACACGTTGTGAATCTGCGAGTGTTTGGGCAATAATAGGGGGAGTGTTTGGCGATGTTTGTTCTAAGAAGCTAAGCCAATCATCGGGTCTAAGTGCGGCGACGTGGGCTTGAGGAAAGGCGTCGATGGCGAGCCGCTTGATTAGCTCAGCAAGGCGTTGGTGACCCCAAGTGTTAGGGTGGCTATTCAATTCGTCCTCGATTTTCATCAACTCGTTTAAAGCCAATTTTTTACGTTGCGACTTTGCACGTTGCTTTAGCGCTGAGTTGATGAGTGTGTACAATAAAAACCCAACGAGCAATGCGGTTAACCACCAGCCGGGTGCGGGCGGCCACCAGCTGGGATCGGCTGGTTGGTGTATGTCTTTGAGTTGCGCTAGCAGCGCTTGAGTGGCTTCGTCCATTGGACTTATTGCCCTTGTCGGGCGGGTGTGGCCGCTCTCGTATTGCGAGGAGGCTTGATCACTTGGCGGCCCTTAAAAATAGAATGGATGTCTTGTTCTGTACTGGCGTGGATCAGGGTTTGCCCCAATTTTTCAAACAGGGTTCTTAATTCATCGCTGTGGGTGTTGAAGTGGCTTTGTTGGTCTTCTCGTGACGCTTTGTCGGTAAAAACTCTAAGCCGCTTGTGCCCGTTGCTCAGTGGCACGCTGCGCCCCAGGGGCAGCGTTTGTTCCATCGGATCAAACAGATGAAAGCCAACGATGTCGGTGCGCTGCGCTAGGCGAAATAGCGACTTATGAAACTCATTAGTGGCAGGGTAAAAGTCGCTAAGCAATATCACTGTCGCCCCGGTGGGCACGCTGCGATGAGCTTGTTGCAATACATCATCAAGCAAGGAGTTGGTGTTTTCAGTGTGGGTTTCTACTGCATGTGTTGCTTTCGAAAAAGCCTGTAACACTTGCATTGTATGATTGCGGCCGCCTTTAGGGCGTAAATCAAAATCCCCCGTTGGTGTCTTGATCAAACAACCTATTCGGTCACCGCGCTTGACGCCTGAAAAGGCCAAAACGGACGCAATTTTGGCCGCAGCGACTGACTTAAAAGCATTGCGTGTGCCGAAGTACATACTGGAAGAAAAATCTGCGACCAACATGATCGGTCTATCTCTTTCTTCGATATAGACTTTGCTGTGCGTCTTGCCAGTACGTGCGGTGACCCGCCAGTCAATGTTGCGAATGTCATCGCCGTTGGTGTAGGGCCGTGTTTCTAAATAATCCATCCCACGCCCTCGAAAATGCGACGCGTATTGTCCAGACAAGAAGGTTTTAGATAACTGCCGCGCTCCCAAGTTTTGCTTGGCAGCGTGCTGGCCAATAGCAGCCAACTCGCCTGCGCTGACGACGATGCCTTTGCCTAGGTGAGAGGATGCAGTGCTCAAGGGGATTAGGCGAAGGCGACGTTAGTGAGTAAACGATCAATGAAGCTATCGGCAGTGATGCCTTCAGCTTGCGCCTCGTATGACAAAATTAGTCGATGGCGCAGTACGTCATGAGCCACAGCTTGTACGTCTTCAGGGGTGACGTAATCTTGGCCTTTAAGCCAAGCATGGGCACGAGCGGTTCTGTTGAGTGCCAAGGTGCCACGTGGGCTGGCACCAAACTCAATCCAATTGCTCAATGCTTCATTGAATAGTTCGGGACGGCGAGTTGCATGTATCAGTTGCACGATATATTGCTCAACGCTTTCACTCATGTGTACTTCTAGAGCTTGTTGCTTGGCGG
>JBLIOD010000085.1:0-8834 GCA_047639475.1 Gammaproteobacteria bacterium
ACCAAAACCAAAACCAAAACCAAAACCAAAACCAAAACCAAAACCAAAACCAAAACCAATTGTCGGATATGGATGGATCACGTTACTACAAATATTTTTGATAGCGAAGACGAATCAGTTAAGGCATTCCTAGATAATATATCCCGCCTCGGCGAATCCTTTATCACCGGCTATGACGAGATAGTTAGCGACCTAAAAGACATTAAATTTGATGAGCATACAACGACAGCAAGAGAAATATTGCAATCGGATAAAGTGCTGCATGATTTGTATAAGTTCACCACTCTCTCAACATCACGAGCTTGAGAAAATAAGGCTATCGCAGAACAATGACGGCTTAACCGTGTAAGTGACAAATTGTGTGGAAGCGCAATTCGTCACTCTTTTGCAAAGAGAGAGACAAGTTTTATAGTATCCAGTTCCAGTGGTTTCTTGCCAAGTGACTCTTGGTTCAACATGTCGAATTCAAATTAGTGAAGTCCGATAGCAGAGTGCCTGTAAACCCAAATAACTAAGGACTAAAAGTGCTATCCATGCTCGCCAAGTTGCAATCTATTCTGCGCCATCTGCGCGGCCTTAAATACCGCCCTGGCTTTATTCAAAGTCTCTTTCCATTCTAGCTCTGGTACAGAATCCGCTACCACGCCTGCGCCAGCTTGAATCGTCAACATTTTATCGCTAACAATGGCGGTACGAATGGCAATAGCGGTATCCATGTTGCCATTCCAGCTGATATAGCCAATGGCACCGGAATAGATGCCGCGTTTGACCGGCTCTAATTCTTGAATGATTTCCATGGCACGAATTTTAGGTGCGCCCGATACCGTGCCCGCAGGAAAGGTCGCTCGCAACACGTCGATGGCTTCAAGGTCATCTTTCAGTTCCCCTGTCACGTTAGAAACAATATGCATCACGTGTGAATAGCGCTCTATATCTTCTCGTCTCGTGACTTTAACCGTGCCAATTTTTGATACACGGCCAGCGTCGTTACGGCCTAAATCTACTAGCATTAAATGCTCAGCTAATTCTTTTGGGTCATTGATTAGTTCTTCTTCCATGGCTAGATCATGGGCTTCATCACGGCCACGTCTGCGGGTGCCCGCTATCGGCCTAACAGTTACCTCTCCGTCTTCTACCCGTACCAAAATTTCAGGGGAAGAGCCCACTACGTAAGAATCTTGTAAATCAAGATAATACATATAGGGTGACGGATTAAGCGTGCGCAACGCCCGGTATAAGTCTAATGGGTCAGCATCATACGGCGCGGTCATTTGTTGAGACAACACCACTTGAAAGATATCGCCATCAATAATGTATTCTTTGGCTTTCGCCACTGCGTCCAAAAAGCCTTGTTTTGTGAATGATGATTTGAAATCACTCTCTTCTAACGGCTTCGAGCTCGCCGAGTAAGGGCGAGGAGGCATCGGTTGTTCTAAGCGTTCACAAATGCTGTCTAATCTGCGCTGACCTTGAGAAAAAGCGTCGCTGTCATTTGGATCAACGTGCACAATGAGTATAAGGCGGTTTGCCAATGAGTCGAATACCACGACTTCTTGCGCTACCATCAATAAAATATCAGGCGCACCGATATGATCAGGCTTTTCGTTACCAGCTAACTGGGGCTCAATGCTGTGTACGGTGTCAAATCCAAAAAAACCGACTAAGCCGCCACAAAAGCGAGGTAAACCCTCGAATTCGGGTACTTGAAATTGCGCTTGAAATTTTTCAACCTCAGCCAGTGGGTCGTCTACCTCTTCATCGCGTAAAATTTGATTGCCGTCCTGCAATTTGACACGCTTCTTGTGTACGCTAAACCGTTGGTTGCATGGCAGGCCGATAATGGAATAACGGCCCCACTTTTCACCGCCTTGAACGGATTCGAATAAAAAGCTATAGGCGCTGCCAGCAAGCTTTCTATATACACTAAGTGGTGTTTCATAATCCGCCAATACCTCTCGAGTAAGCGGTACTAAGTTATAGTTTTGTTGTGCGTAGGGAAGAAGATCAGACTGGGACTTAATCATGGTCAAGCGTAAATCAAATAGTGAGCAAAAAAAGGTTTAGCGAGCAGTACTAAAATCGCCAACGGCGCTTTTGCTGAAAGTTGATTTGAGTTGTCATGGGGTGATTATGGCACTGAACGCCGTTAAACAAAATTACTAATTTCGTTCAGTTCGCTGATAACCGCAAGGGTGTTTAGTGTCGACAAATTCACGCCTTGCGCATAACCATAATCAACAACTAGCGCGGGGATTCCCGCGGCGTTAGCGGCATTCACATCGTGTGCTGAATCGCCCACCATTAAAGTTTCTTCGGGAACCAAGTCTAATTGTTGCAATGCCAGTTGTATGGGCTGTGGGTGGGGCTTCTTATTTTCGCAAGTATCGCCGCAAATGATCGAGCTAAAATAATCATGAATGCCAATCTGTTTTAACAGCTCAATGGTGCAATTATTGGCTTTGTTGGTGACAATTGCCAATTTGAGGTCAGCATTTGTTAGTGCTTGTAATAGTTCAGTGGCGCCTGAATACAAGTGGCTGTCTACACATACGTTTTCCTGATAAAAATCTAGGAAAATAGGAGTGGCTCTTTGAAAAAGCGAAGGGTCGGGCTCGTCTTCCATTTCGCCCGTTAAGACCCGTTTTATAAACTGGGGTAAGCCATTGCCTACCCACTTTTCGATCGCTTTCGGGTGTACGGGGGGTAGGTCAAGCTGTGACAGCATATGCTGGGCGGCATTGGCAATATCGGGTGCAGAATTCACCAATGTGCCGTCGAGATCAAACAGTACCCCACGGACGGAAGACACGCTCCTAAGCTGCTGCTAACTCTTCCCGCATCTTTTTAATGATACTTTGATAGCGATTGGCATCACGATCATTGGCAAAACCAAAGATGCCAGAACCCGCGACGAAAGTATCGGCGCCGGCCTGTGCAATCTCACGGATATTATCAACCTTTACACCGCCGTCTACTTCTAAGCGAATGTCATAGCCGCTATTGTCAATGCGGATTCTAGCTTCTCTTAGTTTGTCCAACGTGGCGGGAATAAAGCTTTGTCCACCAAAGCCAGGGTTAACTGACATCAGCAAGATCATGTCGATTTTGTCCATGACGTAATCAAGATGAGATAAGGGTGTGGCAGGATTAAACACCAATCCAGCTTTGCAACCTTGTTCTTTGATGAGACCCAGAGTGCGGTCTATATGCTCAGAACCTTCAGGATGAAAGGTGATGTAACTGGCTCCCGCTTTTGCAAAGTCAGGGATGATGCGATCAACGGGTTTGACCATTAGGTGTACGTCAATCGGTGCAGTGACGCCGTGGCTACGTAATGCATCACATACTAATGGACCAATAGTGAGGTTAGGCACGTAATGGTTGTCCATTACGTCAAAATGAACGATGTCGGCGCCTGATGCCAACACGTCATCGACATCTTGGCCCAAGTTTGCAAAATTCGCCGATAAGATTGAAGGGGCAATGGTAAAGGTTTTCATGGGTTCAAGTTTTATAGCTTGTTAAGGGAGGACTTTAACGCAATCTAATACGAGGGTCACGGTTTAGTCGCATTCATCAGAAATGGATGTTAACTGATGAATAAAGCGTTGGCTTTGATCATAGGGAAAAATATCCGCTCGCTGATTTTCAGCAATATCTTCCATGACCGCTTTCCAATATTCTGGTTCGATCAAATCAGGGTGATGTTTCATAAACAACTTACGGATGGTAGGGTGACTAATCACAAAATTTTCAAATTGCTCCGGAAAGAAATCGTTTTTCTCCACTCGATACCAAGGCTCAGTGGCCATCTCTTGCTCGGGGGTGCGCGCCGGTGGAATACGCCTAATGCGCATTTCGTTTAGTGGTACGATTTCATCATAATCATAAAATACCACTCGTTTTTGGCGGGTAACGCCGAAATTCTTGAGTAACATATCGCCCGGGAAAATATTGGAGCGAACCATGTCTTTTATCGATTGACCGTAATCTGCGATAACGTGTTCCAGTTCTTCGATGTTGACGGTATCCACGTAGAGATTAAGTGGCACCATGCGTCGTTCGATATACAGGTGGCGAATAATAAGGCGGTCACCTTCAATACTGATACTCGAATCAATCACTTTTTTGAGTCGTGTTAACAGTTCTTCTGATAGGCGCTTAATTGGAAAAGAGACGTGAGAGAATTCCAGTGTGTCAGCCATGCGGCCGACTCGGTCATGGTTTTTAACAAACTGATATTGCGCTTTAACCGTTGCTCGGTCCATGTCCTTGGGCGGTGCGAATTTGTCCTTGATTACTTTAAACACATAGGGGAATGAGGGTAGCGTAAAAACGCTCATCACCATGCCTTCGATGCCCGGTGCTAAAACAAACTCGTCGGACGAGTGCGATAAGTGATGCAGGAAGTCGCGATAAAATAGCGTCTTCCCTTGTTTTTGAAAACCAATCACAGTGTATAGATCGGCGCGGGTTTTACCGGGCAAAATGCTGTGTAAAAAAGTAACTAAGGCAGCGGGTGCTTGTGTGCTTACCATGAAATAGGCGCGGGTGAAACTAAACACGATATCCAAAGCATCCTGCTCAGTGATTAGTGCATCAACAAACAATTCCTTATTTCTATTTTGCAGAATCGGAATAATAAAGCCCGTGGTACGCATATCAGAAACAAAGCGGCCGATGAGATAAGCCGCTTTATTGCGAAAAAACAAATGATTAACAACGTGTATTTGATAACTGTCGCCGTACACCGCTTTGTCCGGCATAAAGGGCTTAAAGTGTTGGAACAATAGCTCAACGTCACGCGCCTTATCTTGCCAGGGTAACTTTAGCTTCAAGCTATTTAAAATATCTTTGAACAGTACTGAGGTGGTTTCTTCGGAAGGGTAATAACTTTCGTAAATTGGCGTATCCATGTCGATGACTTCAGTGGACAGGCCAGGGCGGACAAAAATATGCTGGTTGTTGTAGTAGCTGCGGTCAAATAGTTGACAGAAAACGGAGTTATAGAAACTCTCGGCCAATTCAGGCTGACGGTGCTCGTAGAGCAGGCCCATGTACTGCAACTTCACTTGCTGCCACAAGTTTATTTCGGGGCGTATTAAATCGTAATTATTGTCTAAATATTCTACGGTTTCTGTGACGCGTGTATCATAAAAATCGATGCGTTCACGGCGTGCTTTACCGTCTCCTGCCCAATTAGCTTTTTCAAAACGATATTTGGCCGCAGCGGTTATTTTGGTGAAACGAACGTAGTGCCGGTCAAATCCATAGAGTATGGTTTCGGCAATGGAATGGGCGAGCTGACCCGACATGGTGATGATTGGTTGAAAGTTGCCCCAGAGTATAACTGGGGCAGTCTCGGGTATATAGCCCTGATTAAATCATGAATGATCAATCAGGGCTTTCAACCTAGTTTAAAGCAGGGATGCTAGAACTGGTCTTCTTCTGTAGAACCAGTTAAGGCAGTCACTGAAGACTTACCGCCTTGAATGACGGTAGTGACATCGTCGAAATAGCCTGCGCCCACTTCTTGCTGGTGTGCAACAAAGGTATAGCCTTTGCTAGCAGCCGCAAATTCAGGCTCTTGTACTTGCTCAACATAGTGCTTCATGCCTTCGCCTTGCGCGTACTTGTGAGCCAGCTCGAACATGTTGTACCACATGTTGTGAATGCCCGCTAAAGTGATGAACTGATACTTGTAACCCAATGCACTTAGATCGTCTTGGAAGGTGGCAATCTGAGAGTCGTTCAAGTTTTTCTTCCAGTTGAAAGAAGGTGAACAGTTGTAGGCCAATAGTTGGTCTGGATTTTCAGCTTGTAGCGCTTGTGCAAATTCACGAGCAAAACCGATGTCAGGTACACCTGTTTCACACCATACTAAATCGGCGTAAGGGGCATAAGCCACGCCACGAGAGATAGATTGCTCTAGGCCGTTTTTCACTTTGTAAAAGCCTTCAGCGGTGCGTTCGCCGGTACAGAAAGGCTGGTCGTTTGCGTCAACATCAGAAGTCAGCAAGTTAGCTGCTTCAGCGTCAGTACGCGCCAACACAAAAGTAGGTACGCCCATTACGTCAGAGGCTAAACGCGCAGCCAATAACTTTTGAACGGCTTCTTGAGTCGGTACTAGAACTTTGCCGCCCATGTGGCCGCATTTCTTAACAGCCGCCAATTGATCTTCAAAGTGAACACCAGCAGCACCAGCACCGATCATGTTCTTCATTAATTCGTAGGCATTTAAAACACCGCCAAAGCCCGCTTCAGCATCTGCCACGATAGGCAAGAAGTAGTCAATACCATCGGCATCATCAGCACTTTTGCCACGAGACCATTGAATTTCATCAGCACGCTTAAACGTGTTGTTGATACGGCGCACCATGGTTGGGACAGAATCGTATGCATATAGTGATTGATCTGGATACATGGTTTCAGATGTGTTGCCATCTGCCGCCACCTGCCAACCTGATAGGTAGATCGCTTCAATGCCAGCTTTAGCTTGTTGCATCGCTTGGCCCGCAGTGATCGCGCCCATGCAGTTAACATACCCTTTCTTTGAGCCGCCGTTGACTAGCTCCCAAAGTTTTTCCGCACCGCGCTTAGCCAGCGTGTGTTCTGGTTGAAGTGAACCGCGAAGTCTTACGACATCGGCAGGTGTGTAATCGCGCTTTACGTTTTTCCAGCGTGGGTTGGTATCCCAGTCTTTCTGGATCGCAGCTATTTGTTCATCACGTGTCATGGGTCAAACTCTCAAAATTGTTAAATAGGGTGTATGAAAAAGATGTGCGCCGATTATATAGGGTGATTTTCTTATGGTATATATAAAACCCATAAGCAATGCTTATGATTCGTGACTAATCAGCAGCGGATCAATACTGGTTTATGCGGGGAATATGGCGCCCAAAGGTACAGTGTTTCGGGCGCCCGTTGACGACGGCGCGTTGGCAGGCTTTCCTTCTAGTAACTGCTTTGCTAACCAAGCGAAAGCGCAAGCCTCAACGGCTTGTGGATCTAGTCCTAAGCTCATCGTCGTGTCTACTGCTGCTGAGGCCAGTTGTTCAAGCCGTGACATAAGGTGACTGTTTTTTGCGCCGCCTCCGCACACGTATATGGCCTCAATTGCTTGTGGGGAAAAATGTTGGATACCGCTGAGGATAGAAAGTACGGTAAATTCACACAGCGTTGCCTGCACATCGTTGGGTGGAATTGATGCAAGGGCAGTATAGTTTGTTAGCCAATCAAGGTTAAACAGATCACGACCGGTACTTTTGGGTGGAGACAACTTAATAAATGGCTCCGACATCAACCAACTTAATAGCGCTTGGTTGATCGCCCCACTTTTCGCGAATGCCCCATTTTCGTCGTACGCTTTGCTCAAGTGACGTTTTGTCCACTCGTCCATCAATGTGTTACCTGGCCCAGTGTCAAAGCCGATTGGCTTAACGCCTTCGCAATCTAAAATACTGATATTGGCGATGCCGCCAATGTTTACGATGGTGCGGCCCTGATTGGGCTCGGAAAACACGGCTTGGTGAAAGGCCGGTACTAGCGGTGCCCCTTGGCCTCCGGCTGCTATGTCCCGGTTACGAAAGTCCATGGTAGTGGTGATTTTGGATAACTGAGCAAGATAGGCGCCACTGCCTAGTTGCAACGAGTAAGCAGCATCATCATTAGGGTGATGGCGGACTGTTTGGCCGTGGTTACCGATCGCAGCTATTGAGCTTGGATCTATGCCTTCAATTAGTGTTTGTACAACCTCATTTGCCAAACGGCTGTGTTCAATGGCCAATACTTGGCTTTCGTGTAGTTCATTGCGGCTGACTTGAAATAATTTTTCAAAACGTCGACGCAATGATTGCGAGTACGGGATAAAGGCAGTTTGTAATACGTCGACGGAATGTTCAGAAAACAAAGCCCGAACCCCATCGATTCCGTCAAGGCTAGTGCCTGACATTAAACCAATATATTGCGAGCTGTTAGTTTCAGTAGTGGGTGTTGTTGACATAGGTGCTAGGCCTTGTCTCGAAAGGTGAGGTTTAGAGTGAAATAATAGCTTCCAGTCTATCGCACAGCAGCCTATAGCAATTAACGTTGTGCTGTTTTAATTTCGATGGCTTCACTAAGCTGGTTCAAGTGCTGTTTAGAAGTCGCTTTGAACTTAGCCATTTCATTAGAGGCAACCGGATTGGTTCTAGGGAACTCCACCTTCAGCGGATTCTTATGACGGCCGTTAATTCTAAATTCATAGTGTAAATGTGGGCCCGTTGCCCAACCGGTTGCCCCAACATAACCGATGGTTTGACCTTGGGTGACACGTTTGCCTGTTCGAATACCTTTGCCAAACTTATTCATATGGGCATACAGAGTCGTGTAATTGCCGCCGTGACGTAATATCACAGTATTGCCATAACCGCCTTTTTTGCCGGCATATTGCACCACACCATCGCCTGTGGCGAGAATCGAAGTGCCTCTTTTAGCGCCGTAGTCAACGCCTTTATGCGCTTTCCAAGTATTCTTGATGGGGTGTAAGCGACGCTTGGAAAACCCAGAAGTCACTCGGCCAAGTGTGATCGGTGTGCGCAAAAAGCCGCGCTTTAAGCTTTCGCCATCAGGCTTGTAATAGGCGATATCACCGTTATTGTTTTCGTAGCGCACCGCTTGAATAGAGCTTCCACGGTTCCAGAATTCTGCTGCAATGATCCCTCCGTCAGCGATAAATTCATTGTCTACATACCCTTTTTCATAGATAAGGTGAAACCGGTCTCCTGCTTGAATGTCTCGGGCAAAATCGATTTCCCATTTAAAGACATCAACCAGTTTAGAAACCATGCTGTAGG
>JBLIOD010000086.1:0-8530 GCA_047639475.1 Gammaproteobacteria bacterium
TTGCTTATTTGCTTATGCAGTACAAAGATCAAAATTTCCTACCTCTAAGAAAGTAGTGGCTTTGAGAGTTAACGTTTTCCCCGCTAAAGTCTGACCGATCAGTGTAATAGAGACTTGATAGTTATAGATAGTGCCACCAGGGTTTTGTCTATGAAACTCAGTTAGCGTCGGCCCGACATCAAGTAGTATAACGGATGCCTGTACGCTGCTGGTGTCGTTGATTAATGTAATAGATTGGCCATGATGTCTCTGTACCAGTTTCGGAGCGGCTGCGCTTTGCGATACATAAGATATGGTGTAGCCATTGAACGTAACGCCAGAAGGAAATAAGCTTGGGTTTACCAGCGTAAACGATCTTTGAGCCGCAATGGTCAATAACCCAGTTGTCGTGGTTTGTCCGGGTTCATTTGTAGTGCCTGTTATTTCAATTAAACCAGTGGTTTCGTTGACTTCTGTTTCAACACAAAGGCTTGTTATTGAATCGACGCTTATACCATCCCCTGATGAAACAGTGGCCGAAAAAACAATGCCGTCAGAAGTTACCCCGGTATTTTGGCCTCCGGAGCCACCGCCTGAATTTCCGCTACTGCAACCTGCCACTAAAAAGAGAGCAGTTAACAACATTAATATTTTAGAGTTTAATCGGTTTTGGTAAGTCATGGCACTAAGCGTTTGAATTGCGGTTGTTATTTTAGCCTATTTTTTCTGCTTAGACGAAGGAAAAGTGTACTTTGTTTGATTGATATTTTCAAAAGCAGCAAATTTTCACCAAGTTCCTTGAACCAAGGTTTGTCCCGCTCACAACGAAGTTAAGTTTAAGCCCTATAATATGTCGAAAATATGGCGGCCTTTTACTTGTAATCATTTTGACCATCCCCACTTAGTTTCGCGAAACAGCAATCAAATATTTACAATGAACAAACCGAACGAAGAAGCGCAGTCTCCAGAAATTGACGAAGTAACCCCAGTTGTAGATGAGCCAGATTCAGAGCAGCTTGAGTCTGATAACGTCGCAGTGGAAGTTGATGAGGCGAACATCAATGATTTATCCGAGTTGGATGAATTAGATATTGACGAGCTAAGAGAACGCATCATCGAACTTGAGTCGAAGAATGCAAACTTGGCCGATCAATTTGTGCGCGCAAAAGCTGAAACAGATAACACGCGACGTATCTCGACAAAAGAAGTAGAGAAGGCCAGAAAGTTTGCCTTAGAAAGCTTTTCAAAAGAGCTGCTACAAGTTAAGGACAGCTTAGATCAAGCCACGCAAGTAGATTTGCAAACAGACAGCGGCGAACAAATCATCAACCAAATGCAAGAAGGCTTAGCGCTGACCACTAAGCAGCTAAGCACTATATTCGAGCGATTTAATATTGAAGAACTCAATCCCGAAATGGGTGAGACGGTTGCCCCTGAATTACATCAGGCGATGGCCATGCAGCCTTCCGAAGAAGTGGAGAGCGGGAAAATCATTAACGTGATTCAAGTTGGCTATCGTTTAAATACTCGCCTGCTGCGACCAGCAATGGTCATCGTGTCTAGCGGAAAATAAACAGGGGTTTTAAGGCTTTAAAAGCCGTAAAGCACTCCCATATTGTAAACAGAAATAAACATCAGAATTTTTAAGAGGTTATTAACATGGCTAAAGTAATTGGAATCGATTTAGGTACAACTAACTCTTGCGTTGCCTTAATGGATGGCGACGCGCCCAAAGTAATTGAAAATGCCGAAGGCCGAAGAACCACTCCTTCAGTGGTAGCTTTCACGGCCGATGGCCAAGTATTAGTGGGCGATGCGGCAAAACGCCAAGCGGTCACTAATCCTGAAAAAACCATATTTGCAGTCAAGCGACTTATCGGCAGAAAGTTCGATGAAGAAGTCGTTCAACGCGATATCGATTTGATGCCTTACAAAATAGTAAAGGCCAAGAATGGTGACGCTTGGATTGAAGTGGACGGCAAACAAATGTCTCCACAAGAAGTATCGGCCAAGATTTTACAAAAAATGAAATCTACGGCTGAAGACTATCTCGGTGAAGAAGTAACGGAAGCGGTTATTACCGTTCCGGCTTATTTCAACGACTCACAACGTCAAGCCACTAAAGACGCAGGAAAGATTGCTGGACTAGAAGTAAAACGTATCATTAATGAGCCTACGGCCGCTGCGCTGGCGTTTGGCCTAGACAAAGTCACAGGTGATAAAACCATTGCGGTATATGACTTGGGCGGCGGTACATTCGACGTTTCGATTATTGAAATTGCTGATTTGGATGGCGAGCAACAATTTGAAGTGCTGTCGACAAACGGTGACACCTTCTTAGGCGGTGAAGATTTCGATACACGCTTAATCGATTACGTAGCGGACGAGTTTAAGAAAGATCAAGCATTTGATCTGAAGAATGACCCACTAGCGTTGCAACGCCTTAAAGAAGCCGCTGAGAAAGCCAAGATTGAGCTTTCAACCGCGACGCAAACAGAAATTAACTTGCCTTATATCACTGCTGATGCGAGTGGTCCTAAGCACTTAAACATTAAATTGTCTCGCGCCAAGCTTGAAGCCTTGGTGGAAGATTTAATCAAGCGCTCCATTGAGCCGTGTCGAATTGCTTTAAAAGACGCCGGTTTAAGTGCAGGCGAAATTGATGACGTTATTTTGGTGGGCGGTCAAACGCGTATGCCTAAAGTACAGGAAGCCGTTACCGAGTTTTTTGGCAAAGAAGTACGCCGTGACGTGAACCCTGATGAAGCGGTGGCTGTGGGTGCTTCGGTACAAGGCGGCGTATTGTCGGGTGAAGTTAAAGACGTATTATTGCTAGACGTTACACCATTGTCATTAGGCATCGAAACCTTGGGCAATGTAATGACCAAGCTGATCGAGAAAAACACCACGATCCCCACCAAGGCTAGCCAGGTGTTTTCAACGGCTGATGACAATCAGCCAGCGGTAACCGTACACGTTTGCCAAGGCGAGCGTCAAATGGTGGCGGATAATAAATCTTTAGGTCGCTTCGACTTATCTGATATTCCACCTGCACCAAGAGGCACACCGCAAATCGAAGTGACATTTGATATTGACGCTAACGGTATTTTAAACGTATCGGCGAAAGACAAAGCCACTGGCAAAGAGAACACGATTGTAATCAAAGCAGGCAGTGGTTTATCAGACGAAGAAATCGAAAAAATGGTTCGTGAAGCAGAAGAGAATGCGGATAGCGATCGTGAAATGCGAGAATTGGTTGATGCCAAAAACCAAGCCGAAGGCTTGATTCACCAAGCTAAAAAGTCACTCGAAGATTTGGCTGATAAAGTGGATGATGACACCAAAACTTCAGTAGAAGGGGCGATTAGTGACCTTGAAGAAGCGGTTAAATCTGAAGATAAAGCCGAGATAGATGCCAAGACAGCGGCTTTGGCGGAAGCAAGCCAAAAAGTGGCTGAACAAGCTTATGCTGAAGCTGGCGCGTCTGACGCTGAAGCGGGTGCTAGCGAAGGTGGCGACGATGATATCGTTGACGCTGAGTTCGAAGAGATGGATGACGATAAAAAACCTAGCTAAATAGTTATTTAACTTGTAGTCATAAATATCGTTAGCATTAATGGGGTGAGTGAATAGCTCACCCTTTTTATTGTTAATCGAATCAACCAGAAACACAAAGAACAGCCAAAGTCAGTAACCCTTATGTCAAAACGAGATTACTATGAAGTATTAGGGGCCAATAAAGCGGCAACGGGTCCAGAAATCAAAAAAGCCTATCGTAAGAAGGCAATGAAACTGCACCCTGATCGTAATCAGGATAGCCCTGAAGCCGAGGAGCAGTTTAAGGAAGTACAAGAAGCTTATGCTGTATTGAGCAATGCCGATAAAAAAGCGGCGTATGACCAGTTTGGCCATGCGGGGGTCGACTCTTCTTCAGGAATGGGCGGTGAAGGTGCTGGATTTGGTGACATGTTTGGCGACATGTTTGGCGACATATTTGGTGGTGCTCGACAAGGTGGGCGCCGCCAGGCTCGCGGCTCCGACTTAAGGATTCGTGTAAAGCTTAGCTTGGAAGAGGCGGTATCAGGTGTTGAAAAGAAAATCAAAGTGCCGCGTAACACATCATGCGGTACTTGCGATGGCTCTGGCGCTAAAAAAGGTTCTTCACCGGTTACTTGCCAAACCTGCGCTGGGCAAGGCCAGGTGCGAATGCAACAGGGTTTTTTCTCAGTGCAGCAAGCTTGTCCGCAGTGCCAGGGGGCGGGTAAACAAATTAAAGACCCTTGTGGTGATTGCCATGGTCAAGGTCATGTACGTACTGAAAAAAGTTTGAAAGTTAAAATTCCTGCAGGCGTTGATGAAGGTGATCAAGTGCGTTTAAGCGGCGAAGGCGAGGGCGGCGGGTCAGGGGTTGTACCAGGTGATTTATACGTTCAAGTACATTTACTAAAACACGAAATTTTCGAGCGTGATGCCGATAATTTACACTGTGACATGCCAGTCAGTTTTGCGGTTATGGCAGCGGGTGGTGAACTTGAGGTGCCGACATTGACTGGTAGGGCCAGTATCAAAATTCCAGCGGGTACTCAGTCTGCCAAGATATTTAGATTGCGCGGCAAAGGGGTTAAAAATGTACGATCGTCTCAAGTGGGTGATTTGTATATAAAGGTGAATACCGAAACGCCGGTGAATTTGACCAATGATCAAAAAGAGTTGCTTGATCAATTACAGAAAAGCTTGGATGAGGGTGGAAAAAAACACAGTCCTCAAAGCAGCGGATGGAAAGATAAGATAAAATCGTTCTTTGATGATTTTGTAGGGTAAATAACCTTGATTGAAATAACCAAGACTCCGTTAGCTGGGGTAATGATAGTGAAAAACCGTGTGTTTGAAGACAGTCGCGGTTTTTTTATGGAGACCTACAATAAAAATCGCTTCGAGTCAGTGGGATTGCCTGGAGATTTTGTACAGGATAATCACTCTAGGTCGACCAAAGGCGTGATTCGTGGCTTGCATTACCAATATCCTCAGTGGCAGGGTAAGTTAGTGCGGGCATTGCGCGGTTCAATCTACGACGTGGCGGTTGATGTCAGGCCTGATTCAGCCACCCGTGGGCAATGGTTTGGCATTGAGCTAAATGACGAAAACCGTTTGCAGTTGTATGTACCACCTGGTTTCGCTCACGGCTTCGCTACTTTAAGTGATGTCGCTGAGATTTCATACAAATGCACTGCAGCCTACAAACCTGAGGATGACTTCGGTATCGTATGGAATGACCCTGACATAGGCGTTGAATGGCCTGTCGACAACCCCATCGTTTCGGACAAAGACGCCGCAGCGCCTTATTTTAGAGATATTGTAGTCAGTTCTTAATCAGAGGTTCTCCACGTATGAAAGTGCTGATTTTTGGCAAAAATGGACAGGTTGGCAACGCGTTAACGGCGTTATTAGCAGACGAAGATATTGTTTCGCTAGCCAAAGGTGATCTTGATCTTACCAACCTTGCAGAGATCCAGCGCTGTATTGCAACGCATCAGCCTGACTGGGTTATCAATGCGGCGGCCTATACCGCAGTAGATCTGGCTGAATCGCAGGAAGAAGCGGCAAACAGGCTAAATAACCTGGCGCCCAAAGCGATCGCGCAGGCCTGTAGGAAAAGCAACTGCATGATGATTCATTATTCAACCGATTATGTGTTTGATGGCGCCGAAGACAAGCAATATTTAGAATCGGATCTAACCAACCCGAAAAGTGCTTACGGACGTACCAAGTTGGCAGGTGAGTTAGCGGTTTTAGAAGCGCTGCCTCGTGCCATTATATTGAGAACTGCTTGGGTCTATGCCAAGCAAGGAGCCAACTTTGTGAACACCATGTTACGCCTTGGTAAAGAAAAGGAATCACTGAATATTGTATCCGACCAGTTTGGTTCACCAACCTTGGCGGATGATTTGGCGCAGGCAACAGTCGATATCATGAAGCAAACAAACAGTGAAAACATAGATGAGGTGGCAGGTGTTTATCATGCAACAGGCTCGGGCAGTACGACTTGGTTTGCCTTTGCTCAAAAAATATTTGAAGTGTCGGGTAACAGCAAAATTCAACTCACGCCGGTCCCTACTTCAGCTTATCCCACTGCAGCGAGCAGGCCATCGTACTCAGTGCTGTCTAATCAGAAACTAAAAGACACCTTTGGCATTGTTCTTCCGCATTGGGAGACTGCCTTAACTCGCACGCTAACTTAAAAAGTGTTTTCTCAAAGTGTTGAAGCCCTTGGTCAAGATGGCGCGTTTGTTGAATCAGTAGATCAATTTAGACCGCGTGATGTTCAGCAGCGCATGGCGCAAAGCGTTGAGAAGATAATTGAAACTGGCGGCATTTTGGTGGCTGAGTCGGGCACTGGCACCGGCAAGACCTTCGCCTATTTAGTCCCAGCACTGCTCTCAGGGAAACGCGTGGTGGTTTCAACCGGAACGCGCCACCTTCAAGATCAGTTGTATTTTCGAGACTTGCCCAGTGTACAAAAGGTACTGGGTGTATCGGTCGATGTCGCCTTGCTGAAGGGCCGATCTAATTATTTATGTAAGTTTCGTCTTGGGCAGTTAGGACAAGATCCCGCACTGCGTTATCGCAAGGACTTACAGGTTAAGAAGGAAATTCTCACTAACTGGGATCGCCAAACTCGCCGTGGTGAAATTTCTGAAGTCACTGAGATTGATGAGCAAGATATTGTTTGGCGAACTGTGACGTCAACTACAGACAACTGTATAGGCAGCGAATGCCCAGATTTTAAGGAGTGCTACGTTAATAAGGCGAGGCAACGGGCGCTTAAATCGCAGATGGTGGTGGTTAACCATCATTTGTTTTTTTCCGATGCCAGCTTAAAAGAAGAAGGTTTCGGTGAACTGTTGCCACCTTATGATGTAGTCATATTTGACGAAGCCCATCAGTTACCTGATATCGCCTCTCGCTTTTTTGGCTTTACCCTGTCGAGTTTACAACTCAAAGATTTGGGCCGGGATATAAAAGTTGCTGAAGCCAAGGAAAAAAGTGGCCATCCTTTGGACGATCTAATTGACGAACTGAATACCTGTCTGTCGCAGTTTGATCTGGCTATGTCCGGTTTTGCTCGAGGGGAAAGCCGCGAAGCGATGCAAGACCCCAAGAAATTGGTGGCCCTTAATTCACTACTTGATAACTTGGCTGAGTTAGAGCTAAGTTTGTCGCAAGCCGCTGTTGCGGGTGAAGGCTTGGAGCGTTGCCATTCGCGTTGTATGCAGTTACAGGGTTACTTGCTACAGTGGATGGAAAGTACCCAACGAGTGGGAGAGTTGGTATGTTGGTATGAAACATCACGCAGTAATACGCGTTTAACGGGTACACCGCTAAATATCGGCAAGCAAATGCAAACTATTTTGCAGAGACCTTCAACCAGCGCCATCTTGACTTCCGCAACCTTGGCCGCGGGCAGTGATTTTAGTCATTACTTAAATGCACTGGGTTGCGACGAAGTGGATACCTTACAATTAGACAGCCCTTTTGATTACGCCAATAACGCGTTGCTATATTTGCCCAGCGGCTTGCCAGAGCCGAACGACCGCGCCTTTCCAGATAAAATGATGCTGGCTATGGAGCCAGTGCTAAAAGCGAGTGGGGGTAGGGCATTTTTACTATTTACTTCCTACGCCATGCTGCATCAAATCGCTAACCGCATGGAGGCAGAAGGAAAATGGACATTGTTGGTTCAAGGCAGAGCCCCTCGGAGTGAATTGATAGATCGTTTTAAAACAGAGCCCAATACCGTTTTGCTTGGCACCGCTTCATTTTGGGAGGGCGTCGATGTCAAAGGCAAAGCGCTGTCGTGTGTGATTATCGACAAATTACCCTTTGTGCCGCCGAATGACCCCGTAATGCGGGCGAAAATGCAAAAGCTGCAAGATCAAGGGGGCAACCCATTTGGCGAGTTACAAATACCTGAGGCCATCATTACTTTGAAGCAAGGCGCTGGCCGCCTTATTCGTGATATTGATGACAAGGGGGTGCTAATGCTGTGCGATACGCGCCTTAAATCTAAAGGCTATGGCCGTCAGTTTTTGAACAGCTTACCGCCTATGAAGCAAACCGATTCGTTGTTGCAAGTGACCAAGTTCTTAAGCTCTGTCGTATGAATGTGCGGGGTTTGATGTAATCGCATGAATATCTTGGCCATTGATACGGTGACACAAGCCTGTTCGGTTGCCTTGTTGACTGAAACTCAGCGTTATCAACAAGCCCGTTTTGAGGCGAATACCCATTCTGCATTTGTATTAGGCATGGTGGATGGCGTGTTAAAGGAGGCCGCGTTGAGCTTGGCTGATATCGACTTAATAGCAGTAAACAATGGCCCCGGGTCGTTTACCGGGATTCGAATAGGGGTGGGAGTGGCGCAAGGCTTAGCTTATGGTGCAAACATTCCTGTTTTAGGCATTAATGCACTGGCTGTGTTGGCAGCTCAAAGTACGGAAAGTGGCTCCATACTATCAATGATAGATGCCCGTATGGGGCAAGTGTACTGGGC
>JBLIOD010000087.1:0-8352 GCA_047639475.1 Gammaproteobacteria bacterium
GAAAGCGTTTGTGTCACTTCATTGGTGGAGCGATCAACAATGGAGACGTTTTTTCCTGCTAACAACCGAGCTTTTCCGTAAACAGCGGTGACTTTATTAGCCTTAAAAAGTTGGGCGATACCACCTGTTAACTTCTTGACCACCGCATCCTTACGTGACTGCATGGTTTTTATATCGATACTGGTCTTACCAACAGAAATGCCATGTTCGCCTAGTTTGTGCTGTGTGCTGGCATAAAGGGCAGCACTTTCTAGTAAAGCTTTAGATGGAATGCAGCCCACGTTTAAGCAGGTGCCGCCCAATACGCCTTCGCCATTTCGTTGCCACTCATCAATGCAAGCGGTGTTCAAGCCCAGCTGGGCGCAACGAATAGCTGCCACATAGCCTGCAGGGCCAGCGCCAATAACAATAACGTCAAAATTTTCAGCCATGGGGTTTATTTAAGCCTAGTTTAATTTAACTCGAGTAAGAGTCGAGTAGGATCCTCGATGCTTTCTTTGATAGAAACCAAAAACTGCACGGCTTCTTTTCCATCCACGATTCGGTGGTCATAAGATAAAGCCAAATACATCATTGGACGAATAACCACTTCACCGTTAACGGCAACAGGTCGCTGTTGAATGGCATGCATGCCTAAGATGGCACTTTGTGGCGGGTTGAGTATGGGGGTCGACAACAAGGAGCCAAAGGTGCCTCCGTTGGTAATAGTGAATGTGCCGCCAGTGAGCTCTTCCATCTTGAGTGAACCGGTTTGTGCGCGAGACCCAAAATCACGAATATTGGTTTCTATATCCGCAAAACCGCTGTTTTGTGCATCACGAAGTATGGGTACTACCAGGCCTCGAGGAGATGACACAGCAATACCAATGTCACAGTAATTTGCGCGGATGATATCCGTGCCGTCAATATGGGCATTGACCATGGGGTACTTTTGTAACGCGGCAACTGTGGCTTTAACAAAAAATGACATAAAGCCCAGTTTGGATTCGTGTTGCTCTAAAAAAGTGTCTTTGTATTTCTTGCGTAAATTCATCACCCCTATCATGTCCGCCTCGTTAAAAGTCGTCAACATGGCGCTGGTTTGTTGCGCATTTACCAAGCGCTTGGCAATGGTTTGTCGCAAACGGCTCATTGGCTCACGAACTTCTTCGCGCTCCGAATTCAAGTTCATCTTCGTGGTCGCGGGTGCTTTCGCAGGTGCTGGCACGGCCGCAGGGGTGGCTGGAGCTGCAGGCGCTGCTTGCTTAGTATTGAGGTGGTTGAGCACATCCTCTTTTAAAATACGACCACCTGACCCGGTGGCTTTGACTTGGCTTGCACTTAAATTATGCTCTGCCAGCAAGGTTTTAACCGCCAGACCGTAGGCTGCATCGCCGTCATCAGTTTGTGTTTGCTCAGCCGCTGCTTCGCTAGCAGATGCAATTTCACCTGCTTCAAATACGCAAAGCAAATCATTGTCACTGACGACTGCGCCGACCTCGGATTTAATTTCCTTGATGGTGCCATCGGCGGGAGCTGGAACCTCAAGAACGATCTTGTCTGTTTCAAGATCAACCATGTTTTCGTCACGTTTTATAGGTTCCCCCGGGGCTTTGTGCCATTGCAAAATAGTGGCGTCAGCGACAGACTCGGGAAGCGCGGGTACTTTAATCTCAATAGACATGATTAGTGATAAAGCGGTTAAGATTTGTTAGTAATTAGAGTGTCGAGTACCAACTTTCGTTGCTGTTCGACGAATAAGCCGTAATAACCCACAGCAGGCGCCGGTGATGACTGGCGGCCAGAGTATTTAACTCGGGTGCCTTCCGGCATGCTGCGGTTTAAATGATGACGAATTTGATACCAAGCGCCTTGGTTTTGTGGCTCTTCTTGGCACCAAAGAATGTCTTTTACGTGGCTATAAGATTTGAGCAGGCTGGCCAGTACTTCTTCTGGAAAAGGATGCAATTGCTCAACTCGAATGATGTGTACATCCTTCATTTTTTGGTTGTGGCGCTCTTCTAGTAAGTCGTAATAAACCTTACCTGAACACAAAATAACGCGCTTGCAGTTTTTCTTGGTTAGCCGATCAACCTCAGGAATGACCACCTGAAACTCTCCTTCAGACAAGTCTTCTACAGAGGAAACGGCTAGCTTGTGTCTTAATAAGCTTTTGGGCGTCATAACCACCAAAGGCCTTCTAAATGTTCGCAACATTTGTCTGCGTATCATATGGAAAGCTTGCGCGGGTGTGGTGGGTACGCATACTTGCATGTTGGTTCCAGCGCACAGTTGTAAAAAGCGTTCCAAGCGAGCTGAAGAGTGCTCAGCACCTTGGCCTTCTTGCCCGTGTGGTAAAAATAAAGTCAGCGCGCTTGCGCGTTGCCATTTTGAATAACCACTGGCAATGAATTGGTCAATGACCACTTGTGCGCCGTTGGCAAAATCACCAAACTGCGCTTCCCAAATGACTAGCGTATAGGGGTCAGTGGTTGAATAACCATATTCAAAAGCCAATACAGCTTCTTCAGACAGTAACGAATCAATGACTAAGAAGTTATTTTTATCTTTCGGTATTTCCCGTAGCGGTACAAAGGAGTCAGCTTCCTTTTGGTTGTGCACTACGGCATGCCGGTGAGAAAATGTGCCGCGACCACAATCTTGACCAGATAAGCGAACCGAATGACCTTCTTTAAGCAGAGAGCCATAAGCCAGAATTTCAGCACACCCCCAATCGATGGGGACTTTACCTTGTGCCATTTCGATGCGCTCTTTGTAGACCGTTTCGATGCGTTTATGTACGCCGAACGCTTCAGGAATGCTCTTATATAATTTGTTATTAATGGCCACCAGTGTTTTTGCTGGCACTGTGGTGTCGATTTTCTCGTCCCATTTTTTGCCGGAAAACTTAGCCCAATTAACCATCTTTTTATTAGGGATGATTATTTGACCAGCTGAAATGGTTCCAGAATCAAGTTGCGCGCGATAGACATCAATCATTTTATTGGCTTCGCCAGCTTGGATGACACCTTCGGCCTGTAGCTTGGTGGCATACAATGCGCGCGGTGTGTCTTTACCACGAATAGTCTTGTACATCATGGGCTGTGTGAGCGCGGGCTCATCAGCTTCATTGTGGCCGTGACGGCGGTAACAAATCAAATCGATAACCACGTCATGTTTAAATTCGCAGCGGTATTCCAATGCCAGCTCAATCGCTGCAACCACCGCATCTGGGTCATCACCATTAACGTGAAGTATGGGCGCCTGCACCATCTTGGCGACTTCGGTGCAATAGAGTGTTGAGCGTGCATCTAACGCATTGGTGGTAAAGCCAATTTGGTTGTTCACGATTATATGAATAGTGCCGCCGGTGCCATAGCCGCGGGTGAGTGACATATTTAGCGTTTCCATCACCACGCCTTGGCCGGCAAACGCTGCGTCACCATGTATAGCTACGGGTACCACTTGTTTCCTTAAAATGTCGCCGCGGCGCTCTTGGCGAGCACGGACTGAGCCTTCGACCACTGGACTAACAATTTCTAAGTGAGAAGGGTTAAACGCCAGTGCAACATGCACATGGCCACCGCCTGTTTGAATGTCAGACGAAAAGCCTTTGTGGTACTTCACATCACCGACTTCTTGGTTAGGGTCATCTAGCTTATATTGGCCTTCAAACTCTGCGAACAGGTCCGCAGGCGATTTGCCGAGAATATTTACCAGCACGTTGAGTCGGCCACGGTGAGCCATGCCGATGACCATTTCTTTTACGCCGCGTTCGCCGCACTGCTGAATTAAATCAGACAGCATCGGAATTAAGCTGTCACCCCCTTCTAGGGAGAAGCGTTTCTGTCCCACATATTTTCGGTGCAGGTGTTGCTCCATCACTTCTGCAGCGGTCAACTTATTGAGAATTAGCTTACGCGCTTTATCGTCACGTGCAGGTCTAACGGGTTGCGTTTCAATATTTTGACGCATCCAGTCACGCTGGGTGATTTCTGAGATGTATCGGTATTCAAAGCCGATTGAGTCACAATATATTTTCTCGGCGTGGCCTATGATGTCGCGCAGGGTTTTTCGGCCGCCTTCAGCCAAGTTGCCAGAATCAAAAACAGAATCCATATCTTGATCTGAAAGGCCATATGTCTCTAAGGCTAGTTCAGAAGGATTGGCACGTTTCATCGCGTCAAGCGGATCAATGTTGGCAACTAAATGACCGATGCGCCGATAATTATCAATCAGGTGAGTTACTTGAGCTTGTTTGTGGAAGGCACTTTTTACCCAATCGGCTGATCCAGGTGCGATGTCTAGGTCTTGTTCACTAGACTCTATATTTGGTAAGTCAGCAAAAACGCTTTGCCAGTGTGGGTCTACGCTACTCGGGTTTTGTTGGTACTGTAGAAAAAGCTGATCAAGGTAATTGGCATTCGCGCCATTCAAAAAAGTGGGGTCAGCGCGACCGTTAGTACTTTGTTCGCTCATGAGTAGAAACGTTTTTTTAGGTGATTGGGTACAGTAGATTATTAACTATTGGACCAATTTTGACTAGGTTTAATTCGAAGTTTATTAATGGGAGCATAAGCGGAGTTAAGATTATTTAAATTTTATTTAGTGACTTCTAGCGTAAATGCGGTGTTTTTAGTGCATTTTTGAAGAATTTCACACAACATTTGGCGACGTTCACAGGCACTTAAAAGAGAATACTTAAAACTCGAGATTTGATTGACGAACACTATATATAGGGGCATAATCTCTTTCCAGATACAAGATATAGTTATTTAGGGCTTTCAAAGCACTCTCTAAGTAAGTTTATCTAAGCGTTTGATACCGCTAGAATTACCGAAATGCCCGTAATCCTGATGGGCGTACACTAATCACCATTAGTGTTAGGCGGTTTTAGTGTTGAAGCGGTTTAGTTTTAAGGCTTAAGCTGTTTTCAAACGCAAATAAATTGGGGGAAGAGGTCAGCTCTGGAAACCAAATGAGTGACTGCTTTCATTTAATGCGCTTTGTAGCATTAAAAAGTCACTCATCCAGAATGATGTTAATGGTTTGGCCGATAAGAAGGTCAATATAAACAAAGCGCGCCGTATAGAGCGCCTTGCAATAAAAATAATTACATGATCGTTGCCATTGCTATATGGCATATCAACATAAGTGATTAACTAAAATTGAGAAATAAGATAAAGATGTCAAAGCAACAAGCGCAAGCGATAGTTTCTAAGGAAGGTTCAGTGCAAGATCAGGTGATTGAATTTCAGAGTGCCTCACTGGATATATGGGACAAGAAATACCGTCTAAAGACTAAAGAAGGAGAAAACCTAGACAAAAATATTGAAGACACTTACATGCGGGTGGCTGAAGCACTGGCAGATGTGGAGAACACGCCCAAGAAGAAAAAGGAGTGGTTAGGTAAGTTTGTGTGGGCACTGCAAAACGGTGCGATCCCAGCTGGCCGAATTATATCGAATGCTGGCGCGCAGCAACACAAGCCCGCAACCAGCACCATTAACTGTACGGTATCAGGTACTATTCCCGATACCATGGACGGCATTTTGCATTCGGTACATGAGGCTGGCCTGACCCTGAAAGCGGGTTGCGGTATCGGTTATGAGTTTTCGACTTTGCGACCTAAAGGCGCTTTTGTCAGTGGTGCAGGTGCGTATACCTCAGGTCCATTATCATTCATGGACGTGTTCGACGCGATGTGTTTTACGGTCTCGTCAGCAGGCGGTCGACGCGGCGCACAGATGGCGACCTTTGACATTACCCATCCTGACGTAATGGATTTCATGAAAGCCAAACGTGAAGATGGCCGTTTACGCCAGTTTAATCTGTCTTGCCTTATTACCGACGATTTCATGCGTGCGGTAGAAAATGGCGAAGACTGGGATTTGGTGTTTCCTGCTACGCAAGACGAGCTGGATTCACCAGAACAACGAATTATTTGGAAACTGTGGACTGATCCAGAGCGCTACATTACCAATGAGCAAGGCGAAGTCGCTTGTCGAATTTATAAAACCGTACCCGCTAAAAATATGTGGAACGTGATTATGTCTTCTACTTATGAGTACGCAGAGCCGGGCTTCATTCTGATTGATCACATCAACGAAATGAACAACAATTGGTTTTGCGAAGATATTCGCGCTACCAACCCTTGCGGTGAGCAGCCGCTGCCGCCCTACGGATCTTGTTTATTAGGGTCTATCAATCTCACCAAGTTTGTTAGCGATCCGTTTACTGAAAACGCCAAATTTGATTGGGATGCCTACAAAGAGGTCATTGCCGTATTTTGCCGCATGTTAGATAACGTGGTTGAAATCAACGGCTTGCCATTAGGCCGTCAACGCGAAGAAATCGAAAGCAAGCGTCGCCACGGCATGGGCTTTTTAGGTCTAGGCTCAACCATGACCATGATGCAAATGAAGTATGGCAGTGAACTGTCGTTAAGCTTCACCGAAGAAATAGCGAAAGTAATGGCGCAAGTCGGTTGGGAAGTGGGTGTTGAGTTGGCCGAAGAAAAAGGCGCCGCACCCACCTTAATACAAGACCATGAAATCACACCGCAAATGATGCTCAAACGTCCCGCCTTGGCGGCGGACGGTTATGCAGTGGGTGACAAAGTTAAAGGCTCAGTGTTAATGGCACGCTACAGTAATTACATGGCCAAGTTTCCTGAAGAACTACGCGACCAGATTGCTGAAAAAGGCTGTCGTTACACACATCATTCGTCTATCGCGCCCACTGGCACCATTAGTTTGTCATTGGCCAACAACGTCAGTAATGGCATCGAACCTTCGTTCTCACACGAGTACAGCCGTAACGTGATTCGCGAAGGTAAAAAATCGAAAGAAAAGGTCAATGTTAGTTCGTACGAGCTATTGGCTTATCGTCACCACATTGATGCAGACGCCCAGCCTTATAACGCTGATGGTAATTCTGGTCTGCCTGATTATTTTATGTCAGCCGATACTATCACGCCGCGTGAGCATGTTGATGTACAAGCGGCCGCACAAATATGGGTCGATTCATCTATCAGTAAAACCGCCAATGTACCGACGGACTTTCCTTTTGAGGATTTTCAAGACATCTACATGTACGCGTGGAAAAAGGGCCTAAAAGGCTGTACGACTTTCCGTTTTAACCCTGAGGTTTTCCAAGGCGTATTAGTACAAGACAAAGACTTAGAAAAAACCAAATATACCTTCACACTAGAAAACGGCGAAACCGTTGAAGTTAAAGGCAACGAAGAGATTGAATATGACGGTGAAATGCATACCGCGGCCAACCTCTACGATGCCCTAAAAGAAGGCTACTACGGACGCTTCTAAATAAACTTTTAGAGCACCAACCCACAAACAGTTGAAAGAAGCGCGCTAAGCGCACCAAAAAAGATGGCAGTAAAAATAGAAAAGAAAATTGTTTCATACCAAGTTAGAGACGAGAATGAGCAAGCCCCAGCGACGGTAGCAGAGCCAGCACAGCAGTTACAAATAACTGACAGCGCTATTCCAGAAGGCGGCGCCACTATCGTGCAAATGCACGAAAAGGTGTTGCGCCCCGATATGTTGGTGGGCAGCACTTACAAAATAAAAACGCCTGTGTCAGAGCATGCGTTTTACGTCACCATTAATGACATGGTGCTTAATCCCAGCACGCCATACGAAAAGCGTCGTCCGTTTGAGATTTTCATTAACTCAAAAAACATGGACCACTATCAGTGGATCTCAGCACTGACCTTAATCATCTCAGCGGTATTTAGAAAAGGGGGTGATGCCACTTTCTTGGTAAAAGAGCTGCAAAGTGTGTTTGACCCAAAAGGTGGTTACTTTAAAAAAGGTGGTAAATTTGTGCCTTCACTGGTGGCTGAAATCGGTGATGCGATCGAAATGCACATGAAGATGATCGGTATGATCAAGGAAGACAAGTTAGATGAGCATCAACAGAAGCTAGTTGATGCTAAGCGTAAAGAATATGATGCCAAGCAGGCGCAAGCGACAGGGTCAGATGAGGAGGGTACTTTTCCGCCTGGGTCAGCGCTTTGTATGAAGTGTTCTACTAAGGCTGCGATTATGATGGATGGGTGTTTGACTTGTTTGAATTGTGGGGATAGTAAGTGTGGCTAGAGGGTGTGCTGTTGTGGAATTTAAGATTTGAAATGGAATAGTTTTACTCTAACCAATAAAGTATATGACCTAAGTCACTTAGATCCTTTCAATTGGATTTATATAGTTAATAGAGGAAAAGCAGAGGGATTTGAAGAGTATAAGTTTCATGTCACCTTCAGTATGCATTGTTTTACGCGTAGATCTACGAATCAAGAGAAACCACCAGAAGATGGTTGGTATTTTGGGCCTATAGAAAAGCGGTTATTTT
>JBLIOD010000088.1:0-8295 GCA_047639475.1 Gammaproteobacteria bacterium
CTTATCGTTTAAACCGTAATAAAGATTACTAGGTGGGTCCCAAGTAACGATGTGCCGAGCAATATACTGGGAATCACCGTTGCAGCTTAAATAGTAATTTAATAAACCCGCGCCACCTTGTTCTACTCGATCAAGAGAAAAGGCCGACAAGCCTTGGCTAAAACTGAAGACCAGAATCGCGATGAAAAGCTTGTATCGGTTATTAAACATGCCTCTTTATTTAGTTTAGAAAGCCAGTGTCCAGAACAGTATAGTGCCAATCTCGATAAAAACACAAGGTCTGCAGCGTTTTGCTGCCTAGGTCACGCGTACAACCTTTGCGGCAAAACAACCCGGTTTTGCATAGTGCAAGTGCAAATACTCAACCGCGTCATTGCTTAACATTTTAGGAATCGCTGTTTCTAATTCAGGGCCATCAACCGCATCAGCGTCGACCATACAGTCGTTGGCATCAAATGCCCTGATAGACATTAATCGACTGGTCATGACCAACGGCACAGCGTTGATAGCTGGAACTGCCTGTGTTGCATTCTCGCGCACAAATACAGCGTGCGAAGCCCTGTATGGAGAGTCACCCGATTGATATTCATAATTGACCAGTATCACGGTTTCTTCTACCTCAGCATCGGCCAGACTGACACGACAAGGGCTGCCAGGGCATGCTGTAACGACCGATCGCTGAGCTTGAACTAATGGAAGTTCAGCGTTGCTCAAGCCAAATAAATGTTCAAATTGTTTAGGGTCCAAGGCTTCTATTTGATAGTTCATTTTGATGTTTCAAGTAATTAACAAGCCGTAATTTATTGCATTCATGGGGTAATCTACAATCTGCTTCTGGCGCCAAGGTTAAGTGTTTAAAGTGGAGTTATTGCGACGCAAGAATTGGATAGCTGTGACTACATCACAATCCATCAGTATACTCACAGCCTATGACCCATTTTGGGTGAGTCCGTCACTTTCCAATTCCCAACCATATGTTCAAGATATTTTCTGTTAAAGAAGTCCCAACACTCAGTTGGAGTTCACCCAGCCCTTACAACTTAAAGCCCAAGCCTTTAAGCTTCTTTTATCTGGTCTTGGGTTTGGTGTTGTTTGGCTTGGGTGAGGCCATCTTAATTAACAGCGGCGCAGGGGTTAGTCCGTGGACTGTTCTAGCACAAGGTGTTGCCGGCAAAACCGGATGGAGCATCGGGTTTGCGACGATGATCGTTAGCTTTTCTGTTTTAGCCCTGTGGATTCCTCTAAAACAAAAACCTGGCATGGGCACTATTTTAAATGCGCTCATCATCGCATTTATGATCGATTTCTCATTGGTACTGCTGCCTTATCCCGGAACACTATTATGGCAATTAGTACAAGCGGCCATCGGGGTTTTAGTTATAGGTATAGCCTCGGGCATTTATCTCACGACTAACTTAGGTGCCGGGCCACGAGATGGTTTGATGACCGGTTTACAAGCTAAAACGGGCCTACCTATCGCCACCATCCGTATCGCCATCGAAATAACCGTGGTGGCGATTGGTTGGTACCTTGGCGGCGTCGTTGGCATTGGCACGGCGTTCTTTGCATTTGGCGTCGGTCCTGCCGTCGCACTGGGCATTTTGTTTGTGCGTAAATGGCTGTAATCTAGAGGCCGCTTCTAAACCATATACGCTACTTAAAAGGCGAATCTCCAAGATAGAGAAACGCCATGGGAACGGGAGCGACAGCAATTGAAATCGCGATTAAGAACCCAGACAATTTAAAGATGCCGCTAAATCCTGCTATTACCGCTATCCCGCCGCCTCCACCAATCACGATATTGCCCGGTAGGTTAATCAATAAAATTAACGCTATATAACGCTGCCTAACAAAAAATGCAATACGCTGTTTTGATGACGTCGTTAACAATATTTTTAAGCGCTGATCACTATGCAGACCCTCTAGGCTCTTTAACTTATTGGAGAATACCGTCACCCAATATTGTTGAGAAAACTGATCAGCAACTGTTCAGAGATAAGCCGCACAATACAATAGGAAAGGCTCAAGGAGCAAACGTTACGAAAAT
The DNA here is from genome assembly GCA_047639475.1 of Gammaproteobacteria bacterium. Lineage (GTDB taxonomy): Bacteria > Pseudomonadota > Gammaproteobacteria > Arenicellales > Poriferihabitantaceae > JAAELZ01. The sequence goes on from JBLIOD010000088.1 coordinate 2,048, forward strand.
AAGCTAAGGGCGCAATCTCAGGGCCAAGCAACAGGATAGCCGAAAACCCAATTTCTACCGCTGGTATTAACCCACGCGTCAAATACCTGCTGCTGCGTAGTGAATTTCAGGGCGAGTGAAGTAGCTAATAATCCGATCAGGCAGGGCTTGCACTTTTCTCATATGACTAAGCACCTTTTTCTCCAATTGTTCCTGAGTGCGGGCAGGTGAAGACGCATGAATGCCTTGTTTTAGGTCGCAGTTTAGGTATTCATCGGGGTTCAGGTCTGGCGTATACGCAGGAAGATAATAAAGTTCTATCTCTGTTTCATGATCCGCGACCCACTGCTTCACCAGCTTTGCATGGTGAACTCGAAGGTTGTCTAAAGTCAGAAATACCTTACGCGACGCATCTTTAATTAAGCGTTTCATGAAACGGATCAAAACCTTTGCTGTCATCGTTTCTTGATACATCATAAAGCGCAATTTACCTTGGTTATTTAATGCCGAAATGAGATTAACTCTAAGTCGCTTAGACTGTGTGGTAAGCAAAGGCATTTTCTCAATTGGCGCATAGCCTCGAGCATGCTGACATTGATTGCTAATTCCCGTCTCATCGCCCCAGAATATCTCACCTTTAAGCTGTTTCGCTCGCGCCTTTATCTCAGGATAGGTCTCTTCTAGCCATGTTTGAGTTGCTGGGTCAGACCTTTCGTAAGCCCGTTTTACGCCTTTTTGTGGGGTATATTTCCAACGTTGCATGTAATCACTAACCAATGCTTGTGACATGTTTAATCCCCACATCTGCTTAACCAGTGCGCGTATTGCTGTGCTACTCCAAAGAGCGAAGGGTAACTGTAATTGATCAGGGCATTTGCCTATTATCATCTCTTGTAAGGACCTTTCTTGAGCCTTCGTCAAGAACCGTCCTTCTCCAGTACGTCGCCCTCGTTGCCCGATTTCCAATGCCTCATTTCCACCTTTGTTGTATTGCGTAATCCAGTTACCAACAGTGGTTTTATGCACGCCGACTATTTCAGCGATCGCTTCACGGGTATTACCAGACAAGCGCAAGCGAATCGCTTGTTCTCTTATGTATTGCTGAACTTCGGTGCTACGTTTGCAGGCATCAATTTTTCCATGCCTGATTATAACATTCCACGTATTTGACGCTTGGGTCAATAACTCTGATTGCGCGCTTTGATAAGGTTCAAATAATTTCTCTCAAATTCCTATAATCACCTACAATTGAATCTGTTACATTAATCTATTTTTTATCATGAGCCTAAAACTATGGGGTGGCCGATTTGAGCAGTCTACCCATGAAATTGTAGAACGATTTTCTTCCTCGGTTGAGTTCGACCAACGCCTTTATGCCAATGACATTCAAGGCTCATTAGCTCATGCAAGAATGTTGACCAAAGTGGGCGTCATTAACGACGACGACCTCGCTCAAATTGAACAAGGCTTAAGTCACATTTTGGAAGAAATCGAAAGTGGCGAATTTGTTTGGTCAAGTGCACTGGAAGACGTGCATATGAACATTGAATCGCGCCTTACCGAGCTAGTGGGTGATGCGGGTAAGCGACTTCATACCGGTCGCTCACGTAACGACCAAGTGGCTACCGATATCCGCTTATATTTACGACAAAGTATCGAAGATATCTGCAAAGTACTGTTGGATTTACAAACGGGTTTAGTCGAAGTTGCCACAAGAGAATACGCAACTATCATGCCTGGCTATACCCACTTACAAATAGCGCAGCCCATTACCTTCGGTCATCATATGCTCGCATGGAATGAGATGCTTGAACGTGACCATGATCGACTAACCGACTGTCACAAACGCTTAAACGTCTGCCCTTTGGGTAGTGCAGCGCTGGCGGGAACCAGTTTCCCCATCGACCGCGAAATGACAGCCAAAGAATTGGGTTTCGCCTCCGTTAGCCGTAACTCATTAGATTCTGTCGCCGACCGAGACTTCATGATCGAGTTTAATGCCGCCGCCGCACTGTTGATGATTCACTTATCACGCATGGCTGAAGAAATGATCTTGTGGTCCACCGATGCCTTCAATTTTATTGATCTAGGCGATGCTTTTTGCACTGGCTCAAGCATTATGCCGCAAAAGAAAAACCCGGATGTGGCCGAGCTGGTACGTGGAAAAACCAGCCGCGTTAACGCCAACTTGCACGGCTTATTGATGCTAATGAAAGGGCAACCATTAACCTACAACCGGGACAATCAAGAAGACAAGGAACTGCTTTTTGATTCCATCGACACCACACTAATTTGTTTACAAGTCTACGCAGCGATGATTCCGCAGATGACCGTTAAAAAAGAAAACCTATACCAAGCCGCACTGGAAGGTTATGCCACGGCCACTGATTTAGCTGACTATCTCGTACGAAAACAGGTACCTTTTAGAGATGCTCATGAAATAGTCGGAAAGACGGTAAATTACGCGATCAGCGAAAAACGCCGTTTAGATCAAATTGAATTGAGCACATTGCAATCATTCAGCCAGCATATAGAGGCCGACGTTTTTGATATTCTAACTTTAGAGGGCTCAGTCAATGCACGTGACCACATTGGTGGCACTGCCCCCGTTAGGGTCGCTAAAGCAGCGCAAGCAGCTAAGCAACGTGTCGCCCAAGTACAGCAACAATTTAAGTAACCACGCGCGACACAACCGTTTATAATTAACCGGCTTCGCTTAATCATTTCGATCCCATGAAAAATACAATATTCACGCTACTCACTATACTAAGCTTAACCCTGTTATCTGCTTGTGGCCAAAAAAGCAGTTTATATATCCCAGTAGAGCCTGAGATTATTGCGGCTGAGACAGAAGGCGCAGCAGAAGACCAAAGCGAAGAAAAGGCCGAATAGGCCTCCCCCACAAATATGGATCATTTTTGTTATCGCGGCGGCGAGTTGTTCGCCGAGGAACTAGCGGTCGATGAGTTGGCACTAAAGTATGGCACCCCGCTATACGTTTACTCACGCGCCACCTTAGAAAAACATTGGCACGCTTTCGATCAGGCATTTGGTGACTACCCGCATAGCATTTGTTATTCCGTCAAAGCCAACAGCAACTTAGGCGTTTTAAACATCTTAGCGAAACTGGGTTCTAGTTTTGATATTGTATCCGGCGGTGAATTGTCACGGGTTATCGCAGCGGGTGGGAACCCTGCGTTGGTGGTATTTTCAGGAGTGGGGAAACTCGACTGGGAAATTCGTGAAGCCCTGAAAGTAGGCATCCAATGTTTTAACGTTGAGTCCGCACCTGAACTAGAGCGCATAGCAAATATTGCGACAGAAATGAACAAGGTGGCCCCCATTGCCATTCGGATTAACCCCGATGTCGATGCGCAAACGCATCCTTACATTTCAACTGGCATGAAGCACAATAAGTTTGGAGTGAGCATTGATGAAGCGATCACAATGTACCAAACGACTCACCACCACGTTCATCTGAAAGTTGAAGGCGTGACTTGCCACATTGGATCGCAGCTCGTGGAAACACGGCCTTATGAAGACGCCATGGACAAAATGCTGAACTTTGTTGCTAGCCTAAATAGCCAAGGTATCGAGTTAAGTCATATCGACTTTGGCGGCGGTCTAGGAGTACGCTATAAAGACGAAGAGCCCCCTTCACCCGCTGAATACTGGCAGGCAATTCTCAAAAAGCTGCAAGCCCACAATATTGAAATCCCCGTAACCATCGAACCCGGCAGAGCCATTGCTGGCAATGCAGGTATTTTAGTGACGCGAATTGAATATCTAAAACAAGGTGAAGTTAGCCAATTTTGTATTGTAGATGCGGCCATGAATGACCTCATACGTCCCGCGCTCTATAGTGCCTACCAAGAAATCATTGAAGTCGATCAAAATACCGACAGCGATCCACAACAATATGACGTGGTAGGGCCTATCTGTGAATCCGCTGATTTTTTGGGCAAAGAGCGTACTTTATCGGTTGCCCAAGGCGGCTTACTAGCGGTAAGAACAGCCGGAGCCTATGGCGCCGTGCAGTCTTCAAACTACAATACCAGAGGCCGTGCAGCGGAAGTAATTGTAGATGGCAGCAGCGCCTACATAACCAGGCAAAGAGAAACGATAGAAAGCCTGTACGAACTGGAATCAATCATACCCAACAATCAATAACTAACGCTTAAAACAGGGCCTAAGCAACTAAACTAGGTAGCTTGCCTTTGCCTGAAATGCGTTAATAAATTGCTGGTAGAACTATCGTGGGCTCTTTGGGCTTCACCTGAAGTTAGTTCGAGGTCCAGCGCTTCGGCCAATTTTTTACCCAGCTCCACTCCCCATTGGTCAAATGAGTTCACGCCCCATACCACTCCCTGCACAAATACTTTGTGTTCGTAGAGGGCTATCAAAGCGCCCAAATTTTCCGGAGTTAATTCATCTAACAACAAAGTATTGCTAGGCCGATTTCCTTTGAAACTTCGATGCGGCGCCAAGGCAGGTGATCCTTCACATTCAGAGGCCACATTTTCAAACTCTCGTCCGCGCATTAATGCTTCGCTTTGCGCTAAACAATTTGCGAACAATAGTTGATGATGATTGCAATCTGGACTGGTGATCGGGTGTTTAGAATTAATAGGCACGATGAAATCTGTGGGTATTAATTGCGTACCTTGATGCAATAATTGAAAGAATGCATGTTGCCCGTTCGGACCAGCAGCCCCCCAAATAATAGGCCCTGTATCAACCTTCACAGATTCGCCCTGCATAGTAACGGCCTTGCCGTTACTCTCCATATCGAGTTGCTGTAGGTGGCTCGGCAGCAATCGTAAGTTGTGATCGTATGGCACTATAGCCTGGCTCGCGGTGCCATAAAAATTGCGATACCACACACCTAACATTGCCATCATCACTGGAATGTTGTTTTCAAACGGCGCGTTATAAAAATGCTGGTCGATAGCATATGCGCCGTCCAACAGATTTAAAAATTGCTGTTTGCCAATCATTAGAGCAATCGGTAAGCCGATAGCAGACCAAAGAGAGTAACGACCGCCCACCCAGTCCCAAAGCTCAAACATGTTGCTTTCGCTAATACCAAATTCACGTACTTTATTCGCAGAGGATGATAGCGCTACAAAGTGTTTTGCGACATGTTCTAAATTATTGCCTGTTTGTTCTAAGAACCAGGTTCTTGCAGCGTGTGCATTTGCCATGGTCTCTCGCGTGGAGAAACTTTTTGACGCAATGATAAACAAAGTTGATTCAGCTTCTACATCGGCCAACACCGAGCAAATATCCGCGCCATCTATATTCGCAACAAAATGAGGCCGCAGTTGATCTGTCCAATACGGCTTTAATGCTTGGGTCACCATCTTTGGGCCTAGGTCAGAACCGCCTATGCCAATGTTCACAATATGGCGAATGGGCTTGCCGTTATAACCTAGCCATTGTCCCGATCGTACTGTTTCTGCAAAATCAGTAAACTGATCTAGAACACGGTTGATATCAGGCATCACATCCTTGCCATCAACAAAAACCGGGTTGCCTTCACGATTACGTAGCGCCGTGTGCAACACCGCTCGTTCTTCCGTTTGATTGATTGGCTCGCCTGAAAACATCGATTGAATCGCCGCGTTCAGTTTAGATTGCCTTGCCAAATCGAGAAGCAGTTTGCTGGTCTCTGTATTGATTCTATTCTTAGAATAATCAAATAGAATTTCTTGAAACGAGATCGAAAACGCCGAAAAGCGATCGGGTTCATTTTCAAACTGATCACGCATACGCACATCCTTGGTCTCATCATAATGAGACTGCAAAGCTAGCCAAGCGGGTGATTTTTCTAAAGAAGAAGCCAAGTGTTGGACGGTTTAAGTTTGTTATTGTAATGAGCTACTACCGGAGTAATAGCCAGCGGATTATAGCAAACACTAGCAACGAATTACGGGGTTTAGTCGCAAGCTTCAATGGTGATCATAGCATAGACAGGTTACACTATTTCACTTCTGGCGCTTAATCTCTATTGCACTTAACCAAACCGACTATGTTTGTTCACCCCCAAATTGATCCCATCGCTCTATCTATAGGCCCTGTAGATATTCGTTGGTACGGGTTAATGTATTTATTTGCCTTTACGGTAGGTGGTTTATTGGCTATGAAACGCGCCCGCTTACCCCGATCTGGCTGGAGCACCGACGAAGTTTCTGACTTTGTATTTTATTCAGCCCTGGGGGTAATTTTAGGTGGCCGAATTGGGTATTCGCTGTTCTATAACTTTTCCT
>JBLIOD010000089.1:0-8035 GCA_047639475.1 Gammaproteobacteria bacterium
AATACCATTTTGGCCTTATTACAAGATTGGTACTTGAAGCCGTGGAAGCATAGTAACGAAAACGAAGACATTGAATGTTACTTCGATAATATTTTATTCATAGCACAGCCGTTTTTACGCCTACCTTCTTAAGGTATCCCTGACTTAAAATTCTACTCAAGTAATCACTATGAACAACGCTAATAATCAAACCGATACGATGGATCGTTTTTGGCTAAAATCTTACCCAGAAGGCGTTAATGCTGATATTGAATTTGGCGAGCAAAATTCAATCACTGACTTTTTATTGACCGCTTGCGAGCTGACGCCAGATCATCCTGCTTTTACCAATTTCGGCACCACACTTAGCTTCGCGCAAACCAATGCGCTAAGCTTGCAATTTGCCGCGTTTTTACAAAACGATTTGCAGCTTAAAAAAGGTGATCGCCTTGCCATCATGCTGCCGAATATCCTGCAGTATCCTATCGTCTTGTTTGCTGCTCTGCGCCTGGGCATCACGGTAGTAAACGTTGACCCGATGTATACCTCGAGAGAGCTCATTCACCAGCTAAACAACTCGGGGGCGTCTACGCTAATATTTTTGGAGCATTTTGCTAAAACCGTTGAAGCATCGCTTCCAGAGACACAAGTGAAACATGTCATCTCAACGACAGTAGGTGAGATGCTTACTTTTCCACAATCCCAAGTCATCGACTTTGTCATAAAATACGTTAAGAGAGATATTCCCAAATATCACATAAAAGGCTGTATTAAATTTGATAAGGCCTTGAAACTGGGGCAACAATCAAACTGTGAAGAAGCAAAGTTAAGTTTAGACGACATTGCATTTTTGCAATATACGGGGGGTACCACAGGTGTATCAAAAGGGGCGATACTTAGCCACAGAAACATCGTTGCCAATGTCCTACAAGCTACCCAATGGCTTAGTGGGAATTTAGCTCGCGGCAAAGAAAAAGCGATTACAGCGCTACCCATTTACCATATTTTTTCTATGACAGCCAACGTGCTTTTCATGATGAGCTTAAGCAATGAAAATATATTAATCACCAACCCAAGAGACTTTAAGGCCTTTGTCAAATTACTGAAAAAAACAGAGTTCTCAACATTTATTGGGGTTAACACCCTATTTCGCAAACTACTCAACACCGAAGGCTTTAAAGACGTCGATTTTAGCAAGCTAAAGCTGACACTAGCTGGTGGAATGTCGGTTACTGACGACGTTGCGAAAGATTGGCAAGCGGCAACCCATTCTGTCGTCGTAGAGGCATACGGTTTAACTGAGACTTCTCCCGCCGTATGCATTAACCCGCTAAATATTAAAGAATTTAAGGGAGAAATTGGCTTGCCCATTCCTTCAACCTACGTACAAATTAAAGACGAAGATGGGAACGATTTAGGTATCAACCAACAAGGAGAGCTCTGCGTAAAAGGACCTCAAGTGACCCAAGGTTATTGGCAGCGCCCTGATGTAAATGACTATGCCTTTACACAGGACGGGTACTTTAAAACAGGCGATTTTGCGACAATTAATAAGGAAGGCTATGTCAAAATTCTCGATCGAAAGAAAGACATGATTTTAGTTTCTGGCTTCAATGTCTTCCCTAACGAAATCGAAAATATAGTGAGCAAGCATCCAAAAATATTGGAAGCCGCCGCCATTGGTATTCCAGATGACTCTTCAGGTGAAGTGGTCAAACTCTTTGTCGCCAAGTCCGACCCTAGTCTATCTCGCGCTGAGGTTGATGATTTTTGCCGAGAAAACCTAACTGCTTACAAGTGCCCCAAAGAAATTATTTTTGTCGAAGAATTGCCAAAATCTAACGTCGGAAAAATCCTACGTAAGGATTTACGCTAACTAAGTTTGATTCACTATGACTGTTTCTTACCCTGCCTTATTCGAGCCGCTAGATCTGGGTTTCACCCAACTGAAAAACCGGGTCATGATGGGCTCTATGCACACAGGACTGGAAGAACAGAAAAATGGATACCCTCAACTAGCAGAATTTTATAAACAACGCGCTGAGGGCGGTGTCGGTCTAATCGTCACAGGCGGCATAGCACCTAATATTGCAGGACGAGCCAGCCCGTTTGCAGCTCAATTAAGTTACCCGTGGCAAGTTGCTAAACATAGCTTAGTCACGCAAGCCGTCCACGCGACAGATGATGCGAAAATCTGTATGCAAATACTGCATACAGGCCGTTATGCCTATCATCCTTTATGCGTTTCAGCATCCAAGCTGAAATCACCTATTTCGCCCTTTACGCCTCGGCCGCTGAGCCTGCGCGGCATCCGTAAAACGGTGAACGATTTTGCGAACTGTGCCTACTTGGCGAAACAGGCTGGATACGATGGCGTTGAGATTATGGCGTCTGAAGGCTATCTGATAAATCAATTTATTGCACCGCGCACCAATCACCGCACTGATGAATATGGCGGCAGCTTTGAAAACAGATCGCGTTTAGCGCTCGACACACTAAAGGCTGTCAGAGCAGAGGTAGGCGAGCAATTTATTATCATCTTCAGGCTATCAATGATAGACCTAGTGGCAGAAGGCTCTACATGGGATGAAGTTACCCAGTTGGCTCAAGAGGTGGAACTGGCAGGTGCAACGCTGTTAAATACCGGAATTGGGTGGCACGAATCTAGAGTCCCGACCATTGCCACGATGGTGCCGCGCGCCGCCTTTAGTTGGGTGTCTGCAAAGCTTCGCCCTCACGTTAATATTCCTATTATCGCCACCAATCGTATTAACACAGCACACGATGCGGACAACTTAATTGCAAGCCATCAAGCTGACATGGTGTCAATGGCTAGGCCCTTTTTGGCTGACCCGCGTTTAGTCGTAAAAGCGCAACAAAACCAAGCTGAATTAACCAATACCTGCATTGCTTGCAATCAAGCTTGCCTTGATCATATATTCAAGCATCAAACTGCCAGCTGTTTAGTCAACCCGAAGGCGTGCGCCGAACAGCAGTTTTTAATGCAGAAAGCACCCTCTGCCAAACGCATCGCTGTCGTAGGTGCTGGGCCTGCGGGTTTATCTTGCGCAGTTGAAGCGGCTGAATTAGGGCATAAAGTCACCTTGTACGAACGTAGCACAGTGATGGGTGGGCAATTCAATATAGCCAAAGAAATACCAGGAAAAGAAGAGTTCCGTGAAACAATTCGATATTACACACACAAAATACAGCAACTAAACATCGAGTTACATCTTTCTACCGAAGCTAATCTGCGTTGTTTGCAATCTGGCTATGATGAGGTTGTTATTGCCTCCGGCGTAAAGCCCCGCCTGCCTGACATACCGGGCATTGACCACCGCAAGGTACTTTCTTACCCTCAAGTACTGCTCGAGAAAGTCCCTGTAGGTACGTCAGTTGCGATTATAGGTGCGGGCGGCATTGGCTTTGATACAGCTGGATTTTTAGCTCACCAACTAGATCAAGCAATCGACCAAAAGCAAGCTTATTACGCAGACTGGGGCATTGACACGGAATACCAGCAACGCGGAGCGATTGAACCTAAAACACCCCGACCGGCCTCACGCGATATTATTGTATTGCAGCGCAAAATGACCAAACCCGGCAAGGGTTTAGGTAAAACAACTGGCTGGATTCACCGTCAGAGTTTAAAAGACCAAGGCGTTAAGTTTCTCAGCGGCGTGCAATATAATAAAATCGACGACGACGGTCTGCACCTAACCATCGACAATAAGCCGCAGCTTATTGAAGTGGATAGTATCGTTATATGTGCTGGGCAAACATCAGAAAATACACTACACGCACAATTGCTTGATGCGGGCGTTCAAGCTCACTTAATTGGGGGAGCGTTGCTGGCAACTGAAGTTGATGCCAAAAGAGCCATTGCTGATGGGGTGCGTTTGGCCCACAGCTTATCTACATAAATTATCGAACCAAATCTAAATTTCAAATAAACCATGAAAAATATCATTAAAAAGGTAGCTGTATTGGGCGCTGGCGTAATGGGCGCTCAAGTAGCTGCTCATCTTGCAAACTCAAGAGTCCAAGTAATCCTTTTCGACTTGCCTTCTAAACAAGGTGATAAGTCTTCAACTGTTGATGCCGCCATTAAAAGCCTCACCAAGCTAAAGCCCGCCCCCTTAGCCACTGACGGCATTGAACAGCAAATCATCTCGGCTAACTACGATGAAGATTTAGATTTACTAAAAGACTGCGATCTGATTATCGAAGCCATTGCTGAAAAGATGGAGTGGAAAAAATCACTCTATGACCAGATTGAACCCTACTTGGGCGAAGACACCCTACTGGCTTCCAATACCTCTGGCTTGAGTATTAACGAGTTATCAAAGCAGCTCGCTAAACCTTTACGTAAGCATTTTCTAGGCGTGCACTTTTTCAACCCACCTCGCTATATGCATTTGCTAGAAATGATCCCTTGCGAGGATACTGATGAGTCGGTTATTCACAGCCTAGAGTCATTCTTCGTTACCACCCTGGGCAAAGGGGTCGTCATTGCTAAAGATACACCGAATTTTATTGGCAATCGAATTGGCGTTTTTAGCATGCTGGCCACCATGGCCCATGCGACACGTTTAAATATTCCGTTTGAAGTAGTAGACCAAATCACCGGAAAGCCATTGGGTCGCCCTAAATCAGGCACCTTCCGCACCGCAGATGTGGTCGGCTTAGATACCATGATGCACGTCATCAACACCTTACAAGGACAGTTACCCAACGACCCTTGGGCGGTTTGCTATCAAACCCCTGATTTCATAGAGAGCCTGGTTAGCGAAGGCTCACTCGGCCAGAAAACCCGCAAAGGCATTTACATTAATAAGGGCAAGCAAGTATTTAGCGTTAAAGCCGGTGATTATGTTGATGCCGACCATCAATTTGATGAAAGGATAGCGGGCATCCTTAAATTGGGTGATTGGTCACAAAAAATAGATGCATTACGCGCCAGCAAACACCCTCACGCTCAGTTTATTTGGGCCTGCCTGAGCGACTTATTTCATTACTGCTTACATACTTTGGAAGAAATCGCGCTGTGCGCTAGAGATGTTGATTTCGCCATTCGTTGGGGCTTCGGCTGGGATATCGGGCCGTTTGAGATCATGCAACAAATTGGTTTTGTTAAAACGGTTGAGTTACTTAATCAAGAACTTGCATCAAATAATTTACTTGCTACCGCCCCGCTCCCCGCATGGACTAACGAAATCAGTGACATTCATAATGAACAAGGTTCTTATTCAGCAAGTGAGACACGTTATGTTCCATTACGCGATCATCCCGTATATGAACGCCAAGCGCAGCGCGAGAATGTGGTTAGCCATGCTCGGAAAAAATCGTTGGGCAGCACCATTTTTGAAAATGATTCAGTTCGGTTATGGCACGGCAAAGATGACATTGCCGTACTGAGTTACAAAACAAAAATGAACACGATTAACTCTGAGGTGCTTACCAGTATTCCGAAGGCTTGCATGGAAGCAGAGAAAAATTTCGCTGGCTTAATTATCTGGCAACCCAACGGGCCATTTGGCGTCGGAGCAGACTTAAAGGAAGCGGCTTTATACCACGCACAAGGTCACTTCGATATGATCGTTAAAATGGTGGAAGGTTTTCAAGATGCCGCAATGGCCTTACGACACTGTTATGTCCCAACCGTAGCCGCTGTTCAAGGCTTGGCGCTGGGCGGTGCGTGCGAGTTTCAAATGCATTGTCACCGCACCGTAGCTGCTCAAGAAACTTATACTGGTTTAGTGGAAGCAGGCGTAGGCTTAATGCCTGCCGGTGGTGGTTTAAAAGAACTGGCTTTACGCAGCGCTCATAACGCTAAAAATGGCGACTTAATGCCGCATATTCAGTCGGCGTTCGAAGCGACTGCTATGGCAAAAGTTTCTGCTAGCGGCCTAGATGCTAAAGCATTGGGCTTAATGGTAGACCACGATGTAGTCATCGCCAACTCACACGAATTGCTGCACGTCGCCTTGTCACAAGTTAAGGCGCTAAGCGCTGCTGGGTTTCGCCCACCGTCGCGCGATGAAAAGGTGCCTGTTATGGGGAAAACCGGCAAAGCCAATTTGATGATGATGGCCGTTAATATGTTAGAGGGGCATTTCATTTCACCTTACGATTATGAAATAGCTGAACGCATTGCCACCACTCTATGCGGCGGCGAGGTAGAAACCGGCACCTTGGTTAGCCAAGACTGGTTACTAAAATTAGAACGAGACAACTTTATCGAGCTACTGCAGCAAGAAAAAACTCAAGAGCGCATAGAGCACACCCTAAAAACAGGCAAGCCCTTGCGTAATTAATCCAGCGTAATTAATCCGACATATTTAATCAAGCATAATTATTCAGGCGCACCAAATTGAGAACACAGATGAAAGACACAACCATTCAAGAAGCGTACATCGTCCAAGCTATTCGCACCCCTGTCGGCAAACGCAATGGGGTATTTAAACACACGCGCCCAGATGACTTACTGGCCCACGTTCTCAAAGAAGTAACGGAACACAATTCCGAGGTACAAGGCGCAATAGAAGACATCATAGTAGGCTGTGCAATGCCAGAAGGCGAACAAGGAATGAACGTCGCACGCATTGGCACGCTGCTGGCCGGCTTCCCCGATAACGTTCCCGCCTTAACCATCAACCGCTTTTGCTCTTCTGGGTCACAAGCCGTTGCCATGGCAGCAGACAAAATTCGTTTAGGCGAGGCTGACTTGATGATCGGTGCAGGAACTGAATCCATGAGCATGGTGCCAATGATGGGCAATAAAGTCGCCATGAACGCCAAGGTGTTTCAAGATGACAACATGGCGATTGCTTACGGCATGGGCCTAACGGGAGAAAAGGTTGCAGAGCGCTGGAAAGTAAGTCGTGAGTCGCAAGACGCGTTCGCTGCAGAGTCCCATAACCGCGCACTTAATGCTACTGAACAAGGGCATTTCCAAGATGAAATTCGCCCTGTCGACGTATCCATCTCGTTGCCTACAAAAGATGGTTTGGACATCGAAACACATCATCACACCATAGAAAATGACGAGGGCCCTCGGCGTGGTTCAACGCCCGAAGTGCTGGGCGGCTTACGTACTGTCTTTAAAGCCGATGGTAGCGTCACAGCGGGCAATAGTTCGCAGATGTCAGACGGTGCAGGTGCAGTTCTATTAGCCAGTGCCGCCGCTTTGAAAAAGTATAACCTAAGCCCTATTGGCCGATTCGTCACCTCCGCAGTAGTAGGCGTTGCGCCCGACGTAATGGGTATTGGCCCCAAAGAAGCCATTCCATTATGCCTTAAACGAGCAGGCCTAAAGCTTGAAGACATGGACTGGATTGAGCTAAACGAAGCCTTCGCCGCGCAGTCACTTGTGGTTATTAACGAGTTAGGTTTAGATCAAAGCAAAGTTAACCCCAACGGCGGCGCCATTGCATTGGGCCACCCACTTGGCGCAACAGGCGCTATTCGCACCGCGACGGTAATGCATGGCTTGAAACGAACTGGCGGCAAGTACGGTATGGTAACGATGTGTATCGGCACCGGTATGGGTTTTGCGATGATTGTGGAAGCGCTCTAAATCAACCTTGTAAATTTCTAGTCGCCTCGACTATTCGGCGTTCTTGTCTAAGCTATAGAACGCGCCTTGGCATTTGGGTAACTGTAATAATTAAACAAAATCAACAGGCAATTGCCCTTTCATGAACGAGAGCACTTTGTCAGTTAAATCTTCAACCATTGGGGTCAGACACGATTGATATTTTCGACTCATTACTATAATCTATATAAGTCTGTTTTCTAGTTCACTAGCAGCATGCCTCGCTAAGGGTTTTAAATTTGACTCACGGGTTCATATAAGACCCCTTTAAAGCTAATGGCCTGCAACTCTTTGTTTACGAAGCAATACTGAATTTAGTGTAGGGGTGCTTTATTTTCAATTCAGCCAGTCGATAGATTACCAAACAGAGGAAAATAGGCAGTAAATGGATATTCAAAAGATCAACGTCTCCAAGGCGCCTAAATCAATCGTGTCTGACCCTATATATTCTATAGATTC
>JBLIOD010000090.1:0-7880 GCA_047639475.1 Gammaproteobacteria bacterium
CTAGAGCGTTAGCTGTACTGACGACAATTAGTAGATTCATATGTGAAGAACATAAAGGTGAATACCAATGCAGTTTATATCAAGCTGATTTATGTGTTAATTCTTTTCTCAAAGCAATCATGCTTTACCATTAATCTCTTATGTGGCATTCGACCCGAGATCACTCACCTGTATTGATCGTAGTGTGAAATAATAAGCTGATGAGAAGTGTTAAAACGATACTGCTAACGATATTTAGCGTTCTTAGCCTTTCCTCGGCGCAGGCTCAAGATTGGCAACTAGTAAAAACAGATTTTGGCATAGCTATAGAAACCCAGGTTTTAGCGGACTCCCCTTGGCATGGTTTTCGTGGGCAAGTCGATGTGGCTGCAAAACCCGATCAAGTGGTACGGTTTCTGCAGGATTTAGAGGCACTACCAAGTTGGCACTATCGTACTGAGAGCGCCGAGGTGATTAAGTTGGAGGGATACGCCAGCGCCCTTATTCACATCATAACCAAGCCACTCTGGCCGGTTAAGCGGCGGGACGTGATTTGCCGCGTATCTCTGACGCTCGCAACCGACTCTGGTGCGATTCACATCACCTTGGAAAGCGTGGACAATGCGGCGCCGCCCACGGCAGGAGTCAACCGTATGGACAAACTAAATGCAAAGTGGACAATACAACCGTTGGGGGATACTCATAGCGCGGTCAGTTACGAAACTTACGTGGAGCCAGGCGGTAAAATGCCTGTATGGCTTTTTAACACCATGGCAGTTGATGTCCCCTTGTATAGTTTATTAAATCTGCGACGACACTTTGATAACATAGCCGAGGAAAGACAAGTGTGGACAGGTGACACCCAGTAGCGGTTGGCATCGGTCGCCTGTTTATGGGCTCTTTAGGGCAATTGCACCACTATTCTTTTTCGCCACAGCCCGCCCCGGTTTGATTCCCTTCAGCATCGGTGAACTCAGTCCAATGCACCCAACCTTTTGGGCAATGAAAACCCCATTCACGGATTTTCTTGCCGGTATAAAACAGGGTTAATGCCCTGTTACTCTTAAGGATTAATCGATGACTATATTCAGCGGGGCGAAACTTGGGAATCAACGGCCAAATACGCTTTTCGCCATTCGGCGTCACTTCGATCAAATGCCCCCAAAGCAAAATACTCCAAGACTTCCATGGGTGATCATGTACGGCTCTATCGTCATCACTGCCCAGATATAAATGCAGGTACAAGTTTCGAATGCCCGGCTTGCGGACCAAATGCCATCTTTTCATATAGCTTTGCCCAATCATTTGATCAGCCACACGCCATTTTAAATTAATCATAGTACAACCAAAGAACTAAAGAGGTCGAGCATACGTCTCGTTTCACATAGGCTCGTAAACAGCGTCAATTATCGCCATAAACCAAGTAAATAGCACTTCACAAAGAGGGGCAATAAGGCATTTATTTTTTGTAGATTTAAGGGCTCGAGAAGCCGAAGCTTTTGCCAGCATAACTTCAGAGCGATCAGAAATCCGCATCATTGAATATCCGTTTACAAATGGAAGGCTCGATCCTACTGGGTAGTTATAGGTATAATAAATCACTTCTCAACTACTAGATAACCAAGCATGTTTAAGATTAGCCGGATCTTTCGCCTTTTTTTGCTGTGCTTTTTAAGCGCCTATTTCACGCCTATTCATGCTACTGAAGCACCCAAGCGTGGAGAAGTTCAGGGTGGCGTGCTACACCCTGCTCCCGCTTGGTTTAAAGACAGCTTTCTAGATATTGCGGACGATATAGAAGAAGCCACTGATGCGGATAAGCATTTGATGTTGTTTTTCGACCTGACCGGCTGCCCGTATTGCGATCAAATGCTGACAGAAATCTTCGAATCAGAACCTTATGCTAGCAAAATTCAGCAGCATTTTGATGTGATCTCTATCAACATCAAGGGCGATCGTGACATTGCCTACAATGAAAACCTCTCGGTGACCGAAAAAGAACTATCTGAGATGTTGAATGTCCACTCAACGCCGGGCATCATATTTCTCAATTCGGACAATAAACCGGTGGTGCGGGTGGATGGTTACCGTGCTCCTGCTCGTTTTGACCGCGTATTAGATTTTGTTCAAACCAAAGCCTATAAAACCCAAGAACTCTCTGCCTATCTTGATGACAACCTAACTAAAGGGATATACAGCTTACGTGACAATCCGATGTTTAAAAACATCACAGACTTATCTAACGTAGAGGGCCCTTTGGTCGTCATCTTTGAGGACAGCACTTGCAATGACTGCAACAAATTTCATGAAACCCTCTTAAGCAACGCTGAGGTGCAAAAAGAGTTGGATGCTTTTACGGTGGTGCGTTTAGACACCGATTCAGAGTTATCGATTGTGGATGTCGAAGGCAATCAAACGACGCCAAAGGCGCTAGCGCTGCAACTTGAAATGACTTACCGACCCGGTGTCGTCATGTATGCAGATGGCAAAGCGCTTCGCCGAGCTGACAGCTTATTGTTTAAACACCACTTCAAAGAGCGGTTACGCTGGATAGGCACAGGCGCCTATAAAACAATGGCATATCACGTGTATTCAGAACGGCGCACTGAAGAATTACTGGCTGCTGGCAACAATATTGATTTAGCGCAGTGACAACGGTGATATCTCTTGGCATCAATTCGTGAGTTCGTGATGTTATATTTGGCACAGTTAGTAAAGACGAAATTACACACCTACTTCTCTTGAATGGATAATACAATGAACGACGAAATCAACTACAAAAACAACCCGCTGCATGGCGTTGGCTTAAAGCAGATATTGGTTGAACTAACTGAACACTACGGTTTTGAAATTCTGTTCGCCTATTTGAATATCAACTGCTTTAAAACCAATCCGAGCGTGGTTTCCAGTGTGAAGTTTCTTAAAAAAACTGATTGGGCGCGTGAGAAAGTAGAAGGGTTTTATTTATATTCCTTTAAAAGTTTCCCTAGAGCCTCACACGAACAGTTTCAACTCTCACCTAGAGACCGCATCATCCCTGAAGATCAAACGGCGGGAGAGCCTGCTGAATTGAGCCTGGAAGACGCCGATAGGCTGCGCGAAAAGCGAGAAATAAAATCGGCTGAATTTATTTCGAAGTCAAGCTCGGGCTCGGGCAAACGTGATTACACGGACACTGGCAGTCGGCGCTCTCACACCAGAAATGATGGAGGTGACCGCACCTCTACAACTCGATCTGGCGATAAGGGGCTAAACCCGTGGGGAAATCCACGCACCTAATCGTGGCTCACGGTCGATTAGACCTATTGATTAGTACTACCCAACGTCAAACTTCAACGGGGTTTCCTTAGCAATAAGGCTCGCTTCCCGTTAAACTTGCGCCTATAGGTTGCACTACGGCAACATTCTGAATTAAGTGAATTGGTACAATGAGTAGAAAGATTGAGTTATTGGCGCCCGGCGGTGATGTTGAAGCGATTAAAGCCGCTGTTATTGCGGGTGCTAATGCGGTGTATTGCGGCTTAGACACCTTTAACGCGCGTAACCGAGCAGCCAACCTTTCATATGATGAGTTAATCGGTGTTTTACGATTAGCGCATAAGTACGACTGCGAAGTGTTCTTAACCTTAAACGTGGTTATTTTAGAACAGGAGCTCCCTACCCTGATCAAATTGCTGAATAAGCTGGTGAACGCCGGCATCGATGGCATCATCGTTCAGGATTTGGGCATCTTTAATTTGGTTAAAAAATTCTTCCCCACGCTCGATATCCATGCGTCGACACAAATGACGACGCATAATGAAGGCCAGATAGAGTTCCTATCTAAGATCGGCGCGACCAGAGTTAACTTATCTCGCGAACTCAATCTGCCCGAAATCAAATCATTAACAGCCTTGGCACATGACCACAATGTACTGACTGAAGTGTTTGTTCATGGCGCCTTGTGCATTGCCTTTTCGGGGCAGTGTTACTCAAGTTCGGTCAGCGTGGGCAATTCGGGCAACCGCGGCAGATGTAGCCAAGCCTGCCGCGACGAGTATGAAACTACTGCAGAAGGTCATCGCTTTCCATTGAATTTAAAGGATAATTCTGCATATTTTGATTTGCCAGAACTAGTAGATGCACAGGTGGACTCACTCAAAATTGAAGGCCGTATTAAAGGCGCACATTACGTATATACCGTTACCGACACCTGGCGAAAGCAAGTAGATCAGTTTGTCGAAACGGGCAAGCTGCGGTCTGACGATTCTAACTTGCACCGCGTATTTAACCGCGACTTCACCAATTCATTCTTAACGGGCAATCTCACCAAGGACATGTTCATAGATAGTCCTAGAGATTTCAGCATACAGCATGCAGTGCAAAAACACGCTGCTGTTTCACCCAATGAAATAGCCGTCGTCACCAATGATCTTTACTCGAAAAAGAACGCGTTGGGCGATGAGCTTAATCAAAAAATCCAATACCTGAGTATTGCCAAACAAGCGTTAACACTCCACTTTTCAGGCGAGCTGGGCGAGCCATTACGGTTAAGTATGACGATTGGTGATGATACAGGCAGCAATAAAGCTCATAGCTTGCACACTGAATCAAAACTCAGTGAGGCCAACAAGCTATCTATTGATCAAGCAGTATTAGAAAAACGCTTCAAAAATTTTGCTCCGACTGACTTTACGCTTGAAGCTTTCGACTGCACCGCGTTAGCAGCAGACTTAAGCCTCCCGCTTAAGGAGCTAACAATACTCAAGAACGATGCGGCTTTATTACTCAACAACTCGGTAGCACTTATTCCGCATGTTGACGTTCCTGCCCTGGAAAAGAATCAGGCAGCGTCTCATACGCCTTCCATGTCAATTCTCATTGCAGATAAGAAAGACATCGCCCTGTGTAACCTAACTCAAGCTGATGTTTACTTCAAACTGCCTGAGAGCTGGAAGAAAGGCTGCGATAAACACATCAATATTTTCCTTGAGAACCCGCGACTGATCCCTTGGTTTCCTGCGGTATTAATCGGCAAAGACTATGATGAATCTGTGCGGTTGCTAGAGCAAGTTCGCCCAGCACGAATAGTTAGCAATAATACCGGCGTGGCATTTAAAGCCTATGAAATGGGCATCGAGTGGATTGCCGGCCCCTTCCTCAATACCACCAACTCCTACGCCCTACTCACCTTGCAAGAAGAGTTGAACTGCGCAGGTGCGTTCATTTCTAATGAAATTAATCGCCTACAAATTAAGAACATTGCTCGCCCTGACAACTTCAAGCTGCTCTATAGTATTTATCATCCCATCTTAATGATGACGAGTCGTCAGTGTTTCTTTCAGCAAACCGTGGGGTGTAAAAAGCCGAGCATTGAAGACGGCTGCATGCTGAAGTGTAAAAAAGCCACGACCATCACCAACGTCAAAGGCGTGTCGTTTGCCGTTGATAAACAAAAAGGGGGTTACCCCAGCATTTACAACAATGAGCAATTCTTGAATTTTGATATTGTGAACGACCTTAAAGGGCAATTTGATGAGTTCTTTATTGACCTCACCAATATCGGCTCAGGCTCAAAAGAAGAGATAGATAAAGCACAACTGATCGAACACTTCGAGAACTTCATCAAGGGCGACGACAGTAAACCCCAGGCGCAACAGCAACTCAGTCAACTCATAACCATCTCAACCAACGCGCAGTATAGCCAAGGCCTCTAAACGGGCTTTAAGCAGACATTAAACGCATGGCATTGCCCATCCTGTACTCGCTACAACATTGCCCCTACGCAATGCGCGCAAGAATGGGGATTTTATTGGCAGAACAAACCGTCATGTTGCGGGCTATCACGATGGACAACCGACCAGACGAAATGTTGGCTGCTTCACCTAAAGCAACAGTGCCCGTATTAGTGCTTGACGATGGGTCGGTGATAGATGAAAGCTTAGACATTATGCTATGGGCACTAAAACTTAATGACCCACAAAACTTATTGCTTTCAGACCAAGTAAGCGCCCTACCAGAAATGCTTAAAATCATTAATGAAAACGATAAAGCCTTTAAGCCCAGCTTAGAGAACTACAAACGCGCCAAGCGCTTTCATCATGACTCGGAAGATTCTTACCGCCTAGAATGTGAGCCATTTATTCAAAGTTTGGAAAGGCGTTTAACGAAGCATAACTTCTTTATGGGGCCAAACCCAAGCTTGCTTGATTACGTCTTATTACCTTTTATTCGCCAGTTTTCTAAAGCAAATAAACCCCTATTCCGAGAGGGCCCTTACACTCTTTTGCAACACTGGCTAGATCGCCACCTACAAAGCAGATTGTTTGCAAAAGCCATGTTTAAGTATCCTTTGTGGTTGGAAAGTAATGAGGTTTATTATTTGGGGAAGGGGGAAAAGTGACTCGATAAAATAAATCTGTCCCCTTTGTTTTCCATTATTGCCTCTAATAATGACATGTTGTGGGTACCCAGGAAGATTAAATCTGGCTAAACGAGGCATAGTGCTATTGAACTGGTAAACAGACTTAGTGTTTATATCGTCGAGCCGTAAATATCAATCGTGTATGACCCCTTTGAAATCAGGAAGATTAAATCTGGCTAAACGATGCATAGTGCTATTGAACTAGTAAACAGACCTATAGTTTATAACGTCGAGCCGTGAATATCAATCGTGTCCGACCCCTTTGATATTCAATAGCAACGATAGGAAATCAAACGGCTCTGCAAGAGCAGAGTATGTGGCAATGTTAATGCAAGAGGAACATGAAAAGTCATAACAAATTTACTAAAAACACCCGCAAATAAATTCTTTTGACTTTTTTCAGTAAAACCTATCAATCTTAAAATTGATGTTGTTTGTTGACTAATTACGCGCCTAAAAATCTCAGGGGAAAAGGGGTCTTGCAATCAAGCATTTATGATATAAATGCTTAATTTTACAGCCGTACAAACATGCGAAGACTATGTATTTCGTCCTGTAGAACGCAGTCACTCTTAATATCAATAGGTTCATATATGACCCTATTGATTTAGTTAGCAATCCAATAACCAGGTAGCTACCGTTTTCATAGGCGATTGATGATCAAATAACAACATCTCTGACTTACCATAACTATTATTTATAATGGAACTTAGTAAAATAAGTTACTCTTATGTTTTTTGCGGCATTGATAGATACACTATGAAAAATTTAGTTAAAGACTGGCAAACCTTTGTCACTAAAACTGGGGGCATACTTACCAATTTTTTCCACTATGTAGCTTTGTTCGCGATAGGCAGCAGCATAGTTTGGTCCGCAGCTATAGAGTTTTTCACCTCCGTTCAACAGGGGTCTGCGAATATCGAGAGCATTTTGCTTCTTTTTATCTACCTAGAGTTAGGTGCCATGGTTGGCATCTATTTCAAAACTAAGCGCTTGCCAGTAAGGTTCCTAATATATGTTGCTATTACAGCACTGACTAGGATGTTAGTTGGACTTGTCCAACAAGACCATGGAGTCCCTACATTAGGTCATTCTTCGGGGTTAGTTATTTTATATATAGCTGTTTCTATATTTATCTTAGCCGCCTCAGCGTTAGTCATACGTTATGGCTCTGCTAAATACCCTTCGTCTAGCTTGACTGATGAAAAATAAGCCTACAGTGCTTAAATAATAGCTACCGTGGTAATGACCAAACTTTTGTCATCAGCCCGCCATTAATATTTGGGGCACTGGAGATCGGCTTATCGGGATTGATTGCGGTACTGGTCAGTGTGTTCCATGATGGCACGCCGCGTCCGTGAGTTCGCGGGACACAATAGAATGGCACTAAGTTAAGGGCATTTCGCATTTCCGGATGTAAGTGAATTTGGGAAGAAAATGGCTTAAAACCTATGCGGAAGATGCTTATCTTAGTGCCATTCGGGACACAATACTTAAT
>JBLIOD010000091.1:0-7813 GCA_047639475.1 Gammaproteobacteria bacterium
ATGCGGTGGAATACTGTGACTCACACCGTGGCGCTGCATAAAAACCACTTCGTGTTGTTCAAATTCACCCAATAGAAATGGCGAAGATGGGTCACCGTAAGGGGTTCTGGCAATTTCACGCCGAGTGTTCTTCAAAAAAGGTAGATCAGTTAATCCACTGCCACCGATAATCGCTATTTTTTTGTTAGTCAAGATTAAGGCCTGAAGGTTTTTGGTGAGTATTCAAAATCAGTTTTCGCAGGTGATACATCATAGCGCAGGTCATTTTGCATTCGAGTAACCAAGGCACCCTTAACAAAGCTTAAACCTGGCACTTTGTTCAAAAAAGCGACCATGGTCATTAGCACTCCACTCGAAACATGTATAAAGCGAGCCTTCTGATTAATCGATAAAAATATACGCTCAACCATTTCCTTGTAAGACAAGGCTTCGCCGCCTGCTAAATTATACGTTTTCATCGGCAAATCTCGCGCAACCCGCAATTGATGTGTGGCGCGTGCCAAGTCTTCTACATGGACAGGCTGACGGATGGCATTTCCTGCGCCTAATAGCGGGAAGAAACGAAATAGTTTTATGAGGCGTTTTATCAGGTTCACATTTTTATTATTGGCACCGCCATAAATCATACTGGCTCGGGCTATGGTTAGGTCTACCTTGTTTTTTTGTGCCCAGGCCAGTAAGTCCAATTCACCCTTTTCTAAGGCGGTGACCACGTTCTGCTCGGTTTTATCCCTGGACTGACGCTTCCCCTCAATGCTGGTTGAACTAAACGCTACAACCCGCGTAGGAGGGTGGTAACGTGATAGCACATTAGCAACTACCGAGGCAGACCAAATCGGGGACACGGCTAACCATTGATCAATCACGCCCAAATCTTGTGTTGGCACCTTTTCGAAGAACCCCCAGTTTAGCCAAATTTCATTGGCAACACGCGTTTTGGGTATCTTTTGACGCGTTACCGCAATAACAGGCAAGGCTTCATTGGCGACACTCTTTAAGATCGCCGCCCCTAAATCACTACTGGCCCCCGTCAACACCACCTTACCCGCAAAGCTGTGACTCAGTCTAATGGGTTGCTCTGGTAAATCGTTTGAAGACTTTCGTCGTAGGCCGTGACGAGCAATCGACAAAATATAGTTCAAGTAAATGATGCTACGAGAAAATGCCGACCTAAGAATATTTTGATTCGGCTTTTGATATTTAGCGTGATACCTCAACATGCCTTCGTGCTTGTACCACTCCATGGTGTAAGGCACTTTGTTAGTAGACACTCCCTGGCAGTGAAATAGGGATACGTTTGGCGTGAACATGACTTGCTGCCCTGCTTCTCTTACTCTGCGGCAAAAATCTAAGTCTTCGACATGTAAAAAATACCCTTCATCCATGCCTTCAATTTCATCAAAGGTGGTGCGACGAACCATCATCGCTGAACCTGATACCGCGTCGATAACTTCCACATCATTTGGAAGAGCAGAATGTTGTAAATTAACACTGGTAAAGTACTTATCTAAACGAAATGCTGTGACCACGCTTCGGCTAAAAGTGGGCTCTAATCGCCTACAACCTCGTTGCTCTGAACCATCTTCGTTAAAAACTAACGCACCCATCACACCCGCTTTTGGCTGACCTTGCATCTCTGCTACCAAGTTCGACACAGTATGTGGATAGAGTTCGCAATCAGGGTTGAGTAGAAACACAAACTCGCTGTGGCCTATATTCGCTGCCTGATTTACCGCCTTAGAAAACCCCACATTATTGGTATTTACAACACAACTTAGTTTATGTATCCCTACATCACATTCTTGGAGCTTATCCATACTTTCATCAGCAGAACAGTTATCGATAACGATTAAATGTACTGGAGCATTAGACTGTAAAACTGACTCTACACAGCGCTGCAAATAAGCGCCGCCGTTGTAATTAACAACCAAGACGTCGGCAATATAATTTTGCGGCATGACTAAGCTTGGCGCCGTAAGTAAGGCGTGAGCCAACCACGCGCCATGGTGCTTTCTAACTGCATTACGCTTATCTTGTTGCTAGCCTGTATGCCTTTGCGTTTTTTCAATTGCTTATTTAACCCTTTAAGCGCATGCCACTTCGCTTTGAAGATAACTTTTGGGCGGCCCTTTAACGTGTAATAAATTAAACTTAATAGGTTTAACAATAGATGCTGGGGCAAGGTTTTAAGTAGCAAGCCCGACGGCATATTCTTAACGTAAGTCCAAACCAAATTACGGTGGCCGTGATAAATTGAAAAATCACTGTCTCTAACCGTGATGGCTGACCCTACATGGTAGGCAACTGACTTCGCCACATGTTGGCCAGAATAACCTGACAAGCGCATTCTAAACACCAAGTCTACGTCTTCTATATAGCAAAAGTAGTCTTCATCAAAACCGCCCACCTCTAGAAATACATCGCGTTTATATAGCGCTGCTGCCGCGCAAGGCGAAAACATAGGGTGTTTACTGACACCGATTTGATCGTGGTTTTTACTCAAACCGTGTTGCCGGCGCCACACTAAGCCTGACTGATGATAACAATCCCCTGTGCCGTCAATTAGATCACGGGGTGAGTCACACATCAATTCACTGGAAAAAAACTGGTGCTGTGGATTCTCCGTGCTAGCCTTCACCAATTCTTCAAGCCATTCAGGGGCAACAAATGCATCTGGGTTTAACAAGGCCACCCATTCAACATCATTGGCCAATTCAACGCCGTGGTTATTGGCTGCGGCGAACCCTGTATTTGATCCTAGCTCAACATACTCAAACTGCGGATGACTGACTTTCGCAGCTGCTATAGAGTCATCGGCACTGCCATTATCCATCACAATCACGCGTTTAGGCGTGTATGTTTGTTGTGCTAAAGCTTCTAAACAACGCGGCAAGTAAGCTTGCGCATTGTAATTAACAATTAATACTGCGACCGAATGTGCCACTGTAGCGCCGAAGCAATATTAAGACTGCTTGCGTCTAAAAATATTGCGTACGTTATAAATAGGCTTGTCTTGCGATTCGTGATATGTCCGAGTAATCATTTCGGCCACTAGCCCTGCTGTAATAAATTGTAAGCCAATAAATACTAACAACACCGCAAGCAATAATATAGGTCGATCGCCAATGCTCAAACCCATGAAAATTTTCTGGAATGACAAAGTAAGCCCAATCAACAAACCAATGCTGGTGCTCACCATGCCAATGGCTCCAAAAAACTGTAGCGGTCGCTGTGAGTAATGCATCAAGAATTTAACGGTCATTAAATCAAGAATTACGCGAAATGTACGTGAAATTCCGTATTTAGAGACCCCGGCCACTCGGGCCCGATGATTCACCTTTACTTCAGCAATTTTGACGCCGATCCAGCTGGCTATAGCAGGAATAAAGCGATGCATCTCGCCGTACATCGATAGTTGTTTGGCCACTTCCCAGCGAAAGGCTTTCAGCGAACAACCATAATCATTTAGTTTTACATCGGTCGTTTTAGAGATAAGCTTGTTGGCGATTTTTGAGGGAATAAGACGTAGCCATAAACCATCTTGACGTTGATGTCTCCACCCTGAAACCAGGTCATAACCTTCATTAATTTTATCCACCAACTTGGGAATATCTAAAGGGTCATTTTGTCTATCAGCGTCCATGGTGATAATGATTTCACCCCGCGCAAAATCGAACCCAGCGGCCATTGCGGCTGTTTGACCAAAGTTACGCCTAAATTCAACTACCACCGTATTCGGGTCTTGTTCTTGCACCGAGACCAAGCGAGCCAGCGTTTCATCTTTACTACCGTCATCAACAAAAATAATTTCGTATGACTTGCCCATGGACTTCATTGCCGCATCTATCTCGGCATGCATTTCTACGATATTATCCTCTTCATTGTAGACAGGAAGGACCACAGAAATATCTAAATCAGGTTTAAAATCTTCTTTGAGTTTGCGCATTTTTTATGGTTCTATGAGTGTTAGCTAAGTTCTAGCCAATTAATAATTTGGTTCATTTTTTGTTTGCTAAAAGCATCATCCCAATTGGCAGCCCACTGCACATTGGCACCCTCTTTACGCGCATCAATATCGCCAACTTGGCCAGCTGTATAACCCAAGCCCTTAGCCACCCCATCTATGGTCGCTTCACTCCCGATGAGGTTAGATGAGATATTGCTTAGCACCGCTGCTGTTTTATTTTCACAAGCACTGGTAACAACCCACATACCTGCTGCAGCCATTTCGAGCGGCAATAAACTAGGATGAGGTGTATACATTAGGCTAAGGCCAAGGTCGTAGTTTAACAAACGTGCTTTGTATTCTTTTAGGCCAAACTTACCGATCATTTTAAGTGTATGCCCTTTCGGCAGAGGAATATCGCCATGAGAGCTGCCTATTCCGTGAAACTCCCATTTCCCCTCATCAAAAGCGCCTTGCTCTATCGCTTTGCTAAGCGCCAAATAGGCTACCTCAAACATGTTTCTAGCCGCGTGCGCTTCCGGACGAGCGTAAAATAATAGTTTATGGCTACCGGCTGTTCGATCTTTTATCAGGTCGCTTTGTTCATAAGCAAGAATGGCGTTTTCAAAAGGCATCGACTCTGTTGGTTTACACCACTTAGAATCACTATAAATCCCTATTTTACTTTGCTCGAAGTATTGCTGTAATTGCGGCGAAGAAAACATCGCCTTATGTGGAAATGAATACGACTCATGGGCAATGGCATAATAAGAACCCATGGGAAACGTAAAAGGTTCATATTCCTGAATCAGATATAAAAAACGGTCTATATTCAGATCTTGCGCTAAGCTATTCGCAATGTAGGCAGTCCACCATGTAGTGGCGATCACCTTGTCATTTGGGGAAACTGTTAGTGTGTTCTTTCGATCGTAGACATGACTATACTCGACCCGGTCGAAAATATTTTCAAGACCATCATACTGCGCCACGCCTTTTCGCCATGCCGCCTCATCTATATCGCAAGGGTCAACAATTACGAAACGAACTAGGTACCCTGCATCAGTCAACTTTTGCGCCAGATTAAACTTGGCTATATAGCCGCCGTAAAACGTTCTAAAATCAATTTCAGGTAGCAGCAAATTGATACGTACGGGAGCGTTAGCATCCACTTCCACTATAAGCGGGGTTATTTTGTCCTGGATACGCAGCAGTACCTCTGCATTGTAGTACGTTTCTCTAAGACGCCGCCCTATTCGATCTTTCACGCCTATCAAGGCTTGAGAATGGGCGAGTTTTCGAACAATTTTATTTACCAAGGACACGATATTAAACGAGCTGACTTAGGGAAGTTATTTGTCGCGTATTTTAATCGAAAATGCAGTGAAATTTCGGCATAAATGCCCCAGAGTAACCAAGCATTAACTCTTCAATTTAAATATCACTTTTTAAGGCCTGATTAGTAGCTGCCTTTGGCTATTTTCCTGCGTTCAGCCACTCTAGACAAACAGCCCATTGCCAAACGAAACTCCGCATCGTCGGTCGTCTTACCTGAGACCAATATCTTGACATGAACCCACAGTAGTTTAACGATGGGTTTAAACTCCCCTTGCATTAAATTGAGGGTGGAGTGGCTCGAAGGGTGGACTCCCCCTCTTAATGTTAGCGTTTGGGCCATCAACCTAAGACGATTACATTCTCCGCGATAGATACCGATGCCTCCGCCCACTTTTTTACCCAACCATTGACGAAAGGCGGTTGGATGTAATAAGCGTTCGAAAATGCGAAATATGCTCAAAACACGTTCGCTCATAGACCATCGTTTGAAATCGCAATGACCTATCACTGACGACCCATATTGATAGTAATCATATAATGCTTTATCAGCGTAACTAATTGGACCTTGAGCCAATGCGGTACAAGCTAACCAATGATCATGAAAGGCATCCCCTATTTTTTCAGGGAACGGCAATAAAGTTAACAGTAAACTGCGGCTAAACAAGCTAGCAGCCCCTGTAACCGTATTGGCCAAGAAAACAGTATCAAAATCAACGTATTCATTTTTACGGTTTTGCCAATACGTAGGCGCTATAAGGCCCCCTTTTTCATCAACTACACGCATGTCGCTGTACGCCAATTGGGTATTTGTCGACTGCAGTGTACCCATTAGCGATTGCAGCTTTTCCGGATACCAGAGATCATCTTGATCAGCAAAAGCAACGTAATCAACACTCTCAGGAACGTAGTGTAACGCGCGTTCAAAGTTATGATAAAACCCTAGATTTTGCTCATGTCGAATTAGGCTAATTCTTTTCGGGTCTTGACGACAAATAGCTTCCAATTGCGGCCAATAGTCGATGTTAGAGGCATCGTCACAAATAATCAGGTGCCAGTTTTGATGCGTTTGCAGCAGTATTGAATCTATTTGACGTTGAAAAGCGGCCAGCGGTGGACAATATGTCGCCATACAAATCACCACTTTGGGCCCTGAATCGTCGAAAATAGCCATTCCAATTGACTTGGTCACCTTGCCTATTAATTCAACTGAGCCGAGAATTTTGCTTACAGAACTTTCATCATAATACGTAACACGGAGATACAAATCAAAGGTCAATCCAATTTGATCTTCACTCCAGGCTATTTCGTTCACAAAGTCTAATGATCTATGACCTTCGGAACAGGGTTGGGTTGGCAAATATAATTGACTGCTTTGATGAATCTTCTGCCCTTTTGAGTCAATGACTTCTAGTTGCTTAATAAGCTTTTCGCTGTGGCTAATAGAGCCGCGCACCAATTGAATAGTGCCAAGACCCACTACCACCTCATCGGCTAGTGCATGTTGTAGGTTTACGGTCAACATGGGCTGTCAGCTCTCGCTAAAGGCCATTTCTAAATTGGCTAGCCCAAAATCACGACTCTCTCCATGAATAGCGATAGAAAATAAATCATAGCGTCTATCAACGGCTATATTGTCAGTTTCGTTATCTTGCATCTGGGCGACGCCTAAAGAAACAAAATAATTACCGCGCAATAGGTTTAGTTTCAAGTCAAACTGAATATCCGTCTGTTCACCAGGCTGGTGACTTTGAGTCTCGATTTGACGTTCACGAGTATTGGCTCCATATACGGTGACCCCATCCAAGGTTTTAATCGTTATCCCATAGATGATGTCCTCTAGCGCCTCAAAAAAGTGGACTTTCATGGAGACAGTTAATTTTCCACTTTGTGGAACGACAACCGGATCAAATTCGCCATTAGCTAGCAGTTGGTAATCGATAATTTTTGCCTTCGTTCCGCCCCATCTATATTCGTTATGATTATACGATCGGCGAAATTTTGCACCATCGATGGAAGGATCGGTATTAAGTAGTATCAGGCTTGTGCTTGAGATGGTAGTTGAGTCACTACTCTTCTTTGTTGGCACTGAAACCGCCTCCTTCCTCGCGCTTTCTTCCTCCTTACTGCCAAACATCATGTCCAGGTATTCATAAACCACTTGCTTGGGCTCACCTATCGCCTTGATTTCACCCTGATGGAGAAACACCGCCGAATCACAGTAGCTACTAATAAGGTCGACGGCATGAGTAACGAACAATATGGTTTTACCGTCACGTTTAAAGCGCTCAAACTCTCTAAAACACTTACGCTGAAAACTGATGTCTCCTACCGCTAAGGCTTCATCGACAATCAATATTTCTGGTTCCATATGAATTGACGTCGCAAAAGCTAAACGCACAAACATCCCGCTTGAGTAGGTTTTAACGGGATGATCAATATGCTCGCCAATGTTGGCGAACTCCTCTATTTCACTCAACTTTTCAGCGATCACCTCTGGTGAAATTCCTATTATCGCTGCGTTCATCACCACAT
>JBLIOD010000092.1:0-7564 GCA_047639475.1 Gammaproteobacteria bacterium
AGCATGGCGGTGATGTCGCCCTCGCCAATATCTTCACGTAGCGCGCGGGCAACGCAGGCTGGTATGTCGGCTAGGGTGTCCACAAGTAGCGTACTCAACGTCATCTAACTCCATTTTTACTGGGCGAGAATTGTAGCATTAATTCGGTGTTTGGCTTTAACCCACTGATCTGTTTCAATAACTCTACATTAGTGTGATACAGAGAAATAGACCCCATGCGTATTGATCAGGGCTGGCTATCAACAGCAACGGCATTGGCATCGCCCAATGCCGACCCGCGCCCAGACAAGTCTGACATTAGCCTGTTGGTCATTCACAACATTAGCCTGCCACCGGGGCAATTTGGCGGCGGCCATGTTGCTGAGCTGTTCACTAATACCCTAGACCCCAATACTCACCCTTACTTTGCCGAGATTGCCAACCTTAAAGTGTCTGCGCATCTCTTGATCGATCGTGAGGGGGTTGTCATACAGTTTGTGCCTTTTGATCAGCGTGCTTGGCATGCTGGTGTGTCAGCGTTTGCTGGGCGCCCAGCCTGCAATGATTTTAGTATTGGTATTGAGTTGGAAGGAACCGATACTGACCCCTACACTCATCTACAATATGAGCGCTTAGTTAAGATAACGCAGTGTTTAATGGCTGAGTACCCGGCATTAACCCATGACAGGATTGTTGGGCACAGTGACATTGCACCTGATCGAAAAACTGACCCCGGTCCTGCCTTTGACTGGTCTTATTTTAGGAAGCTTGCACGGGGTTAGGTTTGATCTCCATTCCATGGGGCGACTTTGAACAGCAGTAGCATGCCAGGAATAGCCAACACCGTGCACAGGTAGAAAAAGTTTTCCCAGCCCATGCCCTCAACGATAATGCCCGTACCGGCTGAGGCCACAGTGCGAGGTATAGCGGTTATGGCTGTAAATAAGGCAAATTGCGTGGCGGCAAACGCGGGGTTTGTTGTCCGAGCGATAAAGGCCACAAAGGCCGCTGTGCCTAAACCAACCCCAAGGTATTCAAAGCCAATCACCAGCCCCAGCAGCCACAGACCCTCGCCGACACGGGCTAAAACAGCAAAGCCTAAAATAGAGACAATTTGAACTACCCCAAATAACCATAGTGCACGGTTGATACCGGTTTTCAATATGAGTATGCCGCCTAAAATGCCGCCAATTATGACGGGCCATAGGGCCGCTTGCTTAGCCACAATACCTATTTCAGTTTTGCTATAACCCATGTCAAGGTAGAACGGCGTCGCTAACGCGGTGGCCATACTGTCACCCAGCTTATACAGCAGCATAAAGGCCAAAATTAACAAGGCATGTTGGACCCCTTGGCGAGAAAAGAAGTCATGAAATGGGTCTACCACTGCGGCTCGCAGTGTGGTCGGCTGTTGATGAGAGCGCGGCGGCTCGGCGATACTGAGCGTCAACAGGATGCCCGCCAGCATAAAGGCCGCGGTAATGGGAAATACGGTTTGCCAAGGCAGGCTGTCGGCCAGTATGAGTGACAATGAACCCGGGACTAAACCTGCTATTCGATAGGCATTAACATGAATGGAATTGCCCAGTCCCAATTCCTGATCGGGTAATATTTGCCGTCGGTAAGCATCTAGCACGATGTCTTGGGTTGCGCTAAGTAAGGCGATACCAAAACATAACCACGCAATCGGCCAGATTTGCGTGAGCGGGTCTAAATATCCCAGAGCGGCAATAGTAATGAGTAATAGCACCTGAGTTATAAGCATCCAGCTGCGTCGTAATCCTGGCTTTAACGTCCCCAAGGACAGCGAGTAACGATCAAGCAGTGGTGCCCACATAAATTTCCACGTATAAGGCAGCCCGATCAAGGCGAAAAAACCGATTTCTTTAAGGCCAACACCCTCGGTGCGCAACCATGCGGGTACTAATGAAATCAGCAGATATAGGGGCATACCCGATGCAAATCCGGTAAAGATACAAATCAGCATGCGACGATTGAATAATGCGTGCTTGATACTCGGTGAATTCATCAATAATCCTGTTGTGTTACCAATGCGACCAGTTGGTTAGGCGTCAATCAAGGTTGCCATCTGTTTCTTTTAAGGTTAACGCGATTTTCGTTAACACAAATACCCTCATCGATAAGGCGTTGTTTTTGCTCAGCAAAAGCCGCGCTACTGTCTGGCAGGCTTATTCTACCTGATGCCGCAATTACTCGATGCCAGGGCAACTGAGTATTGTCTGGCAATTGACTCAAAGTTTTGCCGACCATTCGAGCACAGCCCGGCAACCCAGCAAGCTTAGCTACCTGGCCATAGGTTGCTAAGTAGCCTCGGGGTATGACCTTAATTATGCTATAAAGTCTTTGTTGGGGTGTCATAGTTTCCATTGCCTTAAGATTACGCTATTCGCTCGAATGTTGAAATAGTGAAAACTACCCCAATACTACTCTATAGAGCGAGTTAAAGGAGTTGCCTGTGAGGTACCTGTTACTGTTATTTATTGTCATGCCGGTGTTGGAAATGTGGCTATTGATCACCGTTGGTAGTGAGATTGGTGCACTGCTGACTATTGGTCTAGTGCTGTTGACCGCCGTTGTTGGCGCAGCTTTATTGCGAGAGCAGGGCTTTGCTACGTTGTGGCGCGGTCGCCAAAAACTACAAGAAGGCAAATTGCCAGCAAAGGAAATGGGAGAGGCTATTATTCTCGCCGTGTCTGGTGCTCTGTTACTGACCCCTGGGTTTGTTACCGATGTCATTGGGTTTGCTGGACTAATACCACCCATAAGAGCCTTAATCGTGTCACGAATTTTGAGTAAAATGGTCGTAACTGGTTCTCCCCTCGGTGGATTTCATACCGATGGGTACTCTAGCCAAACTGCCGATCAGACTGAAAGTTCTGGCAATGTTATCGATGGAGAATCTTGGGAACGCAAGGATCTAGATTAAAACGTTTTTTTATTGTAAAAAATTGCTGTTTGCCCTTGAAAAAGAAAAGGTCTGGCACCATATAAAGCAACAATTGCGAAAGTAATCATGTCGCAAGTGAACTTTAACAACTGAAGATAGAATAATTGGAGAAGAGAACCATGAAAATTCGCCCATTACACGACCGAGTGATCGTTCGTCGCGAGGAAGAAGAACAAAAAACAGCAGGCGGAATATTATTGCCAGGCTCTGCACAAGAAAAGCCTAATCAAGGCGAAGTTATTGCCGTAGGCAGTGGCCGTATTTTAGATAGCGGTGAGTTACGTCCGGTTGACGTCAAAATTGGCGATATCGTCGTTTTTGGTCAGTATGCGGGTAATGACAAGATTGATGTGGATGGTGAAGAATTAATCATCCTCAGCGAAAGTGATATCAAGGCTGTAGTTGAAGCTTAAATTTAAATTGAATTGTTTTTAACAGAATTTGGAAGGAAAAAATCATGGCAGCTAAAGAAGTAAAATTTGGCAACAATTCCCGTCAAGCCATGCTTGATGGTGTGAATGTTTTAGCCAACGCAGTGAAAGTAACCTTAGGGCCTAAGGGTCGTAACGTGGTTTTAGATAAGTCATTTGGTGCACCCACCGTGACTAAAGATGGTGTGTCGGTAGCCAAAGAAATCGAACTCAAAGATAAGTTCGAAAACATGGGCGCGCAGATGGTTAAAGAAGTAGCGTCAAAGGCGTCAGATGATGCTGGTGATGGTACGACTACAGCAACAGTATTGGCTCAGACTATTGTTAATGAAGGCCTGAAGTTGGTTGCTGCGGGTATGAACCCGATGGACCTAAAACGTGGCATTGAAAAAGCAGTCATTGCAGCCACTAAAGAAATTGCAGCAATTGCAAAGCCTTGCGCAGAAAACAAAGAGATTGCTCAGGTCGGTACTATTTCTGCTAACAGCGACAGCCACATTGGCGACATCATTGCCGAGGCAATGGGCAAGGTTGGTAAAGAAGGCGTCATCACTGTTGAAGAAGGTAGTGGTTTAGAAAATGAACTAGATATCGTTGAAGGTATGCAGTTTGATCGTGGATATTTGTCTCCGTACTTCATCAACAATCAAGAGAACATGAGCACCGAACAGGACAGCCCACTTATTTTGCTGGTAGATAAAAAAATCTCCAATATTCGTGAGCTACTACCTTTGCTTGAAGCGGTTGCTAAAGCGGGTAAGCCACTGTTGATTATTGCTGAAGATGTTGAAGGTGAAGCATTGGCAACTCTAGTGGTGAACAACCTACGCGGTATTGTTAAGGTTTCAGCTTGTAAAGCGCCTGGTTTTGGCGATCGTCGCAAGGCAATGTTAGAAGATATTGCTATCCTGACTGGTGGTACTGTGATTTCTGAAGAAGTTGGTCTTGATCTTGAAGGCGCTACCTTGGAGCATTTGGGTACGGCTAAACGTGTCAGCATGACCAAAGAAAACACGACCATTGTTGATGGTGCAGGCGAGCACGCCACTATCGAAGGGCGAGTTAAGCAAATTCGGGCTCAGATTGAAGACACTAGTTCTGACTATGATCGAGAGAAGTTGCAAGAGCGCGTCGCTAAATTGGCCGGCGGTGTTGCCGTGATCAAAGTAGGCGCAACCACTGAAATCGAAATGAAAGAGAAGAAAGCCCGTGTTGAAGATGCGTTGCACGCTACTCGCGCTGCTGTGGAAGAGGGTGTTGTCGCCGGTGGCGGCGTCGCTCTTATTCGTGTCCTACAGAAAATCAAGGACTTGAAGGGTGAAAATGCAGACCAAACTGCAGGTATCGGGATTGCTCTTCGCGCCATGGAGACGCCTTTGCGCCAGATCGTTGAGAACGCAGGTGAGGAAGGCTCTGTTGTCGTCGATAAGGTTAAACAAGGTAAGGGTAACTTCGGTTATAACGCAGGTACGGGTGAGTACGGCGATATGATCGCTATGGGTATTCTTGATCCAGCTAAAGTGACTAGAACAGCGCTACAGGCGGCTGCTTCGATCGCTGGACTAATGATTACCACCGAAGCGATGATTGCTGATGCGCCTGATGAGGGCGGTGCTGCTGGCGGCATGCCTGATATGGGTGGTATGGGTGGTATGGGTGGTATGGGCGGAATGATGTAAACCCATCCCCAAAAAAACAAAAAGCCCTGCACTAACCTGCGGGGCTTTTTTTTGAGTTCATTTTTTGATCTCGAGATATGCCTTGTCTTAATGCCGGCAGTGGCAAGCAAGCCGATGTTATTTATCATCAAATACCGTGTAAAACAGCTATAAAACCCATAAAAAGCCTATCAAAAAATCCTAAAAAACCTATAATGAAGCTAAAATAAACCTATAGCCTGTAAGGGTATTAATTTCTAGAGGACTTGCTCATGACCGCCGAATTTATCAATCTACTTGCCCGTTGGGGACATCTTTTATTTGGTATCACTTGGATCGGAATGCTCTACTATTTTAACTTCGTGCAAGGTGGATACTTTAAACAAGCTTCAGCTGAGGGTTTAGCTGATGCAAAAGCTAAACTTGCGCCTAGCGCTCTCTGGTGGTTCAGATGGGGTGCTATGTTTACGTTTATCACCGGTCTTCTGCTGCTAGAAGGTGTGATGCGCATGAATCAAATGAACAACTACATCGTTATCGGTGTTGTCATGGGTACGCTGATGGCGGCAAATGTCTGGATGATCATTTGGCCTGCGCAAAAAATTGCTTTAGGTCTTGTTGAAGGTGGTGATAAAGCAGCGGCGGGTGCCAAGGCGCTTCTTGCTTCTCGAACCAACACTTTGTTCTCGGCACCTATGTTGTTTGGTATGTTAGCAGGACCACACTATGCGGGCCATGGTTATGGCACCGCCGTTGGCGGTACTGGGTTAACAGTTGCCTTAGTGATTATTATCGCTTTGGAAATTAATGGATTAAAAGGTAAGCAAGGCCCAATGACCACGGTTAATGGTGTGATTGGTTCTAGCTTGGCGCTCACTGCGATATTGGTTGGTGCACTTAACCTGCTTTAAAATTGCTTAGACAAAAAACCGGTGTTAGGTAATCTTCACCGGTTTTTTTGTGGACGGCATTTTTATATATTGGCCAAGATCAGCGTATAATTTGGTGTAATGAGATAGTATTGAGTTTATCTCTGTTGAAAGATGACCATGGAATCAAAAAAAGATATGGATAAAAAACCTAAAACGTCAATTGTTGCCGAACGGGACGATATGATTGGTCGCAATATGCCAGAGCCGCGCGGTGACGGGCCGACCTCAAGAAACGGCGGCCAGCCACCTACTGCAGGTATACCTGGGCTGATGAAGTTTATTTTAATACTGACCTTTTTGGGTTTGATTGGAACGGGAGTTTTTGGTGGATTGCAGTATCAGGACCTTTCCGCTAAGCATGAGTCACTGTTGGCACGATTTGATTTGCTTGAGTCACGGCTTAGTAGCACAGATGAGTCGGTTACCCAGTCGGGTGCGGCGATGCAACTCAATATTAGTAAGCATGGTGAAGAATTAAAAAAGCACTGGAGCGAAATTAGGAAGCTCTGGGGCGTTACTAACGATATCAACAAAGCTAAAATTGCCGACAACAAAAAAGATATTGCTTTTCTAGCGGGTAAGCGCGTTTCGGCCCAAGAATCTATTGCAGCGGTGGGGACTCGCATTGATAAAGAGAGCTCTGCTATTAGCGATTTGAGCGTTAGCCAGTTGGGACTTTCTGCTGACATAGATAAGGTTAATGAGGTGTTGCGTGAATACACCGATGAGCTTAATCGACTAAAAGCTGCGTTATCGCGCACGGACCGTGATCAGGCTAATAATGCTGAGGCTATGGAAGCTATAGAGGGCTTTCGGCGCCAAATGACGCAAAAAATCTATCAGCTAGAACAGCAATTGGCGGCTCCGGCGCCTAAGCCTGAGCCTGAGCCTAAGCCTGAAACCAGCCCTGGGCAACCATTAGTCGAGGGTGGTTGAACGGTCCAAACGAGATAGTAACGCTTATTTACGAGGGGAAAGGATTTAAACTATGGCAAATACTTTCTACTGGCATGACTACGAAACCTTTGGCGTTGACCCCTCTAAAGATCGGCCATCACAATTTGCTGGTTTAAGGACTGACGAGGATTTAAACCCAGTGGGTGAGCCTCTGGTCATTTATTGCCAGCCTCAAAAAGATATACTACCGGCGCCTCAAGCCTGCCTTATTACCGGAATTACCCCTCAGTTGGCCATGGAAAAAGGGTTGTTGGAGCCTCAGTTTATCGAGGCTATCCACCGGCAGCTCTCAGTGCCAGGCACCTGTGGAGTGGGTTACAACAGTATTCGCTTTGATGACGAGGTCACTCGTTATGCTCTCTATCGAAACTTTTTTGATCCCTATCAACGAGAGTGGAAAAACGGCAATTCTCGCTGGGATATTATGGATATGCTGCGCTTGACGAGAGCGCTGAGACCCGAGGGCATAGAATGGCCAGACCATGAGCCTGGGCGTCCGAGTTTTAAGCTCGAGCATTTGACTGCAGCCAACGGATTGGCCCATGAAGCGGCTCATGATGCACTGTCTGATGTAACCGCAACGATTGCGGTAGCTAAATTGGTCAAAGACAAACAGCCTCGTTTATTTGACTATGTAGT
>JBLIOD010000093.1:0-6948 GCA_047639475.1 Gammaproteobacteria bacterium
ACACACTCCTTGGGAAGTGGGTCTGGGTTTCAGTATAAATCGAAGCAGCGATTACCGCGGTAAAGACGCTGCCATGGCCAGCAAAGGAAAGGAGCGTTTCACTCAAGCAGGCATTTCTATCGACCATCATGACTGTTTGATTGGCGGTGAAATATTGCGCTTAGATGGACAAGACGTGGGCACATTGAACAGCCCTGCTTTCTCGCATCGATTAAATAAGTCTTTGGCCTTAGCCCATATATCTCCTGCCACAAATGTTGCCGGAAACAAATTAGAAGTTGTTGGTGAAGATGTCACTTACAGTGCAGTAGTTGAAAACATTCCGTTCTTCGATAACAGCAAGTCACGTACTCACGCATAATAGTACTATGACATTCTCGGGTTGCGCGATCTAGTGCAACTTGAGTCATTCCTTCTTTGGCCTTTTTGTAGAATAAGCCAATCTCACTCTCCGCTAGTTTCCACTCCATTTCTCCGTGTTCACTATGGCCTCTCTACGTGGCATTGAATACAGAGAAACCCATAAACAAGCACTATATCTACTCGCTATTTAATCAGATGACTTAAGCTATCAAATGATTGAACCTATTCGGTTTATTTAGAATACCCCATTCCAAACCCCGTTTTACAAACACAAAAAAACCCTGCATGCCGAAGCATGCAGGGCTATTTTCTTCTTAAGTGAAGAGGCTTACATCATGCCGCCCATTCCACCCATTCCGCCGCCGCCCATGCCGCCCATATCAGGCATAGCTGGACCCGCATCTTGTGGCGCGTCTGCAACCATCGCTTCTGTTGTAATTAACAAACCTGCGATAGAGGCTGCGTTTTGTAGCGCAGTACGAGTTACCTTGGTTGGGTCAAGAATACCCATGTCGATCATGTCGCCATATTCGCTAGTCGCGCTGTTGTAACCGAAATTACCAGAACCCTTCTTAACTTCGTTAAGAACAACCGATGCATCTTCACCAGCATTGCTAACGATTTGACGTAAAGGCTCTTCAATAGAACGACGAATAATGCTGATACCGACATTTTGGTCAGCGTTTGCACCTTCGAGGCCGTCAAGTGAAGCGATAGTGCGAACTAGAGCAGATCCGCCGCCAGGAACAACGCCTTCTTCTACCGCTGCGCGAGTAGCGTGAAGTGCATCTTCAACACGGGCTTTCTTCTCTTTCATTTCCATTTCAGTCGCCGCGCCAACTTTGATAACGGCTACGCCGCCAGCGAGTTTAGCAACACGCTCTTGCATCTTCTCTTTGTCGTAATCAGAAGTCGCTTCTTCAATCTGTGAACGAATTTGGTTAACACGCCCTTCGATTTCTTTAGCTTCGCCTGCACCATCAATGATAGTGGTGTTTTCTTTAGACATTTGAACACGCTTTGCGCTACCTAAGTCTTCTAGTGAAACAGTTTCTAGGCTCATGCCTACTTCTTCTGAGATCACTTGGCCGCCGGTAAGTACAGCGATGTCTTGCAACATTGCCTTACGACGATCACCAAAACCAGGTGCCTTAACAGCAGCCACTTTAACGATGCCGCGCATGTTGTTAACAACAAGCGTAGCAAGGGCTTCGCCTTCAACATCTTCAGCCATGATCAAAAGAGGACGGCCAGCTTTCGCTACCGCTTCTAATACTGGTAACAAATCACGGATGTTTGAGATCTTCTTATCGAAGATTAAGATGAAAGGGTTTTCCATCTCAACAGACATGCTGTCTTGATTGTTGATGAAGTACGGAGACAAGTAACCACGGTCAAATTGCATACCTTCAACGATGTCTAATTCGTTGTCTAGGGCATTGCCTTCTTCAACAGTAATAACGCCTTCTTTGCCAACCTTTTCCATTGCCTGAGCAATGATGTCGCCAACTGCGTTATCGCCGTTTGCAGAAACTGTACCAACCTGCGCCACTTCGTTGTGATCAACACAAGGACGTGAAAGCTCAACTAAGCTACCTACTGCAACCTTTACAGCTTGGTCGATGCCGCGCTTAAGGTCCATTGGGTTCATGCCTGCTGCAACTGCTTTCATGCCTTCACGAACCATCGCTTGAGCCAAAACTGTCGCAGTCGTTGTGCCGTCACCCGCGATATCAGAAGTCTTTGAAGCCACTTCCTTAACCATTTGTGCGCCCATGTTCTCAAACTTGTTCTCAAGTTCAATTTCTTTCGCTACAGATACACCATCTTTAGTGATAGTCGGTGCACCGAAAGCTTTGTCTAATACTACGTTACGGCCTTTTGGACCTAGTGTTATTTTAACCGCATCGGCTAAAATGTTAACACCTGCTAGCATGCGTTGGCGTGCGTTATCGCCAAACTTTACTTCTTTTGCTGCCATTGAGAATTCCTCTTTGTCTTTTGTTTGTTTAGGTGAAAGCTAGTAATTAGTCTTCGATAACGGCCATGATGTCGTCTTCGCGCATCACTAGAACTTTCACACCTTCAACGGTGACTTCAGTTCCAGAGAATTTGCCAAACAACACATTGTCACCAACTTTTACGTCGAGCGGGCGTACTTCGCCGTTCTCAGCGATTTTGCCGTTGCCAGCTGCAACGATCTTGCCTTGTACTGGCTTTTCTTGTGCAGAATCAGGTAATACGATGCCACCAGCTGAAGTGCGTTCTTCTTCTACGCGTTCAACGATAACTCGGTCATGAAGAGGACGAATGTTCATTCTCTTGGTCTCCTATGGTTAGTTAATAAAAAATAAGGTTTGAAATGCTTGAATCCGTCCGATGTACCGGTTTTAAAATAGGGTTCAAACCACTCCGTTTAAGCAACAGTTAGCACTCTTGCTCAACGAGTGCTAAAGATAGGGATTGAATTTTTAATTTCAACAACTAATTTGCAAATAGTTGTCATTACCGGCGTGTTCTAGTGGTATTTCCCACATCGTAATAATTAGGGAGCCGTATTATCCCTAACGGTTAAATTATTTACTTCGTGAACCCATAGGATAAAAAATGAAAAACAAAACTATCAACGCAATATACCTATTAAGCATCACTGGTATATTGTTGATCTGAAGTGGTTGCGCTACCACTGAGCCTGTTGATCTACACGATTCACTCGCGGTTATATCCGAACCAATAGGGGCGATGGTTTACGTTAAAAAGTTAGAGGCCGATTTTACGACATTTTAATTGGAATCAAATTCGGGAACACAAGTTGAGGGTGGTTTTTTTACAAACTTTGACAAAAATAATTCAGAAAATGACGCAGAAGATTCCGAAGAGAAAACGGAAGAGAAGGCTGACAATGAATTAGTAGAAGTATTAACTGCTGAAACCCCAGCTAGATTTTCTTTACACCGTAAAGGAAGGTATGCGGTAGCGATCATAAAAAATGGCTACGTTACACAAACTCATCTGATACAAGATAAACTAACCGCTGGTGAAGTGGTGGGAACCGTGGTTAAAACGGCAGGAACTGTAATGAGAAGCGCGCTGCTAGGGGTATTCACAGGAGGAATAGGCTTGTTAGCCTTGCCAGCAGCAGGAGCAGTGAAAGGGGGAAATATAAGTAGCGGCAAAAATAAAGAGTTAAGTCCCAACCCGCTTGAAGTGAGTCTAGAACTTACTAAGTAAAGAACCTCACGTTACTCATTGAGCCCATGAAAAATAAGAGACGACAAATAATCACCTCGCTACACAAAACCACAGCGTGCCACTGATTAATCGTCGATTTCTTTGTGATCTATATCAATGATGCTGGGCCGGTTGCCATCGTCAGGCCCGCGGCTTTGATTAAATCCTTGTGACATCACCGGGCTACGTTTGGCAATTCGATTAATAATCAAGCGACGCAATGGCGGAGTAAGCAACACAAAACCAAAGGCATCAGTGAAAAACCCAGGTGTCAATAACAGAGCGCCCGCCACTACCAAGGCGATCCCTTCCATCACTTCTGCCGCAGGCATTTTTGCTTGTGCGATTTGTGACTGTGCTCGCATTAAAGTAGAGAATCCTTGAATGCGAACCAAAGCTGCACCAACAATCGCAGTTAGAATCACGATAGCAATGGTGGTGGGTGCGCCTATTTGGCCCCCGATCTGAATGAGTAAATAAATCTCAACAATCGGTACGACTAAGAACAGTAAGAATAAATAGGCCATGAGCAAAGTTTATGAACGGTTGTATGATGCTTAATATATAACGACTCTTTAGTCTTTATACTAGTCTGCTTTACTATCCAAGGGGTTTAATTTATAGCGAAAAGACTAAACATCAAGTGCCATGTCGCCCACCATAGGCACTGCGACTAGGCGACTGCCAATCGATTAACGATTCATCACTGGGTTTATAGATTTCAACCAGCAACGGATAACACGGGGTCACGTCGTCGGAATGG
This sequence comes from Gammaproteobacteria bacterium, assembly GCA_047639475.1. Lineage (GTDB taxonomy): Bacteria > Pseudomonadota > Gammaproteobacteria > Arenicellales > Poriferihabitantaceae > JAAELZ01. Next base: position 4,358 of record JBLIOD010000093.1, read on the forward strand.
CCACTGCCGCAATCACCGCCCGGGCAAGCTGACAAAGCCCCTAGCAAATCGATTTCTGCAAAAAACTCGATGTAATCGCCTGGACGCACAGGGCTGGCTTTCATAAAGTATTGCTGGGTGTCTTTAGTAAAACCAGTACACATGAAAACATTCATCACGTCGTGAACGTGCAACTCTGCCTCTGCTAGTGACATGTTTTTAGTTTTCGCCAAGGCGCGCGTTAAATTTGAGTGACAACAAAAATCGTAATCCACTTCCTTTAACATAGTGTTGGTATACGGATCACAACGCGTTCCTATGACATCATGCACCCTGCCCCCAAACTCATCATAGCCATACCATTCTAAAGTATCGTGGGTAATGGTCGCCATCGGCCGTAGATTGGGCAAGGTGCTCCATAACTTGTCGCCTCGAGTTACATGACTGGCGTGCAATTGCCGCGTCTTGCCGCTATAAAAACGCTCGACTAAATCGTCAGCATTCCATAGATTTAGATCGCCAACTTGCGATCCTTCCACGCTAACGATCCTGAACAGATGCCCCGCTGGCACTTCGAACGTTGCCGCGTCTCTGGGCGGCACAATCACCTGCGATACTTTTTCCATGTCATTTCTCGCTGCATGATAAAACTCAGCATCAAATGCCGGCAGATCATCAACCGAATAGCAAACCAACGGTTCGACCGACTTTCGGTTGGCCGCGTCAGCTGGAGTAATGACAGAACTTAAATTGGTAGTCATGAGTTGAACCTATTAATGAAATGAAGCAATTTCTGATAAAGTGAATTTTGCGATATTGGGCACCGTTGCCTGCGTTGAAGGGTAACCTACCACAACCACCATGACAGGCCTTTCTTCACTAGGCCGGTTCAGCAGCTTATTGAAAAACCGCATGGGGCTAGGGGTATGCGTTAAGGTGGCCAAGCCTGATAAGTGTAGCGCCGACAATAAAAACCCAGAAGCAATACCAACGGACTCGGGGGTGTAATAATTTTTCTTGCGCTTACCTTCCGCATCAAGCGTAAATTTCTTTTGAAATACCACTATCAAGCAAGGGGCTACCTCGAGAAAAGGCTTATTTTCATCTGTGCCTAAATGTTCCAGCAACTCCAACCATTCATCTGATGCTCTGTGTTCATAGAACTCACGCTCTTCTTCTTCAGCCGCTTCCCGAATTCGAATTTTCATCTGTTGATCAGTAACGACGGCGAAATGCCAAGGTTGTTGGTTGGCGCCACTGGGCGCTGTACCAGCCGACAAAATGGCGTTTTCAATCACTTCCATTGGAATGGCTTTATCAGAAAAATCTCTAACAGTACGTCGCTTTTTTAGTTCAGCATAATACGACCTTGAAGCCATTAGCATCTCCGTCTCAGTTTTAAAATCAAATTGATGTTTAAGGAATTTAAGTTTAACCATTAGGCTCTGTGTTATGGGTTGTGGTGAGCTAAATTTAGCTCCACCGGCCTCCTCGCTCAATGCTTTTATAAAGATTGTTGAGATTAGTGTACTGAGGGTGATAAATTAGCCCTAAATTAGCGAACCACCTGAATTTTGTAATGATAAACGAAGCGCCCCCCATAGTTAGTACCGAAATACAAGATCACATCGCAACAGTTAAGCTGAACCGCCCTGCTGCGCGCAATAGCCTCTCCTTAGAACTAATAGAGGCCCTCACGCAGCAAATCGTTGAGCTAGGCGAAACACCTACTGTCTTTGTTATTGTGTTGGCTGCTGAAGGCCCTGCTTTTTGTGCTGGTCACGACCTTAAAGAGCTGACTGCTGCGCGCAAGATAAAAGACAACGGTCGTGCTTTCTTTGAATTGACCATGGCTAACTGCTCTAAGTTGATGCAATGCATCGTGCGCTGCCCTAAACCCGTCATCGCGGCAGTACAAGGTACGGCGACCGCTGCAGGTTGCCAACTGGTGGCCAGCTGTGATTTAGCCGTGGCTTCGGACACCGCAAAATTTGCCACGCCTGGCGTTAACATTGGCTTATTCTGTTCAACCCCCATGGTCGCATTGTCACGCAACGTTTCCCGTAAGCACGCCATGGAGATGCTGTTGCTGGGTGAACTGGTTAGCGCGGAACAAGCTTTGCAATGGGGTTTGATTAATCGGGTGGTTGCACCAGATGCTGTGATGGAGCAAGCTTTGGCGATGGCAGCCATTGTCGCCTCCAAATCACCCACCACTGTTGCGACCGGCAAAGAAGCGTTTTACCAACAACTTGAATTGGGTTTATCTGAAGCCTATGATTACGCCTCTAACGTGATGATGGAAAACATGCTTACATATGATGCGGAAGAAGGCATCAGCGCCTTCATTGAAAAACGCTCACCAAATTGGCACGTTAATACCCAAGGGCAAGACTAATGAATCATATCGACCGAGTTAAACAACTTAAATGCTGGCAAAACGAAGTCAGCGTCGCCCCGTTAAGTGGAGGCATGACCAACTTCAACTTTAAAGTACACCACGCCGATAAAGACTACGTCGTGCGACTGGGTGACGATATACCTGAGCACTTGGTATGGAGAGATAACGAAGGATCCAGTTCCATCACCGCTGCACAATGCGGCTTCTCACC
>JBLIOD010000094.1:0-6429 GCA_047639475.1 Gammaproteobacteria bacterium
ACAAAGAAGGTCCTTGGCGTGGACTGGAAGAAGTTGAACGAGCAACCCTGACTTGGGTTGACTGGTTTAACAACAGACGGATACTGCAACCAATTGGAGACATACCACCTGTAGAATATGAATTAATATATTATCAAAACCCTGAGTCAAGCAAAGCTGCATGACTCAGATAAAACTATCTCCGATGATCTCGGAGCGAATCAGAACAACGCCTGTCCCTCACTCGTAACGGTATGGTGCGATACGAATTAAAGACACCCTATCGTGATCGTACAACGCATGTCACCTTTGAGCCACTGGACTTCATCTCAAAATTGGCCGCGTTGATTCCGAAGCCACGGGTAAATCTCACTCGATTCCATGGTGTGTTCGCCCCCAACAGTAAACATCGAGCGCGGGTAACACCCGGTAAACGGGCAAAGGCAGGAAGTTCAACGCGACTGACAACTCCCAGGATAAGTCCCCTGAGAAATGCAGAGCTTCTATGACATGGGCGCAACGATTAAAGCGTGTGTTCGATATGGTTGTCGAAATCTGTGATCAATGCGGCGGCGGCATTAGGGGTATCGCCTGCATTGAAGGCCCCATGGTAATTAAAAAGACTCTGGATCACGTGAATAGTAAATCCGCTGTATCCGCAAAGAAACGGCGACCACAAAGCCGTGCACCACCGCAGGGTTGCCTGTTCAACTGATCGCTGAGCTAGCGACCTGGTTACGCCTTGTTTTTAAAATGCTGTTTGATACGGCAGGGTCTTGTTCATTCGCAGAGCGGAGAATTGCTAAATAAAGAGTAAACCAAGCTGTATTCCATCTTTGCTGCTCGTAAAGGCAGTAGATTTCGCCCGGTTGAGGCTATTTTCAAAGGAAGTGATGAGGTTTTTGGGCTGGCTGATACTTATTGATTTAGAGGAATAGGGGGTTTATGCTTCCTGTACCCTTATCCCAAGTTTGTTTTTTCCCTTTTGGGAACTATGGCTTTAAATCTGAATATGATGTGCCTGATGACGTATTTATGATTCAAGAACTAAAACTGGATGCGCTTAAACATGTTGAAGGTGTAATCAAGTGCCAGATGCATTTAATAATGCATAAGAATAGAAACAATGTGGTGCAAAATAAAACTAATGATATAAATAGGCTGAAATAAATAATGAGTTACGGCGTAACAGTAAATACATGGACTACTAAACTTGATGGAAAACAGTTTATATTCCGTTTTGAACATCAATTTTGGACAGGCAGGAAAAGTTACTATATTGATGGCGAATTAGTCAGGCATGTAAGAGGAGGTATTATTGAATCAGGCACAAGAAGTGATAAAACTGATTTCACTATTGGCACTAACCATGGAACTTTTGAGTACACTGCAAAAACTGAAAACGCACTTCCAGGCTCGGTTCTTACAGACGATAACGGTATATCTCAGATTTGTAGGTTAACGATTGATGGAAGCTTAATTGCATTAGATGCAGATAGTACTAATATCGATGATAAACAAGCATCAAGGTATCCTAATTGGCTTAATTACGTCTTTATCGGTATGATATTGGGAATGGTACTTTATTATTTTGTATCTAACTAATTTGGGGAATCGAATTTCCTTCAGGTAGGTTCGAGCAATATCTAAGTTGTTTTTTCTAGACTCGAGATATTGAATGAGGGCAGGCGATTTAATCTCGCCAACGTTGGTGATTTTAAAGTAACCTAGTTTTTCTTTTTCACCCGCAGCGATTTTTCTGCCTGATTCAAATGGCAAGGTTAGTTAGTTCTGAGTGAATCAAGAATACGTTGGGTTTGGTGTATGGCTTACCAATCAGCTTCAATCGAGTATCGCTAATGCTTGGCTTGTTGAAACATTGTGAAGGCCACAGTTTTCAAGTGGTGACAACGCTGCTTTCAGCGGAATTACGAGGCCACATTTTGCCAGAAGGACACGTGGTAGCAGATATCCGTAGGCTACTTAATTATTTCCGCTTGGATAACGCCGGTAGGTCGTTGATGGGCGGTCGTGGTGGAAATAAAGAGGCGCGTAGCACTAAAGACTATAGCCATCTGTTAGCCAGGAAAACGGCTCTTTATCCAGCGTTGGAAAATCAGTTTATCGAATACGCGTGGAGCGGCAGGGTCGCGCTAACGCTTGATAAGCAGCCACATATACATAAGTTGGCTGAGGGTGTTTATACTGGCTTAGGCTATAACGGGCGCGGCGTCGGTATGGCAACGTTGATGGGTAAGTGGTTGGCTGAATTGTCAGTAAAACAGGCGATTTAAAAGTGCATTTGCCGTTAACCAAAATGCGGCCTATTCCTTTTATGAATGCTCGCAAGCCGTTTATACCGCTCGCTTCGAATATCAAGAAATTGCAAGATAGGCTGGGAAAGTAAAATTTGGATAACGCAGGTTTAAACCTACCTGACCCATGAAGCGTTTATCGCCTCATTTTGGCTGCCATTTAGTCTCCTGGGCGGTTTGTCGTTCAATAAGATTTGCCATACTGAAACGTTTAATTGTTGACGCTCAATGGTTTTCCCGAAACTGATCACCAAGCCCTGATCAGTATACACCGTGGGGTCCCACTTTTTAACTTCGTCCAGCCAAGTGAATACATCGGTTCTGCTTGAAAAGTGTTGCTGACCCTCTTCAAGAACGCCTCTTGAAATGCCGTTGTGCTTTGGAAACCAATGATAGCCAGGGCCCGCGTAGTGTAGGCCTAAACTACCAGCCCAGCGTTTGTCACGAGGAACATCACCACGCTTCGATTGGCGCCTTCCCAGTGGTAAGATCTTTTTAAACCGCTGCCAGCAATAATGGTAATTTCGCTTGCTTCGGTCGTGGCCGTAATTGTTGAGTTTGCAGGCATCACCGTTTCGACTGAGGCAGGAATTGCGGGGTCACCTTGACGTTGGTTGTCAAACCAATTAAGTAAGCCGTAACCCGTACTGGTAAACGAGAGAAAAAAGGTGAGTGCAACCAATAAGGCGACACTGAAACATAAGGCAAGGGCAGCTTTTTTCATTATTTTAGCCTGCTCCTAAATAGAAGGTATGGGGTGTTATTGTTGTCTAAGTTACATCTGGTTTGCTAATATATTCGTTGATTATTATATCTTAAAGTAACTGTTTATGGGTTAAGAAATCTCACCGCTCAGAATCATCTGACGTAACTCAAATTTTTGTAGTTTACCGGTGGCTGTTTTTGGTATCTCACAGAACACCACTTGTTTGGGGCGTTTAAAGCCAGCAAGGTGTTCCTTACAAAAAGCGATAAGCGCTTCTTCGGTCACCGTCTCGCCTGATTTTAACTCTACAAACGCGCAGGGAACTTCACCCCATTTTTCATCAGGCTTGGCCACCACCGCCGCCAGTGCGACAGCAGGATGGTGATGCAAAGCGCCTTCGACTTCCACTGATGAGATATTCTCGCCCCCTGAAATAATGATGTCCTTTAAGCGGTCTTTTATCTCCACGTAACCGCCAGGGTGTACGACGCCTAAATCACCTGACCTGAACCAGCCCCCTTCAAATGCTTCTTGGGTGGCCGCGTTGTTTTTGAGATAGCCCTTCATTACCGTGTTACCGCGGATAACCAGCTCACCGATCATTTCACCGTTTTGCGTCACATCTTCACGGCTGCTTAAATCAACCACTCGCAGGCTGTCAGTAATGGTCATCGCTACCCCTTGACGGGCCTTGATGACTGCACGTTCCGCGAAAGGTAGGCTGTCCCAGTCATGGTTCCAGGTACACATTACGGTATGCCCGTAGGTTTCAGTTAAACCGTAAACCTGGGTGACGATAAATCCCAGTGCTTCGATGCCCCCTAGAACCGCGGCAGGTGGTGGTGCGCCTGCTGTCATCACATTGACAGTATGGTCAATGGGCTTTCGGTCGGCCTCATCGGCATTCAAAATCATCGAAAGGACGATGGGTGCACCGCCAAAATGGGTGACACCTTGATCAGAAATGGCTTCATAAATCGCTGCTGCCGTCACGCTGCGACAACAGACGATGGTGCCGGCAAGGGCGGTCATTGTCCATGTGTGGCCCCAACCGTTACAGTGAAACAACGGAACGGTATATAAATACTTCGGGTGAGCAGGCAAGTGCCAATCAGTAATGGTGCCCAATGTCATTAGGTAGGAGCCGCGGTGGTGGTATACCACGCCTTTAGGGCGACCACTGGTGCCAGAGGTATAGTTTAAAGAAAAGGCATCCCATTCGTCATCAGGTAGCGACCAAGCGAAGTTGGCGTCTCCCGTTGCAATAAACTCCTCATAGGTTTGTTTGCCCAGTCGGGTTTTGTCTGCGTCTGCTTGTTCGTCAACAATATCAATGACAATGATGTCTGTTCGTTCTATTTGCGCCAACGCAGATTTAACAGAAGCAGCAAAGCCCGTATCGGTTATCAACACTTTGGCTTCACCGTGGTCTAGGATATAGGCTATGGTTTCAGCGTCTAATCGGATATTGATGGTATTGAGCACGGCGCCCGACATCGCAACGCCATAATGTGCCTCCACCATTTCTGGAGTGTTTGCTGCCATAACCGCAACCGTGTCTCCTTTGGTTATTCCTAGTCCCGCCAAGGCAGAAGCCAATTGCCGGCATCGCTCATAAACGGTTGCCCAGTTGTAACGCCTGTTGCCATAGACCACGGCTTCTCTGTCAGGGAATACCCCGGCGGTCCGCGGTAAAAATGACAGCGGAGACAACGCCACATGATTCGCTGCAGTTTTCGGAAAATGGCTGTACTTGTCAGAGGTGTTTGCGTTGGTCATGGCTTGTTCAATGTTGGTTTCTTTGTTTTAGGAGCAGGGGCTACTTAACAGTGGTTAGTTTCTAATAGTCAGGCCATCTTCTAGTAGACCTGAAATACGTTGCTTGGTCTCTTCAGTTTTAGCCAGTTTAATGAACGCATCGCGTTCACGGGCATATAGCTCATCCTCAGAGGCAGCTCGTTCACCTTCACCGTCATGGTTAACCACTATATTGGCAATGTGCATGGCCACAGTTTTGTCATGGGGAAAGAAATGGCCATCACTAATACCGTTATCCATAAAGGCTTCCATATCGCCTAGTATGGTCTTGTTTGGCAGGATGAAAGCCGGTGAAGCGGGCGGTGTATAGCCCGCTTCGTTTTGCTGATGAACGCTTTCAATTGCGGCAGACACCAATCGATCACGGTTCATGACGGTTTCATCTCTGTCAGGCAAGAAGTACATTAGCTTGGCGCTTTGTTCCGGGCTGGTGCCCGTGCGAGCAAAACCCATCTGCATCCAGGTATTCCATGCTGCTTTTGACCAATCTCCGGTATTTTGATGCCAGCGATAAAAAGTCTCTTTAACGCCGCCGCCGCCAGGTACCACGCCTACCGCCGCTTCTACTAAGCCGAGTACGGAGTTACCATGTGCAATCACTTTATCAGCGTGTGCAATCACCTCAAAGCCGCCGCCAATGGCCAAGCCTGAAGGGGCGCCGACCACGGGAACGGGGGTGTACTTAAGGGCTTTTACTGCCTGTTGAAAGTTGATGAGAAATTGGTCGATCCCTTCCCAGTTTTCTTCACGGATAAGTGCCAGAACGCCATTTAAATCAACGCCAGCTGAAAAATGCTGTGCGTCATTATGAATAATAATGCCTTTGCCATGGTCTTTGGCTGCGGCGTTAACAATCTCCATCGATGCCCCAGTAAGGGCATTGGCCTTAGAGTGGAACTCAATCAAGCGCAGATCATCGTCTAGCGCATACAAACTGGCTGCAGCGTTACTTTGTATCGGGGTTAAGCAGCGACGAGTCATGTTGAATCGCACGACTTTGTCAGCCAGTGCTACGGGTCCTAGCAGGCCTTCAGGGTGATCGTCAGGGAAGCGCCGTACTTGCAATGCATCCGGTGTCGGCACGTAAAAAGGTTCGATTGTGTCGCCGCTTAGTACATTTGGAACAGCTTCTCCGGCATCGGTGATCATCTCAACCAATCGATGAGGGCCAATGACGTCGATCAGTTCAAATGGGCCACGCACCCAGTTGAAACCTAATTTCATCGCATCATCAATATCTTGCGGTGAAGTGGTGACACTGGGAATCAGGCTGGCAGCATAGGCCAACACTCGGGCCAATACATTGCGGCAAAATTGCGTTTGTTTCGCACCCGCATCACTGCCATCGGTGTTAACTATTAAATCGTGTAGGGTCTCGCGATTAAGCAATTGGTTTTCAGCTGCCAGCTGCGCTTTTAGGGGCAGGGTCTTGATGCGCGGGCGCGGCATGCCAGTTTTTAAATCTACCGCAAATTCTTTCTCGTCTTCATTAATGCGGTAAAAACCACCCAAGCCTTTCTCGCCAGTGAAGCCAATTTTGATCATATCGGCAATCAACTCATTGCCTTGGCCGTTGCGCCCCACTGCGTGGAAAACATCTTTGCGTGGCAA
>JBLIOD010000095.1:0-6087 GCA_047639475.1 Gammaproteobacteria bacterium
AAGGGCGGTTACGCCACGCTTCTAAGCCCTCATCCATGGCTTTATTGGCTCGTGAGACTTGTGTAGAGGAGATATTTTCAATACCCATAGTCTGCATGACCTTCTCTACTCGGCGTGTACTCACGCCGTATCATAGTACCAAATTTGGGTACTTTGAAAATAGACGCGATACGGGCTCCACCAGTTCGCGTCTAAGCTACTTTCTTATATAAATGTTGTAGTGTCTCGCTTAACAATTGAATGTCTAATAAATTTTAGTACAGCAAGAGCATAGCGAATTCTTTGAGTGATACGTTTAGTTTGAGTTTGATACGTTTGCTTTTAAATTTTAGTCCACCACACCGTAGATGTATTCCGCCATCCTTGGCAGGCAGCAGGAGCAGCTCATGAGACAGAGGAAAACCAGGGTTAATTTAACAGAGAATAGATTCGAATTTCAAACCTCTCTCTGTACTGTCACTGTGCTCTAGCGGTCCTTTAGATTTATTCCTTTTTATCCTTTTTCCTGCATACGCAAATAGAACGCTTACAGTTTGGGCACACAGGATGCCACAGTGGTCGTAGGACAGCCTGTTTTAAATTCATTGTACGTAATCTTCTGACAGTTAATTGATCAAGCTAACATCACCATTAGCCAGTATTGACCATGGAAAGCTTTTAAAGATCTCATGGTAGCACTTTTTGACTACCGCCCTTTGACTTAGCAGCATCACTAAAGTTTTGGGGGAACAATGAAATCTCAGTAAAAGCGAGGTGTGATGTGAACAAAACATAAGTGAATCACTAATATGAACAAATGAAATTGCATAGCAACACAATTCTAGGCCCATTGTATCTGCTACTTCTGAACAGTTCTGGAGCACCTAGTCTTACCCTAACAGGCGGCACTATTTTAGAAACCCATTCGGGCGTCGTCTCAGCGGAATTTACTGTTTCCCTGAATGAAACGCACGGTGCCGCAACATTTATAGATTACACAACAATAGCAAATGGTGCCGAAGCAGGCACCGACTTTACCCCTGTAACAGGCCGTCTTAGTATTCCAGCAAACACCCTTAGCACAACCTTAAACGTCAGCGTAAATGGGGATACAAATAGTGAGCCGGATGAAGACTTTCAACTTTCTACTAACCGCATAGAAGATTTCATCGGGAGCGCCACCAAGGCTACTTACTGGATTAGAAACGATGACAATGTTTTGTATGGCCTCGCTGCTCACCCTAATAACACGTGTTGTTTAGCGCGCGTTGGATCAACTCGCTGCCCCCTACAGTGGTCCGCAGCCTACAGAAGACAAAGCATGCGCATAGTTACACACCAACTGCGCCAATTGTCATCAGCCGGGTGGCCCCACAAACGTCACCATAGATTTGCGTTATCAAATTGCTCTTGAGAGCATGAACATCTGCAATGTGACGGCGCACAATGAAAATTGGGGCTTGTTTAATCCTCGGTTATTAATGCCCGGCACTGCGGCGCAGTCGTTAATTTACGAACGGGCGAATCGTCACGGATTAGGACAAATGCCACCGTTAGTTAGCCAAGAAATCGACGTGGCTGGCACCGCATTATTGGCTAGTTGGATAAATTCGCTAAGCGCCTGCCCTTAAGAAAAGCGCAGTTTGGCGAACAAGCTAACCGCAAACTCCGCCGGTGACCCTTCTACCCAGAATGTCTTTAACTTGCGTGGTGTTTAATCCAAATTTGCTCGCAAGCTTGATAACGCTTACTTTTTGATATTGAAACAACATCACCATCATATACTTTTCGTCTTCAGTGATTGGCTGCTTGGTTTTGCTCGAACGATAACTACGTTGCCCTCTAACTGCCATAATAAATGCCCTTGTATGTATCTAGTTTACAGTGTGGGGGTTAAGCCAATATTTCAAGGGGGCGCTAGACTGAGACCTTGGCACAAGACTGAAGCGCTGCTAGTCGATTGGTGAATACTTGATCTGCACTCAGTGAACTTAGCGAACCTTCTCTCTTCAACAGGGCGGCTGTTTCTTCATCTGGCATCACGACTGATACCGTTACGCCTTGATCTTGTGCGCCTTCAATTACATCCTTAACCGCGCAGATCGCAGTGTAGTCTAGCGCTGAAACTGCCTGCAGATCTAGCACCATGGATTGATAGTTGGTTTCGTTACTAAATTGGCGAACCATGTCTTTTGCCGCGCCAAAACTTAAGGGCCCACCCACGTCAAATACCACTAAACGATCACCTGCCGTGTTCAGTATTTGTGCTTCTTCTTTTGCCACCATTTTGGTGCCGGTACTGGCTCGAATCACCTGCAGTTTATCTAACTGCCTATCTGACTGACGTTTTAGAAACAGTACACTGGCCATCGCCATGCCCACTGCGACTGCCATAATTAGGTCGACAAATACCGTCATCAACAACACCGTAAACATGATCGTGATGCCAGCCTTTGAGGACGTCCCTATCCGTTTCAAATAGCCCCAATCGATAATATCAGTACCCACTTTAATCAGTAAACCGGCTAAAACAACGTGGGGGATATATTTCGCCGCCGAACCCAAGCCCAGAACGATAGAAAGCAATACAACGGCATGCAACATGCCAGAAATAGGTGTTTGTCCGCCAGTACGCACATTCACAACCGTACGCATAGTCGCACCCGCGCCAGGCAAACCGCCAAACAAACCTGCAACCGTGTTACCAATACCTTGGCCAATTAATTCTCTGTCAGACTGATGATGACTGCGGGTCATGTTATCTGCCACCAGCGAGGTTAGCAGAGAATCGATGGTGCCAAGCAAAGCCAAAATAAGCGCTGATTTAATCATACTAGGTAACATCGCTGCGTCAATCACCGGCAGGCGCAAATCAGGAAAACCAGTGGGCAGGTCCCCTAAGATAGTGACCCCCTTGCCCGATAACAAAAAGGTCGCTGCCAAGGTACCTATCAATAAAGCCAATAACATAGGCGGTACAATCTTGCCGAATTTCTTAGGCGTAAAATACACGATAGCCAAGGTAAGTAAGCCGAGTAGAAAAGCTGCAAAATTGATGTTTGACACCGCTGCAGGTAGCAGCTTGATGGCATCAATAGTGTTACTGGCGGACGCTGTACCCAGCAACGGCGCCAGCTGCAGCAATATAATAATCACCCCAATACCACTCATAAACCCGGATATAACGGATTGCGGCACATAATTGATATATTTACCGATGCGTAGCACCCCAAACAGAATTTGGAACAAACCGCCCATGATAACCACAGTGAACGCCATCGCCGCGCCATTGATGGGGTCGAGCGCCGTATACTGTGTAAAAATAGCCGCCATCACCACGGTCATTGGACCGGTTGGGCCTGAAATTTGCGCGGGTGTTCCGCCAAATAGCGCGGCGAAAAAACCCACGAATATAGCGCCGTATAAACCGGCTATCGGCCCTGCACCAGAGGAGACACCAAACGCCATGGCCAGCGGCAAAGCCACCACCGCAGCGGTTAAACCGCCATAGATATCACCGCGAATATTGTTAAAGTGTAGCCCGTTTACGAATTTCAATGTGCGTAATCATTGCCGATGAGTAGTGAGCAAATTATACATTGCGCTTTACGAAGGAGAATACTTGTTTAGACTATTGCCTCGGCAATAGTTGGTGTTGCTCAAGGGCGGTATAAACCCCTTTTAGACCCACGGTTAGCTCAGCTTGCATTCCAACGCTTCTCGCGCCATCTACATTGACTTGGTTATCATCAAAAAACAACACTTCATTACACGCAAGCCCCATCTTTGTGGCAATGGCTTTGTAAGCATTCGGATCGGGCTTTGCCAAGCCCAGCTGATACGAAGCGAACAAATGCGTAAAGCAACCGGAGCTAAATAAATCTGGATAGTAACGAGGCCAATGCACTGCAGTGATGTTTGAAAATACCCCCAGAGTAAGTGGTTCCAGCGCTTGCATCAAGTCAAATACACCCTCAAAAAACGCTTTAGGCCAACGAGTAAATTCGTCAATAAACTGGGCTTTACCCACCTTGAGCTGCATTTCGTCAATTAGGCCTTCAGCAAATTCATCAATTTCAATTTCACCCCGCTCAAAGGCCTGCGAGAGAGGAGATGATAGCCAGCGTCGCCAATTATCTTCAAACGATTCGGCACTGCTCATCCACTCATTTTTGATGGGTTGGCCTTCCAACTCGACCAATACGCCGCCTAGATCAAAAACGATTGCTTTGATAGCCATTTAACTAGCCAGTGGTAACTCCACCCTCACTTGTGTGCCTTGCTGTAACTCGCTGTCTATTGTTAAGCTGCCGCCGTGCGCTTGTACTATTGTATGGCACAAATATAGGCCGAGACCCAAGCCGCCTGTAGTTTGCGCTCTGGCAGGATCAGCGCGATAAAACGGCTCGGTCAATCTAGCTAGGTGCTCAGCAGCAATTCCTTCACCCCGATCTGACACCACAATACGCAAAGAAGCAGGCAGGTATTCAAGGCTCAGCCTGATGTCACCTTTCTCTGGTCGGTGATAGCGCTGCGCATTTTCTAATAGATTGCGTAACAGGCGGCGAATTTGGTTGGCATCCACATCTACCGTTCTTGCCGCGCTTTTAATTTCTCGAATTAGTTGTAGATCAATCAAATCTTCTACAAGAATTTGATCAATTAATTGGGGAATATTGGTCTCACTTCGATGCAACAAAGCATGGTCTTGGTGCACGCGCTCAGACTCAAGCACTTCGTCAATCAAGCGTTCGATTGATTGTTGATCACGCAATAGATCTTCCTGTAATTTAGATGGGTCCATCAATGCCAAGGTCACACGAGATCGGGCCAAAGGTGATTTAAGTTCATGACTTAATGCCAGCAACATATCTCGTTTGGCTTTGAGCATTTGCGCCAGATCGGTGGACATCTTATTCACTCTCTCAGCCAACTGCCCTAGTTCGTCAGTCCGGGTCACGTCTATTTGATAGCCCACCTGCCCTTCTCCAATCAGCTTAACGCCTTCTTGAATTTTACGCACTGGCGCAAATAACCAACGAGTGGCAAAATAAAAACCCACCAGACCAAGTCCCACTAGAAAACAAGCAATAATGGGAAACCAAGCGACCCGACCCACTCGCATTTCAAACCCAAAAAACACCTCGTACCCCGGCTGGCGTTTCAACACAAACAACCGACCCTCATCAAAGAACACACGCCTACCACCATGTCGTCTACCCGCTTTTTTCTCTGGCTTGGCCCCTTTATCGTAATCCGCATCATCACGATCATGGCGACGCACTCGCTTAGGCTTAATTAGGCGATCGTCACTGGCCCAACGAAGACCATCACCAAATATTCGAATCACTATCGGGCGCGATTCAGCTAGTTTTTGGGCTTTCTCAATACTTGGCGGCGACCCGATATCATCATTGAGCTGATTGATATAATGACGTAAGTGCGGTTGAATTTGGTTGACGAAATGACGCTCAAATCCGAATTCCGTTAACGCACCAATGGCACTGCCGAGCAACACGCCGCCTGCGATAAAAAGTGCAATCAACTTAAGCGACAAATTAGAGCGTAATGACTTAATGGGATTTCTCATTACTTGTCTGCCCCCAAAATCCACTGGTAACCTTTGCCGCGAAAAGTACTGATCGGCTCTAAAGGTTTTAACTTCTGACGTAACCGACTTACTAACACATCAACCGAACGAGAGAATAATTCGGCTTCAACGCCGTTCACGTTATTCATTATGTCATCACGGCTCACCATGGCGCCCCCTGACTTGCAAAATTGCTCAAGCAACATAAACTCGTGCCCCGTCAAACCCATCGTCGCTCCGTCAAGGGTGGCTGACTTAGCTGTGGTGTCAACTTCAAGTTGTCCATATTTGAACTTGACCTTGCTTACGGATCTAGATTGGCCACGTTTTAGTATTCGCGAAATACGCGCCACTAATTCGCGTGGATCAAACGGTTTGGGCAAATAATCGTCAGCGCCCAGTTCAATGCCAACAATACGGTCAGTCACCTCTCCTCTTGCGGTTAGCATCACGATAGGAATATCACTAAATGCACGTACCTCTTTACAAACTTCAAAACCGTCCTTTCCAGGCAACAT
>JBLIOD010000096.1:0-5457 GCA_047639475.1 Gammaproteobacteria bacterium
CGGTTTGACCGTATCCGCGAACAATTACGATTGAACGATGCGGCCATGTGCGTCCTGATCAGCCCGATTAGTTTGCGCTATGCGGTGGACTACCGTAATTACGCCTTATTCCAGTCGCATATTCCTTCTACATATTTATTCATATCGCAAGACGGTCCAACCATTTTACATGGGGCATATGGCACAGAAATGTCAGATCACGTTGACAGCGTAACGGAAGGCAGGGCACTTTCATTTTTTGATGGCGGGCAAAGCCTTACCGCAGGTTCAGAATTGGTGGCAGACGATATAAAAAACTACTTGGCGGACTTAGGCACCGACAACCGGCGGGTGGCAGTGGAGTACGTTAACCCGAGTTTGACGCAAGCATTAGAAAAGAACGGATTAGACGTCATCGATGGCGTACTAGTTTCTGAGACAGCACGATTAATTAAGTCCGATGATGAAATTGATTGCATGCGTTGGTCGGTAGCGGTGGCGGAACACGGCATTGCCAAAATGAAAGCCGTGTTAAAGCCGGGGGTTTCAGAGCTGCAATTATGGGGCATCATTAATTACGCCAACCTGGCCAATAACGGTGACTGGCACGATGGCCGAATGCTGGCATCAGGTCCGCGTATCAACCCTTGGTTACAAGAAGCATCGCCGCGCAAAGTTGAGGCGGGTGATTTGGTTGGTTTAGACACTGATATGGTGGGCCCTTATGGTTATTGTGCAGATGTATCGCGCACTTTTTTCTGTGGCCCGGGTTCCCCAAACAAACGGCAAAAAGAACTGTATCAAGCAGCTAATGCAGAAGTTGAGTTCAACTTAACGTTGCTAAAACCAGGCATTTCTTTCTCAGACTTTCGCGCGCAAGCCTACGATCAAGATGAGCAATATCATGTCAACGCATACACGTGCATTATTCACGGCGTGGGTATGTGTGACGAGTATCCGAGAATTGATCAAAAATTCGCTGGTCCGCTACGCTATGAAGATGAGATACAAAAAGGCATGGTGATTTGCGTCGAAAGTTACGTCGGAGCGGTCGGTGAACGCGATGGCGTTAAGCTCGAGCAGCAAGTAGTGATCACTGAGACGGGCTACGAATTGTTGACTACTTCGCCGTATGAGTCTGCCTTTGAATAACGGGCATTATTAGCGCATTTATCCTAAACATATCTTTGGTTTGCATTAGACTCACAGCGCTTAACTGCGCACCAAGCCAATGGAACCAGACCCTACTACTGAACGTCGAGCAAACCTAATCGGTAGCGCGTGGATGGTGCTGGCGATGGCCTGTTTTGCGATTGAAGATGTCCTAATTAAAATCGTGTCTGCCTCTGTACCCACGGGGCAAATCTTAATGTTATTTGGCTTAGGTGGCGCATTGTTGTTTTCTTATTCAGCCAAAAGGTCAGGTGCGAATCTTTGGGCACCTGCAGCGCACTCTAAACCTATGCTTTGCCGCGCAGCATTTGAAGTATTTGGCCGGTTATTCTATGCGCTGGCGGTAATTCTAACGCCGCTGTCTTCCACCACCGCTATTTTGCAGGCTACTTCTATCGTGGTGGTGGCCGGGGCGGCACTATTCTTCGGTGAAAAGGTGGGCGTTCGCCGATGGATTGCCATCATTGTTGGGTTAATTGGGGTACTAATCATTATTCAACCGGGCGCGAGTAGTTTCAATGCATTGTCAGTTTTAGCGGTATTGGGCATGTTGGGACTGGCGGGTCGAGATTTGGCTACGCGGGCATCGCCCGCCTCATTGGAAACGGCAGTGCTAGGATTTTATGGTTTTGTCGCGGTCATACTAGCAGGGTTGATTTATCATCTGTGGGAAGCAAAGTCCATTGTGATGCCAAGTGTTAATGTGTCGTTATATTTACTGTCTTCTATATTCGTAGGTGTTGTTGCTTACATCGGTATTATCAAAGCGATGCGCACCGGCGAAGTCTCAGCGGTGGTGCCGTTTAGATATTCTAGATTGCTGTTTGGCGTTACCTTGGGTGTGGTGCTATTTGGCGAATCACTAGAGTGGACCACGTTGCTGGGTTGTGCGCTGATTGTCTCATCAGGTTTATTTTTACTTTTCCGTGGCAACACAAAGTGGAGTTGAAGCCCTATCTGTCCGCGGAATCGACGTGGGTTTGAATTTAAAACAGCTATATGGCGCGCCCACTCCCAAAAGAAGGTAAAAACTGAGTACCAAGGCCAATCTGTGACTAGCATCACTTATGTGTCAATGCAAAGACCACTATTACATTGGCAGTCAACGTCTGACGAACAACTCTTCCCGAGAGCGCACTTTTCTAGACACGAGCCTTCGCAATCAACGTCGGTTTCATCCAAATTCATCACTCCATCAAAGCAAGTTGGGGATAGACAGATTCCCGCTGCATCGCAGGCGCCATTCACGTCACACGACGCGCCAACGCTAATGGTATTTATGCAACCGCCGCCATTGCAACTATCAGTCGTACACTGGTCCGCGTCATCGCAAAAAAGAGTACTGCCGGGGTTATCAGTGGTTGCATCGCAATTATCGTCGATGCCGTTACATACCTCTACGATGGGGGGCTCGCCGCCGTTGCATCTGCCTTCGGTCAAACAGCCGCCGCTCTCACACCAGCCTGAACAGAGGCTATTACAGGCACACAATTAGCTAGATCAGAAAGGGTATCAACACAGGACGGGCCGCATTGGGTCTCCGAAATATTGCACGAAATACTGTCGTCTAGTAATAACTGAATAGTCGGTACGACAATTTTATTTTCTTGCGCAATCAGTGAATTGCTTAACAGTAGTAAACAAATTAATACGAGTTTCTTCATTGGTTCGGGGGGAGATTTTTTTGATTTCTCCTATGTAAGTTTAAATATAGTGAAAGTAAAATATCATTTTCATTTTTGCATATTCTGGTAATCATAGAAGTTAAGGGCCTAAAGTGAGCCTTTGATCTGATTGATTTTGCCAGCACTTGCTCTAAAACTGGTTATAATGCGCGCCCTTCCTCAAGACTGTAAAAAGTCGAACAACCAGGCTATCTCGTGAATAACACCGCTTTCTCTTCCCTAAATTTAGACCCAGATTTGCTGCAAAGTTTGGCTTCGCTAAAGTACGACGTAATGACCCCCATTCAAGCGCAAAGTTTGCCGGCCATTATTGAGGGTAAAGATGTTATCGGCCAAGGCAAAACCGGCTCGGGAAAAACTGCTGCGTTTGGTTTGGGTATTTTGCAAAAGCTGGATGTAAAGAAGTTTAGAATTCAGACTTTAGTGCTTTGCCCTACGCGCGAACTAGCTGATCAAGTGGCTAAAGAGATTCGACGTCTAGCCAGAGCGAGACATAATGTCAAAGTATTAACCCTTTGCGGCGGCACACCCTTCGGGCCGCAGATTGGTTCTTTAGAGCACGGCGCACACATCATTGTGGGAACTCCCGGGCGAGTAGAAGAACACGTTCGTAAACGCACGCTTGATTTGGCAAACGTCGATATGTTGGTATTGGATGAAGCTGATCGCATGTTGGAAATGGGCTTTCAAGATGCCCTTGATGCCATTATTGAAGAAGTGCCAGCGGGACGTCAGACTTTATTGTTTAGCGCTACCTTCCCCAAAGAAATAAATAAGATTGCGCAGCGCATTACGCAAAGCCCAGTTTCAGTAAAAGTCGAATCGACTCACGACAACGCCGTGATTCAACAACACTTTTATAAGGTGTCTAGCCCAGCTGACCGCTTAATGGCCGTGCGCCTATTGTTATTAGAACACCGGCCTGAGTCGACAGTCATATTTTGTAATACCAAACGAGAAACCCAAGAAGTGGCGGACGAGCTAGATGCCTTCGGCTTTAGTGTGATGGCAATACACGGTGATTTAGAACAACGAGACCGTGATCAAACTCTAGTGCGGTTTTCCAACAAAAGTGCCTGTGTCTTGGTGGCCACTGATGTGGCTGCGCGTGGTTTAGATATTGATTCACTCGACGTGGTAATCAATTATGAAATTGCCCGTGATAGCGAAATACACACGCATCGAGTGGGTCGTACTGGCAGAGCGGGCAGCAAAGGCCTCGCCTTTACTTTATTTCGTGCCCAGGAAGACTATAAGCTGGCGCAACTTAAGGAAGTGTTGGGTTACGAGATAAATGGAGAGGCATTGCCGCATAAATCAGTACTCGATACCGAACCTTTGATGGCATCCATGTCGACTTTGTTGATAGACGGCGGCAAGAAGCAAAAAATTCGAGCGGGTGATATTTTAGGCGCACTGACCGGCGAAAATGGCATTCAAGGCAAAGAGGTGGGCAAGATCAATTTGTTTGACACCCGCGCTTATGTTGCGGTGAGCACTGCGGTAGCCAAAAAAGCGCTCAACAAATTGGAGCAAGGAAAAATGAAGGGGCGTAGCGTGCGTGCGCGATTAATGCGTTAGCCTCTTGCGTTAAAACCCTAGCTAATCAGAGTAAGCCAGCTAACTTCGCAAAGGGATCCGAATTCGCATCATTGTGCCACTCGTATTCGCTTTCCTCAGCGAGATCAACGGCAACTTGATTGCCGAATAAATGGGCAATCGCAGCCAAGGCCATATCAATGCCTGCTGAAACCCCAGAGGAAGTAAAAAATTTGCCATCTTCTACCCCGCGTGCTTGACGAATCCAATCAACGTTTGGGCCTAGCGGTACCGTTTGTGTGAAGTCTAGTTTGTTGGTCGTCGCTTTATGGTCATCTAGCACTCCGCTTATCGCCAGTAAAAAACTGCCGGTGAAAACCGTCATGATAAGTTCAGCCTGATTGGCAGTTTCAATAACCCAGTTTTTTAGGTCATGACTGTCAGCGGCGGCTATCGCTGCATCGCCGCCGGGAGTAAAAAGTAAATCATAATCACAGCCATCGGCAAAGGTCTTATCTACTATAAGGCTTTGTCCATGTACGCTGGGAATCGGCGCTATAGTTTCTGCAACCAAGGTGATGTTGATGTCGTCCCGCAGGCTGCCCAACATTTCTAAAGGGCCAAAAAGATCCAGTGTTTGGAATCCGGGGAAGGTTAAGTACTGCAAGCGTTTTCAAGACTCTATTTATGGTTAAGTTCGTTTTATTGCCACGGGCGTGGCTTCGGAGAACTTTCCTCGCTCAGCCCTTAGTTTAGAGCCCGCCGTTTGAGCATCGTTAATTTCTACAGTGTTTTGTTTCGCTAGTTTCTTTAAGCGCAATCGTTTGGTATCAGGTACCAGCTTGCCCGCTTGCTTCATGCCTTTATAGCGTGCCCAAACTGATCTCTTTTTGGCCTCTTGGTGGGGCTGGAAACGGTTCATATCTTCAGGCGTTATATCATTTCCTCTGACGAGATAGCCTGTCTTAATCGCGGCGTTCATTATTTCTTTACCGCGTTCAGATCGAACTATCGCGCCGTTTGAGCCAGGGTCATTATCTATCTCTTGTTGCGTAGGCGCACCGCCTTCCCAAACGTCTGA
>JBLIOD010000097.1:0-5184 GCA_047639475.1 Gammaproteobacteria bacterium
TATACATACAACTATACATATATTGCATACCGATCATTGTAGCTATAAACCACCTTAAAATAAAGGTGAACTATCGAACTACAAGCACAAGCTATGCTTAAGTCAGCAAGAATGGCAAAGAACTAATGAATTACGCCGCTAAGCAATCTAAAATGGTAACGTCAGTTCAGCGTCAATTTTACGCATTTCTCTGCGAAACTCGGATTGAATGCTTCGTAGTAAGGCTTCAGAATCTGCCTCAAAGCGCATAATCAACATCGGCGTGGTATTTGATGCGCGCACCAAACCAAAGCCCCCCTCGTAATCAACTCGTACACCATCGATAGTGTGAAGCTCGCCGTTATCAAACTGCGCTGATAATTGAAAGGCATCGATAAACTTATAGTGCTCGCCTTCCTCAAAATTGATCCGCAACTCCGGCGTATTAATGGTATCGGGCAACGCAGCAAACACCTCTGTAGGGCTTTTATCTAACTTGGACAGTAATTCACAGAGGCGAGCGCCAGCATAAATACCATCATCAAAACCATACCAACGTTCTTTAAAGAATAAGTGCCCGCTCATTTCGCCTGCCAATGCAGCACCTGTTTCCTTTAACTTGGCTTTGATGAAGGAATGCCCTGTTTTCCACATCAAGGGTTGGCCACCTGCTGCTTCAATGGCAGCTGGCAGTGTACGTGTGCATTTCACATCATAAATAATCTGCGCGCCGGGGTTACGGGATAAGACGTCACGGGCAAATAGAATCATCTGACGATCCGGCCAAATAATTTGCCCATCAGGTGTGACCACACCCAATCGATCGCCATCTCCGTCGAATGCCAGACCAAATTCGGCTCCCGTTTCTTGAACTGCGTTGATCAAATCAACCAAGTTCTCGGCTTGGCTTGGGTCAGGGTGGTGGTTGGGGAAGTTGCCGTCCACCTCACAAAATAACTCAACCACCTCGCAGCCTAAATCTTTATATACCTTTGGCGCAATGGCTCCAGCTACGCCGTTGCCGCAATCAATGACCACTTTCATTGGCCGATCTAAGCTTAAGTCTGATGTGATGCGCTCGCAATAACGATCTAACATTGGCTCAGTCGAAAGCGTTCCACGTGTTTCAGCAACTCTAAGGTCGCTGTCAATAATTCGGTTCTTAAGTGTTTGAATAGCTTCACCAGACAAAGTAACACCGTCTATCATCATCTTCAGGCCATTGTACTCTGGCGGGTTGTGACTGCCCGTCACCTCAACACCGCTGCCAGTTCCGAGTTCATAAGTAGCGTAATACAATACCGGTGTGGGTACTTGGCCGATATCGATAACATCAATGCCACTGTCCAACATACCTTGGGCTAACGCGTCACTTAATTTCGGCCCACTTAATCGACCATCTCGGCCCACCACCATGGTTTTCATGCCCGCTTCTAAGGCTGTGGTGCCCAGTGCTTGGCCCACTAATCGGGTGACTTCAACGGTTAAAGACTGATCAACCACGCCACGGATATCGTAAGCTTTAAAAATTTCGTGCGCTAAATTCATGTCCTGTTCCCGGTGTTAAGTTAAATCTAGCTGTCCGCCCGCTCCACGTACAAACCCGTTTCAGTATTGACTTTAATCTTCTCACCTTCATTAACAAACGTGGGTATTGTCACTTTCAAGCCAGTTTCTAAGGTGGCTGGTTTGCCGCTGCTAGACGCTGTTTGCCCTTTAATAGCTGCTTCGGTTTCTTGCACGGTTAACACCACGTTTGACGGCAAATCAACGCCAATGGGCACCTCATTATAGAAGTTTACTTGAACGTCTGTATTCGGCAGCAAATACAATACTTGGTCGCCCAAATCATCCTCAAGGATCGTTGTTTGTTCGTAGTTTTCTAAATCCATGAAAATATAGCCGTCGCCTTCAGCATACAAAAATTGCATCTGATGCGGCTCCACGTGAGCCTTTTCTACTTTATCTACAGAGCGAAAGCGTTCGTTCAATTTAGTGCCGTCTAAAGACTTCATTTCCATTTGTACAAAAGCACCGCCTTTGCCGGGCTTTACATGGCTTTTCTTTAAAACACGCCATAACTTGCCCTTATATTCTATTAAAGAACCAATTCGAACTTCCATTGCCGATATTTTCATTAGGATATGTCGTAAAATTAAAGGGCGCATTCTAGTGACTCAACCCGAAATCATCAACCTCTGAACTTGGCCTAAACCTTGTCTGAACAACCTAACCTCCATTTAGTCAGCCCTTCAAACTTTGATGTTGAAGAAGCATTGGCGGGTTTATCCACGAGACCAGGGGTCTATATTTATCGTGATGAACACGGTGAAGTCCTTTATGTTGGCAAAGCAAAGCACCTTAAAAAGCGGGTAAGTAGCTACTTTCGAACAACTGGTTTGGCCACGCGTACGATGCTGTTGGTAAGCAAAATTGCGTCAATAGAAACACATCAAACTCACACGGAAGTTGAAGCATTATTGCTGGAGAACAACTTAATTAAGCAATACAAGCCGCACTACAACATTTTGCTGAAAGACGATAAGTCTTACCCCTATTTACGCCTACACACCGATACCCCTTCACCGTGGCTTAGCCATTACCGTGGAAGCCGTAAACGCAGTGGCCATTTTTTTGGCCCCTTCCCCAATGCCGGCTCGCTAAAAGATACCTTGGGATATATTGAGCAAATATTCAAGTTACGCCAATGCAGCGAAAGCATCTATAAAAACCGTTCGCGCCCCTGCTTGCAATATCAAATTAAACGGTGCAGCGCCCCTTGCGTAGATAGAATTTCAAAGGAAGACTATGCCGAAGATGTTCGCCAAGCCGTCGCTTTCTTAGAAGGCAAAGATTCGCGCTTGGCCTCTGAGTTAGGTGATCAAATGCAAATCGCTTCTGATGAACTTGAGTTTGAAAAAGCCGCGGCACTACGCGATCGCATTGGTGCATTAAAGAGGCTACAAGCCAAACAATACATCACTGGCTCAGTAGGAGATGCCGATGTCATTGCATTAAAACAAGCCAGTGGACTGGCGTGTTTCTACGTCGAACATGTAAGGCATGGTCGCAACCTGGGTGGCCGCTATCACTTTCAAAAAAACAGGTTAAGCTTTTCTGATGGCGAGTTGATGAGCGCCTTCCTGCCGCAGTATTATTTTGAGAAAACACTGCCGAAAGAAATATTGATTAGCACCGACATTGACGACATTGAAATAATAGTAAATGGCTTAAAGGAAAATAACATCGCCAATACGACTAAGCTAAAGACCCACTGCCGTGGTCATCGAAAACGCTGGCAGCAACAAGCGATGATGAATGTTGAACATCACTTAAACCAACACCTTAGTCGCAATAGCACGCTAAAGAATCAATACACCGACTTAGCAAAAATATTGAAAATTGAATCGCCTCCATCGCGTATGGAGTGTTTTGATATTAGTCATACTGGTGGTGAGCGAACGGTGGGGTCTTGCGTGGTGTTTAATGAAAACGGTGCGTTAAAACAAGATTATAGAAAGTTCAACATAGAGGGAATTGAGCCCGGTGATGACTATGCAGCGATGACCCAGGTACTGACTCGTCGATACGGTCGCCTAATCAAAGAGCAAGCCGCCCTACCTGAATTAGTCATAGTTGATGGCGGCAAAGGCCAAATGACGGTAGCCATAGAAGTCATGGCCGAACTGGGCTTGAGTGACTTGGCTCTATTGGGCGTATCGAAAGGACCTGAGCGTATTGCAGGCGAAGAAACTTTGCACTTCAAAGGCCGAGAATTCAACCTCGGTCGTCACTCACCAGCGCTACACTTGATTCAACAAATTCGAGATGAAGCACACCGCTTTGCCATCACTGGCCACCGCGCTAGGCGTGCCAAAAAAATGGTTAGCTCACCGCTTCAAGGCATCGCCGGCGTGGGCGCTAAACGGCGCCAAGCCCTACTAAAACACTTTGGCGGCATTCAAGAAGTTAAAAATGCCGGCATCGAAGATTTACAAAAAGCCCCCGGCATCAGCCCCCAGCTCGCCGCCAAGATATACGATTTATTTCACTAAAAATACTTAGCATCAATCACTACAGGCATTTGAACGCGCTATAATGTCTCCATACAAATAGGCTTACCTTAACAAATGAAGTGGAACATTCCCAATACCCTCACCTGGATGAGAATCGCCATGATTCCGGTCTTGGTGTTGTTCTACTATCTACCCGGTCAACTCAACAGGGAAGAAGTGATCACCGTGCTATTTGTTGTCGCAGCGCTCACCGATTGGTTAGATGGCTATTTGGCACGGCGCATGAATTTGGTTTCTCCTTTTGGCGCTTTTCTTGATCCGGTTGCGGACAAACTGATTGTCTCTACAGCGCTGGTGATTTTAGTGGCAGACCCCGCAATTATTAACCGTACCTTCTTGCCAGTATTATTTGTTCTCTCTGTGGCCGTTATCATTGGTCGAGAAATTGTTATCTCCGCTTTGCGCGAAGTCATGGCAGATATGGGCAAGCGCGGACAAGTCGCGGTTGACAAATCTGGAAAAATTAAAACCGCGGTTCAACTTATTTCTATCTCCATGTTGTTATACGCCAAACCACTTTATGGCTTACCCATTTTCAAAATTGGCGAGCTATTATTGTACTTAGCAGTGGCATTGACACTATGGTCAATGTGGATTTATCTCAGCTCAGCAGCTAAATCTTTTAAAGAGGATACTGAAGTAGAAGATTAATCCATTATTTCGGTTTTAATCAGTTGACAAGACTCAGTGCATGCGTAGAATCCACTGCCCTGTTTGCGGGAATAGCTCAGTTGGTAGAGCACGACCTTGCCAAGGTCGGGGTCGCGAGTTCGAATCTCGTTTCCCGCTCCAGATTTTAAAGCCCAGTGTGAAAAAATTTCCACTGGGTTTTTCTTTATTAAACGGCCACAATTGCTTTAGAATATTTACTGTTACTGGAAATATTTTATTTGGCCGAAGAGTTACAGGAACATACGTGGCTGGATGGCAGAGTGGTTATGCAGCGGCCTGCAAAGCCGTGTACCCCGGTTCGATTCCGGGTTCAGCCTCCACGTAATATCAGGACGATAACGAGGTCTTACCGACCTCCGCAATACCCGATGCCCGGGTGGTGAAACTGGTAGACGCAAGGGACTTAAAATCCCTCGAGGGCAACCTCGTGCCGGTTCGATTCCGGCCCCGGGCACCA
>JBLIOD010000098.1:0-5181 GCA_047639475.1 Gammaproteobacteria bacterium
ATCGCTTTCGGTATTTTCGCGCTGGGGTTTTGGGGCGCGCTCTACGAAGTGATCGAAATGATCTACGCTGAACTCGCGGGCGGCGAGCACGCTGAAGATTTTTTGGGCTCTCAAGGTGATTTTTGGGACGCCCAAAAGGACATGGCGCTAGATATATTGGGTGCGGTGTTTGCTACCGTATTTTTCTGGGCAACCTGGGCTAACCGTTCACCCAACCATTTGGATTCAAAAACCTAAGTAATTATGAAAACCACCGTTATTACACTTGCGGACATGTTACCGCTGTTAGATCAAATCGACATCGTTGCGGCAATGGAACATGGCTTTGTCCAGTACAGCAATGGCAACTCGGTAGTGCCGCCGGTTGGAGAGCTTTTGTTCGATAAACCCAAAGGCGATGCGCACATTAAATATGGTTACATCAAACAAGACGACTTTTATTGCATAAAAATTGCCTCTGGCTTTTACGACAATGCCCAGTTAGGCATTAATTCAAGCCAAGGCTTGATGTTGTTATTCAGTCAGCAAACGGGGGTACCGGTTGCCGTACTGTTAGACGAAGGGTTTTTGACAGACATTCGCACCGCGGCGGCTGGCGCGCTAGCAGCCAAGTATTTTGCGCCAAACACAGTTCGTGCTATTGGCATTTTGGGTTCGGGTATACAGGCGCGTGAGCAATTGAAAATGCTGAAGCAACAGACACCTTGCCGCCGAGTAATCCTTTGGAGTAGAAATTCAGATAACAGCGCAAAGTTTGCCAATGAGTTAGCCGACGAATTCGACGTTGAAGTTGCTGCTTCTGCCAGTGAAATGGCTCAACAATGCAACCTGATCGTTTGCACTACTCCCGCAGAAGCGCCGCTATTAATGGCCAGCGATATTCAGCCTGGCACACACATAACTGCGGTGGGTTCAGACACCGAACACAAGCAAGAATTACACGCGGATATTTTAGCAAAAGCCGATAAAGTGATCGCCGACAGCTTGCCCCAATCACAGAGCCGCGGCGAGATCTACCAGGCCACAAAAGCCGGCGCCATCAACAGCGCTGACGT
Organism: Gammaproteobacteria bacterium; assembly: GCA_047639475.1. Classification (GTDB taxonomy): domain Bacteria; phylum Pseudomonadota; class Gammaproteobacteria; order Arenicellales; family Poriferihabitantaceae; genus JAAELZ01. Next base: position 1,056 of record JBLIOD010000098.1, read on the forward strand.
AATAGAGTTGGGCACCGCGCTACAAAACCGTGAACTACAACGAAACGATGACGAGCAAATTACCGTCGTAGATTTAACCGGCGTAGCGGTGCAAGACATTATGATTGCCACTGCGGTATATCAAAATTACCAACAAGTACAAGGAAAATAAATGCACTATGTAAGCAATAAAGGCGGCACTGAAGCCGTCGACTTCGAAACCGCCATACTCAATGGCTTTGCGGATAACGGCGGCCTATACGTGCCTGAGACCCTGCCCACGGTTTCACCCCAACAACTAGAAGCGTGGTCTAAGCATAGCTATCCAGAATTGGCGTTTGAGATTCTTTCCCTCTTTATCAGTCGCTCAGTGATGTCGGCGGATGAGTTACGTGCCTTACTAACAGAAGCCTATAGCGAATTTGAGGCTGAGGATATTATTCCGCTCTATCCCTTGAAGACAAAGCAAGGCGTTTACATGATGGAGCTATTTCATGGCCCAACGCTCTCTTTTAAGGATGTAGGCTTGGCATTTTTGGTCAACTTGGTGAATTTTTTCTTAGAACGCAAAGGCGAGAAACTCAATTTAATTGTCGCCACCACAGGGGATACTGGCCCCGCTACTGCCCACTTTTCCGCCGGAAAATCGTCGGTAGATGCTTGGGTGTTATACCCAGACAGTTTAATTACCGAAGAGCAAGCCAGACAAATAACCACCTTAGACAGCCCCAATGTTCATGCTGTTGCGGTGAGCAATTGCCCAGATGGCGGTGATGATTTAGATTTGGTGATTGCCTCACTTTTCGCCAACACCGAATTTAAAAACGCGGTTAATCTCTCTAGCGTCAACTCAATCAACTGGGGCCGGATGGTGATGCAAACCGTGCACTACTTTTATGCCTACTTGCAATTAGCCGAACAGCCCGGTGAACGCATTAGCTACAGCGTACCGTCTGGCGCATTCGGCAATTTATGCGCGGGCACCATCGCAAGAACAATGGGTTTGCCCGTTGATCAATTTATTGTGGCCAACAATACCAACGCGTGTTTGCACCGAATTTTTTCCCAAGGGGCATTTATTAAACGGCCTATCATTGAAACAGTCTCTTCTGCGATTGATATCCTCATCCCTTACAACTTTTGGCGTTGTTTGTATTTCATTCTAGATGGCGATACCCAAAAAATCGCGCAATGGATGGCGGAGTTTGAACAAACCGGCACGGCCACTTTTGACGAAGCCAGTTTCAAGAAAATTCAAACTGGTTTTCTATCAAGCAGCATTACCGATCCACAAACGCTGGCGATAATCAAAGAACTGCTAGCGTCCGAGCAATATCTACTGGACCCACACTCTGCGGTATCGGTGGTTGCAGCTGAGCAACACCATGATGCGCTTAAATCGACCAAGACGGTCTGCTTGGCTACCGCACACCCCGCTAAATTTCCGGCAGTGTACAGCGACATGCAGGATAAGTTGGCAGCGAGCGATGAGCACAGAATTTCTGTCACGCACCCGAGCATAGAAAAGGCCAAGTCCTTGCCGGAGTCTGTTTTAAAAGTAAGCCTTGCCGACCTAGAAGCAACACTCCTAACAGCAATGCGAGCCTAAGCATGGCCCATTACAGTCAATTAAGTACAGACCAAGTAACCGAGATATTGGATCAGTATGCTGTAGGTGATCTGTCTAACTTTAAAGTTTTGAGCGGTGGTTCGGAGAACACCAATTATTTGGTAACGACCACTAATGCTAAGTTTGTACTCACAATATGCGAGCAAAAAACATTTCCTGAAACAGATGATTTGGCCAAGCTTTTGCAACACCTGGCGCAGCATCAGTTTTTTACCACGCAAATCATTCCAAACAACAGCAAGGAATTTGTCACGGCTTTTAATAACAAACCCGCACTACTAAAAACGTTTATTGAAGGCAGTATTATTGAAGACTTGCCGAACAACACTTTGCAGAGCTTGGGTAGGCAGCTAGCGCAGCTGCACAACATTCCCCCACCGGCAGCACTGCCTCTGCAAGTGACCTATGGAAAAGAGACATTCGTGGGGGTTGAAGAATATGCCAAAAATTCAGACTTCCAACACTGGCTTTATGATATCCGTGCCCAAGTCCTTGCACTCGCAAACGAGTGCCTACCCAAAGCGCTCATTCACAGCGATATATTTTTCGACAACGTCGTGATTAGCCCCGATTCGACTACCGCTACCATCATGGACTTTGAAGAAGCGGCCTACTACTACCGCATCTTTGATATCGGCATGATGTTGGTCGGAATTTGCGGCGAAAGCAGTCAGCTCAACCTCGAAAAGTCGAAAGCGGTGTTACAGGGTTATCAAGAAGTTATCTGTTTACAAGAAGAAGAGATCAAGGCCCTGCAGACATTCAGCGCCTACGCAGCGGCGGGCACTGGGTTTTGGCGACACAAGCAATACCATTACGTGATGCCTGATTCGGCGATGGCAAATCACTATCAGGCCATGACTTCATTGGCGGACCAAATCTTAGCGATTGAAGAATCCGATTTTCTCGGCATCTTTAACACCGCTTAGCCACTCAATCAATTCAAGGAAGAGATCACCAATAACACCGAGTAGGTTTGTTTCTGACAAGCCTGCACCTCGGGTAATACGCCTCCTGGAGAGATGGGGAAAGCCACAACAGGTACGTTACTGGGTGAGCAAATACCGCCCTCTTCAGCAGGCATAAAACGCGCCGACCGACAAGGTAGATGGGTTACATCCGCTAGCACCGCTGCTTCATCTTCCAATTCCCAGCGCTGTGTACCTTCTTCATCTTTTGGATGTATCGTCAAAACCGTGGTCACCTCTCGTCCACCCGTGACCAAATATTTACCGGCAGGTAAAGGGAAGTCTGGTTGCTCCATTAAAATGCCGTTTTCATCTAACCACCAATCGTCGTCATTGAATAGCCAATTATTTGGTGCATAACCGCCGGTCGCTTTAAGTAATTTAAAATCTTTTAACCATACTCCCCGCGGCCCTGGGTCAGTTGTCCATATGCCCCATGTTTGAGCGCCTTCACCTGAACTGGATTCAGGATCACCTAAGGCAGCAATAAACTGCATAGCCATCGGGTCAAAATCAGGCTCCTCCTCAGTGTTGGCCTGCACCCACTGTGAGGACATCAGAACAAACAAACTAACGGCGCAAAACTGTCTAAGTGAGAGTGAACGAATTGGATTGATGAAAAAATGTGATGCTTTTATCATTATTGGCGATGAGTATTTTTATAAGTTTCTGAGGCAGATTAAGGCGTTATACAGACTTTCGCATTGCAATTGAGTTTTCAATAATACTGAATCAAGTAATCACAAATGAAACAGATAACACCGTTCAAGTAGACGTTACTTTGGGTTCAATACAAAGTCAAATTAACGGCCTATATTGCTAGGTGACACTAGGAAAAATGCAGCGCCATAAGTTACCTATTTCAGTTTGGGCGTCATGCTATCCTCAAGATAATAAAATTGGCAATTTAAAATAACTTCTGCTTTATTCGAACTGATGAAACCTTCGATACCTACTTTATTGGAAACGCTACCTCAAGTAGGACAAGTTCAATGGATTGGATTACGGCCCGAACGACGGGCAACCATAGAAGTCGTACAACAAGTCATGGCACTTACTGAGAGCGGCCTAGAAGGAGACCGTTATGCTGGCAGTAGCGGAAAACGACAAGTCACGCTGATACAACATGAACATTTGCCTGTCATAGCAGCGGTTTTAGGTCGAACTGATTGCGACCCTGCTTTGCTACGCCGAAATATCAGCGTCAGCGGAATCAATCTGCTTGCACTCAAAGACAAAACGTTTAGCATTGGTGATGTGGTGCTTGAATTTACCGGCTTGTGCCACCCTTGTTCGTTCATGGAAGAAACTTTAGGTGAAGGCGGCTATAACGCTGTACGTGGGCATGGCGGCATTACGGCACGGGTTTTGAAAGGCGGAATGATCAAACTTAATGCGCCTGTTAGTGCCATTAAGCCATAGTCACTGTGACAGATAAGCCTCATTTGCCTTTAGCAACCAATAAACCGCCTACTGATATTGTTAGCGATGCCAAAGTATTGGCAGCTAGCCAACGCGGGCCAGTTTACGTTTATCAGTATTCTGGTGG
>JBLIOD010000099.1:0-5101 GCA_047639475.1 Gammaproteobacteria bacterium
TAGAGCAGAGCAAGTCCCAGAACCACATGCTTTCGCACATGTAGAACATGGCCTTAACTCGGAAAATTCTCGTAAATAAGTCCATGGTACCTAACGTAAGTCGCCCAGCTTTTCTATGGGCGGCTTACGATAGTTTGGGGGACACAATACTTAATTGCGCTATAATTTACGTATGCAAGGCTCGCGCGAATCATCATTCCCCACTACCCACATCACGTAGCCCAAAGAGAGAACCGACGTCAGGATGCCTTCTTTAATATAAAGTCAAGGGGTCATATATGAACCCTATTGTTCCATACTAGACATAATAGATATTTCTTATACGCACTAAAAGATGAATTAACCTTGCCTGTATCTAAGGATGGTAAGGAACATGTTGAATATGTTCCAACTCAGATTGTTTCCGAATATTTTAGATATCAATTTACAACAAAGGGTAACGTCCCCATTAACTTGGAATACACCTCAGTACCTTCCGAGTTGGTTCAATTCCAACAGCAAAACGCAGCGAAGATAGACCCGTGCCTGGCGTACCGCGTGGTGAAGCTTTAGCCGTATTAGCAGAGATTACAGACCAAGTAGCCCCAGCAGGCTTTTCGATAGACTACCAGGGCCAGTCAAGACAGCTAGTGCAAGAAGGATCTAGTTTAATGCTCACGTTCGCATTCGCTATCGTGATTGTGTTCTTAGTGTTGGCAGCGCAATACGAAAGTTTTCGTGACCCGCTAATTATTTTGGTAACTGTGCCTTTAGCCATGTTTAGCGCTGTATTGCCCATGTTCTTAAACGGCCCAGGCTTTGGTTTTGGGGTGACCATGAATATCTACTCCCAAGTGGGGCTTATCACCCTGATAGGCCTGATAAGCCTGATAAGCAAGCACGGTATTCTAATCGTAGAGTTTGCGAACGAGATGCAAATAAAAGATGGTTTATCACCCCCTGAAGCAGTTATTAAAGCAGCATCATTGCGTTTGCGTCCGATTTTGATGACTTCCTTTTCAACCATTATTGGCATCATGCCGCTGGTAATTGCCAGTGGTGCGGGCGCAGCTAGCAGGCAAGCAATCGACATAACCATCGTAAGCGGCTTTGCAATCGGTACCTTATTTACTTTGTTTGTGGTGCCAGTGATTTATACATTTTTTGCTAAAGACCGACGAATTCGTTCAAAAGAGGCTTATTAAAATTCTGAGCGCCAGCGCTGGCTTCTGCGAACCGCTTCGGCAAAAAGATCTAATGCATCACTAATCCTGTTGTTAGGTTCATAAATAGTCGTATCAGAAGATAGTCTAATGTCAGTTTTATAACCCGCTAATTGCGCTGTTCCCATGGCGGTTAGTTCTGGAAATTTTTGCACGATGACGATTTTTTGCAATGCATTTGCGAGGAACTGACAAAAGTAAGGGTTAACGGATAAACCCCCATCGATTGAAATACTGTCACCTGTATTGTTGATTTTCTGCATTGCTGAAATAACTTCTGTTGCGCGTAAAGCAATGCCTTCAAGAATTGCCTGTAGCATGTCGGCAGGTTGAGTGTCGAGCGAGAGGCCGATCCATAAACCAGCTGCTCGGCGGTCCCAATGCGGGCACGCGAGGCCAGATAACGCAGGTACAAAAGCAAGTTCTCGCTGTATGGCAGGTGCAGCGTCGAATTGGTTTATTTCTTCCCACCGTTTAAACAGACCAAGAGACTTGGCCCAGTTCAACGCAGACCCAGCGCAATACACCCCGCCATCCAGCGCATAGGTAGCAGCGTGATCTTGTTGTTGCCATGCCACAGTGGGAAGTAGGCCTTGTTCAGGTTTTCGGTAAAAAGACTTGCCAGTGACCATTAATGCAAAAGCACCCGTACCAAAGGTCATTTTGATATCCCCATTTTCGCGACAGCCATGCCCATATAACGATGCCTGTTGATCAACGACACTGGTGCACAATATTGGTTTGTTCGGATGGCTGGTAATAGTGCCAATGTCGCCCATAGTAGGAACGATTTTGGGTAAACATTCTATCGGTATTTGAAAAGCCTCACATAACTCTGGGTCCCATTGACCTGATTCCAGATTCATCAGGGACGTTCTAGAAGCGGTGGTGATATCTGTTATGTAGCGCCCACAAAGTCTATCAGCAAAAAAGGCATCGGTCGTACCCAGCCCAAGATGGCCTGCTAGTAGCACCGGTTTTGCCTCTGCAACATTTTCAAGAATCCAACGTAGTTTGGTTGCTGAAAAGTATGAATCAAGTGGTAATCCAGCGCGAGCCAAGGTCAACTCTTCAACGCCAGCTTGTTTCAGTTTTGTAATTACTGATTCAGTACGGCTGTCCTGCCAAACAATAACAGGCGAAAGTGGCACTCCAGTGCGTCGGTCCCACGCGAGGCAACTTTCCCCTTGATTGTCGATGCCCACTCGGGTCGCGTTAGGGCTTTGATCCAGGCACCTTTGTATGCTTTCAATTAGCTGGATGGGGTCATGTTCCACCCGCCCCGGCGAAGGATAATGCTGATCTATTTGAATGGTATCGACAATACGCCTGTCACCGTTATTCGTTATTTCAAGCCCTCGTGTGCTTGTGGTTCCTTGGTCAATCGCGAGTATTGTCATGTTATATTACCCTCTCTTAGAGTGACAAAGTGTTACAAGAAGCGTCGCTTTTATTCGCACGATTATGCGTCCTCAAATGTCAGTTCTAACGATTCGGCGGCGTCGAGTAAAGGCAGATTTTTTAATGAAAATAAGATGCGCCGCTCTGGAACGCTATTGATTTTTCGGCTTGCTACAAGTTGTCGGCCCATTTTAAGCTGCAAGGTCCCTTTTGCGCGCCCGGTTAGCCTTACCTGAAGAGTGACTGGGTTTGCAAGTGCACCCATGGGTAGTGCGAGGCTACTCGGCATGACGTACTTTATTACGTCGCTGCCAATTTTGATGCGTGTATGGCTGTCGGTATTGCTGGGGCGCTTTAAATCATGGCTTATTACAGAAGCAATGTTGACGCCTTCACGCCAACACCAACCCGCTGTTTCAACGCCGCGTAATACGTTACCTGCCGCGTAGTAAGTTGGATCACTACATCTACCAAATTGATCGACAATTGGTCCACCCGTTGCCTCATCGATTTTCAAATGACCTGTTCGGCATAAACTGGCTTCGGGTATGAATTGACCACTAAAGATCACACTGTCACATTCGACTGACTCAGTTTGCCCACTTCGGTTACGCAGTTGAACACTTTTCACGCGGTAATCACCAGAAATTTCTACGATCTCAGTATTGAGCCGCAAATCTACGCCTAATATTCTGGGTAGAAGTTTAGACCACTGGTGTGCGGAGATTCGGCTGTTCTTTTCGATCATGGCGACGGGCTTAATGCCCGCGTGGCGACAGGTCAGTAATGCAGAGAACGAAACAAGTTCGGTGCCCACAATTAATGGTCGCTCACAAGGTCGCTGGTTCTTGAGGTAGATAATTGACTGCAAAGCACCGGTGGTCATTATGCCTAAAGCGCGCACTCCAGAGACCAGTCTAGTGCTACGAGGGGTTTCTCGCGTACCGGTACACAATAATACCCGCCTAGCTTCAACTTGAAAAGTGCCCGCGTTACTAGATAATACGAGACACCCGTTTTCATGAAGGGAGATCACACTTACCCCAGTTTGAATATCCACTCCACTGTTTATTGCACGTCTGATCAGCTTACGGGTATAACCGGGACCCGTATGGATCCTCTTAAACTCTCTCATACCAAATGGAGGATGGCCACAATGCCGGGGCACGCCCCCAGCTTCAGTCTCACGTTCGAAAACAGTAACACTGTGCGACCCCAGTCGCGCCAACTCCGTCGCCGCTGCTAGCCCGCAAGGTCCCGCCCCAATTATCGCCACATCAAGCTTTTGGGGCATTAGAATAATGTAGACATTAGTTTATTTATCTACGGTCATCGACGGCTCTAGTTTTCCCGCAGTCAGTTCGCTTAACTCAGCGCTGCAGTAAAACCCCTGGCAGCGGCCCATCGTTACTCGCGTCCTTCTCTTCAAGCCTTGAAGGTTGGTAGCGGCCAGAGGGCCATTGAGCGCCGTAATAACTTCCCTACGTGTCACATGCTCACAATGACAAATAATTCCGCCATTGTCGGGTTTCTGCCAATCTCGGTGCCCTGCTTCGTCTAGCGTTGGAATGCTTGGAGCGCTCAGTGTTTGCTTTTGACCAGCAGACGGCCATTGGCCTCGTCCTTCCAGTTCATCTGTCACATAAGCCGCAATGCCCAGCGCAGCCGATAACCCTGTGGATCGAATGCCACCTACATCAATATAATGTTTCTCTTGATGAAAGCTAATTTGATAATCACTTTGCTCTGTCGCAGGCCTTAATCCTGCATAGGTCGCGGTGATCGGTACAGATTTGAGTTCGGGTAATATTCGTTCGGCGTGTTGTTTAAGTAGCGTCAAGGTTTCCTGATCGGTGGCGGCTTCACGCCGGCATTTTTGCTCTTCTGCGGTAGGGCCTACCAGGACATTGCCAAAAATAGTTGGGCAGATAACGATACCTTTTGTACGCTTATCTGGAATAGGTAACAAAATTGTATTCAACACGCGCGAGGCTGCTTTATCGTAAACGATGAATTGGCCTTTACGTGGTTTGATTTGGTAATTTGAAGAGCCGGTCAAACGCGTCGTAACGATGTCTCCATACAAACCGGCGCAATTGATCACAAGACCAGTGGTCACTATGCCCTTAGTGGTCTCCAGTTGCCAGGTGCCGCTATTAAATGAACCTGAGAGAACTTCGCACTGGCGCACTAAATGAGCCTGTGCATCTAGTGCTTGGCACAAATAAGCGTAGGGTGTGGTCCATGGGTCAATAACACTTTCGCCCGGAACAAGTGCCCCGCCTTTTGCCCCGCCTATCACATCGGTTGACAAGCCCTGAACCTGGTTCAATAACGCATGGGCAGATAATGACTGAATGTTTACAATGCTATTGGCGAGGGCTTTGCGTTTTATTTCATCCAGCTTTTCGTGCTGTTCATCAGTCCACGCAATCACGATAGCGCCACATTGTCTTATTGGCAATTTAATGTCATGGGCTAAATCAACATAACGGCGA
>JBLIOD010000100.1:0-4966 GCA_047639475.1 Gammaproteobacteria bacterium
TTATTAGAGCAAACAGGGGATATTGGCGTCTCTGTTTCTCATACCACACGTATGCCCCGCGAAGGTGAGATCGATGGCAAAGATTATAATTTTGTTAGCCAAGAGCAATTCAAAGCTCTGATCGAGCAAAGCGCTTTTTTAGAACACGCGCAAGTTTTCGATAACTTCTATGGTACGTCTCAGATCTGGGTTGAGCAGGAACTTAAGGCTGGACGTGATGTGATTTTGGAAATCGACTGGCAAGGGGCTCAGCAAATTCGTCAGCAAATGCCGGCGATGGTCAGTATCTTTATTCTGCCACCGAGCCGTGAAGAATTACTTAAGCGCTTAACCGGTCGCGGCACTGATTCTCAAGAAATCATCGATCGTAGAATGCATGATGCGGTCAGTGAAATGAGTCATTATGGCGAATTTGACTACCTTATCATCAATGATGATTTTGACTCTGCACTGCAAGAATTACGCTCGGTGGTGCTTGCGCGTCGTCAAAGAATCGCTGTTCAAAGCCAAAAACAGCAAGAATTATTAGAAAATTTGCTGAATTAGCCAAAAAATAACCAAATAGTTACCTTAATGTCTTCAATCATGGCCCCGCTTTCGCTAAACTACAGGGTCATCATTGTCGATGAGCTAAATACTCAGGCAACGAACCCAAATTTTGTAACCCGCAGGAAGTTAATGCATGGCTCGCGTAACCGTTGAAGATTGTCTAGAAAACGTTGATAACCGTTTTGAATTGGTCATGTTGGCCACTAAACGTGCCCGCCAAATTGCGGTACAAGGTGCTGAACCATTAGTTCCTGTTGAAGGTGATAAGCCAACAGTAATCGCTTTACGTGAAATTGCTGCTGGTCTTGTATCAACAGCAAGCATGGAAGCACAAGAAGCCGAAGACGCAGAGTAAGCTCGCCTTCTGTTACGTTAGAAGAGATACTAGTCTCAAGAACTAGATCTTAGCTATCGCAAACCGAGTTTAGTCTTTACTGGCTCGGTTTGAATTTCCACCACTTCAGGGCTCAACTGTGCCAACTATAGACGCCTTATCTGATCGATTATCCACCTACCTCTCTACCGACCAAATTCAGCAGGTACGCCGCGCATACTTTTATGCCGAACAAGCGCATACCGGACAACGCCGCCGTAGTGGCGAACCCTACATCATTCATCCTCTAGCCGTTGCTAATATCTTGGCAGACATGCGTCTCGACTATCAAAGTTTGATGGCCGCCATGCTGCACGATGTCATCGAAGATACCGGAATTCCAAAAATCGCGCTGTCTGAACAGTTTGGCGATGTGGTTACTGAGCTCGTGGATGGTGTAAGTAAGCTGACTCACATTAAGTTTGAGAGTAAAGAAGAACAGCAAGCCGAGAACTTTCAAAAGATGGTTCTGGCAATGGCTAAGGATATTCGTGTAATGTTAGTTAAGCTCGCCGACCGCTTGCATAACTTGCGTACCTTAGGTGCTTTGCGCCCAGATAAACGTCGCCGCATTGGTCGTGAGACTCTAGATATCTATGCCCCAGTTGCTCACCGTTTAGGTTTGAATAGCGTTCGCGTCGAAATGGAAGAACTCTGTTTTGATGCCATGTACCCAATGCGCTCTAGCTTAATCCGCAAAGCCGTCACGAGTGCTCGTGGTAATCGCAAAGAGCTGGTCGATAAAATTTCCTCCTCATTACGCAATCGCCTAAACGAAGAAAACCTTCCTAGTCGCGTACTGGGTCGAGAAAAGCATATGTTCAGCATCTACAGTAAGATGAAAGAACAGCGCAAATCTCTGGCTGATATTCTTGATGTTTATGGCTTCCGCATTGTCGTTGAATCCGTCGATATGTGTTATCGCATCTTAGGAGCTGTACATAATCTGTATAAGCCGATTCCTGGTCGCTTTAAAGACTATATCGCTATTCCAAAAACCAATGGCTACCAATCTCTTCATACCACACTCATTGGCATCAGTGGCGTACCGATTGAGATTCAAATTCGTACCGAGGAAATGGATGCCATGGCTAACCATGGTATCGCGTCACACTGGCTCTATAAAACAGATAGCAATGAGGTGAAAGGCAGTCAGCACGCTCAACAATGGGTACAAAATCTACTTGAGCTGCAAAAAAGCGCTGGTAGCCCAATTGAATTTATTGAGCATGTAAAGGTTGATCTATTTCCTGATGAGATTTATGTCTTCACGCCGAAAGGCCGCATCATGGAATTGGCTAAAGGATCGACTACCGTCGACTTCGCTTATGCCGTGCATACCGATGTAGGCAACTCTTGTATAGCGTGTCGTATTGACCGTCAGTTAGCACCCCTGAGTTCTAAGCTACAAAATGGTCAGACTATTCAAATCATTACCGCACCCGGTGCTCAGCCTAACCCTGCCTGGCTCAGTTTTGTGGTAACAGGTAAAGCACGATCAAATATTCGTCACTTTTTAAAGAGCCAACGCCGCTCTGAATCTGTTGCCCTTGGTGAGCGCCTATTAGATAAAGCACTTTCATCTTTGGGTAAGTCGTTAGACGATATCGATCAAGCTCATATTGAGTTAGTGCTAGAAGAAACTGGCCTAGGCTTCTTTGAAGACATTATGGAAGATATCGGTTTAGGCAATCGCATGGCTTCCTTAGTCGCGCGCCGCCTATTGGTCGCCAATCGTGATACCGACATAGATTTGGAAGCCTTAAATGACGACGCGCCTTTGGCAATCAGAGGTACCGAGGGTCTCGTTGTTACTTTTGCTAAATGCTGCAGTCCCATTCCTGGGGATCCTATTATTGGTAATACCAGCTCAGGTCGCGGCTTGGTGATTCATACTGAATCCTGCAAGAACGTGAAAGACATTCGTGGCAATGCAGACAAGTGCATTATCCTTAGTTGGGATAAAGATATTGATAGTGAATTCTCGGTCGAGTTAAGGGTGTATTTAGAAAACCGTAAAGGTGTCGTAGCCGAACTCGCCTCTGCAGTAACCCAAGCAGATGCCAATATTGAAGGCATTAGCGTTGAAGATAGAGATGCGAAGTTAAGCGTTACGCAATTGCAGCTCAGCGTGCAGGGCCGCAAACATCTCGCGCGGGTTATTCGCCGCTTACGCACCATTCGTGGTGTTAATAAAATTGTACGCATCAAAAACTAGATACAATGTTAAGCAACATTTAGAAAATGCATTTAAAACTATATTAGCAACTATTAAGTAAGGATTTATCATGGCGAAGACCATTATCAATACAGACAAAGCACCACAAGCCATCGGTACGTATTCACAAGCTGTTAAAGTGAATAATACGGTTTATCTTTCTGGCCAAATCCCATTGATCCCAGAAACGATGGAAATGGTTGATGGTGATATCGAGGCGCAGATCCGTCGTGTATTTGATAACCTAACGGCTGTTTGTGAAGCTGCCGGTGGCAAACTGCAAGATATCGCTAAATTGAATATTTTCTTAACAGATTTAGGCAATTTCGCCACCGTGAATAAAGTTATGGCCGAGTACTTCGAGCAGCCATACCCAGCCCGCGCAGCCATTGGTGTGTCTCAACTGCCAAAAGATGCTGACGTGGAAATGGATGGCATCTTAGAACTAGAAAGCTAGAGCTAGAGCTAGAAGATTAAACGAATTCTTATAGCACCTGTATAGTGCTCTGCGGCCCAGCCCTCCTTGGCTGGTCGCCTTTAACTTCGTTAAAGGCCCATGTCTTTTAATACGAATTCATAACCTTCCTGAAAATTATTGAACCTAAATTGATAGCCCGCCTCAATTAAACGCGCATTACTACAGCGGCGGTTAGCCCGTCGAGTCGCTTCAGGTAATTCATAATCGGGCTCAACATCGCCAATTCTATCTTTCATCCATTCTAAAATATCGTACAGGGTAGTAGGCTGAGAATCACACGCTAGATATATATCTTCAATTGTTTCATCGGCAACCACCTTCTCAATCAAAAATTTCAATACCCCGACACAGTCATCGCGATGGATCCGGTTAGTCCATACTTCAGGCGCTGGGTCACAATGCCCGCCTTGACGCGCTTGCTCAATCATTCGGTTTCTACCGGGCCCATAAATACCTGGGAAGCGAACCGAGGTCGCAGGAATATAGCCTTTGGCTAATGCGGCTTCTGCCTGTAATAATTCTTTTCCAGCAAAACTTCGAGGAGTGGTAGGACTTTCCTCATCCACCCAAGACGCATCCATTTGATGATACACGCTAGAGCTTGAAGTAAAGAAAGCATGCTTAGGCGTCTGCCCTTGCGCTTTTAACGCATGCAATACATGGCGAATGCCGTGGTAATAATACTTGTGGTAGCCTTCTTCGGAAAACTCTGGCGAGGCAACTGTATAAACCAAAATATCGATATTATTAGGCATATCCAATAAGGTTTCCGGAGCGGATACATCCCCTTGAATCGTCTGCACTCCTTCGCCTATTTGCTTATCTGAACGACGCATCGCCCAAACCTCATGATCAGCCTGCACTAGTTTGATAGCCAACTGACCACCGATATCTCCTGCACCAACGACTAAGATTCGCGCCATTTGCTGCTCCTCAATTGCACTGCTTTCTTATTGTTCAAAGAAAAGTTTAGCTGAAAGTAGGCTTTCCATTCTTTAATGCAATAGTTAATATGTATCAAAATAGAAACTCTCATTAAGAGTGCCTAATTAAGCGCTTTCTTTAATTGCCGAGGCATCATGACCCTAACTGAATTGCGTTACATAGTAACTCTAGCCCAAGAGTGCCATTTTGGCCGTGCCGCTGAAAAATGCTTTGTCAGCCAGCCTACTTTAAGCGTAGCGGTAAAAAAGTTAGAAGGCGAATTGAACGTGGCCCTCTTTGAGCGCAGTAAAAGTGCGGTCAGTCCAACCCCGCTGGGTGAAAAAATTATTCAGCAAGCGGAAAAAGTATTAGCCGAAGCGCGGACTTTAAAAGAACTGGCAGAAGCGGGTAAAGATCAACTCAG
>JBLIOD010000101.1:0-4833 GCA_047639475.1 Gammaproteobacteria bacterium
AAGCGCCAGGCTCCCGCAGACGTGCCGAGTAAATCTAATGGCTGTTGCCGATTTTGCATATTCGCCAATAAATACTGATCAAAACCATGCAATACCAACCACTTGGGACCACTAGAAGCCCCCAGCAACATACTGATATCTTCATTCTTTAGCCCGCGCTGTTGAATATGCGCCAGTGCTTTTGTTCCCGCATAAATATGGAAATCAAGTTCCACCGCAGCAAGATTATTTGATGCGGTCATACACAACAAAGCTGTAATCGTACGGATTTTTTTGCGCTTCGCCTACGGGGTCAGCGGCATGATCTTCACGTTTAAATTCTTGCCAATCAGTCCAGCTAACTTCAGGGAAAAATGCATCCCCTTCAACTTCGCTATGAACATGAGTAATGTATAAGCGATCTGCTTGTAACAGCGCTTGCTGATATATTTCAGCACCACCAATCACCATCACTTCTTCATGGCCCGCTATAACGTTAATTTCTTCGGCTTTGTCCAAGGCTTGTTGCAGGCTATTCACCACGACAATACCTTCCGCGTGATAATCGCTTTGACGAGTAATCACTATGTTGGTGCGACCTGGTAATGGTCTACCAATGGACTCATAAGTTTTACGGCCCATAACAATCGGTTTTGCCATGGTGACATTTTTAAAGTATTTAAGGTCATTCGGCAGGTGCCAAGGCAGGGTATTATTGATGCCGATGGTCTGGTTTTTTGCCATAGCGACAATTAATGCACATTTCATGTGTGATGCTTCCGTTAGTCTTTGCCAGTATCATACTTGGCGACTTTAGGAATTTGAAGATCTAATCTGAAAGGTATTTCTGTGCGAGCAAGGGAATTTCTTCTGGATCAACTGGCCGAGAGAAGAAGAACCCTTGATAATGATCACAGCCAAACGCTTGTAGCACCCCTAATACACTAGAATCTTCTACGCCTTCGGCAATCACTTCCATGCCTAAGTTATGAGCGAGTGTAATAATGGAGTTGGCAATCGCTGCATCATTTTTATCTTCTACGATATCTTTAACGAAGACTCGATCAATTTTTAGATAGTCTATCGGTAAATCTTTTAAGTAAGCTAAAGATGAATAACCGGTTCCAAAATCATCAATCGCTATCGAGACACCAATTTCTCGTAATCGGCCTAGCGTATCGATACCTTGCTGCAAATTGTCCATCAATACTCCCTCAGTTATCTCCAAGGTCAGTAGTTCAGGCTTCATTTGTGTGACTTCTAATACCTGCAATATCCGATCAGCAAGATCTCGCTGACGGAATTGTCGCGGTGACAAATTGACTGATAATTTGGAGTCACATGGCAAAGCACCTTTGCGAATCCATTCTTGATGCTGACGACAAGCGGAGGCAAGCACCCACTCCCCTACTTTATTAATCAAGCCCGTTTCTTCTAATGCGGGAATAAAAACTGCCGGCGAGATAGAGCCTAAGGTTTCATGAGACCAACGTAATAGTACCTCGGTACCGATGAACTTTTTATCACTCAATCGTATTTGTGGCTGGTATTGCAAACTGAGCTCTTGGCGCTCCAAGGCGTGGTGCAAGGCACTTTCTAGACTTGCTTTGACCATATCAGGCGGGTGTATATCAGCAATGAAATAACGATAGTCATTACGGCCATCTTGCTTGGCCTGACGTAATGCTAACTCCGAGTGACGTAATAATTGTGAGCCTTCATAACCAACGCGACTGGCCAGCTCAATGCCGATGCTAATGCTGCAAAAAATTTCATGACCCGCAATAAAATAAGGGTCGCTAAATGCGCTGCAGAGCTTTTCTGCCACCCCGGTAATGACATGTTCATTAGTCATGTGTTCTAGTAAAACAGCAAAGTTATTACCGCTCAGACGAGCGACCGTATCAGAGCGACGAACAATGTCTGATAATCGCTTAGCAAACTGCTTCAATAGTTGATCGCCAATATCGTGGCCATAATGCTCATTAATCACGCTGAAGCGATCAATGTCTATCGTCAATAAACTCACTACATGCCCCTCTCGACGCGCATGTAATAACGAGTGATCAAGCCTATCTTGAAATAGCGTTCGGTTAGCAACACCCGTTAAGGCGTCATAATGGGCTAGATGGCGAGTCTGATATTCGACTTGTTTACGCACAATTGCATGCTGCACAAGCTTAGGTAATAAAGCATCCGATAAGTCGCTAAGCGGCCAAACATCCTGCACACCCAGCTCGAACAGCTTGATCTCATCCAGCACGAGCGGTTCGATCGATAATAAAACTAACGGCGCTTCTGGTAAGGCCATCACCAAACGGCACACCCAATCTTCTAATAGCGTATCGTGTTTTTCGAGTACTAAAATGATGGCTTTCAATTTGTACTGATACCACGTTTTTCGGATATCTTTGACCTGTTCACAAAGATGGGCATCCGCTAAGCACGGCAAAGCCTCAATAGCCTTTTGCCCTATGGTTTGTTCAAACCGATAAAGGAGCCATGAAGAGGGGGGGGCAAAAATCGAAGGTGAATCAATTGAGTTCATTTGAGATCTATACGGCTGTTCTTACAACTCAGTATAGACTCAAATTTTTTACTTAATGGGCAGAAGCAGTATGAAATGACACGAATGAACTAATCATTTCATTTTGTAGCATTAAACCGCAAACGGATACTTGATGGGGTCGTGGCATTGATAACCCGAAACCTCAAAATCATCGCTGCTTACCCAATCTTCGATATCCGCTAATGATTTGATTTTTGGATTAATCGTTAATTGTGGGGATGGGTATGGTGAACGCTTCAGCTGTACGTCTTGCATCAGTTCAAGTTGGTTTTCATAAATGTGAGCATTGACAATTTTGTGGTACGCCTTACCCGCTTTATGGCCAGTAATTTGCGCCACCAGCGCTAAAAATACATAGACCTGAACTTGATTGAAGTTCAGCCCTAATGGCACGTCACACGATCGCTGATAACTGGTTAGATACAAGGTATCACCCAATAACGAAAAAGTATGGGTATGCATACAAGGACGCAAACAGCCCATTTCGAATTCGCCAGGATTATAGAAGGTCACAATTTCACTGCGATCATCTATGCCGTTAGCCAGGTTATCAATCACTTTCTTTAACTGATCTAGCTGAGTACCGTCTGGACGCATCCAAGTACGCGCTTGCACTCCATAAACACGACCCATGTCATCTTCACCCTTACGGTGAGGATTGTTCAGCCATGCTTGGTTTTCATTGGCATTGGCATTCCAAGTATTACAGCCTATTTCGCGGAATTGAGCCGCACTATTATAACCACGCAAGTAGCCCAATAGTTCGGCAATGGCCGACTTATAGAAGCTTTTACGCGTGGTGATCATAGGAAACTGATTATTAGCAACATCGTATTCTAAATCAGCATTAATCACGGTTAGGCAGCGAATACCCGTACGCTTATTTTCAACCCATTCACCGTCATCAACAATGCGCTGACATAAATCTAAATATTGCTTCATTCAATTAACCTTAAAATTCTAATATCGTCTGATAAGGTAAATAGGCTTACTTAGCCTTTTTACCTGTCGCGATTACTTGATCCTGCTGTTTATAAGACCACCATAACAAGGCGATTCCGAACACGACCATCGGCACAGAAAGCAACTGGCCACGACTCATCCAGCCAAATAGATCGAAGCCGATGTGTGAATCTGGCTGGCGCACAAATTCAACGATAAAACGAAACGTGCCATAACCAATCATAAACACAGCACCAACGGCTTTTTGTGGGCGCGGTCTACTAGAGAACCACCACACGATTAAGAACAGTGCTAAACCTTCAAGTGCTGCCTGATACAGTTGTGATGGGTGCCGAGGATCAGGGCCACCACCCGGAAATATCATTCCCCAAGGGCCATCTGTTACTCGACCCCAGAGCTCTCCGCCAATAAAGTTTCCTATACGACCTGTCATTAAACCAATAGGCACGATAGGCGCAGTAAAATCGGCGACTTCAAAAAAGCCTTTTTTATACTTGCGACCAAATAACCAAAGCGCAATTAATACCCCAAGCAGACCACCGTGGAACGACATCCCGCCGGTCCAGATCTGAAATAACCAGATTGGGTTATCAAGGAACTGACCAAAGTTATAAAATAATACGTAGCCCGCGCGTCCACCAAGAATAACGCCCATGGCACCATAAAAGATCAAATCACTAACCTGATCTTTGGTCCAATTAGAACCGGGCTGTTTAGCACGATAATTGGCCAGCAGCATAGCCGCTGCAAAACCAATGAGGTACATCAAACCGTACCAATGAATTTGTAAGGGTCCAACACCTGCGATCGGCCCAATAGAAAGAGCGATCGGATCAATATCTGGGTAAGTTAACATCTATAGCTTCCTTAATTAGCGACCCGATTGTACTCGAATGTGTACTTAAATGTGTACTCGAATATGACTCTGTTTTCATGCTTCAATTTAATGCTTTACAACTAAGCCAATAAAAACTTCACACCGACAATTAATAACAGCAAAGCAAAGCCTCGCTTCAACAATTTAGCATCGAGCTTATGGGCCAGCTTCGCCCCGACTTTAGCGCAAGGAATACTGGTCAAAGCAATGCCTAAAACCGCAGGCCAGTAAACAAAACCCGTCGTCCAGCCCGGTAATTCAGGATGCCCCCAGCCGGTAAAAACATTACCCACAGCACCGGTTAACGCTATCGGTAAACCACAGGCTGCTGCCGTTGCTACCGCACGTTTCATAGGGACGTTGACCCAGGTTAAAAACGGCACGGTAAAAGAGCCTCCACCAATACCAAACCACGCAGATCCAAAACCAATGATGCTGCCTGATG
>JBLIOD010000102.1:0-4596 GCA_047639475.1 Gammaproteobacteria bacterium
ATAGGGGTTGCATCTATAATGTTGATGCGCCCCTTGCTCATAATAATGTTCTTTGCTTCAAGTTGACGGTTGATCTCACCTAGTAAGCGATCCCATAGCCCGTGCTCCACTAACTTGTTTCGAAAGCGCCCAAGGGTCGAAGCCTCTGGCACATCGCCGCCTAACTCAAAGCGGCAAAACTTACAAAATAATAGATCCCTAAATAAGCTCTGTGCTAACGCTCTATCAGACAGTTCATACCATACGCCCAGCATCAAACTGCGGAACAAGCTTAGCATCGGATAAGAGGGGCGACCTGTAGTAGATGCGTATATTGATGACAGTAGCAGTTCTATTTCACTCCAATCCAATAGCGCTTCTGTATCGTCAAGGCAGTGTAGAATTGGATGATCTAAATCTGAGGTAGAAACCAATAGGTCTCGTTGAGTAGTAAATAGCTTTTGCATACCTGATTTTAATAAATTAGGGAATCGCTTGATGAGTTATGCTGTGGTCTCTCTCTATTATTCTGAAACAAAGATATTCTCCAATAACATTCTACAGGCTGTTCAAAATCCATGAAAACAAGAGAACGAAGAAAGGGCATTACCCTAATACATACGGGTGAGGGAAAAGGTAAATCGTCCAGTGGTTTTGGGGTGGCTTTTCGCGCTGCAGGTTGGGACCTAAATGTATGCGTTATCCAATTTATAAAAGGCGCATGGAAAACCGGCGAGCAACGAGCGGCTGAAAAATTTGACAATATAGAGTGGCACGTCATGGGAGATGGCTTTACATGGGATACTCAAAACCCTGAGCAAGATATTGCAACCAGTCAAAAAATTTGGGAGTTTGCTAAGGAAAAAATTCGCTCTGAAAAATTTGATTTGGTGATGCTGGACGAAATCAACTACTGCTGCGGCTACAATTGGTTGTCGGGTGAAGACGTGGCGAAATTTATTACCGACGAAAAGCCCAAGTGGATGCACTTAATCATGACAGGCCGTAACGCCGCGCCAGAAGTGATAGCGGTAGCAAATACCGTGACAGAAATGCGCCCGATCAAACACGCCTACGACGAAGGCATTGAAGCGGAGCAGGGCGTCGAATTCTAATGAGTAAAGGTACAACCAAATTGCTGCCGCTTTCAGTCAACGTTAAAGGTAAACCCTGTTTAATGATTGGCGGGGGCCCGGTGGCTTTTCGTCGTACTAAATCTTTAGTTAATGCAGGTGCGAAACTGGAAATCATCAGCGAACGCGTTTTGCCAGAGCTTGAGGAATTTATCAGACTACACCAGATACCATGCAGCCTACGCAGCGCCAACCTCGACGATGTAGAAGCGCGGTTTATGATAGTGGTCGTAGCCACCGATAATAGGGCGTTAAACTCAGAGCTAACGGTCTTAGCAAAGCAATATAACAGCTTAGTTAACGTATCTGATGACGCACAGGCCTGCGACATTGCCTTCCCATCTGTACTCGATAGAGATCCACTACAAATCGCCATTTCAAGTGGCTCTGCATCACCCATCTTGTCGAAAATGCTCATGCGCCGTTTGCGCAGTGTTATCCCCAGTGGTTATGGTCAACTCGCCAGTTTAGTTGGGCACTATCGTAAGCAAGTAATACAAGCCTTTCCTGATATCGAACAACGCAAAGCATTTTGGGAAAGGGCGCTCAATGGCGCGGTAGCGGAAAGTGTGTTTTCGGGCAATTCCGACAAGGCAGAAAGCCTACTTAAAAGCGAGTTGCAACAGCCGCTAGAGAAAAAGCACGGCGAGGTGTATTTAATCGGTGCCGGCCCTGGCGATCCTGATTTACTCACCGTACGCGCAGTACGCTTGTTGAACCAGGTCGAGGTGATTGTATACGACCGCCTTGTATCACCCGAAATACTGGCGATGTTTGGAGAAGATCAAGAAATGGTGTATGTAGGTAAGCAGCGCTCCAATCACAGTGTGCCGCAAAATAACATCAACCAAATTTTGGTGGATTATGCAAAGCAAGGCAAGACCGTAGCTCGCCTCAAAGGCGGTGATCCATTTATCTTTGGCCGCGGCGGTGAAGAAATAGAAACCTTGGCACAGCAACAAATTCCTTTCCAGGTTATTCCAGGTATTACCGCCGCTGCAGGCTGCGCGAGCTATAGCGGTATACCGCTCACACACCGTGACTATGCACAATCCGTGCGGTTTATAACCGGCCAGCTAAAAGATGGCAGCGTAAATTTAAACTGGTCAGAGTTAACAGATACCGATCAAACCTTGGTGTTCTATATGGGGCTAAATGGCTTTCCTATTATTAGCAAAAAGCTGATCGAACACGGGGTAGCGCCAACGCATCCCGTCGCCCTTATCGAAAAAGGCACGACACCACAGCAAAAGGTACATATTGCTAGCTTGGGCTCGATAACAGATTATTTAAAAAGCCATTCTGTCTCCTCACCGTCTTTGTTTATTGTTGGCGAAGTGGTAAATTTACATTCTCAATTGGCTTGGTTTGAACCGAGTTCACAAACTGAATTTTTGTAGAAGAATATCCATGAAATTAGATAACCCTTTTGTCCGTTCTTGTTTTCCTGCTTTTGAGCAAGCCAATTTAAAAGATTGGGCCTTTTTTGAAAATGCCGGCGGCTCTTATGCTTGTGCCCCCGTCATTAATGCGCTTAATGATTATTACCTTACCCATAAACTACAGCCTAATCATGCTTTTCCCGCTGCCTTAGAAGCGGGCGAGTTAATGGATAGTTCGAAAAGACGGATGGCCGAGATGCTGAATGTCGCCACCTCAGAAGTCCACTTTGGCCCTTCAACCTCGCAGAATACTTTTAACCTAGCGCAAGCCTTAGGTGACAGCTGTTTTGAAGGTGATGAAATTATCGTCACTAATCAAGACCATGAAGCAAATATTGGCGTGTGGCGAAAATTAGAACAACGTGGTTTAGTGCTTAAACAATGGTCTGTATCAGCAGAAACAGGTGAGCTAGATATTGCTGATTTACGCAAACTGTTAAACGAAAAAACCAAAGCCGTTGCTTTCACGCATTGCTCTAACATTGTGGCCAGCATCAACCCAGTACGTGAGATAACCGACTTAGTTCATTCAGTCGATGCCATCACTATAGTAGACGGCGTTTCTTTTTGTCCGCACGGTTTACCAGACGTTAAGGCACTTGGGGCCGATGTCTATATATTCTCGTTGTACAAAGTGTACGGACCCCATTTGGGCGTTATGGTATTAAGTGACGAATTAAATAAAAATTTACCCCATCAAAGCCACTTTTTTCTCCAAGATAATCCTGCTTATCGCTTTACGCCAGCAGGCCCAGACCACGCGCAGATAGCGGCGGTAAACGGAGTGATTGATTACATTGATAACCTATATACACATCATTATTCAGCAGATAACGAAACCCCTAACGTCAGAGCGAACAAAGTACTCAATCTGTTTCAACAACACGAACACGAAATATTGCAACCGCTGTTAGATTATCTAGACAGCCACGACCAATTAAATCTTATCGGCAAAACCGACGCGACTTTGCGCGCACCGACCGTATCGTTCACATCAAAAAAGATGGATGCGCTCTCGCTAACCAAAGCATTAGCAGAGCACAAAATAATGACCGGGTCGGGAGACTTTTACGCTTACCGTTTAGTAGAAAGCTTGGGTTTCAATCTAGAACAAGGTGTGTGTCGCGCATCCATGGTGCATTACAACAACGCTGAAGAAGTAGATCGATTAATTGAGGCCTTAGAGCAGATTCACAGCTAGAAATAAATACAACTTGCACAATATATTGTACAAGTTATAATTGGGCAGTATATTGTACAATTAAGTAAGATTTATCTATGAGAGTAATCAATTTTTCAGAAGCCAGAAACAAATTAAAAAGCGTTCTTGACCAAGTAGTCAATGATCATGATTTCACTATCATTTCTCGCCGCGACGCCGATGACGCAGTGGTGATGTCGCTAGATCATTATAACGGCCTAATGGAGACCGTACATTTACTCAAAAGTCCGGCCAATGCGGCGCATTTGGCAAAGTCTATAAAGCAATATAAAAAGGACCAAACAAGTGAGCGCACAATGCTCAGTGATTGAACTTCTGGCTTGGACCAATGAAGCTTGGAAAGACTATATTTACTGGCAGAGCCAAGATAAAAAAACCTTAAAACGTATCAATAAACTGATTAGTGATACACAGCGTTCTCCCTTTGAAGGGATAGGTAAACCAGAACCACTAAAAGCAAGCCTCACGGGTTTTTGGTCTCGGCGAATCGATGAAAGCAATCGGCTTGTCTATGCGGTAGATGAGAATAAACTGACGATTATTTCATGCCGATATTATTATGAGGAGTAATTTTATATGCGCGCGAATAAAACAGTAATTTGGATGCCTTGAGCGAAATTGATAAGTTACGTCCCCATATCTTGCTTTACTGCTTTGCTAATTGAAAGAGTAAATAATCTAAACTGGGTGGACATGAACTTTATCGAATTCTTGTTGTCGCTTCACATAAGCACAGGCCACTTCACGGCGTCCCGCCGCTACGCTCGCCTGAGCTGATGCTACGCTAACTAGCAACTAGCAACTAGCAACTAGCAACTAG
>JBLIOD010000103.1:0-4190 GCA_047639475.1 Gammaproteobacteria bacterium
ATATCCAACACCAATAAGTCGTAGCCCTTATCACGTAACATTTGGATACCTTGATCAGGTAACTCTGCGTGATCCAAACTTAGGGCATATCGCTCAAAATAGGTTTGAAGTGGCTCTGCCAAACCTTTGTCGTCATCAATCATTAGGATTTGGTTCATGGGCATAGTTTACGAAGATAGACAAAATTAAGATACACGAAGACCTACCAGACGTAGAAAAACCCACCATTGAACCAATGGTAGGTTTATTTTGTTCGCTAACTTAGGAATTAGCCTTGTTCTACGTCCTGATCGTTATGTTTGTCATGATGACCTTTACCCATACCGAACAGTCCAAATTTACGGCCACCGCGCTTATCCATCATCTCTACGACTTTAGCTTGTTGCGCAGCATCTAAAGAATCATAAAAGTTGGCGAATGAAGCCACCATTTCTGGGGCAGTCAGATTCACCTTATTGGTTTTTGCCTGCATTAACTGGATGGCACCGGTTTGGTCAAACTGAGAACCAAATAGGTTCTTAAACGACTCTTTGGTGTCTCCTTTGCTGGCGTGTATATCCTTCATTTTTTTTTGCACATCGCTTTGCAATTGCTTAAGCGCGACTTGCTGACTATCGTTCAAATCTAATCTTTTGGTTACTTTCTTAACCATGCGATCACCATGCTTAGTCATTCGTTCTTCGCTCTGACAAAATTCGCCATCAGAGTTTGCTGCGACAACGCCGCCCGCTAAACCCAATGCTACTGCTACGCCAACGACATACTTTGTTACTTTTCTCATTTGTTTAATACCGATTAGTTAATTTGAGATCGTATTGTAGTAAGCCTTAAGTAACGAAGCTTTTCAGCGAGGTAACTGTTTGTAACAAAGTGTAACTAGCTGTATTGAGACACTATGAAGTCATATTGATTGCGCCAAATCATACCAAGCTTCACTGGCCGCTCGAACCTCTCCTGTTTGAAAGCCTTGCGTATTGAACAACGGTGTTTGAAAGAATGGATTTAAATCAGTATGTTGCTTCTTGGATATAACGCCTAACGCCAACAGGAGTGAACCCAATGCAACCTCACTTGCGCGTGTTGCGCCGTCATCAATTTTTAGCGCAATGCCTATTCCCCTTTTAGGGATCACTCCGCCAAACACGCCTTCAGCACCTGTTTTAACAATCACTTCACCTTCGGTTGCTTCAATGACCGCTGTGCAACAACGCTCTCTACCCGCTATCATTTCTGGATGCTGTGCAATCGAGTTAATAACTAGCTGCATCGCTCGCGCGGTCTTCTCCTCGTGGTTTTCCGGTTTTGCGAATTGAGCCCAACACCGAGCAAATGCATCCATCGGCATTTGCGGCGCGGGCATGCCACATCCATCTCTGTCCCAAACCATCTCTGCCATGTTCACGCCAGATAGTGCAGTTAGTCGTTTTAACCATGACTGCTGCGTGGGGTGCTCATAGGATGAATAACCTTTTGTAGATTCGCCCATCAATTTCGCTAGGCTCAGCATGCCCACGTGCTTTCCAGAACAGGTGTTGTGCACCCTGCTCTCTACACCGCCTGCCCGCACCAAATCAAGCATGGTGGTTTCATGCACCGGCATTGCTGGACCACATTCCAGGTCTTCAGCATTAAGCTCAAGCGCCGCCAACCAAGCTTCAACTGCCTCCAAGTGCACTTTTGTTCCGTTATGAGAAGCACAAGCAAGAGAGATTTGCTGGGGACTTAAATTCAACTTGCTCGCACCATCTAACTCTAACAATGGCAAAATTTGTAGCACCTTTAACGCTGAGCGTGGATAAATAAGCTGGGTCATATCGCCCGCGCTGTAGATCACTTCACCCTCCACATTCACGGCGACCATGCTACCGCGGTGCTGCGATTCAACTACCCCGCCACGGATGACTTCAACTAAGATAGGATTTGGTTGCCCTTTATTCTTCATCTGGCTCATTCTTTACTTGACCTCGTTGGCTTTAACCGCATATTGGTGATAATACTTAAAATAGATACTAAACTTAATTATGGCGCTAAAAAACCTACAATTTGATAATCGCTTTCTGGCCGAGCTGCCGGTAGACCCCATTATAGGTAATCAGCGCCGTCAAGTTAATGGGGCATGCTCATCTAGAGTAAAACCCACTACCGTATCGGCGCCCCAAATGGTGGCTTATTCGCATGAAGTCGCCGCTTTACTCAATCTCGACAAAGGGGATTGCGAAAGCGAAATATTTACACAAACCTTTGCTGGAAATAATCTATTGGACGCCATGGACCCGTACGCTTGCTGTTACGGCGGACATCAGTTCGGTAACTGGGCAGGCCAATTAGGGGACGGTCGTGCAATCAATTTAGGCGAAATAGTAAATACCGAAAGTGAGCGCTGGGCATTGCAGCTTAAAGGTGCGGGCCTAACCCCTTATTCACGCACCGCAGATGGTTTGGCCGTACTACGGTCATCGGTACGCGAGTTTTTATGCTCCGAAGCGATGCACCACTTAGGCGTACCCACCACCCGCGCACTGAGTTTACTGTTAACGGGAGAAAAAGTGCTACGAGACATTCTCTATGACGGCCACCCGCAATACGAACCCGGCGCTATCGTGTGCCGCGTTGCCCCCTCTTTCACTCGCTTTGGCAGTTTTCAGATCCATTCGAGTCGCTCAGACATTGATGTACTTAAGCAGTTGCTTGATTACACCATCACCACGGATTTTCCTCACCTAGGCCAGCCTAGTAAAGAAGCCTATATTGCGTTCTTGAAAGAGGTCGTTGAAAAAACTGCTTTGATGATTGTCGAATGGATGCGCGTCGGCTTCGTACATGGCGTAATGAATACTGACAATATGTCTATCTTGGGGCTCACCATCGACTACGGCCCCTATGGCTGGCTTGAGCCCTACGACCCAGAATGGACACCTAACACCACTGACTCACAAAACCGCCGTTACCGATTTGACCAGCAAGCGCAGATAGCCCATTGGAATTTAGTGCAACTAGCCCAGGCTTTGTTACCGGTAATCGAAGAGGTTGAGCCGCTACAAGAAATCGTCAACGGCTACCCGGCCTTTTATCAAAACGCTTGGCAAAACATGATGGCCGGCAAACTCGGGCTAGCGCAGTTCCAAGGTGAAGATGATTTAAGCTTAATCAATGATCTGCTAGAAACCCTGCAGATTATCGAAACAGACATGACTTTGTTCTTCCGTGATTTATCCAATTATTCTTTTACCGATACCGAAGCTGTTAACGCCACCGATGCCGCGTTAGTAGATGTCGTTCATTCGGCCTACTATGAAGAACGATCAGCCCATACCGACAAAGCCATGGCCACTTGGTTGAGGCGTTATAGCCAGCGTTTGGGAGCAGACAATATCGACCCCACAATTCGCGCTCAAGCCATGAACCAAGTTAATCCTTTATACGTCATGCGAAACTATTTGGCGCAGGAGGTCATTGATGAAGCAGAGAAAGACAACTTCGCGTTGCTAAACGAATTGCTCGATACCTTGCGAAATCCCTATACTGAACAAGCAGGAAAAGAACGGTTCGCTGCAAAGCGTCCCGATTGGGCAAGAAACAGAGCGGGTTGCTCTATGCTGTCTTGTAGTTCTTAATAAAACCATGCCATTACTGCACCTCAACACGCCTCAATTAGCCCAGGGCTGGTGTGAACAACAACGTCAGTTGGGCAACAATATTGGTTTCGTACCAACAATGGGCGCACTGCATGAAGGCCATCTATCGCTGATTCGTGCTGCGCAGCAACAAACAGACGACGTGGTAGTGAGTATTTTTGTTAATCCATTGCAGTTTAACAACCCGGAGGATTTGGCCAAATACCCCCGCGACCTCGAAGCCGATTTATCTTTATTGAGGGCTGAAGGTGTCGCCATGGTTTTTACCGGCGAAGTCAGTGATTTTTATACCGACGTAACGTCTATCCACGACATTGAACCTACCGATCCAGGGCCCTATGCACAAGGCATGGAAGGCGCACATAGGCCCGGTCACTTTGAAGGCGTCCGAGAAATCGTTAGCCGTTTGTTTTTCTTTTCTGGCCCATGCACTGCATTTTTTGGAGAAAAAGACTTTCAACAAGTGCAGATCATTAAACAATTGGCCGTGGAAATGGGCGACATTGAAGTCGTCACTTGCCCTACTTCGCGCGAAACTTCTGGACTAGCGCATTC
>JBLIOD010000104.1:0-3947 GCA_047639475.1 Gammaproteobacteria bacterium
CTAGGCCAATCGCAGCTCGAATAAGCGCGCCGGTTTTATTTTCATGAATGATTTGCAACTGATCAACAGAAATCGATGTGCCGGTGGCTTGCATGTCTAAAGCTTGGCCGCCCGCCATGCCGCTACGCCCGCTGGCTTTGGCCAATAACTGTAGCATCGCCAGTTGTCGACTTACGTTCAAAGTTTCGTGCGGCGCCGATAGTTTTTCAAACGCTAGGCTTTGCAGAGCGTCACCTGCCAATATGGCCGTCGCTTCGCCAAACTTAATGTGGCAACTGGGCTGGCCACGGCGCAAATCGTCGTCGTCCATCGCCGGTAGGTCATCATGAATCAGTGAGTAGGCATGAATCATTTCAATGGCCGCTGCTGCGTTAGCAACAGAGGCAAGCGGGGTGTTAAAAACCTCAGCGGTGGCATAAACCAGCGTTGCCCGAAAGCGTTTACCGCCCTGCAAGCAGCTATAACGCATTGCTTGTGAAAGTAGATCCGCTTCTTCAGACAGCGTCCGAGTCAGTGCGGTTTCAGTGAGATCTTTGTATAGATTCCACTGATTAAGAAAATCAGCCTGAGACAAAATTAGTCGTCGTTGTTTAGGGGATCAGTTTGGTAACTGCTACCGACCTTGGTGAGTGTCTCTACTTTTAACTGCGCTTCATCGAGGCGTTTCTGGCATTGGGTCGCCAATGAACTACCTAGTTCATAGTCTTTTATAGAGGCTTCTAGTGATTGTTCGTTTGATTCCATCCGCTCAACAATTTCCTGCAGCTGATTAAGCGCCGCTTCAAAATCTAATTCACTGGCATCTGCCGTGGAAGCTTTGCTAGTTTTAGCCATGATAATGTCGCAACAGTTGGTTCTAAGAGGTGCGTATTTTAACTCTATCCGTTACTATCCAATAGTTGTTTATCATTACTATATTGGACTTTAATGGCTGAAAAATACGATGCTTCCTCGATAGAAGTGTTACTGGGCTTAGACCCCGTACGCAAGCGCCCAGGCATGTACACCGAAACCGATCGGCCTAATCACTTGGTACAGGAGGTGGTGGACAACAGTGTGGACGAGGCGTTAGAAGGACATGCTTCTACTATTGGTGTCACCTTACAAGCTGACGGCTTCATCATGGTGGCTGATAATGGGCGCGGCATGCCGGTAGATCTTCACTCGCATGGGCAAAGCGGCGTTGAAGTCATTCTTACAAAGCTGCATGCCGGCGGCAAGTTTTCGGACAAAAATTACAATTACTCCGGCGGATTACACGGAGTGGGCGTGTCTGTGGTCAATGCCTTATCGACTCATTTAGATGTGTGGGTAAAGCGAGATGGAAAAGAGCACCTAATTCAATTTCAAAGCGGCGAAATGACCCATGGCTTAACCGTCATTGGCGAATGCGGCAAACGCAATACCGGAACACGTATTGGTTTTAAACCCGATCCGTCGTTTTTTGATACCACCAAAATTAACATTACCCGTCTTAAAAAGGTTTTGCGGGCCAAGGCGGTATTATGCCCCGGCTTAGAGATCAACTTTACTGATGAAAGCAACGCTGAGAATGACGAACAATGGTTGTTTGAAAAAGGTTTGGGCAACTATTTACTGACTCAGCAATTATCGGGTGAGTGCATTCCAGAGCAACCCGTTGAAGGCAGTGAGAAAACCGAAGAAGGGGAAGTTGACTGGACGATATGTTGGGTTACCGATGCAGATGAACTGATTACAGAAAGCTACGTTAACCTCATTCCCACGGCGCAAGGAGGTACCCATGTGAATGGCCTACGGAATGCCGTTACCGATGCAGTACGAGAGTTCTGTGAGTTCAGAGAGCTGTTGCCGCGCAATATAAAATTGTCTCCAGATGATATTTGGAATCAGTGCGCTTATGTATTGTCCATTAGAATCAAAGACCCCCAATTTAGTGGCCAAACCAAGGACAAATTATCGGGCCGTGAAGTCGCTGTTTTTGTCCAAACGGGGCTAAAAGACGCGATTAGCTTGTGGCTTAATCAACACATTGATGTGGCTGAAAAAATCGCCCAAATTGCTATCGATAATGCGCAAAGCCGTTTAAAAAAGGCCAAGAAGGTCCTGCGCAAGAAAATAACCACCGGCCCGGCATTGCCCGGAAAATTGGCTGATTGCACCAGCCAAGATTTAGAAGAAACAGAGTTATTTTTGGTGGAAGGCGATTCAGCGGGAGGCTCTGCTAAACAAGCCAGAAACCGAATTTCGCAAGCCATCATGCCGCTACGCGGCAAAATCTTAAATACATGGGAAGTGGATTCTTCCGAAGTTTTGGCCTCTCAAGAAGTACATGATATTGCCGTAGCGTTAGGCGTAGATCCAGGTTCAGATGATTTAACAGGGCTGCGTTATGGTCGAGTCTGTATTCTGGCCGACGCCGATTCCGATGGCGCTCATATCGCAACTTTATTATGTGCTTTGTTCTATCAGCATTTTCGCGCATTGGTTGCGGCGAATAGAGTGTGTGTCGCGATGCCGCCGTTATTCCGTATCGACGTCGGCAAAAATGTTTTCTATGCCTTAGATGATGAAGAGCGCGAGCAGGTGTTGGCGAAAATTGAAGAAGACAAACTGCGCGGTAAAGTCAACGTTCAGCGCTTTAAAGGCTTGGGTGAAATGAACCCTTCACAGCTAAGAGAAACCACCATGGCACCTGAGTCGCGGCGCTTGGTAGAACTCAATGCCAAACCTGGAGACAGGACTTACACGATGATGGATATCTTGTTGTCTAAAAAGCGGGCACCCGATCGCAAAATTTGGCTTACAGAAAAAGGCGACGAAGCCGTCATTTAGACTGGTTGCCGTTGCGGCGTATGGATTTGGCGGCGTGATATAGTTAGCTATGATTGAAATTAGCCTCATTGTCGTCAGTCTGGTGCTCATACTGGCCGCTACGCCCATCACCAAAGCGCTCTCCATTAGTAACGACTACGCGCCCTCTATAAAACGGCGTACCTTGTTAATGCGGGTTATTAACGTCGTCATTATTGCGTTATTGGGGCTACGCATGGCGTACCCCATCGTGTTCACAGAAAATAATTGGCTGCTGAATGTTTTGTATGTATTCGCAACCATCTATCTGCTGTATTTGGGCTATCAAATCATCAGTTATCTGATGACGCGAAACTTCGGCGAACCCAAAACGGTGGGTGAAGACACCCATTACGCGGACACCTATAGCAGTCGCGCGCTCACCTTGTTTGCCAGTGTCGTTATGATGATCATGGGGCTGATTTTGTGTGTGCGCATTTTAGGGTTTGATTCAATCCTTGAAGCAGGCGGCGTATTGGGCGTGTTTGGGGTGTTCTTAGCATTGACTCAATCAAGTTGGGCGCCGGATATTATCAGCGGTTTGGTTATCCTCAACAGTCGAATGGTAGAAGAGGGCGATGTGTTACAGCTAGGCGATGAAGCTTCACCGTTAGTGGGTGTCGTGTTCAAAACGAAAATGTTTCACACCGAAATATTGAATTTGGCTAACAACCATCGCTTTATGGTGCGCAACACCAAACTTCGAGACTATAATTTACACAATCTGTCTAAATTTGCTTCGGCAAAAGGTTTGCGAGAATGCTTGAAGTTCAATATTGATTACGCCGTTACTTCGAAGGAAGTACACGAGCTTTTGCAAGAAGTCTATGTGCTAGCAGTTGAGCGCAATTTGCCTATACGCGAATCGTATGAACCTGAAATTCGGGTGCTGGATACGGGAGATTACGCCGTCAAGTGGGGGTTCTTTTATTATATAAAGGAAGTGAAGCAGATACTAAGCACAAGGCAGAAAATGCGTGAGTTAGTGTTGGAAGTGGCTACGGGAAAAGGTATTTTGTTGGCTACGCCGGTTTTGCAAAACGTGGAACTTAATTCTTCTCTTAAGGGAGAATAAACTGACTAATACACAAGTGACCGATAGCAGTATGGATTGC
>JBLIOD010000105.1:0-3523 GCA_047639475.1 Gammaproteobacteria bacterium
GCGATAAATTCATTGTCTACATACCCTTTTTCATAGATAAGGTGAAACCGGTCTCCTGCTTGAATGTCTCGGGCAAAATCGATTTCCCATTTAAAGACATCAACCAGTTTAGAAACCATGCTGTAGGTTAAGCCCGCTTCTTCACCTGCGGCGCCTAGGTGTGAATTGATCAAGCCAGAACTTGAAACAGTTTCATAGGTGACTGCTTTCTCGTGCGTATTTATTTCGAATTGATCCTGCTCGGGTTTAATAATGAGGGTCTTTAGTTTGCTTAAGGTGTATTCCAATGTTTCCCATTGGCCTGCTGAATCGAAGAAGAAACGCATTTCACGCCCTGGCTTAAGCGAGCGAATGTCTTTGGCTTCTGGCGTACGGTCTAAGTTTATGGCCTGCACCAGTGGCACGCCGGCTTCTTTGAAGATCTTGCTTAAGGTATCGCCTGATTCAACAACAAACGACTTTACGGTGCCAACGACTGGGGTAGGCTTTGGCATTATATTGTCCTCAAGTGCTGTATCAGCAGAGGAGATTTTGGCAAGCTGCAACTCTGTATTGCTTTTAACGGGTTGATCTTCCGCTAAAAAGGAGCGAGCCGAATCAGTCGTTAGTGCATTGCTCTGTTCAACAAGATTGGCATTGTTAGAAATAACCGCGGCATTTTGCTTATTGTTAGCAGAGGAAACTGCTATATAATTCGTGTCGCTGGCTAGAGGGGAAAAAGCCCAAGCCAACACAGCAACAAACGCAATTAAAATAGTAGCGGAAGTCGAGTTACGAAATCGCTTTGAGGTGTAACTGCTGCCGGCGTCCGTGCGATAGTTTACCCCTGTATGTTGTCTTGAGAGAAATCGCATGCGTAAATGGTTTATTATATTTTGGTGAGACTATTTGCGCGCAGATTATCAATAATTTAGCTTGAAATGTCAAAGAACATGATTAAATGTACGAAATAAGTTTTTTGAGAGCTGAATGACTTTATGACGGTTATAAAAAAATGAAAGATGTGGCAACACAATTACACCTTTTAAAAAGAGGTGTAGAAGAGGTTTTGGTCGAAGAAGAATTGGTCAAAAAATTAGAGTCGGGTAAGCCATTGCGAATCAAAGCGGGTTTCGATCCGACCGCTCCCGATTTACATATTGGGCACACAGTTTTGATAAACAAGATGCATCAGTTTCAGGAGTTGGGCCATCACGTCATTTTTTTGATCGGTGACTTCACTGGCATGATAGGTGACCCAACGGGCAAAAACGTGACACGCAAGCCATTAACTGATGAACAAATTGCTGAAAACGCCCGCACCTATCAAGAACAAATCTTCAAAATTTTGGATCCTGATAAAACTGAAATAGCTTATAACTCAAAGTGGATGAAGGAATTAGGCAGTGCTGGATTGATCAGGCTCGCAGCGCAGCATACGGTTGCGAGGATGTTGGAGCGCGACGATTTTAGCAAGCGTTATGCAAGCGGCCAACCCATTGCCATCCATGAATTCTTGTACCCCTTGGTGCAAGGCTATGATTCAGTCGCGCTTAAAGCGGATGTGGAATTGGGCGGCACGGATCAAAAATTTAATTTGCTGGTAGGGCGTGAACTACAGAAGCACTACAAGCAGGCTCCGCAGATAGTCATGACATTGCCGTTACTGGAAGGATTGGACGGAGTGCAAAAAATGTCAAAGTCATTAGGTAACTACATCGGCATTACCGATGAACCGAATGAGATGTTCGGTAAGCTGATGTCAATCTCAGATGAGCTGATGTGGCGGTACTTTGAGCTACTGAGTTTTGCAAGTGAAGAGACGATTAATCAGTATAAGCAAGAAATAGCGCAAGGGAAGAACCCGCGCGATGTTAAGTTTCTGTTGGCGCAAGAGATTGTGGCGCGTTTTCATACTAAAGAAGCGGGTCAAGCCGCGCAAGATGCTTTCGTTGCGCGCTTTCAAAAGGGGGCAATTCCCGATGACCTCGAAGAAGTCACTATTAGTTTAGGTGAGGGCATAGCAATAGCCAATGTGCTGCAGCAAGCCAGCTTAGCGAGTTCCACTTCTGATGGTATGCGAATGATAAAGCAGGGCGCCGTTAAAATAGATGGTGAAAAAGTTGAAGATACTCGCATGCGGTTTATTTCCCCACTGAATGCGGTGTTTCAGGTAGGTAAACGTAAAATGGCTAGGATTTCCTTGGTTTCTTGAGTCTCACAACGAGTATTTGTTGCAATGAAAATATTGCGGTGGTATAAGAGCGCGCCTAGAAAATCTAGTTTGGTCGTAAACAACAATAATAAGCGCGACAGGCCATCCGTTATTTAGCGGTTTTGGGCTGCTAGTCTAATTAGATAGGCTTTGTTAAAAAGGCCTTAAAAGGGGGAAGCGAGGCGCAGTAATTTGAGCGAGTTGTTTGCTTAAATGTGCTGCGTGAACGATTACGCATATTTAATTGCTGATAACATATTATTAGACATGACAAACGACGCACTAATTCATGGGGTAAAACCCTACAAGGAGAAGAAAAACGAAGAGTATATGAACCCTAAACAGGTTGAACACTTCGGTAGTATTCTTCAATCATGGCGCAGTGAACTAATGGACGAGACCAAGCAGACCGTTCATTACATGCAAGATGAATCTAGTAATCACCCTGATCCTACTGATCGCGCCAGCCAAGAAACCGATATGGCTTTAGAGTTGCGAAATCGTGATCGTGATAGAAAACTGGTTAAGCGAATTGACAAAACGATCAAGACGCTAAGCGATGACTATGGTTTTTGCGAAACTTGCGATGTTGAGATTGGTATTAAGCGTATGGAAGCGCGTCCAACCGCCACACAGTGTATCGATTGCAAAACACTTGACGAAATTCGCGAAAAACAATTGGCATAAAGCTGGGCTTAACAACCAACCGATCTAATGGCTGATGAGTGCGCCCCATGCCTCCTCATCAGTTATTGACGCCATGTCGGCTGTCTTTTATAGTTACCGCAATAACAATAGGACATAAAAGATGGAAAAAGCCATTGAGAGTCTTGAGCAACAAGTTGCTCAACTATCGAAACTTTGCTCAGATTTGCACGCCGAAAATAACACCGTGAAAAATGAGCAACGCATTGCAGAAAAGGAAGTAGAGCAATTGCGTGAAAAGAACCGAATAGCGCGTGGCCGCGTTGAGCAGATCGTTGATCGCCTTAAATCAATAGAAACCTAAACTTCTATTTCCAAAAAATGAAAAAAGTCGAAAAAGGGTTATCAGTCCGTATCCTTGATAAGGAATACCAAATTGCCTGTAGTGACGACGAGCGTGAAGATTTGGTAAAGGCTGCGCGTTACTTAGAGGCAAAGCTATCTGATGTAAGTAATAAAGGAAAAATTATTGGACCAGAAAGAGCGGCCATTATGGCTGCGCTGAATATTAGCTATGAGCTAGTGCAAGCCAATAAATCGACGGAAAATGAATCACAATACCAAGACAGGCTAGAAAAGCTTCAGGATGATGT
Organism: Gammaproteobacteria bacterium; assembly: GCA_047639475.1. Lineage (GTDB taxonomy): Bacteria > Pseudomonadota > Gammaproteobacteria > Arenicellales > Poriferihabitantaceae > JAAELZ01. The sequence goes on from JBLIOD010000105.1 coordinate 3,493, forward strand.
GCGTATTGTGGTGGATAAGTATAAGCAGACT
>JBLIOD010000106.1:0-3375 GCA_047639475.1 Gammaproteobacteria bacterium
CGAGTTGTTGGCTCATGTCGCGCCTCTCAATTAAGACGCGCTCGTCTAGCCACTCATTCGTTTCACTGTTTAGCTCAGCGGTAAAAATAGATACATCTTTGGCGCCTTCACGTTCACCGCCATACCAAAAAGCACGCATGTTGCCATTGCTCAATTTAACCTGAGTAGCACTGTGTACTTCGTTGACTAAATCAGAAGAGGCAAACTGCTCGCGGTATACTGCTTGAGTGGGTGACTCGATTCTAACTTTGGACTCGTTAGATGCATTGCCTGACAGGCTAAACCCCGGGGTGAAACTAGAGATCGAGAATTGCAGCAAAAGCGGGGCGAAAAGCAGTACAGCAATAGAACAAAAAGCGAAATATTTTGATCCGGAGGTCTGTTTTATCAGTGCAGTCATTTAGATTTAAGCACGGTTAGTGATTAGCATTATCTTGATTACTGATATCTTGGAGTTTCAACATAGGTAATTCGACGTTGTTTTAAAAGTCTCAATCATGTCATCTTTTTATGAGCGCGAATGATCCGATAAGGGGTTTAGCCTAACAGTTTCTAGTTTAATTTCTTTGACAAAGGTTTGGTATGGTTTTCTCGCCCATAAATACTGTAGGCGTTTATAACGGGTTGTTTTATAGAGAGACTGGCTCTTTTTATCGCATACTAAATGAGAGAACAATGCTAAGGTTCATCGGAGAGGACAGAGTGAAGCGTTAATCTGCCGATGAATATTGAGATTTTACTTGCCGTACGCCCAAGCATGAATCTGAGCAAACTTTCCGAACTAACTGCCTAAAATCGCTTCAAATGCCTGGATGAAAGTTTTCGACACAATCCATTATTATTTATGAAAAAAATTGCCGCACTCGTTTTTATCCCCAATCAAGAACACTTGATTCAGCAGTTCTTTAGTTTGTATTACAGCGTAATGCTGCACCCTACATTACGCAATGAGATTGATTTTATCATTGGTTGTGCGCCGGAAATTACAGATTTGTTCAATCAAGAAAACTGTGTTGTTGTACATACAAGAGAAATATCAAAAGAAGCCGAATTTCAGTTTCATCACAGAAAGCATGAATATGGTTACATCAATTCGTGGTCACATTTCATCAGCCAAGAGAGTGTCGATGTCATCCTGTCCTATCCTTATGCCTTGCGGATAGACGTAGATACTTTCATCTCCCCAAGCATTCTCAGTATTGAACTTAGCGATGCCGAAATATTGGTCGGGCAAGGTGGGTACATCGGCGGTGAAGAAACAACCGATAATCTATTGCGAGTGGCGGCAAAACTTGGCCTGACGCATCGTGGGCAACATAACCTCGGTTCAACATGGTACACCCGCTCAGATATCATGATTGAGATGGGGCAATCAGCCTTAGCCTGTGCGCAATATATCTTGAAAAACGAATTCGTAGAAGAAGACGGTGAATGGCCAAGATGGTATGGCGGTGTAACCTCATTGTACGCAGGTGAATTGGCTCTTAACCATAGCCCTTATTCCGTTACGGTGACTAAGAAATTAGATGCGGACAGCACAAGCGGCAATAACATCGAAGACGTTTATACCGTTCACGCTTGGCATACTGATCAATTCTTTAGTAAGCATGCCTTTATAGCAGGAAAATATGAAGATCGATCTCAAGCTTACGAATTCAAGCGTGCTTATGATTATGCTTTTCTATGCTCCCAGAGCGGTAAGCTTCTAGCCAATGCTGCGCAGCAGGCGTCGGGAAAGCAAGGGGCTATGGTGCAGCCCTTTGTTGAAAACCGGTTGTTAACACCCGTGCAAGCTTTGCGTATGGCGTCAAATTTGCTCAAGCAAGCGATACCCAAAGCGCCGAAATATATCCTTCAACGACTGTTTCAGAAATTGAGCACTCGAAGTAAATAGTCGACTGAAAGTCGCTTTGCGGGCCTTATGTTAAGAGGGTGAAGGTTTCTTAACGTTGGCTCGGCTGCGTCATAGCGTTCCTCGCAATGACGGGAGGGGGGTGTTTTTATAACCTGTCTGTTGCTTTAGCGGGTGGTCACCTGAAATAACGGGTTAACTTCGCAGCGTGCGATCGCCATTTTGTCATTGCGAGCGAAGCGCGACAATCCATGTCAAATTCAAGCTACGAAGTGTAGTGCCTGTTGTTTTATCAGGTTGGCTGATCCTTTGATTTCAAATAATTAAGTATCGTGTCACCTTAACTCCCGTGCCATTTTCAAATATGCAGCGAGTACGGCGATCTTTTCGTCTTCGCACGCCTTCAACTGCCTTATCTTCCCTAGACCAATTTGTTGCTTCGAGAAGTAGTAATACACCATTCAGAATATAATAATTTCCCTCTACAAGTGAATCACATTTTTATGCGTATCTTTTCCTCTCATGCGATCACCGAGTAATCCGTTCATCAAAATTACTTGCGGCAATCGTCACCAATCCAGCGGTGTCGTCGAGTCCGCACGATATGATCATTGCACGAGAAATAGGGTTGTCCAGAGCCGCCTGTTCCGTGACAAAGTTCCAGTTAAACCGCTTTTGGCTTTCAATAAGGGCGAGTGCATTGACGAACTTGCCGAGCCCTTTCCCCCGACATTGAGTCGATACCGAAACATTCCCTGCGAACGCATATCCTCCGAGACGACTATTCAGGTTGTAGCGGTCCGCAACCGAGGCTGTTGCAACTAAATCGTTATCTGCATTCAGGATACAAACAGTGAGTACAGGTAATGCTTCAGACCGCATGTAGTAGGCGGGGTAAGGTAAAACCCCAGTTTCCGAATTCAACGCCTGAATCTCATCAACCATTCCACTGTCGGGCTGTTCGAGTGTAGTGATGTTCCAGCTTGTTGGAAGAGGGTTCGATTTTACTATGTCACGACAACAGTGAAGGACTCGATCGACACCTCCTGTAAGACAAAGCCAGGTGGGCGTTTTCCAACCAACTCCTAAATACCTGTGAATTAGCGGAATCATTTTTTCTTCTTCTACTGCAGGAAAACCTATGAGCTGATCTTCTTCTGCGTACCTTCTTACGGTGTTCCAGCCTGTTAGATCTGGGTCTAGAAAAAGCATGAGGCGCCCTCCGTTGACCAGATTGATGTCTCTATCGATCAACGACTGCCGTGCGAGAATTCGTTGTTGCAGTACAACTAAATTTTCAGTTCCAATGAAATCCGTCATTTTCTCATTCCAACTTAAGATCCAAGATAAAGAATTTGGTAATCAGCATAACGCCTGCCACACCAGAAAATCAGGAGCGTAGCGAGTGGCTTTTCTGAGTGCTGGTATTTGTTATGTGGCACGGATTAACTTACGCCCTGACTTCTTTGAAAGGCTAATGCGGATAATGCAAGGTCACCCAGAGCGTGGCCACGGAATATAAA
>JBLIOD010000107.1:0-3152 GCA_047639475.1 Gammaproteobacteria bacterium
CTTAGGCGCTCGAATCGATAAAATGTCGACTAAATCATGATCGATTACGTGAAATTAGGCAAATATATCTCAAAAAACGACCACTTCGGAAATATCAAGCTACAGCCGTGAGTTATGCTGCACTCTCGTTATAGCCAATTGAGTACTTTCGGCACAGTTTATCTTTAGCCACTGGATGATCAGGGTCTTCCGCAACCTGAACTATGACACCTTATTTCTACCCGTATCTTAAGGCCACAGGCATCGTAGCAATCTCTAGGACAAGTACTGAGGATGAATTCACTCTCTAGTGTCTGCGGCATAATGTAAAACCCGGTTAATGAGAAACATCTAACGCTTCGTTGGCATAGGCAGCGATAGGATGTCACATCGTGCTATGGTGGCTTTCCTGGCGGTCGCGCCATCATTAAAAGCGGCCAATTCTCTCTGAAATATACCTTTTACTTGTGTCGACCCGACAACCATTTTTAGACCACTGAAAAAACCTAAAGATAAGTTGCCTATAAATCGCCCTGAAATAGTGCAACGGTTAAATAAACTCGACCTTACGCATATCTATCGTCTAAACTCTAGCGCAAATAATTATTGGGTAAAAACGTGTTTGAACTACTCAACACTGGTGGATGGCTAATCTGGCCGATTCTTTTCTGTTCGGTTGCTGCCTTTGCCATCATTATCGATAAATTTCTGAACTTACAACGCTCACGCGTACTGCCCGTTGGCTTGTACAAGAAGGTTGAAAAGCTCATTCAACAAGAAAAAATCAGTAAGGCTCATCTCAATACCTTGGCGGCACAGTCCCCCTTGGGTAGCTTGTTCTCTATCACCTTACAAAACGCTCACCTTAGCACCAACGAACTAAAGGCGGTTATTGAAGACAGCGGTCGCCACCATGTTCACGACTTGGAGCGCTATTTAAATACCTTGGGCTCAGTTGCTGCCATTACCCCATTATTGGGTTTATTAGGAACGGTCGTTGGCATGATTAAGGTATTCACTGCCATCACCGCGGTAGGCGTGGGCGATGCGCAAGCACTCTCAGCGGGTATATCCCAGGCTTTAATTACAACTGCTGCGGGTTTAAGCGTAGCGATACCATCGTTATTGTTTTATCGGCACTTCAAAAGCCGTATCCAAACCTTGGCGGTAGAAATGGAGCGCGAGGTGATGAAACTGCTTTCTGCTTTAGGCAAAGCCGCTCAATAGCCCTTTCGAAACAATGAATTTCACTTCAGGCGACGAAGAAGAGCTAACGGTAAATTTAGCGCCACTGATAGACGTGGTATTTTTGTTGCTTATTTTCTTCATGGTCACCACTACCTTTAATCGTAATGCGGCGATTGATATCACCTTACCCGAAGCGGATGCAACGGCACCTAAATCTCAGCAGCTGCGCGTATTTGTCAACGTCAATGCACTGGGTGAAATTGCGATACAGCCCGAGGGCAACTACCCTACTCGATTAATCGAAAACGCCGATGTAAAACGTATTGCATTGGAAATTTTGCAAACGATCGAACAGTCGCAAAAAGGCCAGACTCTCACAGAGCCCGTTATCGTCATTCATGCAGATAAAGATGCCCAACATGGCAAGGTCATTGAGCTGATGGAAGCCGTCGGGCTAGCTGGCCTTAGCCAGATAGAATTTGCGGTAAAGCCGGTTAGGCGTTAATGGTAATTACTTGCTCTTCTACTAAGCTATCTAGCGTTCGCTGAATATCCTTTTCGATATCGAGGGCGTCTGGGTACTCTTCTTGTAGCGTTTCAATTATTTCACCCACGCTTAAGTTACCTTCGCACAAACTCCAAATCAATATGCCTGTGTCATTCATTTTGACATACTCGTTGGATTCACCCCGCCGTAAAATCCAGCAACAGGGTATTTTATCTAGGCTATAGCCCTCTATTTGCTTCGGTATTGCCTCGGCCTCAAAGGTTTGATGAAGGTCACTCAAATCAAGCATAATATTATTTTTCAAATCGGTTAAAACGCCACAACTAACTGAGCAAAAGTCCTAGGCACTATTACCTGCTTCGCCTAAACTACTTGCTATGGGATACAGTGCTTTAATTATAACGGTTTTATTGTTGTTGCTTATTTCAAAACGACGACCCGCGAAGGCTACTCAAGGCAGCTTCATTGCGCCCCCTATATCGAATGATCTGTCCAGTACTATCACTGTAGGCGCTTATAATATTCACCGGACCAGAGGGACCGACGGCCGCAGAGATCTAAACCGCATTGCTGGAATGCTCTCAAAGTGTGATATTGCGGGATTGTCCGAATTAGAAGGCGGCACTCCTTTCATTCTTGAAAACCAGCTGCATAAGCTAGCAAAGAAGCTCAATCTAGCTGGCGTCTTCGCTTGCAATCAAATGCGTTGGGGATTTGAAAATCGCGGCAATGGTGCGCTTAGCCGCTTTCCGATAAACCACTGGGCGGTCACACCACTAGCAGACACCGTCGGCAATCACCCCCGTTGTTTATTACAAATGGAATGTCAAATTCAAGGTCAACCAGTAACCGTTTTTGTTACCCATTTGGCTCGCCGAACCGATCAGGAGAGCCAACTCAAAGCTGTCTTAGACAAGTTTACTCAATACGACAAAGCCATATTGATGGGTGATTTAAATATGGTCGGTGATTTTCCTATGCTAAAGCAGGTACTGCAAGCAGGCCAAGTCATCGACGCACACCAACAAATCCCTGACAGTGATAAACGAGAGAAAATTGACTGGATATTAGTAAGAGGGGTAAGTGTAAAAAACGCGGGCGTAATCCACTCACCCGCGTCTGATCATCCATTTTATTGGGCAGACATTGCCCTTCCATAAAAAAGAAACCCTTAGGCTTCCTCCTCGTTTTCGTCTTCTTTGATTTCACCAACGACATTTTCTGCCGCCAAGCCCCGGTCTCGTTCTATTAGTTCGAACTCGACCTTTTGACCTTCGTATAACGTACGAAAGCCTTCACCTTGGATTTCACGATAGTGCACAAATACATCTTTTTCACCATCAGCGTATTCGATAAATCCAAAGCCTTTTCGATGATCGAACCATTTAACGGTTCCGTTCAAACGCTCAGACATGGCATTTCCTCCGACTGATTAAGATATTAAATAATTATTTTTTTATACATACAACTATACATA